>CASDXO010000001.1 GCA_949285135.1 uncultured Phascolarctobacterium sp.
ACTTAAGAAAGCGAAAAAATTTCTTCTGAGAAGTTTTGAGGGTACAACCTCAAGAGAAAAATCCGGTGGTGATGGCTAAGGGGATCCACCTGTTCCCATCCCGAACACAGTAGTTAAGCCCTTAAACGTCGAAAGTACTTGGCTGGAAGCGGCCTGGGAGGATAGAAAGCTGCCGGTTGAAAGAAGAACAGCACCTGTAAAACAGGTGCTGTTCTTTTTTTTGTCGTTATGGCACTGTATTGTACTGCACCTGTTTGGTCATTTGCCGCAGAATAGTAAAGTTTTGAACAAAATAAAGGCATGATTTTTACTAAAATTACAAATTTGTATAAATTAGTTCAAATATCTTGACCTCTTTACAGAAAGATAGTAAAATTTTGCTTACTCGGTATTAAAAAATAAGGAGTAGGAATTTTATGTGAGGGGATGTTTTAGGAATGAAAATGAGTAATTTTAGATGGAAGGTAGCCTGGCTGATTTTTGCCATCAGTTTCGTTTCTTATATGGACAGGGTTAATTTGTCGGTAGCTACCCCGGTAATTATGCAGGAGTTTGGTTTTACCAAGATTGATATGGGCCTTATTCAGTCTTTCTTTTTTGCCGGTTATGCCCTTATTCAGGTACCTGGCGGTATGATGGCGGAAAGATTTGGCCATAAGATAACAGGCGCGCTTGCTGTTGCCTGGTGGTCCGTATTTACTGCGCTGACTGCTGTTGCCAGCGGAAAATTTTCCTTTGCTGCCGTGCGTTTGATGTTTGGTATCGGCGAAGGGCCAATTTATCCGGCTGCTGCTATTGCTGTACATAAATGGTTTAACAAGGGTGAAAAAGGCAATGCCAGTTCTTTTATTTTAAATGGCTGTTTTCTGGGCCCTGTTGTTGGTCCGGCTGTAACTGTTGCTTTAATGGCAGCTTTGGGCTGGAAAGCAGTTTTCTGGCTGTTTGGTGCCGTAGGCATTATTCTTGCTGTTATCTGGTTTAAATTTGTTCCCGATAATCCGGCTCAAAGTCCTTATGTTAATGAGCAGGAGCTGGCACATATTAACGAAGGCCGTGTGGAAACAACAGAAAAGAAGGTTGCTCCCTGGGGTCGCCTGCTGCAATCCAGTCAGTTCTGGGCTTTAGGCTTACAGTTTTTGATTACTGACTATATTATGTACGTATTTTTGGCCTGGCTGCCTATGTACCTGATGGAAGTACACGGTTTTTCCCTGGCTAAGATGGGCATCTGGGCTGCAGCTCCCTGGCTTTCTTTGATGGCAGTAGTATTCTTATGCGGCTATTTTTCCGATAAGGCTATTGCGGCAGGCTTTTCACAGAATCTGGTTAAGACCGGTACCGGTGCAGCTGGTATCCTGCTGTGCGCCTGCACGCTGTTTATTGCAACCAATACATCTGACCCGATGATGAATGTCTTCTGGCTTTCTGTGGCTCTTGGCTCCCTGGGTCTGACCATGAGTGCTTCCTGGTCCAGCGTTATTACCATGGGCGGCCAGTTTGCCGGTTCCGTTTCCGGCTGGATGAATTTTTGGGGTAATGTGGGCGGCGTGCTTGCTCCTACCGTTACCGCCTGGATAGCTACAACTTACGGCTGGCAGGCTGCTATGGTTGCTACTGCTGTAACAGGTGTAGCCGGTGCTGTTGCCTGGCTCTTTGTAAAACCGGACAAGGCTATTGTTTAAGCAGTTTTTACTGGACAAATACAAAGTTTTTCTTTATAATCAGATACGGTCATCTAAAACTATATAACAGACAGTTCGTTTGTACCATCCTGTCTTTAAACAAAACTAGGGCTTAATTTAACTGTATTTATTATACTCAAAAGGGTACAGACTGCCCTTTTGAGTTTTTTTATTTTCAGAGAGGAGTAAGCATGTATACATTGACGACAGAAGCAAGTTTCGACAGTGCGCATTTTTTAGCCGGCTATAACGGCAAGTGCAGCAATATTCATGGACACCGCTGGATGGTCAGGGTTGAAGCCGGCAGCAGCCAGCTTACATCGACAGGCCAGCTGCGAGGCATGGTGATGGATTTTGGCGATTTGAAAAAAGAAGTGCAGAAGATGACGGATTATTTTGACCATGCATTAATTATTGAGCAGCATACTTTACAGAAGCGTACTTTCAGTGCTTTACAGGAAGAGGGTTTTAAGATTATTGAAGTTGCCTTTCGTCCGACAGCGGAAAACTTTGCCAGACATTTTTATGATTATCTGGCGCATAAACAGCTGCCGGTGCAGCGGGTAACAGTTTTTGAAACACCTAACAACTGTGCTGCCTACAGTGAGGTTGAGCAATGAGCAGGTATAAGGTTGCAGAAATATTTGAAAGTATTAACGGCGAAGGTAGCAAGGCAGGACAGCTGGCTGTTTTTATCAGATTTGCGAAATGCAATCTGCAATGCAGCTACTGCGATACCAGCTGGGCCAGCACCGATACTGCCGCGTGCAGAGAGATGTCGGCTGAGGAGATTTATGAACGCATTAAAAGCAGCGGTATCAGAAATGTTACACTGACGGGAGGAGAACCTTTGCTGCAGGCAGATATAGGCAAATTATTGGAACTGCTGGCAGCAGACCATACTTTAAGTGTAGAAATAGAAACTAATGGCAGTATCAGCATTGCGGAATTTAGCCGGCTGGAGAATCCGCCTGCTTTTACACTGGATTACAAGCTGCCGGGAAGCGGTATGGAAAGCTATATGGATACGGATAATTTTAAATATCTGAAACCGCAGGATACGGTAAAATTTGTTGCCGGCAGCTCAAATGATTTGCAGCGGGCCAGAGAAATAATTACAGCTTTTAAGCTTACGGAAAAATGCGCCGTATATTTAAGTCCTGTGTTCGGTGCCATTGATCCGCAGGTGATGGTGGATTTTATGAAGCAGTATAAGCTCAACGGGGTCATTTTGCAGCTGCAGCTGCATAAGATAATCTGGGACCCCCAGCAGAGAGGTGTATGATGATTGATAAAGAAGCGATTGAAAAACATATCAGGGATCTGCTGATAGCTCTGGGCGACGATCCTGACAGGGAAGGTCTGCGGGAAACACCGCAGCGGGTTGCCCGTATGTATGAAGAAATTTTTGCCGGTATGAATTATACTAACGATGAAATTGCTGCCATGTATGATAAAAGCTTTGCTCTGGACACTCAGGCAGTTTCAGAGGATATGGTAGTGGTCAGGGATATCGAGATTTTCAGCTGCTGTGAGCATCATCTGGCGCTGATGTATGATATGACTGTTACCGTTGCCTATATACCGCAGGGAAAGGTACTGGGACTCAGTAAGATTGCCCGCATTTGTGATTTAGTGGGTAAAAGATTGCAGCTGCAGGAAAAGATAGGCCGCGATATTGCCTATATTATGCGTAAGATTACCGGCTCGGAAGATATTGCCGTGCTGATAAAGGGCAAGCATAGCTGTATGACGGCGCGCGGCATTGCCAAGACGGGAAGTTTTACGGAGACTTCTGCTTTTTTAGGTGCGTTTAAGGATAATTACCTGCTGCAAAACAGGCTTTACAGCAGATTATGAAAGGAAAAGCTATGAAAGTATTGGTTTTATTGAGCGGCGGCGTGGACAGTTCTACCTGTCTTGCCATGGCCGTTAATGAATATGGTAAAGAAAATGTTTGTGCCTTAATGGCCTCTTACGGGCAGAAACATGTTAAGGAGCTGGAAGCAGCAAGAAAGATTGCTTCCTATTATGAGGTTGAACTGCTGGAAATAGACCTGGCGAAGATTTTCATTTACAGTAATTGCTCGCTGCTCAGTCATTCTACTGAGGAAGTACCACATGGAGCTTATCAGGAGCAGCTGCAAAACAGGCAGGAAGCTGTTATTTCTACCTATGTACCCTTCCGCAACGGACTGTTTCTGGCAACGGCTGCCAGCATTGCTATCAGTAAGCAGTGTGAGACTGTTTTGTATGGTGCTCACAGCGACGATGCTGCAGGCGACGCTTATCCTGACTGCAGCAAGGAATTTAACGAAGCTATGAATCAGGCCATCTATCTGGGTAGCGGCAAGCAGGTGCGTATTGAGGCTCCTTTTGTCAGCCTGCATAAAAAGGACATCGTCCGCAAAGGGTTGGAACTGAACGTGCCCTATGAACTGACCTGGAGCTGTTATGAAGGACAGGACTGCGCCTGTGGCAGGTGTGGCACCTGCATTGACAGAGAAAAGGCTTTCAGGCTCAACGGCTGCGTTGACCCGTTAGCGAAAATAAGGGAGGAGCATTGCCATGAGTAAAATACCTGGCTTGAGCCTGCTGGGCAATCAGCAGAGCAAATATCCGCAAAATTATGCGCCTGAGGTGCTGGAAGCTTTCGACAACAAGCATCCTGACAATGACTATTTTGTTAAATTTAACTGCCCGGAGTTTACCAGCCTGTGTCCGATGACGGGCCAGCCTGATTTTGCCGCTATTTATATTGCCTATATTCCTGACAAAAAGCTGGTGGAAAGCAAGTCTTTAAAACTGTATCTGTTCAGTTACAGAAACTTTGGCGAATTTCACGAGGACTGTGTGAACAGGATAATGCAGGATCTGATAGAACTGCTGCAGCCTAAATATATTGAAGTCTGGGGCAAATTTTTGCCGCGCGGAGGTATTTCCATTGACCCCTACGCCAATTATGGCAGGGCCGGAACTCAGTGGGAAGAAATGGCGCGCAAGCGGTTATTCGAGCACGATATGTATCCGGAAAAAATTACTAACAGATAAAATGAAAGAGGCCTGCCCATTATTTTTGGTGCAGGCTTTTTCTTTGGGCCGCGAAAGTTGTGCAAAGCAGAAGCTTTATTTGCTGTTTTTCTATTTAGAGTACTTTATTTATCAAGTAGATTATGCTAAAATGAGAAAGGAATATTTCAGAAAACTTAGCAGAATGTGTGGGACACAAAAAGTACCACGAGGGACAGTAAATTTCATACTGAAATATGAAGGATTATTATGGACAGCATTATCAATTTGCAGAAGAAAATAGTGCCGGAATTAACCGACCTGCTGGTGCAGAGATATCAAATCCTGCGGCAGGTCAGCCATGAATATCCTATCGGGCGCAGAGCCCTGGCTGCAAGGCTGGGGTTGAGTGAGCGCGTTTTGCGTTCGCAGGTGGACTTTCTTAAAAAAAGCGGTCTGCTGGCTTTTTCTGCGGCTGGTATGTCGGTAACCGATGAGGGAATGAATATTCTGACTGAGCTGGCTGATTATGTGCGTAAACTGCAGGATATTTCCTTTCTGGAAAATACTCTCAGCGAAACGCTGCATATTGGGCGGGTAGTAATTATTCCGGGGGATTCCGACCAGGAAGATATTGTCAAGCGGGAAATCGGACGCACTGCGGCTCGCATCCTGATCAAGCTGCTGAGTGACGGCGGCAGGCATATCGTTGCTG
The DNA here is from genome assembly GCA_949285135.1 of uncultured Phascolarctobacterium sp. GTDB lineage: Bacteria > Bacillota > Negativicutes > Acidaminococcales > Acidaminococcaceae > URXU01. Next base: position 5,407 of record CASDXO010000001.1, read on the forward strand.
TCAGCGGTGGTACGACCATGGCGGCTATGGCGGCCAACATTACCGGCAGCCAGCCGGATACGATGGTTGTTCCGGCCCGCGGCGGGTTAGGCGATAATGTGGAGCTGCAGGCCAATACCATTGCCACAGTTCTGGCCCAGCGGATGGGAGCTGCTTACCGGCAGCTGTATGTTCCCGACAGCGTCAGCGAGGAAATCTTAAACAGCATCCTGCGCGAAGATATCGGTGTACGTTCCGTAGTGGATATTATCAAGCGGGCAGATATTCTGGTGCACGGCGTCGGCAGGGCAAATATTATGGCCCGGCACAGACGGCTGCCGCCTGAGGTTATCAGCAGGCTGGAAGCAGACGGCGCTGTAGGCGAGGCCTTTGGTCAGTACTGCGCGCTGGATGGCAGGCAGGTCTTTATGACCAATAACGCCGGTCTGATGCTGCAGGACCTGCAGCATATCGGTACCATTATCGGTGTTGCAGGCGGACGTTCCAAGGCAGCAGCAATTCTTTCCGTTATCCGCGCTTCCCGGCAGGATATCCTTATTACCGATGAGGCGGCAGCCAGAGAAATTATCAGGATGTCGTCAGTAAAAGCTTAATAAGCACTTTAGTGCCAAAAATATCAAAATATATTCAGTGTACATTTAAGGAGGAATTACTATGACAAAAATTGGTATCAATGGTTTTGGCCGTATCGGCCGCGAAGTTTTCCGTGTGGCTTTCTCCAATCCCGAAGTTGAGGTTATTGCTGTAAACGATCTGACCGATGCTGCAACTTTAGCACATCTGCTGAAATATGATTCCGTACATGGTACTTTTCCCCATGAAGTAACTGTTGACGGCGATTACATCGTAGTTGACGGCCATAAAGTAAAAGTTCTGGCTCAGACCGATCCGGCAAAACTGCCCTGGGGTGAACTGGGTGTAGAAATCGTTGTTGAATCTACCGGTCGTTTCACCGAAGGTCCGAAAGCCAAAGCTCATCTGGATGCAGGTGCTAAGAAAGTTATTATTTCCGCACCGGCAAAACAGGAAGATATTACCATCGTTATGGGTGTTAACGAAGAAAAATACGATCCTGCACAGCATAACATTATTTCCAATGCTTCCTGCACCACTAACTGCCTGGCTCCGTTTACCAAAGTACTGCTGGAAAAATTCGGTATCGAAAGCGGCCTGATGACCACTGTTCACTCCTATACCAATGACCAGCGCATCCTGGATCTGCCGCATAAAGACCTGCGCCGTGCTCGTGCTGCAGCATGCTCCATCATTCCGACTACTACCGGTGCCGCTAAAGCTGTTGCCCTGGTACTGCCGGAACTGAAAGGCAAACTGAACGGTTTTGCCATGCGCGTTCCTACTCCGAACGTTTCCATTACCGACCTGACCGTACTGCTGAAAACCGATACCACTGCAGAAGAAATCAATGCGGCGCTGAAAGAAGCAGCTGAAGGCAAACTGAAAGGCATCATGGGCTACAATGAACTGCCGCTGGTTTCCCGCGATTACAACGGCTGCCCGCTGAGCTCCATTGTTGACGGTCTGTCCACCATGATGGTTGGCCCGCGTATGGCTAAAGTTGTCAGCTGGTATGACAATGAATGGGGCTATTCCAACCGTGTTGTAGATCTGGCTTGCTATATTGCTAAAAAAGGCCTGTAAGATAGGGGTAAAATTTAATGGACAAAAAAAGTATTCGCGATCTTGAGGTTGCCGGCAAAAAAGTGCTGGTACGTGTGGACTTTAATGTTCCTTTTGACGATAACGGCAATATTTCCGACGATACCAGGATTCGCGCTTCTTTAGATACCATCAGATACCTGCTGGAAAACAAAGCAGCTGTTATCCTGATGGCTCACTTGGGACGTCCCAAGGGAGAAGTAAACATGAAATATTCTCTGGCTCCGGTTGCTGAACATTTAAGCAAGCTGCTGGGTCAGAAGGTTGCCTTTGCTCCTGACTGTGTGGGCAAGGAAGCCAAAGCTGCCGCTAAAGCTCTTAAAGCAGGGCAGGTGCTGCTGCTGGAAAATCTCCGCTTCCATAAGGAAGAGGAAAAGAATAATCTTGAATTTGCCGAAAAACTGGCTTCTCTGGCAGATTTATATATCAATGACGGTTTCGGCGTTTCTCACAGAGCCCATGCTTCTGTGGAAGGCGTAACTCATTTCCTGCCTGCAGCAGCAGGCTTCCTGCTGGAAAAGGAAATCAAGTTTGTCGGCCGTGCCGTTACTGAACCGTTGCATCCTTTTGCAGCCATCATCGGCGGTGCCAAGGTTTCCGATAAAATCGGTGTTATTGAAAACCTGCTGGATAAGGTAGATACTCTGCTTATCGGCGGTGGTATGGCCAATACCTTCCTGGCTGCGCAGGGCTACAAAGTTGGTAAATCTCTGGTAGAAGAAGATAAGATGGAACTGGCTAAGGAGCTTCTGGCTAAGGCAAAAGCCAATAAAGTAAATATGCTTCTGCCTACTGATCTGGTAATGTCCGAAGCCTTTGCTGCTGATGCAAAATATGTTACTGAAAAAATAGACAGCCTCAATCAGGAGTATATGGCTCTTGATATTGGCGAAGAAACCCGTGCTGCTTATGCGGAAGCATTGAAAGACGCTAAGATGATTGTCTGGAACGGACCTATGGGCGTATTTGAAATGGACGCTTTCTGCAAGGGTACCGAAGCAGTGGCCAAGGCAGTTGCCAAAAACCGTGCTGTCAGCATCGTCGGCGGTGGTGACTCCGTTGCTGCTATTGAGAAACTGGGGCTGGCCAATAAAATCAGCCACATTTCTACCGGCGGCGGCGCTTCTCTGGAATATCTGGAAGGCAAGGTGCTGCCCGGCGTAGCTGCGCTGGACGACCTGCGCCGCAAGATGATTGCCGGCAACTGGAAGATGCACAAAAATGTTAACGAAGCTGTAGAGCTGGCAGAAGATATCGTGATGGAAACTAACGGTACTTTAAATGAAGTAGTCGTATTTCCTCCCTTTACCGCTTTGGAAAGTGTTGCCGACGCTATCGACGGCAAGCATGTCGGTTATGGTGCGCAGGACCTGCACTGGGAAGATGCCGGTGCTTATACGGGCGCTGTTTCCGGTGCAATGATTGCCGATATCTGCGCTGAGTATGTAATTATCGGTCACAGCGAGCGCCGCACCATGTTTGGTGACAACGAAATAAATGTTGCCCGCAAGATGACTGCTGCTTATCGCAACGGACTGAAACCTGTACTTTGTGTAGGCGAAAATCTGGCTGAACGTGAAGCAGGCAAGACTGCACGCAAAATCAGCATGCAGCTGCAAAGTGCTCTCAAAGTAGTTTCTGCTGAAGATGCAGAAAACTTGGTTATTGCCTATGAACCGCTTTGGGCTATCGGTACCGGTAAAGCAGCAACGGCTGAAGATGCGCTGGAAGTTTGCCGCATGATTCGTGCTAAAGTTGCCCGCATCTTTTCCGAAGAGGTTGCCAGAAAGGTACGCATCCTGTATGGCGGCAGCGTAACTCCGGAAAATGCTGCTGAATTTAATATCAGCGGCATAGATGGCGTACTTGTTGGCGGTGCCAGCCTGGACGCAGCCAAGTTTGCTGCTATTGTGCGCAGTTTTTAGCGAGGCTGAAAATGGCAAAAAAAACTGTTTTACTGATGATTCTTGACGGTTGGGGAATTGCGCCTGCCAGCAGCAGCAATGCTGCTGCTGTGGCGGCAACTCCCAATCTGGATAAATTTTTTGCAGAATATCCCCATACTACGCTGCAGGCCAGCGGCAATGCTGTAGGTTTGCCGGACGGACAGATGGGCAATTCTGAAGTAGGGCACCTGAATATTGGTGCCGGACGTATTATTTATCAGGAGCTTACCCGTATTACCAAGGCGGTTAAAGACGGCGATTTCTTTACTAATCCTGTTCTTACCGATGTCATGGTTAAAACAAAGGCTGCCGGCAAGGCACTGCATTTAATGGGCCTTTTGTCTGACGGTGGTGTGCACAGCCATCTGGAGCATGTGATTGCGCTGCTGGAAATGGCGCGTCAGCAGGATTTGGAAAAGGTTTATGTACATGCCTTTCTGGACGGACGTGATGTTGGGCCTCAGACAGCAATTACCTATCTGCAGCAGCTGCAGGAGGCTATGCAGCAGATTGGTGTAGGTAAGATAGCTACCGTAAGCGGGCGTTATTATGCTATGGACCGCGATAAACGCTGGGAGCGTACGGAAAAGGCATACCGTGCTTTGGTATTGGGTGAAGGCGAACATGCCGAGAATGCAGTCAGCGGCGTGGAAAGCTCCTATGCTCAGGGAGTGACTGATGAGTTTGTGGTCCCCTTTATCGTAGGTGAAAATGACGGCAAAATTACTGCTGGTGACGGTATTGTTTTCTTTAACTTCCGTCCTGACCGTGCCCGCCAGATGACCAGGGCGCTGAGCGAAGCAGAATTTGACGGTTTCAAACGTCCGGAAGGCTTACTTCCTGTAAATTTTGTCTGCATGACCCAGTATGACGTTACTATTGCAGCTCCGGTTGCTTTTCCGCCGCAGTCCTATGAAGATACACTGGGAGAAGTGCTGGCAAGGAAGGGTTTGCAGCAGCTGCGCATTGCTGAAACGGAGAAATACGCTCATGTAACTTTCTTCTTTAACGGCGGGGTGGAAGCTCCTAACGCAAATGAAGAACGCATCCTGATTCCGTCGCCAAAGGTTGCTACCTACGATTTGCAGCCGGAAATGAGTGCCCGTGAGGTTACGGAAGCACTGCTGACAGAGCTGGATAAGGATAAATTTGACGTTGTAATCCTGAATTTTGCCAATCCTGATATGGTAGGGCATACGGGCGTGCTGCAGGCAGCTGTTAAAGCCATGGAAACTGTGGACGAATGTGCAGGACGCATTGTCAAAAAAGTACTGGCACTCGGCGGCAGTGTCTGCATTACTGCCGATCACGGCAATCTGGAAAAGATGACGGATGAAGTTACCGGGCAGCCCCATACTGCTCATACTACGAATCCGGTGCCTTTTATCCTGGTAAGCAAGGAAGAACATAAACTGCACAGCGGTATTTTGGCGGACATTGCGCCGACGCTGCTGGAGCTTTTGCATATTGACAAGCCTGCTGCCATGACCGGCAGCAGCCTGATGGAAAAATAACAAATTTGAGGTGTTAAGATTATGGCAATGATTACTGAAGTTTATGCTCGTGAGATTCTTGATTCCCGCGGCAATCCGACTGTTGAAGTAGAGGTATGTCTGGAAGACGGTGCGGTTGGCCGTGCTGCCGTTCCCTCCGGCGCATCTACCGGCGTACATGAAGCTGTTGAACTCCGCGACGGTGATAAGGAACGTTATCTGGGCAAAGGCGTGACCAAGGCCGTGGACAATGTCAACGACATTATTGCCGAGGCAATAATCGGTCTGGAAGCTACCCGCCAAACTGAAATTGACGAACTTTTGGTACGTCTTGACGGTACTCCCAATAAAGGCAGACTGGGTGCCAATGCCATCCTGGGCGTATCCATGGCAGTTGCCAAAGCTGCAGCTGCTTCCGTCGGCCTGCCGCTGTACCTGTATCTGGGCGGTGTGGCTGCCAAAGAACTGCCGGTTCCGATGATGAATATCTTAAACGGTGGTCAGCATGCAGACAACAATGTTGATATTCAGGAATTCATGATTATGCCTGTTGGCGCCAAATCCTTTGCGGAAGCTCTGCGCATGAATGCAGAAATTTATCATAACCTGAAAGCTCTGCTGAAATCTAAAGGTCTCAGCACTGCACTGGGCGATGAAGGCGGTTTTGCTCCTGACCTGAAATGCAATGAAGAAGCTATCGAAGTAATTCTGGAAGCCGTAGCAAAAGCAGGCTACAAACCGGGTGAAGATATCGTTATTGCTCTGGACGTTGCTTCCAGCGAAATGTACGAAGACGGTAAATACAATCTGGCAGGCGAAGGCATTGTTAAGACTTCTGCTGAAATGGTGGATTATCTGGCAGCTCTGTGCGAAAAATATCCTATCATTTCCATTGAAGACGGTCTGGCAGAAGATGACTGGGAAGGCTGGAAAGCACTTACCGACAAACTGGGCGGCAAAGTTCAGCTGGTAGGCGACGATCTGTTCGTTACCAACGAAGAACGTCTGAAAGCCGGCATTGAAAAAGGTGTAGCCAATGCTATTTTGATTAAAGTAAATCAGATTGGTACCCTGACTGAAACCTTCAATGCTATTGAAACCGCTAAACGCGCAGGCTATACCTGCATCATTTCTCATCGCAGCGGTGAAACCGAAGATACCACTCTGGCAGATATCGCTGTTGCTGTTAATGCCGGACAGATTAAGACCGGTGCTCCTGCACGTACTGACCGTGTGGCTAAATACAACCAGCTGCTGCGTATCGAAGAAGATCTCGGCAAGGCTGCTAAATATAACGGCAAAAACGTTTTCTATAATATTCAATAATGTTATAATCAAAGGGCAAAGGCTCAGGCTTTTGCCCTTATTTTATTTTTCTTCAGGAGAGCGGAAAGAGAATGAAGCTAAAATCTTTTGCGGCAGCAGCCGCAGCAGTTTTTTGCCTGTGCAACGGCAGTGCAGTATTGGCAGCTGAACATCCCATGTTTGATAAGGTTATGGAGCGATATCAGCAAAATATGACCTGGCAGCAAATGAAAGAACAGACGCTGAGCAAAGAGCAGCTGTTTATTGCGGAAAAAAACGGCAGGTTTGGTGTTCTTGACAGGAAAGGAAGTATAATTCTGCCGATAGAATATGACAGAATCAGGCGACTGGATGATAACGGAATCTTACTGAAAAAAGATGGTATGACCGGAGTCAGTGACTGCAAGGGGCAGATTATCGTACCGCTGCAGTATAAAAGGGTACGCCAATTGAAGGAAGGGTTCTGGCTGGTACGCGACAGGGGCTGGGGTATTTTGGATGAATCAGGTACGGTGCTGCTGCCATGTATTTATGAAAAAATAATACCGGGACAGGATAAATTCTTTGTTCGCAAAGACGGGAAAGAAGGGGTACTGGCAGCTGATGGCAGTACTGTTATTCCCTGCGATTATGACAACGTAGCCGATGACGGCGCTGGCGGATATATTGTCGGCAGTGAGGAAGGATTTCGTTATTATACGGCGGACAGGAAGCTGCGCAGCGAGCAGTTTTTTGCAGAAGCAGGCAGATTTTCTGAAAATCTGGCGCCTGTGAAGACAGACTCTGGCTGGGGTTATATGGATATGCAGGGAAAGATGCAGCTGGAGCCTGTATATGTCAGGGCAGCCGCCTTTTCTGACGGGCTGGCTTTTGTCGTTCAAGATGCTGAACGGGGTTTTATTGATAAAACAGGTCAAAATGTCTGCCCTGCGCCGGAAGGCAGATATATACGCGGCTTTGAGGAAGGTCTGGCAGTATTTAAAAATGACGGTGCCTTTCATTTTATTAATACTTCCGGGCAGGAACAGTTTGCCATCAGGGCAGCAACATTTAAAAAGCTTGATAACGGTATGTATCAGATAACCCGTACACGGCATAATGTGTCGCTGGGCGGAATTTTGCAGTCTGCTTTTACTATGGTGGCAGGAATACCTACCATTCCGGGTGTGGGCAAGAGTGTTTATGATACAGTGTTAAAACGCGGCTATACCGATGGCAAGGGGCAGATGCTGATTCCTACCAGAAATGATTTTAACTCGGCAATCATTGATAACAGGGTGGTTTCTTTGGTTGATGACAAACCGGCCTATTGCGCTTTAAATGGCAGCTATCTGGTGCCGCCTGTTTTTGATGACGTAAGCGAAACTGATTTGGACAGCGGCAATATAGTTGTCGTTACGGCAGAAGACGGCAGCGGATTTTACACGCTGGGCAGCGGCATGGCAAAAGGCGGGTACCATGCGGCAGAAAATTTTGTCAACGGACTTGCTCCCGTCAAGGTTACGCAAAGCCGGTGGAATTATGTGGACAGACAGTTTAAACAGGTGATGTGGCGTTACTGGACGGAGGCTACTCCTTTTTACGGGGAATTTGCCGTAGTACGCAATACTAAGGGGCGTTACTGCATTATCGACCGCAGCGGAGAAGTAAGAGCACTGCTGAAAGAAAATATTGAAGAAGCGGGCCCGCTGCAGCCGGATACGGCTATTATCAAAGAAAGCGGGAAATGGGGTATTATCGACCGGAACGGATGTTATATAGCTTCACCGGAGTATGATTCATTGCAGCGGCTGTGAATTTTGTAAATAAAAAATTAAAAAGTCAGATTGTGAATTATTTTAAAAAATTTCGTTGTAAGCTTATATAAAGTGTGATAAAATACTATGGTATTAGTGAGTAAGGAGGTAGGTTCTGTGCTTGAGACTGTTCTGATGGTTCTTGAATTTATCGTGTGTATAGCTCTCATTGGCGCAGTATTGCTGCAGTCCGGCAAAGGCGGCGGTGTAGGCGGTACTTTTGGCGGCAGTGACGGTGCTTTTTTTGGTAAAGGCAATGACCTCGATACCTTGATGGCGAAGGCCACAATCATACTTGGCTGCGCTTTTGCCGTAATTACTCTGGCTTTGGCAAAGCTGAACGCCTGAATTATGTTAAAAAGAGCGCTTATGCGTTCTTAATTTTTAAAAATTTTATAAAAAAAGAAAGGGGTTAAGGTTTTGAGTAGTTATTTAACAGTATCCTTAATCGTTGGCGTTATAGCACTGGCGGTTGCTATGATGCTCAGCGGCGCAATCGGCAAGGCAAGTGCCGGTAACGACCGCATGAAAGAAATTTCCGGTTATATCCATGAAGGCGCTATGGCGTTCTTGTACAGAGAATACAAGTATCTTGCCGCATTCATCGTAGTAGTTGCCATCATTATTTCCATGTTCTTATCCGTATCTACCGCAGTATGCTTCATCGGCGGCGCACTGTTCTCCATCTGCGCAGGCTACCTTGGCATGACTGTTGCTACCAAAGCTAACGTACGTACTGCAGAAGCTGCACGTCACGGCATGAGCGAAGCTCTGAAAATCGCCTTCTCCGGCGGTGCTGTAATGGGCCTGGGCGTTGTTGGTCTGGGTATTGCAGGCGTTACCATTGCTTATTTTGTATTTGACCAGAACATCGATATCGTTACCGGTTTCGGTCTGGGCGCAAGCTCCATCGCATTGTTTGCCCGTGTTGGCGGCGGTATCTATACCAAAGCTGCTGACGTTGGTGCTGACCTTGTTGGTAAGGTTGAAGCAGGCATCCCTGAAGATGACCCGCGTAACCCTGCTACCATTGCCGATAACGTAGGCGATAACGTAGGCGACGTTGCTGGTATGGGCGCTGACCTTTTTGAATCCTATGTTGGTGCAATCATTTCCGCTCTGACCCTTGGTGCTGTTGCATATCCCGGCGGCGAAGGCGTTGAATTCGTATTCCTGCTGGCTGTATGCGGTATCATTGCTTCCATCATCGGTGTTATGTTTGCACGTAACAGCAAATCTCAGAACCCGCAGGCTGCTCTTAACAGCGGCACCTACATTGGCGGCGTTATCGTAATTGCTGCTGCTGCTTATCTGTCCGACAAGCTGTTCGGTTCTCTCAATGCATTCTATGCTATTGCTGCAGGTCTGATTGTCGGCATGCTGATTGGTAAAATTACCGAAATCTACACTTCTGCTGATTACGGCAGTGTTAAAAAGATTGCTCAACAGTCTGAAACCGGCCCGGCAACCACCATTATCTCCGGTCTTGCTGTTGGTATGTACTCTACCTTCTGGCCCATGCTCTTTATCTGCGTAGGCGTAATTATCTCTTTCTTTGTAATGGGCGGTGCAACCAACCCGGGTATGGGTCTGTTCGGTATCGCACTTGCTGCAGTAGGTATGCTGTCCACTACCGGTCTGACCGTTGCAGTTGACGCTTATGGTCCTATTGCCGATAACGCTGGCGGTATCGCAGAAATGTCCGAACTGCCGCATGAAGTTCGTGAAATCACTGATAAACTTGACTCCGTTGGTAACACCACTGCTGCTATCGGTAAAGGTTTTGCAATCGGTTCCGCTGCACTGACTGCACTGGCACTGTTCTCTGCTTATGCTCATACCGTAAACCTGAAAGTTATTGACCTGCTGAATCCTGTAACCCTGGTTGGCCTCTTCATCGGTGCAACCCTGCCGTTCGTATTCGGCGCTCTGACCATGGAATCTGTTGGTAAGGCTGCTTACCAGATGATCGAAGAAGTTCGTCGTCAATTCCGCGAAATTCCTGGCCTGCTGGAAGGTAAAGCTACCGCAGACTATCGTAAATGCGTTGATATTTCCACCGCAGCAGCACTGCACGAAATGATGCTGCCCGGCATTCTGGCAATTATTGCTCCTATCGCTATGGGCTTCCTGTTCGGTACTGAAGCTCTGGGTGGTATGGTTGGCGGCGCTCTGTCCTCCGGCGTACTTGTTGCTATCCTGATGGCAAACGCAGGCGGCGCATGGGATAACGCTAAGAAATACATCGAATCCGGTGTACACGGCGGTAAAGGCAGCGAAGCTCACAAAGCAGCTGTAACCGGCGATACCGTAGGCGATCCGTTCAAAGATACTTCCGGACCTGCAATGAACATCCTCATCAAACTGATGACCATTGTTGCTCTGGTATTTGCTCCGGTACTGGCTGTACATGGCGGTATCCTGCTGAACTTCTTTAAATAAGAAACTTAAAACACCCGCATAAATGCGGGTGTTTTTGTTTATGTCAGGACTTTTGCAGGTGCTGTTTGCGAATTTGTTACATGTGGTCATAAAAGAACATAGTGCTGTCTTCCGGTTATATGATATAATAAAAATGTATTTTATTATGGAGGTTGCACGTGAAGGTTATTGAAGGAGCAGAAGAATTTTCCCTTGCCGGTGAAAACGGACAGGGTGTACTTTTGATTCACGGTTATACTGGTACTCCGGCAGAAATGCGACTGTTGGGTGAACATCTGCAGCGTGAAGGCTATACTGTTCTGGGAGTACGGCTGCCGGGTCATGGAACGGAACCATGGGCACTTAATGAAGTCCGGTGGCAGGATTGGTACGATGAGGTAGAACAGGGCTTTTACAGACTGCAAAAATGCTGCAGTAAGGTCATGGTAGCGGGGCTGTCCATGGGAGGTTTACTGGCCATGGTGGCAGCGGCAAGACTGCCTGTGGCTAAGGCTGTTTTTTTAGCGGCACCTGTTTATGTGCAGGACTGGCGTGCGCCGTTACTGCCGTTACTGAAGTATTTTATCCATTACCTGAAAAAGAAAAAACGTAATTACTTTACGGCAGACAAATATAATCTGGCTTATAATGTTATGCCGGTCAAGCCTTTAAGCAGCCTTTTTGCTCTTACTGAGCTGTGTAAAAAGGAAATATTGCCGCAGATAACCATACCTTGTCTTATCATGCAATCTACTGTGGAGCATACGGTGAAGCCCTCCAGTGCTTCTTATATATATGAACATCTGGGCAGCAGCCGTAAGGAACTGGTCTGGTATCATCGCAGCGGTCATATTATGACGCTGGATGTTGAACGGGAAGATATTTTTCAAAAAATAAGTGAATTTTTCAGAAGTGAGTAAGATGAATAAAGAATTATTAAATAACAGTGAATATACCTGGTGTTTTGCCTGCGGTAAGGATAATCCCGGCGGTCTGCATATGCGCTTTGAGCTGGATGAAGAAAAATGTCTGGCTTATTTTACGCCGCAAAGGCAGCACCAGAGCTATACCGGCAGGATGCATGGAGGACTGGTGGCTGTTCTTCTGGATGAAGTGACAGGTAATTATTTGTACTGTAAGGAAGGAAAACCTGCCTATACGGCAAAAATTGAAATTCGTTACCGTAAGCCGCTGATAATCGGTGAAGAAGTACTCTGCATCGGCAGAGAAATAAAGCGCAAGGGTCGCCTGGTGGAAATGCAGGGACAGATAGTTGGCAAGGATGGCACTGTTTTGGCAGAATCGCTGTCCAAGATGATGCTTGAGGAGTAAAAATGCAGACTAAAAATATTAAGGAAAAAATACTTGAGTGTATGCGTGGCAGCAGCTATGCGCCCATGACAGGCGAGGATCTACTGGAAGCTATCTGCGACGAAAATTGCAGTGCAACCAGATTCTGGCAGGAGCTGATGGCGCTGGAAGCTAACGGAGAGATTGTCAGGACGAGGTTTGAAACCTATGGTCTGCCGGAAAAAATGGGTCTGGTAACAGGTCGTTTCCAGCTGACCAGCAAAGGGTTTGGCTTCGTTATTCCCGATAACAAAGGAGAAAGACCGGACGTCTTTATTCCGCCCCGCTCGCTGAACGGTGCCATGAATAATGACCGTGTCATGGCCAGAGTGAATAATGATACCCACGGTAAGAAGCCGGAAGGTGAGATTATCAGGATTATCACTCATGCTAACAATAAAATTGTCGGTACTTTTCACAAAAATGGCGACTTTGCCTTCGTAGTACCGGATGACAAACGCATTGGGCAGGATATCTATATTATGCGCCGTAATTTTAACGGTGCTAAAGAAGAACAGAAAGTAGTTGTAGAAATTACCGAATGGCCGCAGGAGCATCGCAGCGCTGAAGGCAGGATTACAGAAGTATTGGGTAATCCCGGTGATGTGGGGCTGGAGATTCTTTCCATTATCAAACAGAATGATTTGCCGCTGGAGTTTCCCCAGGAGGTTATTGAAGCATCCAAAAAAGTGCCGCGCAGCATTAAAAAGACTGAACTGGAAGGTCGCCGCGATTTGCGCGACAGAACTATCGTTACCATTGACGGTGAGGATGCTAAAGACCTTGACGATGCGGTATATGTGCAGCAGCTTAGTAAGGATGAATTTTTGCTGGGCGTGTATATTGCAGATGTCAGCTATTATGTCAAAGAAAAATCAGTGCTGGATAAAGAGGCAAGGCAGCGCGGTACCAGCGTCTATCTGGTAGACAGAGTGCTGCCCATGCTGCCTGAGCGCCTTTCCAACGGTATTTGCAGCTTAAATGCCGGTGAAGACAGACTGGCAATGGGCTGCGAGATGCATATTGACCGTAAGGGCAAAATTTTAGATTATGAAATTTTCCCGGCAGTTATCCATGTGCGTCACCGTCTGAGTTACAATATTGTCCGGGAAATACTGGCAGGCAATGCGGAGCTGCGGCAGAAATACAGTGACATCCTGGATATGGTAGCGCTGATGGATGAGCTGCGCGGCATACTGCATGCTAAACGCGTAAAACGCGGTTCGATTGATTTTGATTTGCCGGAACAGAAAGTAATTTTGGACGAAAAGCTTAAACCCATTGAAATAGTGAACCGTATTCACGGCGATGCGGAGCAGATTATTGAAGAATTTATGCTGTCGGCAAATGAGACTGTGGCTCAGCATATGAGCAGACAGAAATGGCCTTTTGTCTATCGTGTGCATGACATACCTGCAGAAGATAAAATGCAGGATTTGGCACGTTTGCTGGCTAATTTTAATGTCAAATTCAAGGTTAGCGAGGAACCTAAGCCGCTGGAGGTGCAGAAGGCTGTACAGGCCATGGCAGGCCGCCCGGAAGAGCGCCTGGTCAATACAGTAGCATTGCGCTCGATGAAGCAGGCTGTTTATCAGACAGAAAATATTGGCCATTTTGGACTGGCTGCTAAATATTATACTCATTTTACTTCGCCTATCAGGCGTTACCCCGACCTGATTGTACACAGACTTTTACGGCAGTGGATGCAGCAGCCGAAGCTGACGGCTGAGCAGTCTGAGACGCTGGGAGATGAGCTGGACGTCATCGCGGAGCATTCTTCCATCAGAGAGCGTGCTGCCGCAGAAGCAGAACGCGCTACGGTAGAGCTGAAAAAAGCTGAGTATATGGCAGACCATATCGGTGAGGAGTTTGACGGTGTTATCTCCGGCGTAACGGCTTTTGGCATGTTCGTAGAGCTGCCTAACGGTGTGGAAGGACTGGTACATATTTCCAGTCTGATGGATGATTATTACGAATTTTATGAAGACAGATATGCACTGGTAGGAACCCATACCAAAAATCAGTACCGACTGGGCGATAAGGTTCGTATTGAAGTGCTTCAGGTTAATATTGCCGAAGTCAGCATTGACTTTATCATGGCCGGTGAAAATGACGGTGTGCGCGAACACATCCGCCAGCAGCTTATGAGCAGGCAGGGGCATACTTCTGCTTATGGGCAGAAGCGTGCGGGAGCATTTGCTGCGACTAATGCAACTAAAAAGAAAAAAGACAAGGACGGCAAAGGTGCCAAGAACAGACAGCCGGGCAGACGCAGCGGCAAGCACGAGAGAGGTAAACCGTCCAAAAAACGCAGAAAGAAAAGATAACTATGGCAGAACAGAAGATAAAGATTATTGCGGAAAACAGAAAAGCCCGCCATGATTTTACTATCCACGAAACCTATGAAGCAGGTATTGCTCTAACGGGTACGGAGGTAAAATCTTTGCGTGCAGGTAAGGCCAATATGAAAGACAGCTATGCGCAGGTCACGCGTACAGCAGAAGTATTTGTCTATAACCTGCATATCAGTCCCTATGACCACGGTAATATCTTCAACCATGACCCGCTGCGCAGCCGCAGATTGCTGCTGCACCGGGAAGAGATACGCCGCCTGATAGGCAAGGTGAAGGAAAAAGGTTATGCACTTGTACCGCTCAAGCTGTATTTTAAGCATGGTCTGGTCAAGCTGGAACTGGCGCTGGCAACTGGTAAGAAACTGTATGATAAGCGTCAGGATATGGCTAAAAAGGATGCTAAACGGGAAATGGAGCGTGCATTGAAAGAACGCAGTCGTTGACACATATATTTTACAGGCAGAATTTGCGCTTTAGGCTAAACTGTGTTACAATAAAAAAACAGCATATCTGCTGCTTATTACCTGGGGATGTACTGGTTTCGACGGGGATAGGTGCGGTATGATAAGCGAGCCGTGGTTCCATCTGCACGATAATCGGTGGGACGTTTAAATATAAACGCTAACGAAGATTACGCTTTAGCAGCTTAATTGCTAACTGCCCTCTGAGCTCCTCCTGCAGGCGAGGAACGGCAGTCAATATGCGGGATACCTTTTGGCTTATTCTCGGCGGCCGGTAGGGAACTTTATCGAGATAGCGACCGAGCAGCCCGTCGTCAGGCGGCAAGGAAGCGAAATTTAGTATGACGTCTGCGCTCGGAGAAAGTTGTATGGCAATATTTTCGGACAGGGGTTCGACTCCCCTCATCTCCACCACATAAAATGCAGTCGAACACAAAATTGTTTGTAAATATTGCAGTGTGGTTGTAAAGGTAAACATAATGGGGGCATAGCTCAGCTGGGAGAGCGCTTGAATGGCATTCAAGAGGTCAGCGGTTCGATCCCGCTTGTCTCCACCAATATGATGAAGTCGTCCAACATGTTACTTATGTGGGCGAAAGATAAAAGGCGATAACCATACGGTTATCGCCTTTTTTGATGGTCAAAACACTGCGGCGAAGTATTTTTTTAGATTGTCCTGTGATTCTTAAACAGCTGGCAGTGACCTGAGAGTAAGATGCTTTTACCATATTGGAAAAGGTAGTAAAATATATTTAGATATTTATTGCAGGGAGGGAAGTATATGCAAGAAGTTGCAGTAGAAAAGGCATTGACTTTTATTGAACCGGGGCCCGTGGTGCTGGTTACGACAGCAGATGGAAATGAAAAAAATGTAATGACCATCTCCTGGACTATGGCGATTGACTTTAATCAGCATATTGTGCTGACTACCGGCAGCTGGAACTATTCTTTTAATACGCTCATGCGCACAGGGGAATGCTGTATATGTGTACCGCCTGCGAGTATGGCAAAGACAGTTGTTGGTATAGGTATGGTGAGCGGCAGGAATACAGATAAATTTGCAAAGTTTAAACTGAGTGCAGTTAAAGGCAAAATTGTTAAAGCGCCGCTGATAGGCGAGTGTATGGCATGCCTTGAGTGTAGGGTTGCAGACTATATCGAAAAGTACGGTTTTATTGTGCTGAAAGTTTTACGAGTCGTCATCAATGAGGATGTTGAAGACAGACGCATTCTGCATGCGGTGGGGGATGGAACGTTTTTTGCCGATGGAGAAAAGATTAATTTAAGGGAAGCTATGTTGGAGAAATTGCCGCCGTTTTTGTAAGAATGAATATAAATACCATATTTGTTTGCTAAGATTTCACTGTTGTATAATGGGCGGAACAGTCAGATAATCTGATGCCATGTTATAATAAAAACAAAAACGTAGTGAGGTTTTTATGCCTGTAATATGCAAGAATAGAAAATTTTATCTGCTGATAAGTGCCATATTATTATTGATGGTTGCTGTCTATTTTTTTCTTTCTCATATAGCCAGCACCAAGGCAGAAAGTATCTTCCGTCGGGAAATGAGCAGACAGAGAGTAATGACTGGCAGTGTTACTGCTGACAGGATTAAGGCTGACCCGTTTGGCAATGTAGTTTTTACCAATCTCGTCTGGCTTGACGTAAATGGTGAGCCGGTACTGCAGGTGCCGCAGGGAAGATTCAAAGTCAGTGTCTGGGATATTATCAGCGGACGTACTGATATGGATACGCTGCAGCGCGTGGAATTGGACGATGCCGTGCTGTCCGTGCGTTTTGACGAAAATATGCGGCTGGATGTTTTGCCGGATAAAAAGAGGTTTGCCGCGGCAAAGCCGCAGGAGCCTAAATCACATCTTAATCTGCATGGCAGGATTCCGGAGACGGAGCTGGTGCTGAAAAACTGTACACTAAATGTCATGTATAAAAAGCGCTATTTTGTTCTGAATCAGGTACGTGCTGTGATTCAAAGCAAAACGGATGATTTTATAAAAATTGATTTTTCAACAGGACTGTTTGGCGGCACCATGGTCGGGGACAGGATGAAACTGTATGGCAGGGTAGATATTAGCAAAGCAGTGCCTGAACTGGCGCTGAATCTGACCATGTATCAGATTGTGCCCGCTTCTTTGGGACTGGGTAATGTCCAGAATAATGCTGATGTCTTTCTGGAGGTTAAAGGCAAGCTGCAGCAGCCTCTGGCTGATGGCGCATTAAGTTTTGCCACACTTGATCTGCCGGCGCTGCACTTTAGCAAGGTAAATGGCAACGTGCACTATGAGGATGGCAGGGTAGATTTTACTGATGTTACCGGCAGTGTGTATGGCGGTACAGTGGAAGCGTCTGGGCAGTATAATATTGATGACAGACATTACAGCATTGATGCACGGGGGCATGAACTTTTGGCTTCTATTGCTGCCAAAAGCACAAAAATAAACTGCCGCGTGGAACTGGATCTGCATATGCGCTCAGAAGGCAGAGCAGATACAGTCCATACTTACGGCAGTTTTACGTCCGGCCCGGGCCATTATATGCTGATACCTTTTGACAGTATCAGCGGTAAATTTGATAATAAAAGTAAAGTATTAAAGTTTAAAGATGTCGTTATCAAGACTGACCTTGGCAATGTTGTTACCGACGGGTTCAAACTTGTTGACGGCAAATTATATCTTGAAGATATATTTTTGGAAGTGCCTGACGGCAGTGAGAAAATTAAAGTACGCTGAGGGGTTAGAACAGCGTATCCATAATTTCTTCTTTAGGCTCTTTTTCCAGTGTGCAGGGGTGCACCTTGTTGCGGGAAAGATGACCGCATTCAAAATTGTAGATGTCGGCTAAATGTTCAAAATCCTGCGCGGAAGGATTCTTTTCCAGTACCTTGCTGACGATAGCTGCACAGGCTCTGGCATCATCCAGCGCCTGATGGTGCCTGAATTTAAAACCAACATAATCCGCCACTGTATCCAGACTGTAGCCGGAAAGGTTGGGGAAAGCTTTTTTTGCCAGCACCCAGCTGCAGATATAGGTAAAGGACGGATGCGGCAGATAATAGGTGTTAAGCGTATAACGCAGGACATTAATATCAAATTTAGCAAAATGCGCCACTACCTGTTTGTTATGCAGGCGGGGGAAGATTTCCGGCCACAGCTGCTCAAAATTAGGCTCGTTGGCGACCATTTCTTCGGTAATGCCATGTACGGCAATATTGTCAGGATTAAAATACATAATTTTGGGTCGGATAAGTTTGTAGTATTCATCAATTATAACGCCGTCTTTGACGGTTACAAGACCAATAGCGCAGGCGCTGTCACGGCTGGCATTGGCAGTTTCAAAATCTATTGCTGTAAATTCCACGCTGTTACCTTCTTTCTTTCAGTTTAAAATTATGACGTTTCCCTTTGCTTGCTAACATTGTAGCATAAAGCCCTGCTTTTGTGGCATAATTTGTGAAAGTTTTTTGTCAAAATAGTGTGCCTTAATTTTCTTTATGGTATACTGTTAGTAGTTAGTATTTGGGAGGCTGTTATGGAAACAAGGGTAGCTGTTATTTCGATCATAGTTACTGAAGAAGCCGCTGTACAGGAACTTAATGCACTGCTGCATCAGTATGGTCAGTATGTGATTGGCAGGATGGGCATTCCCTACCGCAGCAAGGGGGTAAATATTATCTGTGTGGCGGTAGATGCGCCGCAGGATATTATCAACGCACTTTCAGGTAAATTGGGTCGTTTAAAGGGAGTTACTGCCAAAGCCGCTTATTCCAATGTAGCTGACAGAAATTAAAATGGTTATCTCCGCCTGGCGGAAATAATAAATCTAACAGGGAAGCAAAGCTGACTTGAAAGGAATGAAATTATGTATAATGTAAAATCAATGAAAGCTGAAGAATTTATCAGCCACGAAGAAATTCTTGACACATTGGCCTATGCTGAAGCCAATAAAGACAATCTGGCGCTGGTTGATGAAATTATCGCTAAGGCAGAGCTGCGTCAGGGTTTGTCCCATCGTGACGCTTCTGTGCTGCTGGCCTGCGAGGATGCAGAGCGTATTGCGAAAATTTACGCACTGGCTGAACAGATTAAAAAGGACTTTTACGGCAACCGTATCGTTATGTTTGCGCCGCTGTATCTGTCTAATTACTGCATTAACGGCTGCACTTACTGTCCGTATCATGCAAAAAACAAACATATTGCCAGAAAGAAGCTGACCCAGGAGGAAGTACGGGCAGAGGTTATTGCCCTGCAGGATATGGGGCATAAGCGTCTGGCGCTGGAAGCCGGCGAAGACCCGGTCAACAATCCGCTGGAATATATCCTCGAATGTATTAAGACTATTTATTCCATCAAACATAAAAACGGCGCTATCCGCCGCGTCAATGTCAATATTGCGGCTACTACGGTGGAAGATTACCGCAAACTGAAAGAAGCCGGTATCGGCACTTATATTCTGTTTCAGGAAACCTATCATAAGGAAAGCTATGAAGCGCTGCATCCTACCGGGCCGAAACACAATTATGCCTACCATACGGAAGCCATGGACAGAGCCATGGAGGGCGGCATCGACGATGTGGGTCTTGGTGTACTGTTTGGTTTGGAACGCTATAAATATGAATTTGCCGGCCTGCTGATGCATGCCGAGCATCTGGAAGCAGTGCACGGTGTCGGCCCGCATACCATCAGTGTGCCGCGCATTAAGCACGCCGATGATATTGATCCCAATGCTTTTGCCAACGGCATTGATGATGAAACCTTTGCCAAACTGGTAGCGCTCATCCGTATTGCCGTACCTTATACGGGTATGATAGTTTCTACCCGTGAAAGTCAGGCTGTACGTGAAAAAGTACTGCGTCTGGGTATTTCGCAAATCAGCGGTGGCTCCAGAACTTCTGTAGGCGGTTACACAGAAGAAGACAGACCTACCGATACAGAACAATTTGATGTTTCTGACCAGCGCACGCTGGATGAAGTAGTACACTGGCTGATGGATTTAGGCTATATTCCCTCCTTCTGTACCGCCTGCTATCGTGCCGGACGTACCGGTGACAGATTTATGGAGCTGTGCAAGTCCAAACAGATTCAAAACTGCTGTCATCCTAACGCATTGATGACTTTGAAGGAATATCTGGTAGACTATGCTTCCGAAGAAACCCGTGCTATCGGCGAAAAGCTTATTGAAGCAGAACTTTTGAATATTCCGAAAGAAAATGTTCGCGCTGTCTGTGCCGACCATTTAAAGAAAATTGAAGAAGGCATCCGTGATTTCAGATTCTGATAACGGGTATAAAAATAAAAGCTGCCTGCATTTTGCAGACAGCTTTTTATGTTACTGTGTTATTCATTTAATAAATTGAGCTTGGCAAACAGTCTGAACAGCAGGCTCATAATGATGGCTACCAGAGTAGCAAGTACCATGCCCTGTACGCTGAAAGCACCGAAGGAGATTTTGGCGCCGGACAGGCCGATAATCATGACTACGGAGGTCATAACCAGATTGGAAGATTTGCTGTAATCAACTTTCTGTTCTACCAGTACGCGGATACCGGAAGCAGCTATAACGCCGAACAGCAGGATGCAGATACCGCCCATGACAGGTACGGGGATGCTGTGAATCAGTTCGGACAGCTTGCCGATAAAGGACAGCATAATGGCCATGACGGCAGCGCCGCCAATAACCCAGACGCTGTAAACCTTGGTGATGGCCATAACGCCGATGTTCTCACCATAAGTGGTGTTGGGGGTTGCGCCGGCAAAACCGGAGATGACATTGGAAAGACCGTCAGCAAATAAAGAGCGGGACAGACCCGGGTCTTTAATTAAATCGCGGCCGACGATATTGCCGGTAACAACCAGATGGCCGATATGTTCCGCCAGTACGACGAGCGCCGCAGGCGCGATAATCATAATGGCGTTGATGTTGAAGCTGGGAGCATAAAAATGCGGCAGCTGCAGCCAGGGAGCATCAATAATGGGCTGGAAGTTGACCATACCCATGAAAGCGGCGAAGATATAACCGCAGATAACGCCGAACAGGATGGGGATGATGCTCATAAAGCCGCGGAATGCCACGGAACCGATGATGCCCACAGCCAGAGTGAACATGGACACTGCTATATTGGCAGGCTGGATATTATCACCGGTAAGACCTGCCATAT
This sequence comes from uncultured Phascolarctobacterium sp., assembly GCA_949285135.1. GTDB lineage: Bacteria > Bacillota > Negativicutes > Acidaminococcales > Acidaminococcaceae > URXU01. The sequence goes on from CASDXO010000001.1 coordinate 26,385, forward strand.
TGGCGGCAACAGGAGCAAGTTCCAGACCGATAACGGCGATAATGGCGCCCATGGCAGCGGGCGGGAAGATAGCGTCAATCCATTCTGTGCCGGTATAGTGGATGATAATGGAAAACAGCATGAACAGCAGACCAAAGACAATAAATCCGGACTGGGCATCCGTGTAGCCGGAGGTAGAGAGAATCAGCAGTACCGGTGAGATAAAGGCGAAGCTCGAACCCAGATAGGACGGAATCTTGCCTTTGGTTAAAAAGATATACAGCAGCGTACCGATACCGTTCATAAACAGGCAGGTAGTGGGATTTACTCCGAACAGGAAAGGTACCAGGACCGTAGAGCCGAACATGGCAAAAAGATGCTGGATGCTCAGCGGGATATTCAGTAACAGGGGCGGACGTTCTTCAACTTGGATAACTTTTCTTTCCAATGCTTATGACCTCGTTTCTTTAGTTTATTGTTATATTGTAAAATCTTTATCGTTTGTTGGCAAGCAAAAAAATTAGCTGATTTTTGCTGAAGCTGCGGGAAATGTTTGCCTGCATTGTCCGGGGCAGGTATAATAAAAATGTAAATTCAGGAAATGGAGAGATTATCATGCTGAAGATAAATAAAGAACGCGTACAGACTTTACTGGAAGGGCTGGCTACATTTGGCAGGACGCAGCAGGGGATTACCCGTCTGGCCTACAGCAGGGAAGACAGACAGGCTCAGGACTGGCTGCTGGCACAGACAGAGGACTTAAAGCTGGAGATAAGACAGGACGCCGTAGGCAACGTATTTTTGCGCCGGACAGGTGAAAATCCTGCTTTGCCCCCCGTAGCTGCGGGATCGCATCTTGATACGGTTATTCACGGCGGTGCTTACGACGGTATGTGCGGCGTGGTAGGCGCGCTGGAAGCTCTGCACATGCTGGCAGATGAAAAGCTGCAGCGCAGCATCGACGTAATTATTTTCCGGGCGGAAGAATCCAGCCGTTTTGGTTTTGCCACTATCGGCAGTAAACTGCTGACGGGCAGCGCAGTGCCGGCCATGTTTGACAAAGCGGCTAAAAAGGATGATGTTACTTTTATGGAAGCCTTGCGCCAGTGGGGCTGCAACCCGGAGCGTTATCAGGAAGCGGTGCTGCCGCAGGGTTATTATAAAAGCTTTGCCGAAATCCATATCGAGCAGGGCAAGGTGCTGGAAACAAAAGAATTGCAGCTGGGTATTGTGCATAATATTGCCGCGCCTACCCGTTTTAAACTGCATATTCAGGGTATGGCCGACCACTCCGGTGCGACTCCCATGGGGATGCGCAAGGATGCGCTGGTAAGTGCTGCCAGACTGATTCTGGCCGTGCAGGATGCGGCAACGGCAGAAATGGACTGCGGCACTGTAGCTACCGTAGGCGTAGTGGAAGTAGAACCGGGCTCCATCAACGTAGTACCGGGGGCAGTGACGCTGTGGGTAGATTTGCGCGGCGTAGAGCACGCAAGTATTATGCGTGCGCTGCAGAGCATTAAAGACGCTATGGCAGCAGTAGCAGAAAACGACGGTGTAGGCATTGACATGGAGATGCTGACTGCCGACAGACCGGTGGCATTGAGTGCAGAACTGGCAGAGAAGCTGGAAGCTATCTGCGAGCAGAAAAACTTTACCTATCTGCACATGAACAGCGGGGCAGGACACGACGCCATGCACATGACGAAAATCACGCCGACCATCATGCTGTTTATTCCCTGTAAGGGTGGTATCAGCCATAATCCGGCAGAATACGCGTCAAATGATGATATCTGCCGTGCGATAGAAGTGCTGGCAGAATTTCTGAAACAGGAAGCTAACGCTTAAAAACAAAAAACTTCTGAACTTTAAGTTCAGAAGTTTTTCTTTTATACACCGGTGCCGTCAAAGCAGGGGATGAAATCTTTGCAGGCAGATTCTTCTTCCTGCACAAAGCCGTCTTCGATAGAGCTGTCCATGAGGTAAGCTTCTACCTCCGCATATTCTTCGTCAGTTACCTTGCGGTTTATTTCCGGGTATTCTGCAGCGCGTCCGCAGGGAACATACTGGCGCATCAGGCTGAACATAACCTGTCCGGGCTTAAAGTTTTGGGCAACCCAGTCAATGATTTTTTTGCTGTCTTCAATCAGTCCCGGCAGGATTAAATGGCGGATAATGACGCCGCTTTCCATAATGCCGTCGTCATTGAGTCTGTAATCGCCTACCTGACGATGCATCTCTTTGATGGCCTGGGTGGCAGTGCGGAAATAATAGGGTGCGTTGCTGTATTTGATGGCCGGCTGGTCACTATAGTATTTTAAATCCGGCAGATAAATCTGTACCTTGCCCTGCAGGCGGCGCAGCGTATCCTGCGTTTCAAAACCGCTGGTATTGTAAACCACAGGTACTGAGAGTTTGGTATCAAGACTTTTGATGACTGCCTCAGTAAAATGGGTTGCCGTTACCAGATTGATATTGTGAGCGCCCTGGGCGATCAGCTCCTGATAGATTTTTTTCAGCCTTTCAATGGTAATTTCCTTACCGAAATTTTTGCAGCTGATTTCATAATTCTGGCAGAAAACACAGTGCAGGTTGCAGCCGGAAAAAAAGACGGTGCCGCTGCCTTTGGTGCCGCTGATGCAGGGCTCCTCCCACATATGCAGACCGGCGCGGGCAACTATGGGCAGCATGCCGCAGCCGCAGCTGCCAAACATGCCTTCGATATCGGTAATGCTCTCCGGGCGGTCAACGCCGCAGCGATGAGGGCAGACATAACAGTAAGTCACGATAATCATCTCCTGAGATATTTAATAGCTGTTTTTATTGTAGCATACTGTAAAGTTGTTGACAAAAATATCACCTGATTTTATAATTTTAATAGATACAGGTCATATAACTGACGGAAAGTGGATTACCACATGGGAGTATGACCGGTGACGCCGACCGTCTGGGCAGATGAACCAGTCAGTGTCGGTTTTTTTATTTTTAAGGAGGTTATGAACGTGAATGAATTAGCCTTGAAATACGGCTGCAATCCTAATCAGGCCAAAGCCCGCATTTATATGAAAAACGGCAAAGAGCTGCCTATCGAGGTATTGAACGGCCGTCCCGGTTATATTAATTTTCTGGACGCTTTCAACAGCTGGCAGCTGGTAAAGGAATTAAAAGAGGCTACCGAACTGCCCGCAGCTGCATCCTTTAAACATGTCAGCCCGGCTGGCGCTGCCGTAGGCTTGCCGATGAGCGATACTCTGAAAAAAATCTATTATGTGGATGATCTGGAGCTTTCTCCGCTGGCAACCGCCTATGCCCGTGCCCGCGGTGCTGACCGCATGAGTTCTTATGGCGATTTTGTAGCGTTATCCGATGTGTGCGACAAAGAAACCGCTACCATGCTGGCGCGTGAAGTTTCTGACGGCGTTATTGCTCCCGGCTACACCGATGAAGCACTGGCTATTTTGAAAACCAAACGTAAAGGTACTTATAACGTCATTAAAATTAACCCTGATTATGTACCGGAACTGGTTGAAAGCAAGGAAGTATTTGGCATTACTTTTGAGCAGGACCGCAACGAAGCAAAAATCACTGCTGATTTGCTGGTAAACCGTCCTACCGTTAACAAGGAAATTCCTGAAGCCGCAGTACGTGATTTGCTGATTGCGCTCATTACCTTAAAATATACTCAGTCCAATTCTGTCTGCTACGTTAAAGACGGTCAGGCTATCGGTATTGGTGCCGGTCAGCAGTCCCGCGTACACTGCACCCGTCTGGCAGGCAATAAGGCTGACATCTGGTGGCTGCGTCAGAATCCGAAAGTACTGGCGCTGCCCTTTAAGGATTCCATCCGTCGCCCCGACCGCGACAACACCATCGACGTGTATATTTCCGATGATTATGAAGATGTACTGGCAGACGGTGTGTGGGAAAACTTCTTTACAGAAAAACCGGAACCGCTGACCCGTGAAGAAAAGAAAGCCTGGATTGCGCAGCTCAAAGATGTTGCTTTAGGCAGCGACGCTTTCTTCCCCTTCGGTGACAATATTGAACGCGCTCATCGCAGCGGTGTACAGTATATTGCTCAGGCGGGCGGCTCCATCCGCGACGATAATGTTATCGAAACCTGCGATAAATACGGCATGGCAATGGCCTTTACCGGTCTGCGTCTGTTCCATCACTGATTTATCAGTAAAATTAAAAGACTGCAACTTTAACGTTGCAGTCTTTTTTGCTTATTTTGTGTTTATGCTGCCAAAAGCAGGTGTAACATCTAACCCAATCTCAAAGACTCTGTTCCAGGGCAGATATACTGATACGGCAAGATCAGTAAGATAAAAATCCTGTTTCGGTGTGTTGTAAAAGGGAGTTCGACCAAGATTGTAATGCAGCAGCTCTGCTGTCTTGCGGTTCATGTACTGCTGGGTCAGCATTTGCGCCAGATGCTGTCCTTCCGGCGACAGGTCGTAGGCATCGTAATTACGCATGTCAAGAGCCTGTTTTAGCTGCGGGCAGTAAAGCTTCTGGTAAACATAATCATCCAGCAGACGTTCGGCAGTAAAGGACAGATTTGCTGCATAAAGGGAGGGCAGTTCTGCCTGTGCTAACTGACGGCAGCGTCCGGCAAAAATAACAGCCTGTGCGATGGCTGTTCCGGCAGAGTTACTGAAAGTGTTCCAACCGGCATAAGCTGATAATTTATTGACGGGAACATTATGCTGCAGTAATTCAGGCATCAGCAGTTCGCTCTCCGTGTAATTGGCAGATAAATCTATCAGGGCAACGTGCCTGTAATTGGCCAATAATTGCTGCAGCTCCTGCGCCTGTTTTTGCCGGGGCTGGAAGTCTTCGCTGCCGCAGTTTACATACAGGATGATATCTGCTTTCGCCTTATTTTCCGTCAGCTGTGCGCCAGCCAGAGCAATTTTGTCGCGCAAAGTCTGGCCTACGCTGGCCGCCATAAAGGGCATGTAAATAAATTCCATGTGGGGAGCAGCATACTGCAGATAAATGGCAGGGGTATAATGCTGCTGCTGCAGATAGTTGCGGGCAATCAGCACGCAGGCAATTTCATCGGCGCCGTAGGTAATGTGGCTGTCCGCTGTTTGTGCATACATACGGGCATGGTTGGTATTGCGGTTGGGCAGGCCAAAGCTTGCACCGTCGTCCTGTCCGATAACTGTGCAGACATTGCTCAGCGGTAATGTCTGCAGATATTTATTGAAATTATCATTATTGCTGTATAATGCAGTATATTTTTTCAGAATCTCTGGCGGAATTTTGCTTTCTATAGTCAGCAGGTCAAGAGTAAGCTGCGGGTCGCCAAAGGTTTCGGTCATATCTTTGAGGCGCGCATACTGCATCAGATGCCATTGGTACCAGCGGTCTGGCAGCATATGGTCGCTGACCAGAAGCCGTGGAATGATGGAAAAGACGCTGAACTGCAGATCAGGATGACTGGTTTGCAGTCGCAGCATTTCTGCAAGAAAGCGCCGCTGATCTTCTGCTTTACCAAGTGGCAGGCGTGAGTTTATCAGTCCGCCGTTAATCAGCAGGTCGGAAGAGATGATGGCGTTGTCCTTCTCTGCAAGGTTATCCTGCAGCCAAAGATAAAGTTTTTCTCTGTCCGCAGGCTGACGATAGTTGTCAAGAAAGCCGATTGGCGGTAAAATTACTGTTGTACCTGCAAGCTGGCCCAGCTGCTCAGGCATTTTGGTGCAGACAGGACGACTGTCCAGCGGCAGCAGCAGCGTCGTACTGCTCCGGGGCAGCGGCGCAAGGCTGACAGGCTGCGCATCAGGCAGACGCCAGCAGGCAAAATAAAAGAGCAGAACGGAAAAAAGAAGGAAGAAAAGAAATTTTTTCACGCTGACTGCTCCTTTGCACAGATAATATAGTTGTTATCATTATAACATAGTTAGGAGTATTATATGAGGATAATTACCGGACGGGCCAGAGGACTGCAGCTGACCACGCCGAAAAATATGGACGTGCGGCCTACTGCCGACAGGGTCAAGGAATCGCTGTTTAATATTATCGGCAGCAGGATTATCGGCGCGAGTGTGCTGGATCTTTTTGCCGGAACAGGGAATCTGGGTCTGGAAAGCTGGAGCCGCGGCGCAGCTGATATTACCTTTATTGATGAAAGCAGGGAGTCGCTGCGGCTGGTGGAAAGCAATATTGCCAAATGCCGGGCCCAGGCAGACTGCACTGTCATCAAAGGCAACGCGGTCAATATTATTGAAAAGCTGTACCGGCAGGGCAGACGCTTTGATTTTGCTTTCTGCGACCCGCCTTACAATAAAGGCTGGCTGGACAGGATTGTTACGGCTCTGCAAGAAGCGCCGCTGCTCAGGGAAGGCGGCTATTTGATTGTAGAGCGTGCCTGCCATGAGATAATTACCTTGCTGCCGCCTGATTACGAACTGGTACGCAGTGAAAAATACGGTGAAACACTGATAGATTTTATCCGTTTTAACGGTAACAGTCAGCAGCAGTAAAGTGTATAAAAATCTGCAAAATAAATTTATGTAAAATAAAGGAAATAATGTTTTTGTGTCGAATAAGACACAGAATAATACTTTGATATTTTTATCAAAGATATTTTAGGAGGTCTGGCTATGCGCAGAGCAGTTTGTCCAGGAAGTTTTGACCCTGTAACCAAGGGGCATATAGACATTTTTGAAAGAGCAAGCGCTATGTTTGATGAAATCATCGTCAGCGTTTTTCATAATCCGGGAAAAGATAAGGCAATGTTTTCCATGGAAGAAAGGGTAGAAATGCTGAAGCTTGCTACTCAGCATATTCCCAATGTCAGGGTAACGCATTTTTCCGGGCTGCTGAATGAATTCTGCGTGCAGGAGAAGGCTCCGTTTATTGTCAGAGGTCTGCGGGCCTTTTCGGATTTTGAATATGAGTTTCAGCGTGCACTGCTGATTAAAAAAATTGATCAGCATCTGGAAACAGTTTTTATTATGACCAATGCCAAATATTCTTTTGTCAGCTCTTCTGGCGTCCGCGAGCTCGCCACCTTCGGCGGACAGCTGAAAGACCTGGTGCCCGAATGTATTGAGGAAAGAGTACGTGAGCATGTTGCAAAAAGATTAGAATAGTCAGGGAAGAGGGATGCACATGATTGAACGTAATAATACCAATGTTGCTTTAGACAGAATTTTTGAGGAAGCTTATGAGATGCTGGCCAGTGCCCGCCGTCTGCCCCTCGTGGACAAGGTGATTATCGAGGAAAATGACTTTATCAGCATCCTTGATGATTTAAAGGAAGCAATTCCCAAAGAAGTACGCAGTGCCAGCCAGGTACTGGAAGAACAGAAGAGTATCGTTAATAAAGCTTACGAAGAGGCTGACCGTATCGTGCAGCAGGCAAAAAGTGAAGCTGAACGTATCGTAGGCGCAGCAAGCGCCGAAGCTGACCGCAAGGTGCAGCAGGAAGAAATCGTTAAACAGGCTAATGCTGTGGCTGAGGATATCAAGGCGAATGCTTTGCGTTATCAGGAAGAAATTAAGCAGGAAGCAGATGATTATGCTGAACGCGTAAAACAGGAATCGCTGCAATATGCAGATGATATGCTGGCTTATCTGGGCAGTAATCTGCAGTCTGCACTGCAGGGACTGGCCGATAACCGCAGCAGCATTATTGAAGAACGCAAAAATCTGGACAGCAGAAAACAGAATCTGCTGGCAAGCGGTATGGACGAAGAAGAATAAAATTAAACGGTGCATATCTTATGATATGCACCGTTTTTATCTTTTGTAATAGGGAGAAGTAAGAAAATCACTGCCGGCAGGACGGTTATCCAGCAGTGCCAGAAGATCGGCGGCAGCAAGGTCAAGATCCAGCTGCTGGCGGAAGGAGTTGTTTTTACCGTCAGCAGGATTTTGCCCCAGATTGGTGAGCAGGGGCAGAGTACTTTCTTTTTTGATAGTCTGCAGCAGGCTTCGACCCTGTTCGTTAAAGGCCAGAATACGCAGGTAGGCTGGCTGCTGCTGCGCAAAGCAGTCAGAGGTGCGGTGCAGCAGAAGCTGCAGAAACAGACGCCTGATACGGGAAGCAGGATAACGCTTGCCGCAGCATTGCTGTACTGCCTCTGCAAGACAGGAACAGGAGGCGGCCCGTTTCAGTACATTTTCCAAACCTTCGCTGCACTGGCAGGAGCAGGCAATCTGCATTGCTGACAACATGCGCAGCCGGTAACTGATGAGGCTCCATAAGGTTTGCTGGCGCTGCCTGGGGTTACAGTCTGTTTGAAGAAGCTGACGATTGACATCTGCAGGTACGACAGATGCAATATCAGCGAGGTGCCCGGTATTAAAGGCGTGTCTGATGGCTGTAGCACTGGCGATACTGCCTTTTATTTCGGTATCATTATATTCTGCATTAAGACGCTGGATAAAAAGCGGTTTGATGGAGGAGCCCTGCAGTGCCTTACAGTATTCCAGAGCAAGAATGTCATTGGGGGTACGCAGCCGGTAAGTTTGTCCCGTCAGCTGCTGCAGCGTCTGTTCGCTGGCTGCTGCATAAGAAAGACCCTGTCTGAGCTTTTCCTGCAGCAGAGCTGTGCAGGCAGGCGAAGTGAGAGCTGCGGCCATCGAGCCAAAATCACAGGCAGGATTTTCCGCGCCGCAGGAAAGTACGCTGACGCAGCTGCAGGCGCGGAGCAGGGAAACTGCTCCGGCAGCGAAATACTGGGCGCTGCGCAGGGAAAAGGCAGCAGGCAGTTCGATAACAAGGTCGGCACCGTTATTGACGGCAAGACGGGCCCGAAGCCATTTGTCTAAAAATGCGGGCTCACCCCGCTGCATCAGGCTGCCGCTCATAATGACGATGACCGGCAGACCGGTTATTTTTTTTGTTTGCTGTAAATGATAAAGATGTCCGTTGTGAAAGGGATTGTATTCTGCGATAATACCTGCTGCCTGCTGCATATGACGTACTCCTGTATAAAAAATTCTGCCTACATTATAACACAAAAATAAATTATGAAAAATTAGTAGCAGGTCATAAAATACTCTGTTCAATTTCCTTAAATTAGTGTATACTATAAATATATAGTTTATTTGGAAGATTAAAGCCCGTTATAATATAAATAGTAAATAATGTTTTCAGGAGGCTTATCGTGATCGTTTTTGTCGTAAACTGTGGAAGTTCGTCAATTAAATATCAGCTGATTAATATGGAAGGCGAAAAGGTGATGGCCAAAGGCCTGATTGAGCGCATCGGCATGGAAGGCTCAAGCCTCAAACATACACCGGCAGGTAAATATACGGTAGACTTTACCGAAGAAATACCCGACCATAAAGTCGGTATCCAGATGGCGCTGAAGGCACTGACTAACAGTGAATACGGCGTTATTTCCGATATGTCGGAGATTGATGCTGTTGGCCATCGCGTAGTGCACGGTGGTGAACGTTTTACCGACAGTGTGCTGATCACCTCTGATGTGCTGCAGGGCATTGAAGCCTGCAGTGAGATTGCGCCGCTGCATAATCCGCCTAACCTGTATGGTATCAGAGCCTGCATGGAGCTGATGCACGATACACCGCAGGTAGCTGTTTTCGATACGGCTTTTCATCAGACCATGCCCAAGGTTGCCTATCTGTACGGTCTGCCTTATGAAATGTACGTTAAATACGGTCTGCGCAGATACGGTTTCCATGGTACGTCTCATAAATATGTAGCGCAGGTAGCGGCGGAGATGATGGGCGAGCATATGAACGATTTGCGCATCATTACCTGCCATCTGGGCAACGGTGCCAGCATTACAGCCATCAAATACGGTAAGTCCATTGATACAAGTATGGGCTATACGCCGCTGGAAGGTCTGATTATGGGTACCAGAAGCGGCGAGATTGATCCGGCGATCATTCCTTTCCTGATGGAAAAGGAAAATATGGACGCTCAGCAGATTGATGATTATCTGAACCGTCGCAGCGGTATTTTGGGTATTTCCGGTCTGTCCAGTGATTTCCGTGATCTGGAAAGTGCCGCTAACCGCGGTGATGAACGCAGCCAGCTGGCAATAGATGTTTTTGCCTACAAAGTAAAGAAATACATTGGCGGCTATGTTGCTGCCATGGGCGGCGTGGATGCCATTGTCTTTACTGCCGGTCTGGGTGAAAATTCGCCCTTTATGCGCGATAAAATTTGTAATGGCCTGGAATATCTGGGGACCCGTATTGACCCGGATCTGAATAAGATTCGCGGTAAGGCCCGGGAAATCAGCGTTAAGCGTGCCCGTGTCAAAATCTTCGTTATTCCTACCAATGAAGAGCTGGTTATTGCCCGCGATACCTACAATATCTGCAGAAGAATTATCAAGCTGTAAGCTGCTGGCGCAGTGACAGTAATTTTAAATGGCGCAAGATGTTTTACTTGACAAAGACGTCTTGCATAGATATAATTGTAACGATTGGTGAAATATGATTAAATTAAATGTCGCAGAAATCAAAAGAAGACTGGTCGGCAAAAAGACTTTTGCCTATGACCTTGCGCCGGATGAACTGGAGATAACTTCCGGAGATATGGATGTTATCGGAACGGTGAGGGCGGAAGGCTGTATCAGTAACGCCGGTGACGTATTGCTCCTGGAGGCCGAATTGAGCGCGCAGGTGCGGCGCACTTGCGGGCGTTGCCTGAGAGAGTTTACGGCTGTTACAAAAGCAGATGTTTTGGAGAAGTTTTATCCGGCAAGTGCTGAAAATATCGAAAAAGATGCTTTTGTGTACGATTCGGATATCGTTGACATAACGGGACCGCTTCGTGAAAGCCTGCTGCTTGCAGAGCCTATTCAGGCTCTCTGCAAAGAAGACTGCAAGGGACTGTGTCCTGTCTGCGGAGCTGATCTAAACAGCGGCGACTGCGGCTGCGACAGGTTCTCTGTTGATCCTCGGCTGGCGGCATTAAAGCAATTCATCAAAAATTAAATTTACCTGATAGCACTGAGGAGGTGTGTTGAGAAATGGCAGTACCTAAGAGAAAAATGTCCAAAGCCCGTCGTGATTCCCGTCGTGCTAACTGGAAATTGACTGTACCCGGCATGGTTGAATGCCCGCAATGTCATGAAATGAAAATGCCGCACCGTGTTTGCCCTGAATGCGGTTACTACAATGGCAAACAAGTCATTGCTAAAGCTGAATAATTCAGAACTGATGAGCTCCTGAAGGAAACTTCAGGGGCTTTTTGTTTTATTGGCATAAAATTAAACTGCATATGTTGAAAATTTGTAAATTTAATTAAAAGTTTAAAAAATAAACTTGCCAAATTATCCTGCGGCTTTTATAATAAAAACAGATATTATGAGCAGGTACTAAAAAGAGGTGAGATGATGAACTCTTCAAAAAAGTTAATACGCCATGAAAAGCTGAAAAAACTTTTGCTGGATAATCCGTTCCTTACCGATGAACAGCTGGCTAAGACTTTGCAGGTAAGCGTTCAGACCATCCGCCTTGACCGTATTGCACTGGGAATACCTGAACTGCGTGAACGTACGCGCCATATGGCGGAGGATGCGCAGACCAAGGTACGCGCCATCGACAAGAAGGATATTGTCGGTGAGCTTATTGACCTGGAACTGAACAGAGTTGGTATTTCCACGTTGAAGATTACCCAGGAAATGGTACTGGAAAAAACCGGTGTGGCCCGCGGTTATTATATGTTCGCCATGGCTGATACCCTGGCTCTGGCAGTGGTAGATGCGCAGGCAGCACTTACCGGTGTGGGCAACGTCAAATACAAGGTGCCGGTTTATGCAGGAGCGACGCTGGTGGCCAAGGCTGAAGTCATCCGGCGTCGTAACGACAAATATTTTATCTGGGTAAAGATAAGAAATAATAACGAAGAAGTTTTCCGAGCCAAATTTATTATCGTATCTTTGGATAATGAAAGGAAGCAGAAATAATGAAGATTGCAGTAGACGTCATGGGCACGGATTACGGCCCGAAAGAGCTTGTTTTGGGAGCTGTTAATGCAGTAAAGGCATTCGGCTGCGAAACGGTGCTTGTAGGTGACGAGACCATTATTAAAAAACTGTTGCAGGAATATCATGCAGATAGTGATGAACGCATCAGCATCCGCCATGCGGGAGAAGTTATTGCCATGGATGAACATCCGGCCATAGCGGTAAAATCCAAAAAAGATGCTTCCATCGTGGTAGCTGCCAGAATGCTGCGCAATAAGGAATGTGACGCGCTTGTTTCTTCCGGCAGCACAGGCGCGGCTGTGGCTGCAGCTTTGTTTTGTCTGGGCAGGATTAAAGGTATAGAAAGACCGGCAATCGCAACTCCTATTCCCAGTCTGACAGGCACTACCGTAGTGCTTGACAGCGGCGCCAAGGTTGACGCCAAGCCTGAGCATATGGTGCAGAGCGCTATTATGGGCAGCGTCTATGCGGAAAAAATGCTGCACATTACCAATCCCAAGGTAGGACTTTTGAATATCGGTGAAGAAGAGACTAAGGGTAACGAACAGGCTCTGGCAACATATCCGCTGCTGAAGCAGGCTAAGCAGATAAACTTTATCGGCAATGTGGAAGGCCGTGATATTAATAAAGGTACCGTAGACGTCGTGGTGTGCGATGGTTTTGTCGGCAATGTCGTATTGAAATTTGCCGAAGGGCTGGCCAGTGCCATTATGAAGCTGATTAAGGAAGCCATTTTAAATGGCGGTGTTCTGGCAAAGCTGGGCGGTCTTTTAATCAAACCGGCCATGAAGAAGCTGAAAAAACGTCTTGACCCGGCTGAATATGGCGGAGCGCTGCTTTTAGGCGTGCGTGCGCCGTTTATTATCTGCCACGGCAGTTCCAAAGCCAAGGCCATTACCAGCGCTATCGGTGTGGCCATGGATTTCGTTGAAAAAGATGTTGTGCATATTATCGGTCAGAAAATAGCTGAAGCTCACGAAAGAAATGAGGAAATAAATCAATGATGAGATCTGTTGGTATTTTAGGAATAGGTTCTTATGTTCCGGAAAAAGTTTTGACTAATTTTGATTTGGAAAAGATGGTAGATACCAGCGACGAATGGATAACGGAACGTACCGGCATCAAACAGCGTCACATTGCCGCTGAGGGCGAGGCTACTTCTGATATGTCGCTGAAGGCAGCAGAAAGAGCTCTGGCTGATGCAGGCGTTTCTCCCGAGGAAATTGACCTGGTAATCGTGGCTACTGCTTCTCCTGACCATGCTTTCCCGTCTACTGCCTGCCTTATTCAGGACAGGATTGGGGCAAAAAATGCAGCTGCATTTGACCTTTCCGCAGGCTGCAGCGGCTTTGTTTACAGTCTCGGCGTTGCCAGCCAGATGGTTAAGACCGGTTTGTACAACAAGGCGCTGATTATCGGTGCGGAAACACTTTCCCGCATTATGAACTGGAAAGACCGCAACACCTGCGTATTATTTGGCGACGGTGCCGGTGCAGCTGTTATCGGTGTTGTTGAAGACGGACTGGGCGTATTGGGTATTGACCTTGGTTCCGACGGCAGCGGCGGTAAATACCTGTTCCAGCCTGCGGGCGGCAGCCGTAAACCGGCCAGCCCGGAAACCGTGGCAAATAGTGAGCATACCATCCATATGAATGGTCCGGAAGTGTTCAAGTTTGCTATCCAGACTATGGGTAAAACTGCCAAACGTGCTTTGGCAAATGCCGGCATGAAACCGGAAGAACTGGATCTTCTGGTGCCCCATCAGGCTAATATGCGCATTATCACTTCTGCAGCTAAACGTCTGAAGGCTCCTATGGAAAAGGTATGGGTTAATGTGGATAAATATGCCAATACCTCTGCTGCTTCCATACCTATCGCTCTGTGCGAAGCACAGCAGGCAGGTGCGCTCAAAAAAGGCGATAACGTCCTGCTGGTAGGCTTCGGCGCAGGTCTGACCTGGGCAGCTATCGTTTTAAAATGGAGTAAATAATCTTTAGTGTGTGATAAAATCTTGCTAAGTGGAGGCGATTTCAATGAGTAAAGTTGCTTTTGTATTTCCGGGACAGGGTTCCCAGACCGTAGGTATGTGCAAAGCTTTCTACGATCAGTATCCTGTTGCCAAACGTGTTTTTGAAGAAGCTGACGAAGCTCTCGGCTTTTCTATTACCAAAATGTGTTTTGAAGGTCCTGAAGACCAGCTGCGTCTGACCTACAATACTCAGCCGGCTATTCTGACTGCCAGCACTGCCTGTGCTGCTGTTCTCAGAGAACATGGCGTGAGCTGCGATGTTGCTGCCGGCCATAGTCTGGGCGAATATTCCGCGCTGGTTAACGCAGGTGCACTGGCTTTTGCTGATGCTGTACGCATTGTACGCAAACGCGGCCAGTTCATGCAGGAAGCTGTTCCTGTAGGCGAAGGCAGCATGGCTGCCGTACTGGGCCTGGAAAGCGAGCAGATTGTAGAAATCTGCCGCAGTGTGGAAGCTGAAAGCGGTGAAGCTGTGCAGGCAGTTAACTTTAACTGCCCCGGCCAGGTAGTAATTGCAGGCGCTGTCGGTGCTGTCAACAAAGCTATTGAAGCTCTGAAAGCAGCCGGTGCCAAACGCGCTATCCTGCTGCCCGTAAGTGCTCCTTTCCACAGCACTCTGATGCAGCCGGCTTCTGAGCGTCTTGCTGAAGTGCTGGCTCCTATCAATATCAGCGATGCGCAAATTCCTGTAGTTGCCAACGTAACTGCTCAGGAAGTTACCAGCGGTGCACAAATTAAAGAACTGCTTGTTAAACAGGCTGCAATGCCCGTACTTTGGGAAACTTCCGTACGCAATATGGTTGCAGGCGGTGTAGATACTTTTGTTGAAGTTGGCCCCGGTAAGGTACTGACCGGCTTCACCAAAAAGATTGCCAAAGGCTTGCCTGCACTGAACGTGGAAGATCCTGAAAGTCTGGAAAAAACTCTTGCACAATTACAGGGGGACAAATAAAATGAGATTAGAAGGCAAAAAAGCTCTTGTAACCGGCGCTTCCCGCGGTATCGGTCGTGCTATTGCCCTGGCTCTTGCAGCCGAAGGTGCAGATGTAGCTGTTAACTATGCTGGCAGCGAAGCTGCAGCGAGAGAGGTTGCTGCTGAAATCGAAGCTATGGGTCGTAAGGCTGTTGTAATCCAGGCAGATATTTCTTCCCATGAAGCAAGCACTGCCATGATTGATGAAGTGGTGAAGGAATTCGGCCGCATCGACATTCTTGTCAACAATGCCGGCATTACCCGCGATGGTCTTTTAATGCGTATGAAGGAAGCAGACTGGGATGCAGTTCTGACAACTAACCTGAAAGGGGTTTTCAACTGCACCAAAGCTGCGGTAAAATATATGATGAAACAAAAATCCGGACGTATTGTCAGCATCAGTTCTGTTGTAGGTCTGATGGGCAATGCCGGTCAGGCTAACTACGCTGCTGCGAAAGCCGGTGTAATCGGCTTTACCAAGGCCGTAGCCAAAGAAGTTGCTGCCCGCGGCATCAATGTTAATGCCGTTGCACCTGGCTTTATCAAAACCGATATGACCAGCGTGCTTTCTGAAAAAGTAGTTGAAAACCTGGTGGCAGGCATCCCGCTGAACCGCCTGGGTGAGACTGAGGATATTGCCAGGGCTGTCTTGTTCCTTGTGAGCGATGACGCCAATTATATAACCGGACAGACTTTACATGTTGACGGTGGTATGGTAATGTAATAATGCAGCATGCAATTAATTCTTGGAAGGAGGTGAATCGTGATGAGCACTTTCGAAAAAGTAAGAGATATTACTGTTGAACAATTGAGCGTTGACGCTGACGAAGTAAAGATGGAATCCGCTTTCATCGATGACCTCGGTGCGGACTCTCTGGATATTGTTGAACTGATCATGGCTTTTGAAGAAGAATTCGGCGTTGAAATTCCTGATGAAAAAGCTGAAAAAATCCGTACAGTTGCTGATGCAGTTAAACTGTTGGACGAAGAAAAATAAGACAATAAGCTTTACATGCTTTACGGAGAGCCTGCGGGCTCTCCGGCAAAAGCTGCTGTATGGTCCTGAAATGGGGGATATTTGTTGAAATTACCAGTGCTGAAAATCGGCAAGCTTGTTGCTGAAATGCCGATAGTACAAGGAGGTATGGCTATCAGGCTGTCCACTGCACGGCTGGCTGCTGCCGTGGCAAATGAGGGAGGCATAGGATTGATTGCTGCTTCCGGAATGGAATTCGACGAGCTGCGCAAGGAAATCCGTCTGGCCAGAAAACTGACCGGCGGGAAGGGCATTATCGGCATCAATGCCATGGTTGCAGCCAGAGAATTTTTAGGCCTGATTACTACTGCCGCACAAGAGAAAATTGATGTGATAGTTGCCGGCGCCGGTTTTTCAAGAGATATTTTCGCCGTCGGACGCGAATACGGCGTTGAAATTGTGCCGATCGTTTCATCTGTAAAACTGGCTAAAATATCGGAAAAACTGGGAGCATCCGCAATCGTTGTTGAAGGAACCGAAGCTGGCGGCCATCTTGGTACGCAGCAGTCCATTAAGGAAATCCTGCCGGAAATCGTCAAAGCAGTAAAGATACCTGTTATTGCTGCCGGCGGTGCTATTGACGGCAATGATGTAGCCGAGCTGCTGAAGCTTGGTGCAAGCGGCGTGCAGATGGGCAGTCGCTTTGCTGCCAGTGAGGAATCTAACGGTGCACCGGCACTGAAGGAATTCTATCTGAAAATGAAAAAAGAAGACGTTGTGCAGATTGACAGCCCTGTAGGTTATAAAGGCAGAGCTATCAGGAATCCCTTTGCGCAGCTGTCTTTGGAAAATAAGGCTCCGAAGCCGACCGTGTGCGATGCCTGCTTAAAGCACTGCACGCACAGCTTCTGCATTATCCGTGCGCTCACTCGCGCTCAGCAGGGTGATGTGGAAACAGGTCTGGTATTTACCGGGGCAAATATGTGGAAAATCAAGGAAATTTTGCCAGTTAAGGAAATTTTCAGAAGATTGAAAGCAGATATAGAAAAAATTTAATTTCGAGGTGAATCATTTTGAGTAAAAGAAGAGTTGTAGTAACAGGCGTTGGCCCGATTACCCCTATCGGTACAGGTAAGGAAACTTTCTGGGAAAATCTGATTGCCGGTAAATCCGGTATCGGTACTATTACCCAGTTTGATGCTACTGATTTCAGTGTAAGAATCGCTGCGGAAGTAAAAGATTTTGATTTTAATGACTATGGCGATAAAAAAGAAGGCAAACGCATGGACCGCGTTACCCAGTTTGCTGTTGCAGCTTCTAAAATGGCTCTGGAAGATTCCAAGCTGGATCTGGAAAAAATCGACCCGGTTCGCTGCGGTGTCTGCGTAGGTACAGGTATCGGCGGCATCCATACTTTCCTGGAACAATCTCTGAAATATAGTGATAAAGGCCCCGGCAAGATCAGTCCGTTCTTTATCCCCATGGAGATTCCGAACATGCCTGCCGGCCAGATCGGTATTGCTTACGGCTTCAAAGGCCCCAACACTGCAATAGTAACTGCCTGCGCTACCGGTACTAACTGCATCGGCGACGCTTTCCGTACCATTCAGTACGGTGATGCTGACGTAATGCTGGCAGGCGGTACCGAAGCTGCTATTTCTCCTATCGCTGTTGCAGGCTTTGCTAATATGAAGGCTCTTTCTACCAACAACGAGCATCCGGAAGAAGCTTCCTGCCCGTTTGATAAAAAACGTGACGGTTTTGTAATGGGCGAAGGTGCCGGCGTACTGGTACTGGAAGAACTGGAACATGCTAAAGCACGCGGCGCTCATATCTATGCCGAACTGGTGGGCTATGGCCTGAACTGCGATGCATACCACATTACAGCTCCTGATCCGAGCGGCGAGATGGCAGCACTGTGCTTTGAAGCAGCACTTAAAGATGCAGGCATGAAACCGGAAGAACTTGACTATGTCAACGCTCACGGTACTTCTACTCATCTTAACGACCTGGGTGAAACCATCGCTATCAAGAAAGTATTTGGCGAACATGCTTATAAAATGGCAATCAGCTCCAATAAATCCATGATTGGCCATCTGCTGGGTGCAGCTGGCGGTGTAGAAGCTATTGCTTCCGTATTGACCATCGAAAACGGCGTAATTCCTCCGACCATCAACTATCGCGATCCTGACACTGAAGAAGAGCTGGATCTGGACTATGTTCCTAATGTAGCCCGTAAAGCGGAAGTAAAAACTGCTTTGAGCAACAACTTGGGCTTTGGTGGTCATAACGCCTGCATTATCTTCAAAAAATACGAAGATTAAGAAACGGGTAGATAAAAATGCAAAAAAAACGTACACAGCAGCTGCAGAGCTTCTGCAGCTGGCTGGGTATTGAAATGCAGGATCTGTCTCTGCTTGATATGGCGCTGACTCATACATCCTATGCACATGAAGCAAAAGCTTTACCCAGACCGCAGCATAATGAGCGGATTGAATTTCTGGGTGATTCTGTTTTGAGTGTTATTGTCAGTACTTATATGTATAATAATTTTCCTGAGCTGAACGAAGGACAGCTGACTAAACTGCGTGCTCATCTGGTATGTGAAGCATCACTGTTTGAATATGCCAGAAAGATAAAGCTGGGAGATTTCCTGCTTTTGGGCAAAGGCGAGGAGCTGAGCGGCGGACGCGAGCGGCCGTCATTATTGGCTGACGCTTTTGAATCCGTACTGGGAGCCTATTATCTTGATCAGGGTTTTGCCAGGGCGCAGAGCTTTCTGCTGGATATGATGCGCAGTGAGATAGATTATATCTGTACGCACGGTATCTGCAGCGATTATAAGACGCGTCTGCAGGAATATCTGCAGCAGGACGGCGATGTCGATATAACCTATCGACTGACAGGCAGCAGCGGCCCGGAGCATAACAAGGTATTTTCTTCCGAGGTTTTGCTGCAGGGCAAGGTTATCGGCAGCGGTGACGGCAGAACCAAAAAGGATGCCGAACAGCATGCAGCCAGAAATGCTCTGGAAAGAATGGACGTTCCTCTGTGTAAAAACTTTATAGTTTAAATAAAAAAGCAGCTTTACGAAAAGTAAAGCTGCTTTTTTTATTTCTTATTGCTGTAAACTTTTACATCAACCTCAAATAAACGATGCCAGGGGAAGCTGATGCTAAAATCAGTGTTGCGGGTAAAACTGTATTTATTGGCCAGCTGGGTGCAATCAGAAGTAACTACTTTTAAAATGGGTTTTTCGCCAGGGCCGAGGTCATATTTAAGGTCTTCACGGCTGTGTTTTTCCAGCAGGTCGGAAATACGCCGTCTGGCATTACTCTGGTAGAACCAGTCGTCAATCAGACGCTGGCGCAGAAGGGTATCGATATTTTTTTCTGTCATGGAAGCAGCCAGCAGGCCCTGAGAAACAGCATAGCCAACAGTATTGTCGGCGGTATTCCAGCCGTTATATGCGGCAAGGCGTTCCAGCTGTCCTGATTTTGCCAGCAGATCCATAAAGCCGTTATCGGCACCGTTGGAATAGCTGACATCAGCCAGAGAAACTCTGGCTCCGCCATCAAGTACATTTTGCAGACTGCGGACAAAATTTTTGTTATCTATGGATGCAAAAAACTGATTGGAGTCTGCCGTGGAATCCTGCATAATGCCGTTAGGAGGCGTATTAAGCGCCAAAACAAGATCGGCATCAGCCAGAGTGGAGGCTACTTTGGCGCCGGCAGCGTTAATCTGCTGCGGTACGGAATCCTGCAGACGTTCATCGCTGTACTGGGGCAGCGTAGCAGGTCCGGCACCGCCGCTGTAAAGGGGATAAACGGCAGGCGTAATACCATGGGCTTCGTTATAGGCCCTAGTTAAAAGCAGCAGCCCCAGCTGGTCAACGCCGGGCAGGATTTGGAAAATGCCGTGATCCATGTTGAACGTACGGAAACTTATTTTGCGGGCTTCCATATGCGTGGCAGATAAAGGCGCGTTATCATCCTTGCCGATAGCCAGATAATGGAAGCGCCCGTTGTTGGACATGGCTGTCAGTTCGTAGTTAATATCCAGATTTTTTTTGCGTCGTTCCAGCCAGTCGCCCAGATCAGCCTGGTGCAGATTGCGCTCCAGTGCCTGTTTGGTAAGCTGTTCTGACAAAGGCAGCGTCTTGCTGTCGCTTTTGTCCAGCAGCTGACTGTAGGCGAAGATGGCGGGGCCGACCTCACTGTAATAAGGTGGCTCGACACGTCCGAAGCTGGCACGGGGTGTGCGCATGATGGTAGAAAAGACATAGAGCTTGATAGGCAGTCTGTGCTGCAGCTCGTTTAAGCGTTCAAGCCGCGCAGTTAATACTTCTTTGGGAATATTGTGGGTGCGGGAGGCGACCAGTCCGCCGTAGATAAGGCTGTCCGTACTGATGACGGCAGCATCGGCTTTGGGGGCCTTGTTCTGCAGCCAGTCCCAGATTGCTTCCGGATCACCGTTATTATCATTGCCGGCAATAAATTTTTCCGGCGGCATGATGATTTTACAGTCAGCTGCTTCCATGGTCTCCTGTACATAGTCGTAGCAGACAGGACGGTTATCCAGAGGTATGTAGATAATATTGAGGCGCTTTGCCTGAGCAGGTATTGTCCAGAGACAGAAGGCGGCGCTGAGGCAGGCAATTAAACTTAGTTTACGGGACATTATGTTTTCCTTTATGTTTGTATGAAAATATTTTAAAACATTAAATTATTTTAGATGAACACATATTTTAATTACCATTATACTAAAAAGAATTATATTTTTCCAGTATTATGTCAGTATTGACAAGCGGCGGTGTTGTGCTATAATAAATTAGTAATTGAAAATAATTATCAGTAATGCGAAGGACGCGTTACCGTATCATCCGTACAGAAAATACTGCCAAGGCTGAGAGCAGTATGGTAAAGCGGTAAACTGAACCACCTTCAAACTGAGTTGCGGAAAGCACAGCAAGTATGCAGCTCCGTCTGCCGGCGTTAACGGTACCGAGTGGGCTCAGATGATGAGTCAATCAGGGTGGAACCGCGGAAGAACTCCGTCCCTTTGAGAGGGATTGGGGTTTATTTTATTTTAGGAGGAAGATTATGTCTGCTATTAAAGTTACTTTAAAAGACGGCAGCGTTAAAGAATATGCTGCCGGTGTAAGTTTGTTGGAAATTGCTAAAAGCCTGTCGCAAAAACTGGGCAAACAGGCTCTTTTGGCTGTTGTTGACGGCGTCAATAAAGATTTAAGCGATGTACTTGACCACGACGCCGCTGTAGAATTTATCGTGCCCGAATCTGCTGAAGGTCTGCACGCTATCCGCCATACTGCGGCACATGTTATGGCTCAGGCTATCCAGCATCTGTTCCCGGATGTAAAGTTTGCCATCGGCCCTGCTATCGCCAACGGCTTCTACTACGATCTGGACAGCGAGCACACCTTTACCCCGGAAGATTTGACTGCTATCGAAAAAGAAATGGCTAAAATCATCAAACAGAATATTCCGCTGGTACGCGCGGAAATTCCTCGCAGCGAAGCGCTGGCCATGTTTGCTGCCAAAGATGAAAAATACAAAGTTGAACTTATTAACGATTTGCCGGAAGATGCCGTTATCAGCACCTACACCCAGGGCGATTTCACCGATTTGTGCGCCGGCCCGCACTGCCCTTCTACCGGCAGGGTAAAGGCTTTCAAACTGCAGAGCATTGCCGGAGCTTACTGGCGCGGCAATGAAAAGAACAAGATGCTGCAGCGCATTTACGGCACTGCTTTTGCCAGCAAGGAAGAACTGGACAACTATCTGCATATGCTGGAAGAAGCTGCCAAACGCGACCACCGCAAACTGGGCAAGGAGCTGGACATCTTCGCTATCATGGAAGAAGGCCCCGGCTTCCCGTTCTTCCTGCCCAACGGCATGGTTATCCGCAACGAGCTGATTAACTACTGGCGTCAGGTACATCGTCGTTACGGCTATCAGGAAATCAAGACGCCGATGATTCTTTCCCGCAAACTGTGGGAGACTTCCGGCCACTGGGATCATTACCGTGAAAACATGTACTTTACCCAGATTGACGAAGCTGATTATGCAGTAAAACCCATGAACTGCCCCGGCGGCATGCTGGTGTACAAACTGCATCCCCACAGCTATAAAGAACTGCCTATCCGTGCCGGTGAGCTGGGCCTGGTACACCGCCACGAGCTGAGCGGCGCGCTGCACGGCCTGTTCCGTGTACGCTGCTTCACGCAGGATGATGCCCATATCTTTATGATGCCTTCTCAGATTAAAGACGAGATTCAGAACGTTATCCGTCTGTTTGACGAAGTATATGCTACTTTCGGTCTGAAATATCATGCAGAGCTTTCTACCCGTCCGGAAGACTCCATGGGCGATGCGGAAACCTGGGAAAAAACCACTAACGCGCTGAAAGCTGCGCTGGAAGATTTGGGCCTGCCCTATGTGATTAACGAAGGCGACGGCGCTTTCTACGGTCCGAAGATTGACTTTCATCTGACCGACTCCATCGGCCGTACCTGGCAGTGCGGCACCATCCAGCTGGATATGCTGCTGCCGGAAAAATTTGACCTTACCTACACCGGCGAAGACGGGCTCAAACACCGCCCCGTTATGATTCACCGCGTTGTGTACGGCTCCATTGAACGCTTTATCGGTATCCTTATTGAGCACTATGCCGGTGCGTTCCCGGCCTGGCTGGCACCGCAGCAGGTGCGTATTCTGCCTATTACCGACAAGCACGTTGCCTATGCCAAAGAGCTGGCTGACAGGATGTTTGATTTGGGACTGCGCGTACATCTGGATGACCGCAATGAAAAGCTTGGCTACAAGATTCGTGAAGCGCAGGTACAAAAAGTTCCTTATACCCTCGTTGTCGGCGACAAGGAAGTGGAAGAAGGCACTGTAAATGTACGCCGCCGCGGCGAAGGTGACATCGGCGCCATGAAACAGGCTGACTTTATTGCCATGCTGCAGGAAGAAATTGCTGCCAAAAAATAATATAATGGAAGATTTGCAAAACCCGCTGCGTACTGCAGCGGGTTTTGCTGTCTAAAGCTGCCTGTGTTTAACGGGTATATAATATGAAGGCAGTTTTTGTAATGGGAAAAGTTTGCTGTTGCGTATATTATGGCAGATTACAAAAAACTTAACAGTAAAAACTTTTCATGAGGAGACAAAAGTAGTATACTAATTATAGATAAGAAATAAAAAATGTAATAAACAATTCATGTATCAGAAAACATTCGTTGTATTACTGCCAATATTATAAAAGATAAGCCAACGGACTGGCAGACAGATAAGAAGTGAAAATCATTTAGTTACATCAGTATATTTTACAGGCTAAACAGAAAAATAAATATTGGCTTCCAATCAGCAGCTGTTCGTGGAACAGGTTATCTGTCCAGTAATGGTCAGAATTGAGACGATTAGGTGCAGCAGATAATTTTACAGGCAAGAAATCCTTCTTTGATAAATAAATACGGCCATCGACCGGATAAAAAGCAAAGGAGGATTTTGTTTTGTCTGTTTGTGACATTATAAAATAACAGTTGCAGTTTTGCAGCAGGAAAATATACGGAAGGGTGGCAGCAAAAGCAGGATTGCAGTAAGCAAGATGAGTATAGTATGTAATTTGATTAAATAAAAAGTTAGTCATATATGTCTGAGACAGTAAAGAAAGGATGAGCGAAGATGAGAGAAAATATGCATAAATACGTTGCAAAGGCATCCATATCTGGAAAACAGAAAAGGACTTTATCCTGTCGTGGTAAAGCTTTATTTTCCTGCGGGCTCATCGCTGCTCTCCTGTTTCTGCCGCAGGCGGTTTGGGCGGACATTCCGGAAGGTAATGCAAGCGGACAGAATGCTATTGCTATAGGTAATAATTCTGAGGCAACCGCCGAAAACAGCATTGCGCTCGGCTCTAATTCTGTTGCAAGCGAGGCAGATACTGTTTCCGTGGGGGGGAATGGCACAACACGCCGTATCGTGAACGTAGCGGATGGCACGGCAAATACTGACGCGGCGACGGTGGGACAGCTCAACAGCGGCGTTACGGCCCTTGGCAACGCGGTCGCAGGTATCATCGGAAGAAATGTCGTCTATAATGGCAATTCCTTCACAAGTGCGATCAACATCGGCGGAGCGGATTACTACACAGTAGAAGCTGCGCTGAACGCGCTTTATAACGGAACTGCGGGAAGTACAGGCGGCGCTGTCGGCGGGGATGAGATCGAAATCGACCCTGGCAAAGGCGCTATAACTATAGCTGAGGGCGGTAATATCCAGATTACGCAGGATGGCGCAGATGCCAACAAGTTCACTGTAAGCGTAAGCCCGACTCCGACTTTTACCTCCGTCTACGCGGACAGCGCGAATATCGGCGGCATAAGTATGAACTCTGGCGGCATTAATATGGGCGGCAAGCAGATAACCGGTCTTGCGGACGGTAACATCGCTATGGACAGTACTGACGCCGTAACAGGCAGACAGCTCTATGAGGTCAATAAAGAAATTACCAATATAGATGATAGAGTAACGAATACGGAGAAAAATGTTACGGACATCATAGACGGTATTGCTACAGGCGATATAGACATTATTACAGGGAACAGTGCTGCCGTAAAGTATGACGACACTGATAAAACCAGAATTACGTTGAATGAAGGCGGAGAAGCGACCCAGGTTACTAACGTAGCAGACGGCAGGATTGCGGCGGGCAGCAGAGATGCGGTAACGGGTAATCAGCTTTATCAGGCTTACCAGCGTATGAACGACCTGGACAAGAGTATTGACGTGGTCGGAGCACATGCGGCAGCAATGTCGGCGCTGCATCCCGTACCGTACAATAAATATGAGCCGACGACTTTTTCTGCCGGCGTTGGTACCTATCATGACGAATATGCTATGGCGATAGGCGCCTTCCATTATATCCGGCCTAACCTCATGGTCAATGTAGGCGCTTCTGTATGCTCCGATGGCGATGTAATGGGACGTATAGGCTTAAGCGTAGCTCTGGGCAAGAGCACCAAAAAGCAGCCCGAGCTGGCGCATGACGTAGCAGGTATGCAGGAACAGATGTCTGTAATGCAGGCTAAATTGATAGCCCTTGAGGAACAGAACAGGCGCGATAAAGAAATCATTCAGAAAAATGCTGAGATAATGGCGCAGAATGAAAAGCTTATCAGAGAGCTGATGCAAAAATCTGCAAATAAATAATATCTGTGTATTTACAACCCATCTTCCTTGTTATGAAAGGATGATGGGTTGTTTGTTGTATGTGATAAAAAGAGCAATAAGGCAGTTTTTGTAACGGAAAAAGTTTCCTGCAGCGGCACTCGAGTAGCAGCTTGCGAGAGAGTAAATAAAAATTTCGCAGTAAAATCTTGTCAGGGGGGGCAAAAGTGCTATAATATGCGTAGATAAAAGGCAGGATAAGGGCCCGTCAATGCCCCTCCTCTTGGATCTGCGTTATTGCGAGTACCGCAGCTGAGCCTGCTTTTTATCTTGCCTATGTTATAAGGCGCAGGCAGGAAGAAAGCCGCAAACAGGCAGAGGAAACAAGGCAACTCTTGCGGGAAAGAAGGCAGAAGTCCTCCGGCGTTTTATAAAATATAAAATGTTTTCCTAAAGGAGGAGACAAACATGAAAAAATCTTTAGTTCTCGCAATGGCTATGGCTCTCGGCGTAACTGCATCCGCATACGCTGCAAATCCATTCTCTGACGTACCGGCTGGCCACTGGGCATACGACAGCGTAAACAAACTGGTTGCTGCTGGCGTAGTAGACGGTTATCCTGACGGCACCTTTGGTGGCGACAAACTGATGACCCGTTATGAAATGGCACAAATCGTAGCAAAAGCAATGGCAAAAGGCGCTGACGTAGATAAACTGGCAGCAGAATTTGCTGACGAACTGGATACCCTCGGTGTTCGCGTTGCTAATCTCGAAAAGAAAGCTGACAACGTAAAGATCACCGGTGAAATCCGTTATCATTATGCAGATACTGATGGAGATACTGCTAAACTTGATGGTTGGGAAACTAAACTGCGTTCCCGTATCTGGGTAACTGGTCAAATCAATGATGACTGGACCTATACCGGCATGATTCAAAACGAACAAGATTTTGGTAATGATAATGGTGATGAAGATACTGAATTCCAACGCGCATACATTAACGGTAAATTAGGCGGCGTTAAAGTACAGGCTGGTCGCTATAATCTGCAATTAGGCGATAAGAACGTATATGATCATCGTTTTGATGGCGTACAACTTTCTTATGGCAAAGATGTTAAATTAACTGCTGGTTATGGACAAGCACACCAACAGAAAGCTGAATTTGATGCAACTGGTGCTGAAAGCAAATACAATGCTGATGAAACTTGGTATGCAGAAGTAAGCGGCAAAATCAGCAAACTTGGTTTAATGGGCGGCTACTATGACTTCTCCAATGTAAAAGAAGTTGAAGACGTAGATGATACCATTTGGGCTGTTGGTGCTGACTATGCATTTGATAAGAATGTAAAACTGGGTGCTTTGTACCTGAATGGTGATCAAGACCGTTACGATGGTTCTGATGACGGTTATGTAATCACTGCTTCCTACAAAGGCGCTAAAGCTTCCGATCCTGGTAGCTGGGGCTTAGTTGCTAAATACTATGATCAAGGTATGAGCACTTACATCGATCATACCATGAACGGTAAAGCAGATAGTTTAAGAACTGCTGATTATGAAGGCTTCAAGGGTTACAGCGTATTTGCTAACTATACCTTTGCTAAGAACATCGTTGGTCAGGTTGAATGGTATGACCTCGAATCTAAAGAAGGTAGCGTTGACGCAGAAACTCTGTGGACTCAACTCGTATTCACTTTCTAATCTTACGATTAGTAAACAAATTAACACAAGCTTTAAAGGGACAGCGTATGCTGTCCCTTTTTTATGCGGCAGCCATAATAAAAACTGCAATAAATTGTTGACACATATGTTACAGTGTGGTATTATATTCGAGTAACAAAGAAGAAGCCGCTCGCTTCTCACCTTGCAGCACAGGCTCGACAGGGTTGGATATGTTTTTCTGCGGGTGGATTTAATCTGCCCGCTTTTTCATTTTGGAGGTGAATGGTCATAGGCAAAGAAAGCTTGCGTATCAATGAAGAAATTCGTGCACGTGAAGTGCGTGTTATTGCAGCCGGGGGCGAACAGCTTGGTATTATGTCCAGCAGAGATGCTCTTAAGATTGCAGCAGAAAGTCATCTGGATTTAGTAGAGATTGCGCCGACAGCGAAACCGCCCGTGTGCAGGATTATGGATTACGGCAAGTATCGTTACGAGCAGCAAAAACGTGAAAAAGAAGCCCGTAAGAAGCAAAAGACTTTCGATATTAAAGAAGTTAAATTGCGCCCTGGTATTGAAGACCATGACTTCAATGTTAAGTTCAAAAATGCAGTACGCTTCCTGGAAGATGGCGACAAGGTAAAAGTTACCATCATGTTCCGCGGACGTGAGCTGTCTCACCCTGAACTTGGCGAAGTTTTGTTAAACAAAATGGCACAGCAGCTGAAAGAAACAGCAGTTGTTGAAAGAATGCCCAAATTAGAAGGCAAGAATATGATTATGATTGTTGCCCCTAAACCCAGCAAATAGAGGAGGATTTTACAATGCCTAAAATGAAAACCCGCAGAAGTGCTGCTAAACGCTTCAAAAAAACTGCTTCCGGTGAATTTAAACGTGCTAAAGCTTTCAGAAGCCACATTCTCGAACATAAATCTCCTGCACGTAAGAGAAACCTGCGCAAAGCTGCTCTGGTTCACAAGACCGATCATGAACGCGTAGTAAAAATGCTGCCGTACGCATAAGCAAGAGATTAAAGGAGGATATCAATAATGGCAAGAGTTAAAGTTGGCGTTACCGCTCATCGTCGTCATAAACACATTCTGAAACTGGCTAAAGGCTATCGCGGAGCTAAGAGCAAACAATTCAAAAAAGCTAATGAGACCGTTATGAAAGCATTGTACTATGCTCGTCGTGACCGTCGCGCTAAAAAACGCGAGTTCCGTCGTCTCTGGATTGCACGTATCAACGCTGCAACCCGTGCTAACGGTATGAGCTACAGCCGTTTCATCTACGGCCTGACCAAGGCTGGCATCGAAATGGACCGCAAGGTTCTGGCTGATCTGGCTATCTATGATGCAGCTGCATTCACCAAACTGGTTGAAGCTGCTAAAGCCGCTCTGTAAGATTAAACTTCTAAGTCTGCCTCGTAAGGGGCAGGCTTATATTTTTTTATCCTGATTTATTTTGTGAGGGGGAGAAAGATGCTGGCTGTTATTACGAAGGCATTGGCTTTCGCCATTATCATTATTATCGGCTACAGATTAAAAAAGACCGGCTTTTTTGCTCCCGATGATTACCGTCTCATCAGTAAGATTGTAATGAATATTACGCTGCCGGGAGCAATTATCAGCAGTTTTGCCCATTTTAAGATGGATTATTCGCTGTTTGTACTGGCTGCGCTGGGAATAGTTACTAATGCGCTGATGGTAGGAGCAGCTCTTCTTTTAACGCGGCGCGAGACGCCTGCTGCCAAGATATTCTATGTTTTCTGTATGTCCGGCTATAATATCGGTAATTTTACGCTGCCTTTTGTACAGAGCTTTTTAGGTCCGTTTGGTGTTATTGCCCTGTGTATGTTCGATTTGGGTAATTCCATTATGTGTACAGGCCTGACCTATGCTTTTACGGCATCAGTCGTTGGTATGGCGGACGGACGACGGGAAACCGTCAGTGTGCGGGGAATTATCGACAAGCTTTTACATTCAGCGCCGTTTCTTGTCTATATTACGCTGGTGACGCTGATTTTGCTCAAGGTGTCGCTGCCGTTACAGCTGTATGATTTTGCTGCCATTTTAGGCAGTGCCAATACTTTTTTAAGTATGCTGATGATTGGCATGATGTTTGAACTGAATCTGAATAAGCGCAGTATCGCCTATATCAGGGAAATCGTCTGCAGCAGGTATCTGGTTGGTCTGACTGCGGCTGCGCTGCTGCTGTATTGCCAGCCTTTTGCCCATGAGGTCAATGTGGTGGCTGCAGCTGCGCTTATGGCTCCGTCGACGGCCATAGGGCCTATCTTCATTGAAAAGATGGGGGGCAATGCTGCCCTGGCAGGTGTAGTTAATTCGCTAACCATCATGTGCAGCGTGGTTATCTTCGTTTTGTTTTTTACTGTCCTGCATATATAATTTGGCAAATATTGTTAAATTGACGCTGTAAGTAACCTTTAGTATAATACAAAGCAGGAGAAAAAAGGCTATGAATAAATTACTGCGTTTATTTTTAAATATGAATAGAAGTATGGCGGTGGCAATGACTTTTGCGGTACTGATCCTTACAGGGACGCTGCTTTTGATGCTGCCGATAGCCAATACTTCCGGTGAATGGATGCCGTTTGTCGATGCGCTGTTTACGGCTACTTCTGCTACCTGTGTAACGGGTCTGGCCGTGGTCGATACAGGCAGATATTTTACCCGTTTTGGTTCTACAGTACTGATTATGCTCATCCAGATTGGCGGTCTTGGTATCATGACTATGACAACGCTGTTCAGCGTAGGGCTGGGGAAGCGTATCAGTATCCGGCACCGACTGCTTATTCAGGAGTCACTGAATCAGGAAGGCCCTTCAGGTGTAATCAAGATGACACTGGCCATCATTAAATATACCCTGGTCATAGAATTTATTTTTGGCAGCATTATGGCTGCGTATTTTTATGACAGTATGGGTCTGGATGCTCTGTACTGGGGCTACTGGCATGCTGTTTCTGCTTTTTGTAACGCCGGTTTTGATTTGTTCGGCGATTTTCAGAGCCTTGTTGATTACAGGGCAAATGTTTTACTTAATGTCTGTTTTATGCTGCTGATTATTCTGGGCGGCATCGGTTTTACTGTTATCGGCGAGGTGCTGAAAGAAAGACGCTGGCAGCGCTTTTCTCTGCATACCAAGCTGGTGCTGCTGATTAATACGGTGCTGATTTTTGGCGGTACGCTGGTTATCTGGCTGCTGGAAAGAGAAAATCCGGGTACGCTGGCCGGTATGAACATCGGCGAACAGCTGCTGGCGGCCATGTTTCAGTCAGTCAGTGCGCGTACGGCAGGTTTTAACACAGTAGACATTGCTCTGCTGAGTAATGCTACGTTGGTTTTTATGATGTTCCTGATGTTTGTGGGCGCTTCGCCGACATCTACCGGCGGCGGTATTAAGACAACGACTTTCGGTATTCTGCTGGCTTCAACATTATCGCTGCTGCGTGATAAAAAGGAAACGGTGCTGTTCAAACGGCGTATAGACAACGCTTTAATTTTTAAAAGCTACAGTATTTTTATTCTGTCTGTTTTGTGGCTGGTGCTGGCATTCTTTTTGCTGCTGGCTCTTGATACAGGCGGACATCAATTTGTTAAGGTGCTTTTTGAGTTGTTTTCTGCTTTTGGTACTGTAGGTCTGGGTATCGGTATTACAACCGAGTGGAACGACTGGTGTAAGCTGATTTTGATAGCTACCATGTATATAGGCAGAATCGGTATTCTGACCTTTGGCATGTCGTTCTTTACGAAAGAGACTGACAGGGTGCGTTATCCGACGGAAAATGTTATTGTAGGCTGAGTGGAGAAAGAAAATGAAAGACAGTAAAAGAAAACAGTTTTTAGTAGCAGGCTTGGGTCTGTTCGGTAAAAGCGTGGCAATGACGCTGCATAATATGGGCTATGACGTACTGGGTGTAGACATGGACGAGAACGTGGTGCAGGATTCCAGCAGCGATTTATCTTATGTGGTCTGCGCCGATGCTTCTGATGAAAAATCTTTGCGTTCCCTGCCTATCGACGATATTGATGTGGCTGTAGTTTCCATTGGTGTGCTGGAAAGCAATATGATGTGCACGCTGCTGCTCAAGGAGATGGGTGTGCCCATGGTAGTGGCGAAGGCACTCAACGATCTGCATGGTACCATGCTGAACAAGATTGGCGCAGATAAAGTTGTGTATGCGGAAAAGGATATGGGTAAACGTGTTGCGCATAATCTTGTTTCTTCCAGCATTGTGGACTATATCGAGTTATCCAATGAAATCAGCGTTATGAGTCTGCAGCTGCCGACGGATCTGATTGGTAAAAATCTTATCGAGGCAGATTTGCGCCGACGCTATAATATCAATGTGGTGGCCATCAAGCGTGGCGGCAGCACTATAGTAAACCCCAAGGCTCATGAGGTATTCCAGCCAGATGATGAAATTATCATTATCGGCACCCATGAGGGGGTAAAGATGATGGGAGTTAATTTCTGATGGAAGTGACAGGTTTGCAGAATCCGCTGGTTAAGGCGGCTGCAGAATTAAAGCAGAAAAAGCATCGCCAGCAGCGGAGAGAGTTTCTGGCAGAGGGTCTGCGCACGGTGGAAGAGGCGGTGGCCTTTAAAGCAGCGCAGCTGATTTTCCATACTGCAGTCGAAGATGAGCGTACCCTGCAACTGCTGGAGCAGGCCGCTTCCATGCAGCTTAAACTGGTTTGCGTCAGTGAGGCTGTAATGAAGAAGATTGCCGATACGGAAACTCCTCAGGGGATTATTGCTGTCTGCCGCATGCAGGAGCAGCCGCTGGATAAGCTGCTGGCTTCCGGTAAGCTGCTGCTGGTTTTGGACAGGGTTGGTGACCCCGGCAATATCGGTACCATGCTGCGCACTGCCGATGCTGCAGGTGTGGGCGGCATCGTGCTTTTGAAGGGGTCTGCCGATATTTACGCACCCAAGACGGTGCGAGCCTCCATGGGATCTTTGTTTCATGTGCCGGTGCTGAGCGGCATCTCTGAGCAGGAGTTTATTGATGATGCCAAAAGAGCAGGCTACCAGCTGCTGGTAACGGCGCTGGACGGTGCCGATAATCTTTATCAGGCTGATTTGAGCGGGCGTCTGGCATTTGTTATGGGCAATGAAGCAGGCGGCGTCAGCGCATCACTGCTCAGGCAGGCGGATAAAAGAGTGTTCATTCCCATGCGCGGACATGCTGAATCGCTGAATGTTGCCATGGCTGCCGGCATTGTTATGTTCGAGACCATGCGCCGCAATTATTTTGCAGTTGAATAAATATTTGAGCTTTATACCATTTTATGCTATAATAAAATTTAAATTGAATATGCCCCTGAATACACGATGAACAGGAGAGTACGTCAGCTGTAATGTCCCAGAGAGTGAAGCCGCAGGCTGCAAGCTTCGCACAGTAAGGCTGAGGGAAGTTCGCCTGTGAGTGTCCGCGCTGAAGGCTGCAAGGCTGGGTAGGTGCGGCGTAAGCCGCGTTAAGGCAGAAATGAAGTATATAAATAAGGGTGGTACCGCGAATTGATTCGCCCCTGTAGGTTTACGGGGGCGATTTTTTATTGCTTGAAAGCAGATTTTACAGGAGGGTAACCATGAGAGAAGAATTATTGTCTTTGAAGGAACAGGCTCTGGCAGAACTGGCAGAGGTAAGTTCTCTGGATGCGCTGAAAGAATTGCGCGTCAAATATCTTGGCAAAAAAGGGCCGATGACTGAGATTCTGCGCGGCATGGGCAAGTTGCCGGCAGAAGAACGCCCGAAAATCGGTCAGATTGTTAATGAAATTAAAAGTACGCTGGAAAATGTTATCAATGAAAAAACAGCAGAATTGGAGCAGAAAGCACTGGCTGACAAACTGGCTACCGAAAAAGTAGATATCACGCTGCCAGGCCGCCAGCCTAAAGAAGGCCATCTGCATCCTATTACGCTGACCATGCGCGAAATCAAGAAAATCTTCATGCGCATGGGCTTTGACGTTATGGAAGGTCCGGAAATCGAAAATGATTATTTCAACTTTGAAGCACTGAATCTGCCCAAAGACCATCCGGCCCGCGATATGCAGGATACCTTCTATATTACCGATGAATACCTGCTGCGCACCCATACTTCTCCGGTACAGGCGCGTACCATGCAGGCACAGGAGCCCAACACTCCCGTGCGTGTAATTGTTCCCGGTACCGTATATCGCTGCGATTACGATGCAACTCATTCCCCCATGTTCCACCAGGTTGAAGGCCTCGTAGTTGATAAAAATATCAGTTTGGCTGACCTGAAAGGAACTCTGGAGCTTTTCCTGAAAGAAATGTTCGGCAGCAGTGTTAAGGTACGTCTGCGTCCCAGCTATTTCCCGTTTACTGAACCTTCTGCAGAGGTTGATATTTCCTGCGTTATCTGCGGCGGCCATGGCTGCCGTGTCTGCAAGAATTCCGGCTGGCTGGAAATTCTCGGCAGCGGCATGGTACATCCCAATGTACTGCGCATGAGCGGTTATGATCCGGATAAGATGAGCGGTTTTGCTTTCGGTATGGGCGTAGAACGCATTGCGATGTTAAAATACGGTATCGACGACCTGCGTTTATTCTTTGAAAACGATTTGCGGTTCATCCGTCAATTCAAATAAGGGGGATTATTATGTTAGCGTCTTTGGAATGGCTTAAACAATATGTTGATATAAATATTCCTGTCGATGAGCTGGTAGACAAAATTACCCGCGTCGGTCTGGAAGTGGAAACAGTTACCAATCTTGGCGAAGGTCTGGAAGGCGTACTGACCGGTAAGGTTACTCATATCGAGCGTCATCCTAACTCTGACCATCTGTGGGTCTGCATGATGGACTACGGCCAGGGCATTGTACAGATTCTGACCGGTGCGCAGAATGTGCATCAGGATGACATGGTACCTGTTGCCGTTGTCGGCAGTCGTCTGCCAAACGGCATGAAGCTGAAAAAAGCAAAAATGCGCGGCCTTGACTCCTTCGGTATGCTGTGCAGTGCGGAAGAACTGGGTATCGACAGCAAGCTTTTGCTGCCGGAACAGAGAAACGGCATCTTCATCCTGCCGCCGGATACTCCTATCGGCGTAGATATTAAAGAAGTACTGGGTCTGAACGATACTGTTATTGATATTGATCTGACTGCCAACCGTGCCGACTGCTTCAGTATCATTGGCCTGGCACGTGAGATTGCTGCCGTTACCGGCTGCAAGCCGAAAATGCCGGCGCTGGATGTAAAGGAAGCTGCCGGCTGTAATGCTGCCGAAATGGCTGCCATTAAAATTGAAGCACCTGATTTGTGCAAACGCTTTGCTGTACGTGTGCTGAAAAATATTAAGATTGGCCCTTCTCCCGACTGGATGCAGAAACGTCTGCGTGCCTGCGGCGTGCGTCCCATCAGCAATGTTGTTGACGTTACCAACTATGTGATGCTGGAACTGGGCCAGCCAATGCATGCTTATGATTATGACAAGGTTGCCGACCATACTCTGATTGTGCGTCGTGCTGCCAACGGTGAAAAACTGGTTACTCTGGATGATCAGGAACGCATTCTTGATGAATCCATGATTACTATTGCCGATACCGGACATGCTGTCGGTCTTGGCGGCGTAATGGGCGGTCTGGAAACAGAAGTTACCGATGCTACCGTCAATGTTATGCTGGAAGCAGCAACCTTCAACGGTCCCAGCATCCGTCGTACTTCCCGTGCACTGGGTCTGCGCAGCGAAGCTTCCGGACGTTTTGAACGCGGCGTAGATACCGTGCTGACTCAAAATGCTCTGAACCGTGCTGCCAACCTGCTGGAAAATATGGGTGCCTGCGAAACTGTAGCCGGTATCGTAGAAGCATATCCTGAACCGGTACAGCCCACTGTAATCAACGTAGCTCCTGCAGCTATCAACAGCCGCATCGGCATCACTATCAGCAAGGAAGAAATGATTTCTACGCTGACCAGCCTGCAGTTTACAGTAGCTGAAGAAGGCGAAAATCTGCTGGTAACCGTACCCAGCTGGCGCAACGATGTTACCTGTGATGCTGATATCAGCGAAGAAATTGCCCGTATTCACGGACTTGACCATATCCAGTCCCATCTGCCGGTGCTGGGCGTAAGTCAGGGCCGTCAGTTTGTTATCGAAGACGTAAAAGACAGTATTCAGGATTATATGGCCGGCGTAGGCATGAGCGAAGTTATGACTTACAGCTTTATCAATCCTTCTGCTTTTGATAAACTGCAGCTGCCTGCAGATGACAGCAGACGTCAGGCAATCGAACTTTTGAACCCCATTAC
Organism: uncultured Phascolarctobacterium sp.; assembly: GCA_949285135.1. Classification (GTDB taxonomy): domain Bacteria; phylum Bacillota; class Negativicutes; order Acidaminococcales; family Acidaminococcaceae; genus URXU01. The sequence goes on from CASDXO010000001.1 coordinate 61,423, forward strand.
TGATGAATTTAAAGTAATGCGCACGACCATGGCTGCCAGCCTGCTGAATGCCGCTGCCTATAATCTGGCCCGTCAGCAGTCCAAAGCAGCAGTTTTTGAAGTAGGACGCGTTTATCTGCCCAAGCAGCTGCCGCTCAAAGAGTTCCCGGAAGAACGTTCCATGCTGTGTGCCGTTATCAGCGGTAAATGCAACGATTTAAGCTGGTGCACCTGCCGTGATAACGTAGATTTCTATGATATTAAAGGTGTTGCTGAAGGCCTGCTGGCCAAACTGCAGTTTAACGATTATCAGTTAGTGCATTATGCAGTGCCTTACCTGCATCCGGGCAAGAGCTGCGCAATTGAGCATGCTGGTAAAGTTATCGGCTGGCTGGGCGAAGTACATCCGCTGGTACAGGAAGCTTTCGGTCTGCCGCAGGAAGCATATCTGCTGGAACTGGAGGTTGAACCGCTGGTAGCATCTGCCACTGCAGTACCTCAGTATCAGCATCTGCCCAAATATCCCGGCATGAGTCGTGATATCGCCGTAGTTGTTCCTGCTGAAGTAACCAATGCCGAACTGGAACAGGTTATTCGTCAGCATGCAGGCGAACTGCTGCAGAATGTACGTGTATTCGATATCTATACCGGCAAACAGGTGGCTGAAGGCTGCAAGTCCATGGCCTTCAATCTGACCTATCAGGCTGCTGACCGTACTCTGACTGATGCAGAAGTTGATGCCAGCATGAAGAAGGTTATTGCCGAAGTAGGCGAAGCTTATAAAGCAAAATTGAGAGATTAAAATAAAAAAATAACCTGCTGATTTCAGCAGGTTATTTTTTATTTATCCATCTTGCGGCAGGGACAGTCGCTGTCACCGCAGAAATGATGCAGGCCGTCGCAGATAATGCAGCTGCCGCCTTCAATATGCAGGCGCTTGCCATGGATGAGCAGGTCAGCCAGCTTTTTGCGGGCACTTTCATAGATTGCCTGTACCGATGTGCGGGCAATACCCATGCGTTGGGCGCATTCCTGCTGCGTCAGGCCTTCGCCGTCCAGCAGACGGATGGTTTCGTATTCGTCGATATTGAGGATAATGGTTTCTGCCGCGCCGTCCAGATCAGGTGCAAAGCTGCTGGCAGCAGGCAGGTTTTGACGGCAGATGTGGCGCTTTTTCAGAGGTCGGGGCATAGAGTACAGTCCTTTACTTTTTTCTTAATTATACCACATAGTTGCCAAAAGCAGGATTTTTTATAAACAATAGGCATGAAATATTGTATCAGTAAGAAAGGCAGCAGGGCTTTTGCCCTGCTGCCTTAGTTTATCTTAGTACAGACCCAGCGGTTTTTCGCCGATATTTATCATAATATTTTTCTGCTGTGTGTAGTGGTCGAGGATGACCTTATGGGTTTCACGACCGATACCGGATTGTTTATAGCCGCCGAAAGGTGCGCCTGCAGGAATGGCATTGTAGCAGTTTACCCACATACGTCCGGTGCGGATAGCGCGGGAAACGCGGATGGCACGGTTAATATCCTGTGTCCAGACCGCGCCGCCAAGTCCGTAGATGCTGTCGTTGGCCATGTCGATGACTTCCTGTTCATCTTTAAATTTAATAACGACGGCAACAGGCCCAAAAATTTCTTCCTGTGCTACGCGCATGTCATTAGTAACATTGGTAATCAGGGTGGGAGCAACAAAGTTACCTTTATCAAGGCCGTTTTCCGTGAGCTTGTAACCGCCGCAGGCAATGGTTGCGCCTTCTTTTTTGGCGATTTCTACATAGTCAAGCACCTTCTGTACCTGAGCAGCGTAGATTTGTGAACCCATCTGGGTGTTTGCATCCAGCGGATCGCCGACTTTGACACTGTTGAAACGCTTAACGGCTTCGGCAACAAATTTATCGTAGATATCCTCATGCACAAAGACGCGGGAGCCGGCACAGCATACCTGACCCTGATTAAAGAGAATACCCAGCTGCAGGCCTTCCATGGCCAGCTCCCAGTTGCAGTCAGGGAAGAAGATATTGGCAGATTTGCCGCCCAGTTCCAGCGTTGCCGGAATCAGTTTGTCGGCAGCAGCCTTGGCTACGTTCATGCCTACTTCGGTAGAGCCGGTGAAAGCCAGCTTGGATAAACAGGAATGGTCAAGAATGTACTGGCCGGAGCGGGAGCCCTTGCCGGTAATGACATTAAATACACCCGGCGGCAGGATACCGTCGATAAGGCGTGCCAGTTCCAGTGCGCTCAAAGAAGTGTAGCTGGAGGGTTTGAGTACGGTACAGCAGCCTGCTGCCAGTACAGGGGCCAGCTTCCATGCTGCCATGAGGAAGGGGAAGTTCCAGGGAACGATTTGGCCTACAACGCCGATGGGCTCTTTTAAAACGATGCTCATGGTATTATTGTCCAGCATGGTGGCAGTGCCTTCTTCGGCACGGATAACACCGGCAAAATAACGGAAGTGATCAGCAGCCATGGGAATATCGACGTTTAAGGTTTCGCGGATAGGCTTACCGTTATCCAGCGTTTCAATTTGAGCCAGCTGCTCCTTATTGGCGTCGATGACATCGGCAATCTTTAAAAGCAGTTCTGCACGTTGGGCCGGGGTGGTTTCCTTCCAGATTTCAAAAGCTTTCCAGGCAGCCTCTACCGCTTTGTCCACATCTTCTTTGGTTGCTTCGGCGCAGGTGGCAAGATATTCACCGGTTGCGGGGCTGGCAGATTTGAAAACGCCGCCGTCAGAAGCAGGTACCCATTTGCCGTCAATATAGAGGTCATATTTTTCCTGTAACAGTTTGGTCATAGATAACAACTCCAATCATTAAAATTTATTCTGAAATAAGATGTATTCTGTTTATGAATAAAGTTCAGAAGGTACAGCTGCATTATAGGAAAAATTAATGACATATGTCAATAATAAACGGAGGGTTTACTTAAATTTCACATTACTTGTGTGGCAGTGTAAGCTATGAAACAAAATAAGACAGATTACAGTGTTTCTGCCGGACGGAGGAGCAGTATGCAATAAAAAAATCCGGCTCAGTAGTGAGCCGGATTTTACTAAACAGATTTTATTTAAAGAACAGGGCGTAGTAGCCGTTGAAGAAGATTACAAGGACTACCAGAGGCAGGATGTAGGTGGCATAGAAACGAATCCATTTGGGAAAGGCAACGCCTTTGCCGGTGTCAGCTTCTTTGATGAAGTTATCCCAGCCCCAGCCGTAACGGCTGGTACAGAAGGCAAGATAAACCAGGCTTCCCAGCGGCAGCAGGTTATTGCTGACGAGGAAATCTTCCAGGTCGAGGACGCAGGTACCTTTGCCCAGAGGCTGGAAGTCACTCCAGAGGTTAAAACCAAGTACGCAGGGCAGAGAAAGCAGGATAATCATTACGATATTGATGCGGATAGTTTTCTTGCGATCCCAGCCGGTCAGGTCGGTGATGCAGGAGGTGATATTTTCAAAGACGGCAATTACCGTGGACATGGCTGCAAAGAGCATGAACAGGAAGAACAGAGCACCCCAGAAACGTCCGCCGGCCATTTCGTTAAATACGTTAGGCAGGGTAATGAACAGCAGGTTGGGGCCGCTGCCCGGATTGATACCAAAATTGAAGCAGGCCGGGAAAATAATCAGGCCGGAGGTAATGGCTACAAAGGTATCTAATGTCATAATCCACATAGCTTCACCGGTAAGACGCTGTTCTTTGCCGATGTAGCTGCCAAAGATTGCCAGTGCGCCGATGCCGAGACTAAGGGTAAAGAATGCCTGACCCATAGCCGCAAAGATAACCTCGGAAATGCCGTGTTCCAGTACCTTGCTGAAATCAGGATACAGGTAATATTTAAGACCTTCGCCGCTGTTGGGCAGCATGACGGAGTTGGCTGCCAGTACCAGCATCAAAATCAGCAGGCAGGCCATCATGGATTTGGTAATGCGTTCAACGCCAGCTTTAACACCCAGGTAGCAGATGCCGAAGCAGGAAAGAACGATGGCAATCATATTGCCTGCCATGGTTACAGGGTCTGACAGCAGAGAAACGAAGATATTGGTAACGCCGTCAGCATTGAGACCGACAAAATCACCTGCTGCCATTTTGTAGAAGTAATACAGCATCCAGCCGGAAACAGTGGTGTAGAACATCATCAGGATAATATTACCGGCGATAGCCCCGTATTTATACAGGTGCCATTTGGTTCCTTTGGGTTCCAGCACATCAAAGGATTTGGCTGCGCTGCGTACGCTGGCGCGCCCTACAGCAAATTCTGCCACCATGATGGGCAGGCCCAGAAGCAGCAGGAAGCAAAGATAAATAAGAACGAAAGAAGCGCCGCCATACAGACCGGTGATGTAAGGGAAACGCCATACATTGCCCAGACCGATGGCACAGCCGGCTGAGATAAGGATAAAACCCAATCTCGATGAAAAAGTCTCTCTTTCCAAAACAAACATCCTCTCTTAATAAACGTAAAATGTCATAAATAAGAAATTTCTGACATTAGCCTTCATATTATAATTTATTTGCTATTTATTTGCAAGGCAGTTTTCCGCTGGACAGGCAAATTGTTACAAAAATATGACAAAAAAGAAAACACTGTTAAAAAACCGCAGAGATTTAACAGTGTTTGCAGACTATTATAGTGCTTTATTGAGAAAATCTTCCAGTTCTGCTTCTGTCATAGAGCCTACTTTGCTGGCTATAATATTGCCCTGAGCGTCTAACAGCAAAGAAGTTGGAATGCCCTGGATATTGTATTTGCCGGCCAGATCATTGATGTTGCCGTATCCTGCGGGAAAGCTGTAGCCTTTTTGCTGCATGAAGTCGGAAGCTTCCTGCATGCTGTCATCCAGACTGATGGCAAGAAAAGCGATTTTATCCTTGTAACGGGGATAGACAGTATTGAAATGAGGCATTTCGCCAACGCAGGGCGGGCACCAGGTGGCCCAGAAGTTTAAAAAGACCGGTTTACCGCGCAGCGTGGCAAGACTTGCTTTTTCACCGTTCAAATAGGTAAAGCTGAAATCAGGTGCGGCAGGCTGCGCTGTTGCGGCAGCAGGAGCTGCGGCAGTGGTCTTGCCGCTGTCGGAGGCACAGCCTCCTGCCAGTGCCGTTACAAGCAGCAGTAAGCAGATAAGTAATTTTTTCATGGTTTTCTCCTTTGTGGTAGTTACGTTAAAATTTTTTGCCCAGTGAGATGGCGCCGGCAGGGCAGACGCTGCGGCATTCACCGCAGGCAATGCATTCGCGGTCACCGACTTTGCGGCAGTCCATCAGGCATTTGCGCATGCAGGCATCGCAGTGGATGCATTTGGCCATATCTACCTTGATGCCGAACAGTGAGAGCCGATGAAAGAGTCCGTAAAAAGCACCCAGCGGACACAAGAAGCGGCAGAAAGGACGATAAATGAACATGGACGCAGCTAAGATGACAAGCATTAACAGCAATTTCCAGCCAAACAGCAGGCCCAGCGAGCTGCGCAGGTTGGCATTTACGGCTGTCAGCGGCAGAGCTGCTTCAAGAGTGCCGGCCGGACAGATAAATTTGCAGAAGGCAGGGATGCCGACGCCGGTAAAAAGGTAATAAGCGAGGGGCAGCAGCAGGACGAAGCAGACAACAAGCAGATATTTGAGTCTGGCAAGAGAGGCGGTAAACGAGCTGCGCTGCAGTTTGGGAACAGGCAGCTTGTACAGCAGCTCCTGCACCAGCCCGAAAGGGCAGCCCCAGCCACAGATGAGGCGCCCTAAGAGCAGACCGAATAAAAGCAGCATTCCGACTACATAGAAAGGAATACGCAGAAAAACGCCGCTCAAAGCGCTTTGCAGAGCGCCGACAGGGCAGGCTCCGAGGGCGCCGGGACACGAATAACAGTTGAGCCCCGGCAGACAGACGCTTTTGCTGTTGCCCTGCCACAGCCTGCCTTGCCAGAAACCGGGCAGATTGCCGTTATACAGCAGCGTCGTGAGAAACTGGATTAATTTGCGCCTAACCAATGCCTATACACTCCAGACATATCGTGGTTGCCTTGCGCAGTACGGCAAGGGGCTGCTGCTGCATGATGCCGGCAAGAAGCAGGCAGACGGCTGCCAAAAAGATAAAGAAACGCATAATAACCTCACATGATAAGCTGTATTTACTGGTATTATAGCAAAGGATATATGGCAATACTATACAATTTCCGCGGAAAAAGTATGTCTTTTTTGTGTTATTACGGCAGAAGAAATAAAATATGCTATACTTGAGATAAACAAAGTGAAGGAGGCGGTATCATGAAGCTGCTGAAAAATATCTGTCTGGCACTGGTGCTGTGCTGCAGTTTGGGCTGGGCAGCTGCGGCCGGAGCTTATAACGGTGTGCTGGAGGATGTGCACGTTACAGGTACGGCCAGCAGAGAGGTAAATCCTGATCTGGCACTGCTGGATTTTACCGTGACGGGCCAGGGTGCTGACGCAGGTGAGGCATCGTCAGCGGCGGCGCAGAAAGCAGCGGCTGCTAAAAGAGCGCTGCTGGGGTGCAATATTCTGGAAGACGCGCTGGAAAATATCGGTTATTCTCTGTACCCTGTATATAATGATAAAGGCAGAGTGAGCGGCTACAAGGCCGATATCAGCCTGCGGGTGAAGATTGACGATTTGAATAAATCCGGTGCAGTCATCGACAGACTGGCTGCTGCGGGGGCAGACCGACTGGGCAATCTGCAGTTTACCGTAAAAAATAAAGAAGTACTGCAGCGGCAGCTGGCCGGCGAAGCCGTGCAGAATGCCCGTGAGCAGGCCTGGGTACTTGCAGCTGCCGGAGACCGTCAGCTGGGCAGACTGCTGAGTGTAAGCCTGAATTCCGGTGGTAATTACGGCCAGCTGTACCGTAATATGGCACTGACCAAGAGCGCTGATGAAGCGACGGTGATTGAAACAGGCGTAATCAAAGTGAGTGCCAGCGTGGAAGCAATCTTTGCACTGGAATAGAAAAAAGGACTGTTTCGTTTGGAAACAGTCCTTTTTTGCTGCTTTTTATTCTCGCGGCAGGGTGTAGTTTTCCAGTGCGGCAAAAAGTTCGTCGCTGCCGGGAGCATTAGCCGTGCAGAGCTGCCTTAAGGCGGCAAAATCCTTCAGTTCCTTGCCCCACAGGAAGCAGTCGCTGCCGTCATAGGCTGCAGCTACCAGAATGGCGCTGCCGTCAGCCGGTGTTCTGCCCAGTTCGTCAGTCAAAAGAATGTAGTTATCGCCAAAATCCATACCATAAACTATAATCTGTTCTTCTGGAGTAGCATCTTCCCAGAAGCCAAGAGCGGCAAAATCCGCTGCTGTAAGCTGCATATGAATCCCTCGCTTTGTTATTTGTTGTTATCTATAGCATAAAACATTTTTACGGATTTGTCGAATGCCATTGCAAAAATAGTAAGGATTTGTAGTATAATAGATAAGTAATAAACATGCGGGTGGTGTGATGATTGAAAAAGCGCAGGCAGGAGACCTTACTGCAGGTAGAGTTTATCTGTCCCGGTTGCGGCAGGCATCTGGCCTGGGCCTTGCCTGGTGCGGTGCTTAAATGTCCCGGCTGCGGCAAATGGGTCAGCAATGCCAACCGTAAGCAAGAATACAGTGTTTATCTGCCGTCTGACAGTGAACAGACGGTGCTTTTTAATGAGGAGGAATAGGAATGCAGGCTATTTGGCAACAGGCAGAAGCCCTGAAAGAAGAGATGCAGGCAAGAAGAAGGGATCTGCACAAACATCCGGAAACAGGCTGGACGGAATTCCGCACGGCAAGTATGATTATACAGGAACTGCGTAAACTTGGCTTCGAGGTATTGTTTGGCGCAGATGTTATTGACGAAGCTTCCATGATGGGCGTACCGTCTGAAGCAGAGCTGCAGCAGTATATGGCAAGAGCGGTAAGCGAAGGTGCCGACAGCGAGCTTGTTGCGGCAATGACCGGCGGCAAGACCGGTGTCATGGGTATTATCCATGGCGATAAACCCGGTAATACGGTAGCGTTCCGCTTTGATATGGACTGCAACGATGTGGAAGAGGATGCGGATGCAGGGCACAGACCGGCTGCAGAAGGCTTCAGATCTCAGCATGCCAATGCCATGCATGCCTGCGGACATGATGGGCATGTTACCATAGGACTGGCACTGGCAAAACTGCTGGCAGCCAATAAAGAGCTGCTTTCCGGTACAGTAAAGCTGATTTTCCAGCCTGCCGAAGAAGGTGTGCGCGGTGCTTATGCCATGGTTAACAAAGGGATTGTGGATGATGTAGATTATCTGTTTGGCGGTCATATCGGCTTCAAGGCTGTGGAAAGCGACAGTCTGGTATGTCTGACGGACGGTTTCCTGGCTACTACCAAGCTTGATGCAGTGTATAAAGGTGTTTCCAGCCATGCGGGACTTGCTCCTGAGCTGGGCAGAAACGCACTGCTGGCTGCAGCTCAGGCCAGCATTTCTCTGAATACCATTGCCCGTCACGGCAAAGGCGCGTCCCGTATTAATGTGGGCGTACTGCAGGCAGGTACCGGCCGCAATGTAGTGCCTGATATTGCCGTGTTAAAGCTGGAAACTCGCGGCGCAGATACGGAAATCAATGAGTTTATGGTTGCTGAAGCCAACAGGATGCTGCAGGCCTGCGCCAATATGTATGATGTCAGTGTCAGCGTATCCAGAGCAGGCAGTGCTCCGGCCTGCATGGCTGATAAGGAGCTGAGTCAGGAAGTAGCGCAGCTGGCCAAAGAGTCCGGCCGTTACAGCAAGATTATCGATTATATGGATATGGGCGGCAGCGAAGACTGTGCTTACTTTATGGAACGCGTACAGCAGTGCGGCGGTCGTGCGTTATATCTGATGTACGGTACCGAGATTGCTGCCGGACATCACAACAGTCATTTCGATTTTAACGAAGACTGTCTGTGGAAAGCTGCCGGTATGCTGGCTAATCTGGCAGTGCATTATACTGCTAAATAAAGTTTTCTGTAATTTATCTTTGCTGCCATGAATTTGACATATTTGTCTGTTATAGTTTTAGCAGGATAAACTTATGGAGGGATTTATTATGAAATTAGCAAAACAAATATTACTGGGCGCGTCCTGCGCCATGCTGCTTGTAAATACAGCCTTTGCGGCGCTGCCGGATGCACAGCAGGCGGCTGTGCCGGAAGCAAGACAGATGCAGGAACAGGAAACAATTGGGATTATTACTCCTGCTCCTGTACAGAATGTACTGGTAACTGCAGGTAAGATTGTCAGCGTTGAGGGCGAAAAAATAACTGTCCAGGGAGAAGGTAATCAGCCGGTGGTTTCCGTCATCGTCAGCGATAATACCTATATTCTGGACGGTAAGGACGGCGATGCCAAAAAGCTGAAAAAACTGAAGGTTGGCAAAGACGTTACGGTGTATTATTCGCCGCTGATGACTCGCAGCAATCCGCCGCAAAGTCAGGCTTTGGCTGTAGTTATGGGCAGGAACGTACCCAAAACCGGTAAATTTTTCCAAGTAGCGGAAGTGCTGCCTGCCAAAAGCGCCAATGCTGTAAGACTGCTGAACAGTAACCATGATGTGATTGCTACCGTGAGCAAGGATGTTTGCAAAGAATACCGCAGTATTAAAAAAGGCGACAGCCTGATGCTCTGGTACAGCGTAATGACCATGAGCCTGCCGGGTCAGACCAATGTGGAAAAGGCGGTTATCCTGCCTGCCCTGGCAGAGGAAGCAAAATAAGTATTTTAAGTAGTAAAAGAGAGGTTGTTTATTAGATGAAGATTTTTATGGACACTGCTAATGTGGATGAAATAGCAAGATTTGTTGATTGGGGCGTTGTATATGGTGTTACGACCAATCCGAGCCTGATTGCCAAAAGCGGCCGCAGTCAGGCTGAAGTAATTCCTGAGATTGCTGCCATGGTGGCTGGCCCTGTCAGTGCCGAGGTTATCAGCACTGATTGTGCCGGTATGGTGGAAGAAGCACGCAAACTGGCAAAGATTGCTGCCAATGTGGTAATTAAAGTTCCCTGCATTCCCGAAGGTCTGAAAGCAGTGAAAATACTGAGTGCTGAAGGTATCAGGACTAATGTTACTCTGGTATTCAGCATGAGTCAGGCTCTTTTGGCTGCCAGTGCCGGTGCGACCTACGTCAGCCCGTTTATCGGCCGTCTGGATGATATCGGCGAAGATGGGGTGCAGCTGGTAAAAAATATTGTGCAGGCATTTAAAAATTACGGTATTACTACCGAAGTAATTGCTGCCAGCATCCGCAACCTGACTCATGTAGAGCAGGTTATGCTGGCCGGCGCGCATATTGCTACAATTCCCACCAAGGTTTTGGAGCAGATGATCCAGCATCCTCTGACTGATAAAGGATTAGCACAATTTTTACAGGATTATGCCAACAGCCAAAAATAAAGTATGATAAAAAAGTCTGTCGCCAGTAATGGCGGCAGACTTTTTGCTGTGCAGTCGGGATGACAAACAACGGTAAAATAAGTATAATATATTACTGCAAAAGCGATCTTTACGGAGGTACAACTGTGAAACTGAAACAATATTTGGCGGCAGCGCTTACAGCCGGTTTGCTGCTGACTGCCGGCGGTGCAGAGGCCGCTGAGCATCTGGTCAGCGGGCAGGGACTGCCGGAAAACTGCCGGGAGTTGAAGGCAACAGTAGCAAAAAGCGGTCCGCTGCTGCTGTTTTCTGACAGTCCGGAAATGGTCTATCAGAAAGGCGTGCTGTACAGAGACGTTGTGCAGGGTGATGTAAGGATTTTCTTTCATCATGTGAATGCTATGGACAGCAACAAAAAAATCGCTGTAATGCTGAAAAATAATCAGGGCCTGCGTCCCAGTGAATATACAATAAAAAAGAAAGGGCTTGGCGCACCTTCCTGGAATTATATGTATGCAGGCAAGACTTCTCAGCAGGAATATTTTGCCGGACAGCAGCAGCCGGAAAGCGGTACACTTGGCTTCAGCCGCAGCAAGGAGCTGCTGACAGGCACGGGGATGCTGCTGGCACCGGGCAAGCTGTTGGTAGGAACTGTCGATCTGCACCTTTCCAGACCGGTGGAGATCAGCGTCATTATGTGCGATTTGAAAAATGATCTGGAGCTTTTTAACAGCGATGCACCTGTACTGCCCATGGACGAACATCCTCTGCGGGGCAGTTTTCAGGAAGCGGACTGGCAGTACAATATTAAAGAGCCGATTGCTGTAAGCAAGGAGCAGCCTGCCATGCTGGAACTTGCTGCCAGCTGCCAGGGGTTTGCCAAAGGTACGGATGCGACTACCAGCCTTCCTGCCGAAAATTACGGAAATTACGGCGTTATGTACGATGTCAACTTTGAAATCGGCGGCACGGAAAAAGTAAAACTGGTGCTTAATCCGTTGGGAGGGTTGTTTGCCGGTTACGGTATGCTGGAGCATAACGGCAGCAGGCAGCTGCTGGCATTACCGGGCAACAGCCTGTCCATCGGTGACAGCTATGACGATATGCTGGAAGTTGCTACGCTGGAGCCGGGAAAGTATAAATTTATCTGGTCGCCGCCGGGGGCTTCCAACCTGCCTGTACGTCTGTACTGGCAGTCAGCGGCGCTTTAATTTACGCAGGGATGCTTTATCAGCAGGGCTGACTCTGTAGCTTTCACATATTTTTTGGATGGCTTTGTTGTGAGTAAAGGCATCAAGACAGTTGTTTTGCAGCAGCGGCAGCGTTTTGTCCGGTTGACGGATATAGAAAATTGATACGGCCCAGGCTGCTGCCATGCGCACATAGTAATCCTGTGAAGGCAAATGAGTAAGCAGCGTCAGAGCTTTTTCTGCGTGAGCGTCATCAGTAAAATACGTCAGCAGCATAACGGCAGCAAAACGCTGATGATATGCTGCTTTATTCTGGCAGGCTGATAGAACAAGCTGCCAGTAGGCATCAGGATATTTTTTTGCTTCTTTAAGAGAAGCACAGAAAATATCACAGACTGCCCAGTTGGAGATTTTGGGCAGAAAGCGGCAGATATAGTCCAGTCGCTGCTGCAGAGACATTTTGGCTGTGGCGATAAGCAGTCCCTGTATGACGGTTTCCTCATAATACATATCTGCCGCAGGCAGTGCTGCTTCAAGGTATTCCTGCCAGCTGCAGCTTATTAGGTCAGTGGCAGTCTTACGCAGCAGAGGGACACGCACGCCGATAATGTTTTCGACTCCGGGCAGCAGGCTGCCGTGGAATTTTTGGTATTTAATATCCTGCAGACCAAGCAGCTGCCGGCGCAGTTCATCAGGCTTCATATCAGGTACCACCTTTACTGAAAATAAATGCTACCATTATAATATATCAGAATGAAACTACGGGAAAGAGAGAAAAGCTAATATTTTATGGAAAAGAAAAGTTTAGTAATTGGCTGCCATCTGTCATCAGCCAGAGGCTTTCTGGCGATGGGAGAAACTGCGCTGTCCATTGGGGCTAACACCTTCCAGTTCTTTACACGCAATCCTCGCGGCGGCAAGGCTAAAAGCGCCGACCCGCAGGATGCAGCGGCGCTGATGAAGCTGGCAGAGGACAACGCGTTCGGACCGCTGCTGGCACATGCTCCCTATACCATGAATCCCTGTGCTGCCGAAACGCGCCTGCTGGAATTTGCCGAGATGGTCATGCGTGAAGATTTGCAGCTGCTGGAGTTGCTGCCGGGAAATCTGTATAATTTTCATCCGGGCAGTCATGTCAGGCAGGGTGCAGAAGCAGGTATCGAAAAAATTGCTGCCATGCTGAACAAAGTGCTGTTTGCTGAGCAGCGTACCACAGTGCTGCTGGAGACCATGGCGGGCAAAGGCAGTGAAGTAGGCCGTACCTTTGAAGAACTGGCTGCCATTTTATCCAAGGTGCAGCTGCAGGAAAAAATGGGTGTCTGCCTTGATACCTGTCATATTTTTGATGGCGGTTACGATATTGTCAATCATTTGGATGCTGTGCTGACAGAATTTGATAAAATCATCGGTCTTGACAGGCTGAAAGCAGTGCATCTGAACGACAGCCTTAACATGCTGGGCAGTCATAAAGACCGTCATGCCCGAATAGGTGAAGGCAATATCGGTCTGGAGGCACTGACAGCTGTCATCAATCATCCGGCGCTGAAAAATTTACCCTTTTATCTGGAAACGCCTAACGAACTGCCGGGCTATGCAGCAGAAATAAGTCTGCTGCGAGCGCGTTACCAAGCCTGATGATTTGAGAGCAGAAAATTAAATATTATTATAAATGAAGAAAACCCTTCCGCAGCATTTGCTGCGGAAGGGTTTTTGCTTCTTTACTTATTTGTTTTCGCCGATAACTTTGTTGATGTCGGCAATCAGAGCGTCAACGTCGATGCCGTGCGCACCTGCACCCTGACCAATGGTTTCATAATGAGCTGCCATGCAACCAACGCAGCCCAGACCATAAGCCGCAAAAACTTCCAGAATTTCGGGATGGCTTTGAACTGCTTCAATAATACCTGTGTCTTTGGTAATCATAAACTGTGAACTCCTTTATATAAATTGATGTGTAAATAAACTTTACGCATTTTATTATAACATTATTGACTTTAAATGCCAAACGGGCATTGCAACAAATTTGTTAAAAATATTGCAGAAAGAAAAATATTAGTATGCCGCTGAAAAAACATGGCTTAATCAAGGACGAAAGTATTGTTTTTTATACAAAATATCTGTATAATGGAGAAAAGTGGAGTAAAGTGGTGAAAGAAGGTGCAGCAATGTTATTAGGCGAATATGAACATGCCCTGGACCCGAAGGGTCGTATTGCTGTGCCCGCTAAACTGCGAGAAGCACTGGGCGGTAAATTCATCATTACCAAGGGACTGGACGGCTGTCTGTTTGTGTACGACCTGCAGCAGTGGCAGCTTTTGGAAAGCAAGCTTGCTTCACTGCCCATGAGTCGCAAGACCGCGCGTGATTTTACCCGTTTCCTTTTTGGCGGGGCGTGTGAGTGCGAATGCGACAAACAGGGCAGAGTACTGATTCCGGCCAATCTGCGCCGCCATGCGTCACTGGATAAGAACGCTGTGATTGTAGGCGTGGGCAGCAGGGCGGAAATCTGGGATGCTCAGAGATGGACTGAATATAATGAAGAAAATTCAGAAGACGTTAATGAGCTTGCCGAACAGCTGGCTGATCTGGGAATTTAAGTGATGAAAGGTTGCCGCTATGGAATTTAAACATGTAAGTATTCTTTTACAGGAAAGCGTTGATTTCCTGATTACGGATAAAAACGGCATATATGTGGACTGCACAATGGGCGGAGCTGGTCACAGCAGAGGTTTTGCCTCTCAGCTGGAAAGCGGGGGACTGCTTATCGGTATCGACCAGGACAGCGACGCCATTAAGGCGGCCAGTGAAAGACTGCTGGATAAATTCGCCTGTCGTACTGCCGTAGCACAGGCAAATTTCAAGGATTTTGCCTCCGTGCTGGACAGGATGGGGATCAGCAGTATCGACGGCATTTTTTTCGACCTGGGAGTTTCCAGCTATCAGCTTGATACGCCGGAACGTGGTTTTTCCTATATGCACGACGGCCCGCTGGATATGCGGATGAATAAGGAAGCAGAGCTTGATGCGGCCTATGTGGTGAACCATTACAAAGAAGCAGAGCTGGCGGATATTATTCACAAATACGGCGAAGAACGCTGGAGTAAACGTATAGCCCAGTTCATCGTCAAATATCGTCAGCAGCAGCCCATAACAACCACCTACCAGCTGGTTGATATTATCAAAAGAGCTGTGCCGAAAGGCGCCCGTCAGGATGGGCCTCATCCGGCCAAAAGAACCTTTCAGGCGATTCGCATCGAGGTAAATAATGAGCTGGGAATATTGGAAAATACCATGCGTACAGCAGTGGAAAGGCTCAGAAGCGGCGGCCGTATCGGTGTGATAACATTCCATTCACTGGAAGACAGAATCGTTAAACAGGTTTTTGCCGAGCTGGCAAAAGGATGTACCTGTCCCCCGCAGCTGCCGGTATGTGTCTGCGGCAAGAAACCATTGTTGAAAAAGACCGGAAGCATTGTGCCTTCCAAAGATGAAGTTGAAGAAAATCCAAGGTCACGCAGTGCGCGGCTGAGATATGCGATAAAAATTTAAGGGTGCGTGAAAGCTGTGTTAGCAAGAAATTATGATAATTATGCCTGGGAAGAGCAGTACCAGCTGCCGAAGGCTGATGAGGAAGTAAAGGTAAAGAGAGCTCCTGTAAGGGAAACGAACAGAAATTTGCTGGCGCAGATTTCTGTGATTGCGTTCGTTATTATAGCAACCTATCTGTGTGCCGTGGTCAGAAGCGGTACGGTGATGAGTGCCGGCAATGAGCTGGTAAGCCTCAAGGAACAGGAGATGCAGCTGATTAACAAAAACAACGAGCTGCGTATCGAAGTAGAGCAGCTGAAAGGGCCTGAACGCATTATCAGTATTGCTGAAAGCCAGCTGGGGATGAGCGTTGCACGCAGCAATATTTATGTGCAGGCGGGTCATGTGAAAAATAATAAAGTTTATGCATTAGCGGGTAATTAAACGTAGCCTTTTGATAAACTTTATGATATAATTTCTGTAAGATTTTTAAGAGGCAGCCTTTAGGGCTGCCCTTTCAATTTTGGAGGACAATCTGATGGAAAAGCAACTATCCTTACTTATTGATAAATTGCCTGCTGTCGAGGTTTTTGGTGATGCCGGGAAGGTCATTAGCGATGTTACTGCCGACTCCCGCATGGTAGTACCCGGCAGTATGTTTATCTGCCTGCGCGGTGCGACGGTGGACGGCCACAGGTTTTTGCAGATGGCAGCTGAAAAAGGCGCTGTTGCTGCGCTGGTTGAGGAGCTGCCGGAAAATATTCCGGACGGTATGACGCTGCTTAAAGTTGCCGATACCCGCAGGGCCATGGAAGAAGTTGTTCCTTTCTTCTTCGATTACCCCGGTAAAAAGATGCGCATGATTGGCGTTACCGGTACTAACGGCAAGACTACCACTACCAATATTATCAGACTTATCCTGCGCCGTGCCGGCTATAAGGTGGGGCTTATCGGTACCATCAACATTATGATTGAAGACCAGGTGACTGAAGCGCATAATACCACCCCTGATGTGGTTGACTTGCAGAAAGCGCTGTATGCCATGCAGTGCGCCGGCTGTGATTACGTTGTTATGGAGGTTTCGTCTCATGCACTGGCTCTTGGCCGTGTCGCAGGCTGCGAATACGACTGTGCGGTGCTGACCAATATAACTCAGGATCACCTTGATTTTCATAAGACACTGGAAAATTATCGCGATGCCAAGAGCCTGCTGTTTGAAAGCCTGAGTGCAGGCAGCAAGCCCAATAAGAATGCAGTTTTCAATATGGATGATCCCAGCTCTGCCATTATCAAAGACAGAACCAGAGTGCCTGTAATGACTTACGGACATGGCAGTGAGAACGATATTTATCCGCTGAGCTGCGTTATCGAAGCCAAGCATATGCAGCTGAAACTTCATACTCCGGCAGGCGAGCTGGATCTGGAGCTGAAGATTACCGGTGAATTTAATGCCTATAATGTTATGGCTGCCGTTGCTGCCATGCTGGTAGAAAAAATCGACAGCAGCATTATTTGCGATGTACTGAACGGTTTTGACGGTGTGCCGGGACGTTTCCAGCTGGTAGAGGCCGGTCAGCCCTATACCGTTATTGTGGATTACGCTCATACTCCCGACGGCTTGGAAAACGTACTGAAAACTGCCCGCTGCATTACCCGTGGCAGACTGTGGACTGTGTTCGGCTGCGGCGGTGACCGTGACAACAAAAAGCGTCCGATTATGGGCGGTATTGCGCTGGAACTGGCCGACAATGTGGTGGTTACGTCTGACAATCCCCGTACTGAAAATCCGGAAAGCATTATCGATGAAATCTTTACAGCACTTACCGATGTGCCGGCCGGTAAAGAAGTTGTCCGTCTCAGTGACCGACGCGAAGCCATTGAATATGCCCTGAGCCATGCGGCAGCTGATGATGTAATTATGATTGCCGGCAAAGGGCATGAAACTTATCAGATTTTAAAAGACCGTACCATCCATTTTGATGACCGGGAAGTGGTTATGCAGTATTGGAGTGAACATAAAAAATGATGAATGCAGAGCAGATTGCAGCAGCTGTCCAGGCGGATGGCTATACAGGTAAAAATATCGCCTTTACCGGCATAACGACTGATTCACGCAGCGTGCGGCCGGGAGAACTGTTTGTTGCTTTAAGCGGCGGTAATTTTGACGGACATGATTACTGTGGGAAAGCGATTGAAGCCGGTGCTGCCGGCATCGTAATTTCCAAAGCTGTAGCGGATGTGCCGGAAGAAGTAGCTGTTTTTAAGGTAGCAGATACTTTGCTGGCCTTTCAGCAGATTGCCCGTGCTTATCGCAGAAGCTTTTCTGATTTGAAGGTATTTGCGGTTACCGGTTCCAATGGCAAGACTTCTACCAAAGATTTGCTGGCTGCTTGTTTGGGTGCGAAATATAAGGTAGTTAAGACTCAGGGAAATTTCAACAATGAAATAGGTCTGCCCATGACCCTTTTGAGCATTACCCCCGGTACTGATATGGCCGTGGTGGAAATGGGAATGCGCGGTTTGGGACAGATAGCCGAACTGTGCGATATTGCCGAGCCTGACAGCGGCCTTATCACCAACGTAGGCGAAACCCATATGGAACTTTTGGGCAGCATGGAAAATATTGCCACAGCTAAAAGCGAGATAGTTGTCGATCTGCCCGTTGAAGGCTTTGCTGTTTTAAACGGTGACAATGCCTATGTGAGGACGGCGGCAGATAAGACTGCGGCTAAAGTAGTATATTTCGGTTTAGGCGAGGACTGCGATTATCGCGGCAGTGAAATCAGAACTTCTGCGCTGGGAACATCTTTTATCTGCACGGAAAAGAGCAGCGGCAGGAGCGTAGCTGTAAAACTGCAGCTGATTGGCGAGCACAACGTATATAATGCGCTGGCTGCTATTGCCGGAGCTGCCTGCTATGGTGTAGCTATGGAAGACAGTGCCAGAGCACTGGCAACGGCACGCCTGACCGGCAGTCGTCAGGAAATTATCTATATAGGAGATATTACCTTTATTAATGATGCCTATAACGCCAGTCCTGCTTCCATGGAAGCGGCGCTGAAAACGCTGGCCGAGGCCAAGAAGGCGGCAGGGGGCAGCAGCCGTACTGTAGCTGTACTGGCTGATATGCTGGAACTGGGCGCTATTTCAGAAGCAAGTCATCGCAGAGTGGGGCGCTGGGCTGTAGAAACCGGTACCGACCTGGTGTTGACATATGGACCGGAAGCCGCCTACATCAGCGACGAGGTGCGCAGGCTGGGCGGCAACACTGTGCACTGCGCCGACAGGAAAGAAGCTGCCGACGTACTGCGCGCCACTGCTGCGGCAGGTGATATCATCCTGCTGAAAGGCTCTCGTTCCATGCAGGCAGATAAAATGCTTGAACTGTTTAAATAAAATTTCGGAGAGGTAAATAATGTTATCTTTATTGGGAATGCTGGCAACTTCTTTTGTCATCTGTGCAGCAATCGGGCCTTTTCTCATTCCGTTTCTGCACAGGCTGAAATTCGGTCAGAGCATCCGTGAATGCGGGCCTGCCAATCATTTGAAAAAGAGCGGTACGCCTACTATGGGCGGCATTATGATGCTGGCGGCCATGGCTCTGACGCTGGCAGTATGGGGAGATATGACCCCGACAGTAATTATTGCGCTGGTGCTGACTTTCGGTCATGCGCTGATTGGCTTTATCGACGATTATATCAAGGTCGTAATGAAACGTAATCTTGGTTTGACGGCTGTGCAGAAGCTAATCATGCAGTTTATTCTGGCTGGCGCCTATGTTTATTATGCAGAGGTACACGCCGATAACCAGAGCCTGTGGCTTCCCGGTACGGATATTACCCTTGATATGGGACTTGCCTATTATGCACTGGCTTTCGTGCTGCTGGTAGGAACGACCAACGCCGTCAATCTGACGGATGGACTGGACGGACTGGCTTCCTGTGTAAGCATTCCCGTAACCTTGACCTTTGCGGTTATTGCGTATCTGAGCGGCTCTGCTGATTTGAGCGGTTTTGCGCTGACTATTACCGGTGCCTGCCTTGGCTTTTTAGTGTATAATCATTATCCGGCCAAAGTATTTATGGGCGACACGGGTTCACTTGCTCTGGGCGGAGGTATTGCGGCACTGGCACTTTTAACCAAGACGGAGCTGCTGCTGATTCTTTTAGGCGGCATTTATGTTATTGAAGCTGCTTCTGTTATTATTCAGGTTACTTATTTTCATCTGAGCGGCGGTAAAAGAATCTTCCGTATGAGCCCTATCCACCATCATTTTGAGCTGGGTGGCTGGAAAGAAACCAGGGTCGTAGCCGTATTTACTGCAGTCAGCTGCGCATTTTCGCTGCTGGCACTGGGATTATGGCTGTTAAAATAGGAGGCGGAAACAATGGCTGAGCAAAAAGCGGTAATTGTTTACGGTACCGGCATCAGCGGTCTGGGTGCTGCAGAAGTGCTGGCCGGGCATAACAGACAGATTTTTTTATATAACGATAATGAATGCAGTGTGGCACCGGAATTGCTGGCACTGTTGGCACGCAGCGGCGGCAGATTAGTCTGCGGCGGCTTTGCTGATATCCTGCCGCTGGCGGCAACGGTAGTGCTTTCTCCGGGCATTCCGGCGGAAAATGCCAATGTACAGCTGGCGCAGCAGGCAGGTGTGGAAGTAATCAGTGAAATTGAGCTGGCTTACAGGCTGTATGATGGTCATATTGCAGCCATCACAGGCACTAACGGCAAGACCACTACCACTACGCTGGTAGGCGAGATGCTGAAAACGCTGCCGGTAACAACGGCAGTTGGCGGTAATATCGGTTTGGCGCTGTCCAAGGAAACAGAGGGACTTGCTGCTGACAGCTGGATTGCGGCGGAGCTGTCCAGTTTCCAGCTGGAATTTGTCAGAGATTTTTGTCCTGATATTGCTGTGGTGCTTAATCTTACGCCTGACCATATGGAAAGGCATCATACCATGCAGGCTTACGGTGCTGCCAAGAAAAATATCTTTTTGCAGCAGACGGGGCAGCAGGTTGCGGTGCTCAATTATGATGATGCCGAAGTACGCAGCTGGGCTGCTGAGGCTCATGGACGCGTATGCTATTTCAGTCGTAAGGCAGAACTGCCGGAAGGAGCATATATCAAAGACGGCGTATTTGTTATCAGCTGGCAGGGACAGCAGTATCCTGTCTGCCGGGTGGACGAAGTACATCTGTTTGGCGGTCATAATGAGGAAAATATTCTGGCGGCTATTGCCTGCGGCTTCTTTGCCGGGGTGACGATTGCCGATATGGCCAAAGTGCTGAAGAATTTTAAGAGCATTGAGCATCGTCTGGAATACGTGGCGACCATTAACGGCGTGCCTTACTATAACGATTCCAAAGCTACCAATACGGATTCGGCCATCAAGGCGCTGGAAGCATTTCCTGAAGGACACATCATCCTGCTGGCAGGCGGCCATGACAAGATGACCGAACTGAAAACCATGATGAAGGTTGTGAAGGAAAAAACCGATCTGCTCATCCTGCTGGGCGAGGCTAAGGAACGTTTTTATCAGGCTGCAAAGGAGTGTGGCGTAGCAAATATCGTGCTGGCTGATTCCTTTGCCGATGCAGTGCAGAAAGCTTACGAAGCGGCGCACGAACCGCAGACCGTACTGCTTTCGCCGGCCTGCTCATCATATGATATGTTTAAGAATTATCCCGAGCGCGGACGCTGCTTTAAACAGCTGGTACGTGCTCTGATAAGATAGATTAAGGAGGCTTCCGAAGTGAAGGTTATTCTTTCCGGCGGCGGCACAGGCGGACATATTTATCCTGCGCTGACCATTGCGGATCAGATTAAAAAGCTTGCTCCGGCTGCTGAGATTATTTTCATCGGTACCGAACATGGGCTGGAAAAAGACATTTTACCGCGGTATGGCTATCCGCTCAGATTTATCGAAGTGGCGGGATTTCGCCGCAGTCTGAGCCTTGATACGCTGCGCAGTGCGGCCAAACTGTTTCAGGGGCTCCATGATGCCCGGAGTATCATCAATCAGGAAAAACCTGACCTTGTTATCGGCACAGGCGGTTATGTCTGCGGGCCGGTGGTACTGATGGCAGCGCTGAAAGGTATTCCTACCTGTATTCAGGAGCAGAATGCCATGCCGGGAGTGACCAACAAGATTCTTGCTCACTCTGTGAAGAAAATTTTTCTGGGTTATAAGGAAGCCGGCAAATATTTTTCCGGCAGTGCAGAAAAAGTATTTACCGGCAATCCTATCAGGACAGAAATCCTGTCTTATGATAAGAGAGCCGCTGTCAGTGAACTGGGACTGGACGGGCAGAAAAAGACCGTACTTGTTTCCGGCGGCAGCCGCGGTGCGCGCAGCATCAATAATGCCATGCTGGCAGTAGAAGCGGCGCTGGCAGGGCGTCACGATGTGCAGGTGCTGCATGTTACCGGTGATGTTAATTACGAAGAATATCTGCAGAAGCTGCATAAACAGGGTATTGAAGCTGATAATATTATTGTCAGACCGTATCTGCACAATATGCCGGCAGCGCTGGCTGCTGCCGATATGGCAGTGTTCCGTGCCGGTGCAATCGGGCTGGCGGAGCTGATGGCCAAGGGGATTCCCTCGGTACTTGTTCCGTATCCCTATGCTACGGCAAATCATCAGGAATTTAATGCCAGAGCTGTAGAAGCCTGCGGCGCTGCGAAAGTTGTGCTGGATAAGGAGCTTAACGGTGACAGCTTACTGGAAATTATAGAGCATTTACTGCTGCACAGCGACGAGCTGAAAGAAATGCAGCAGGCTGCAAAAGAACTGGGCAGACCTCAGGCGGCGGAAACTATCGCGCGACAGGCCCTGTCCTTAATAAAAGACTGAGGGAGGCACTTTTGTGATAAAGAATTTGCACAATATTCATTTTATCGGCATCGGCGGCGCCGGTATGAGTGCTATTGCTTATGTTTTGCTGAAACGGGGTTATCATGTCAGCGGTTCTGATCTGGCGCAGGGAAGAATGTCTGCGCATCTGGCTCAGGAGGGCGCGACTATTTATATCGGACATAAGGCTGAACAGGTAGAACATGTGGATGCAGTGGTAATTTCCACGGCTATTCATCAGGATAATCCTGAGCTGACAGCAGCCAGGGAAAGCGGCATCCCGGTACTGCATCGCAGTGATGTGCTGGCGGCTCTGCTCAATGATGCCTCCGGCATTGCTGTTGCCGGTGCGCATGGCAAAACGACTACCAGTGCCATGATTTCCTGTATTGCTGCCGAAGGCGGTGTTGACCCGACTGTCGTTATCGGCGGAGAAGTAAGCAGTCTGGGCGGTAATGCCCGTAACGGTGCAGGCAGCTATGTTGTGGCGGAGGCCGATGAAAGCGACGGTTCGTTTTTAAAATTCCACCCTTTTCTGGCGGTGGTTACCAACATTGAAAATGACCATATGGATCATTATGGAACAGAAGAAAATATTTACGCTGCCTTCAGGCAGTTTCTGGAAAATATCAAACCGGGCGGAAAAGCCATCCTCTGCGTGGATAATGACAAGGTAAGCCGTCTGGCGGGCGAAACCTCCGCACAGGTTATTACCTATGGCATGGAGGAGTCCGGTGCCGATTATACGGCGCGCGATATCCGCTACAATGCGGACGGTACCGTGTACAGCCTGTATGCAGGCGGCAGCTTCGTTACCGAGGTCAGGCTGACAGTACCGGGCAGGCACAATGTTCTGAATTCTCTGGGAGCTTTTGCTGCCGGCAGAGAGATGGGCATTGCCACAGAAAGTATTTTGTCATCTCTGCACAAGTTCGGCGGAGCAAAACGTCGTTTTGAAACTAAAGGCAGAGTCGGCGGCGTCTGGGTAGTGGATGATTACGCTCATCATCCTACGGAAATCGGCGTAACGATCAGAGCTGCACGTCAGACCCGGCCCCAGC
Organism: uncultured Phascolarctobacterium sp.; assembly: GCA_949285135.1. Taxonomy (GTDB): domain Bacteria; phylum Bacillota; class Negativicutes; order Acidaminococcales; family Acidaminococcaceae; genus URXU01. The sequence goes on from CASDXO010000001.1 coordinate 84,417, forward strand.
GGCTGATCTGCGTATTCCAGCCTCATCGCTATACGCGTACGCAGCTGCTGTTTGACGAATTCTGCGGCTGCTTTGATGGCTGTGACGAGCTTATTCTGACTGATATCTATGCTGCCGGTGAGGATCCCATCGAAGGTGTCAGCAGCGCAGCTCTGGCAGAAGGCATCTGCCGCGTGAGCGGGCGCGAAGTAAGATATCTGCCCGGACTTGCTGATGTCAGTCAGTATCTGCGCGGGCATGTGCAGCAGGGCGATCTGGTTATGACCATAGGAGCAGGCGACGTCTTTAAAGTAGGAGAACGTCTGGTTGCGGAAATGGGGGAAGTAAAATGAATAAACAGGATACAGTTGCAGTAATTATGGGAGGACCGTCCTCCGAGGCGGAGATTTCCCGCGTGACCGGTACCGCTATTGCGGAAGCGCTGGTCAGCAAGGGTTATAATGTAAAGAAAATAGAGCTTGACCCGGCCCGTCTGGGCAGTCAGCTGCAGGAATGCGGCGCTGCTGCAGTATTTAATGCCGTACACGGCATGTATGGTGAAGACGGCAGGCTGCAGAGCATGCTGGAGGCACTGAATCTGCCTTATACCGGCAGCAGGGTGCTGGCAAGTGCAGTAGCGATGGATAAGGCTGCTACCAAAAGATATTTGCTGGCGGAGCATATTTCCACACCGGAATGCATAATAATGAACAGACGTGAGGCACAGGACCTGCAGGCTCTGAAGCAGCGTATCTGTGAGGTGTTCGGTGTGCCGGTAGTGATTAAGGCTGCTTCGCAGGGTTCCAGCATCGGCGTAGTAATCGCCAAAGAAGAAGCAGAGGTTATTCCTGCTCTGGAAGAAGCCTTTAAGTATTCCGAAAATGTGCTGGCTGAAAGATGCATCAAAGGCAAGGAACTGACGGTAGCGCTGATGGAAAAAGACGGTGTGCCTGAACCTTTGCCTGTGATTATGATTGCGCCCCATTCCGGTTCTTATGATTTTCATTCCAAATATACCAAGGGAGCAACCGACTATCTGGTGCCTGCTCCGCTGACGGAAAGTGTTACCGCTCATGTACAGGAACTGGCTGTCAGAACCTATCTGGCGCTGGGACTGAGCGGTGTTGCCCGCGTTGATGTTATGCTGGATGAAGCAGGTCAGGGCTATGTACTGGAAGCCAACACAGTTCCCGGTATGACTCCTACCAGTCTGGTGCCCAAGGCAGCTGCTGCCGTCGGTATTTCCTTCCCGGATTTATGTGAAAAGATTTTACTGAGTGCAAAATAAGTAAAGATAGGTGGCATTATGCAGACTATACGTGAAAAATTACGTGAAAACCGCAGAAGGAAGCGTCTGCGTTTACTGCGCCTGCTTATATATTTAAGCGTAGTCGTCGCTCTGGCTGTTGCCGGCTGGCGCTACGTGCATCAGCCGGGCTTTGCCTTCGGCTCCGTTGATATCAGGGGTACAAGCCGGCTGACAGAACAGGATGTTATCGAGATGGCAGGCTCGCAGCCGCCGTTTAACCTGTTTAATGTCAGCTCTTCCAGAGTAAGGACAGCGCTGGAACATGATACACGCTTTCAGACTGCCGACGTGCGTTACGTCTGGCCGGGAGTGCTGCGTATTATTGTCAGAGAGAGGGAGGCGGCGGTATATGTTGCCAATGCCTACCAGAGCTACCTGAAACTGGATTACAGCGGCGTGGTATTAGATGTGACGGCAGCTATTCCCGATGCCAACGCACCGCTTCTGGTCGGCGAGGAATGCGGCAATGTTTATATTGGTGAGACCGTTGCCAATGCAAGGGTGCTTAATATCCTGCATTTTTTGGATAAAATCGGGCACGATGCCAATGACCAGATTGTAGAAATAGTTGTCGATGCCAGTCACCAGGTAAGGGTTCAGCTGCGCGGAGGCTATCCTGTCCTGCTGGGCAGTGCTGATACGGTGGCTGAGAAGGCAGAAGTTTTCTGTACCGTTTTCGATGAAATAAAAGATAAAAAGATTAAAGCAGAGTATATTGATTTGAGTTTTGCCAAACCATATATCAGGCTTAATGGCAGTGAAAATGAGGTAATTTTGAAAAAATGAAGGATCCGGTAAAACTTGATTTAAAAGCCAGGATTGTTGTAGGACTGGTGTTTGTAGTTTTGGGATTTATGCTTTCCGTACAGTTCAAGACAACGGAAAGACAGAAAACGATTCATTATGAACGCGTAGAGGATCTGTCTGAACGCCTGAAAAGTGTAGAAGCTGAAAAAGAACAGCTGGAGGATGAACTGGATAGTTTGCGCAAAAACGGCAGCGGCGCTCTGGTTGACAGCGAGATGGAGCGCCTGATGCTTTTGTCCGGTACTACCGAGGTCAGGGGCAAAGGCGTAGAGATTGTGCTGGATGACAGCAGCATTCCTTCCCGCGCAGGTGAAAATCCCAACTTATATATCATCCATGACGAGGATTTGCTGCGTGTCTTAAACGAGCTGCGTGCAGCCGGTGCCGAAGCGATTTCGCTGAATGATCAGCGTATTGTGGCCATGAGCGAGGTACGCTGTGCAGGGCCTACGGTTTCCGTCAATAATGTGCGCAGTGCGCCGCCCTACACCATCAAGGCCATTGGCGACCCCAAAAATCTGAACAGTGCTCTGCGTCTGCGCGGCGGCGTAGTGGAAACTTTTGAGTTCTGGGGCATCCATGTGAAGATAAATACGTCCGATGATATCCATATCCCGGCCTTTAAGGGCATACGTGCGTTTGAGTATGCCAAAGCGGTGGAGAAGGAGGAAGATAAGAAATGATTTATTATATCCTGGGCGGACTGATAATCGGTATCATACTGGGAATCTATTGTCCGTTTGCGCTTCCTCTGGAATATGCCAAGCTGCTTTCGGTAGCAGTGCTGGCAGGCCTTGACGCAGTGCTGGGCGGCATACGTGCCGCTATGGAGGGAAAATACGATACGGAAGTCTTTATTTCCGGCTTCTTTGTCAACGGTATCTTATCAGCTATCCTGTGTTATGCAGGTACCATGCTGGGCATAGATTTGTACATGGTGGCAGTGCTGATTTTCGGTATGCGTATTTTCCAGAATCTGGCAATTATCAGACGTCTCTATATTGGAAAATAAATTTTAGATTCAGCAGGAGATTTCAGACTTCTTGTTGAATTAAAAAATTTAACAGTTTTATAATAAATTTGATACCCAGAATTTAAGGGGGATTTGCAGATATGTTTGAAGATGTTGAAACTAAAATTGAAACGCTTGCCAATATCAAGGTTATCGGTGTCGGCGGCGGCGGCAATAATGCCGTAAACCGCATGATTACCGCAGGCGTTCGAGGCGTGGAATTTATTGCCGTAAACTGCGATGCGCAGGCATTGCTGCTTTCCAAGGCAGAAAAACGCATCCAGATTGGTGAAAAGCTGACCAAGGGACTGGGTGCAGGTGCTAATCCTGAAATTGGTGAAAAGGCTGCCGAAGAATCACGCGACCAGATTCTGGAAGTACTGAAAGGTGCCGACATGGTCTTTGTAACTGCCGGTATGGGCGGCGGCACCGGTACCGGTGCCGCACATATCGTGGCAGAATGCGCTAAAGAAGTAGGTGCGCTGACCGTAGGCGTTGTTACCAAACCCTTCTGCTTTGAAGGTAAACGCCGTATGAATCAGGCTGAAAGCGGTATTGTCAACCTGAAAGAAAAGGTTGATACCCTTATTACCATTCCTAATGACCGTTTGCTGCAGGTTATTGACCGCAGAACTTCCATGCTGGATGCCTTCCGCATTGCCGATGACGTACTGCGTCAGGGCGTGCAGGGTATTTCTGATTTGATTGGTGTGCCCGGCCTGATCAATGCCGACTTTGCTGACGTTAAGACTATTATGTCCAACGCAGGCAGCGCCCTCATGGGTATCGGCACTGCCAAAGGTGAAGGCGGCGCACGTGCTGCTGCCGAAGCTGCTATTAAGAGTCCGCTGCTTGAAGCTTCTATTGATGGCGCGCAGGGCGTACTGTTCAATATTACCGGCGGCAGAGAACTGTCCCTGTTTGATGTAACCGAGGCTTCCAATATTATTACTGAAGCTGTTGATGCTAACGCCAACATTATCTTTGGTGCCGTAATCGACGAAAGCCTCGAAGATGAAATCAGAGTAACTGTTATTGCTACCGGCTTTGAAAAGAAGAATCCTTCTGTGCCCGGCGGCAGTCCGCGTACTATTTACGGCGGCCAACAGGCTACGATTAAGAATCCGGAACATACCGGTGAACACCATAATAGCGGTGAAGGCATCTTCAAACCGTTCCCGCGAAATGACAATACGGAGATTCCGCCCTGGCTGCGCGGCTGATTTAACTTGTTAGGCAAAAAGACCTGTGAGCTCTCACAGGTCTTTTTTTGCAGGGGTGAGCATTTTACACACAAGTGTACAATATGTTATAATAATTATAAATACAGACTGATTTTGGCATGATATACAGGTTGAATAAACAGTTTGAGTGAGGATGTGAAAAAATGAAATGTCCGTTTTGTTCTTACCATGACAGCAGGGTTGTGGACAGCCGTTCCGTTGAGGAAGGTAATTCCATCAGACGCCGCCGTGAATGCCCCAAGTGCGGAAAGCGTTTTACTACTTATGAAAAATATGAGGAAGCTCCGTTGGTAGTCAGCAAGAAAGATGGCCGCAGAGAGCTTTTTGACGGCAAAAAGTTGCTGGCAGGTTTGCTTAAGGCTTTTGAAAAACGCCCCGTTTCATTGGAGAAGGTGCAGGAAATTGCCGACAGCGTGGAAAGAGAAATTCGTCAGCGCGGTGAGAGCGAGATAGACAGCACCATTATCGGGGAAATCGTTATGAATCATCTGGAGCAGACTGACCAGATTGCCTATGTACGTTTTGCCTCCGTATACCGCCAGTTTGCTGACGTGAATAATTTCATGCAGGAGCTGCAGCGCATTATGAATAAGAATAATACCGTAAATTCCTGATGCAAAGAAAACAGGCTGCCCGTTTTTAACGGACAGCCTGTTGTTTATTTGGGGCAGAAAAAAACAACCTGCTTTGCAACAGGTTGTTAATGCTAAAATTAAGCCATAGCGTTAACTTTTTTAGCGAGTCTGGATTTTTTGCGAGCTGCAGCATTTTTATGGATAATGCCTTTGCGAGCTGCTTTATCAATCAAACCGGAAGCAGTAGCCAGAGTAGCTTTTGCGTCTTCCTGAGCGCCGGTTTCGGTCAGAGCAACAACTTTACGGGATGCGTTACGGAGAGCTGCTTTGATCGGTGCATTTTTAGCACGGCGTTCTGCGTCGGTTTTTACACTGCGGATAGAAGATTTAATGTTAGGCAACGAAATTCACCTCCTGAAATTACTTGTACTGGAATATTCTATCACGTACTTGCGCTTTTAGCAAGTTTTTTGTGAAAAAAATAGTGAATTCCCGTACTTTATCAGTCTACGAAAGTAGTAGCAATTCTGTCAGCAGGAATGTCAGAAAGTGTTCTGAGGGGCAGAGGAGCTTCCGGATAGCCCAGAGCCAGAGCAGAAACAGCCTGATAGCCTTCCGGCAGGTTCAGAGCAGCAATAAGTTCCGGGCACGGGGTAATGCGGTTCAGCATAGCCCAGAGATAAACGCAGCCAAGACCCAGTTCCGTTGCAGCCAGCTGCATGTTTTCCATAACGCAGCCGATATCGGCAATATAAACCAGCTGTTCGTCAGCCTTAGGTTTGGCGGAAACGATTATCAGAGTGGGCGCACCGTAGAAGGGATTGTAGGCAGCGTTGCCAAAAGCCTTGCCGCAGTAAGCGGCAGTTTTTTGCAGCAGCTCACTGTTTTGTACTACAGAGATATGCAGATCTTTATATGCACCGTGGCCTACCGGAGCAGCATAGGCTGCTTTTAAGATTATGTTTATTTTGTCCTTTTCTACCTGCTGCGGCAGATATTTGCGGGTGGAACGACGTGTTGCAAGAGCATCTAATGTATTCATGGGTAATTCCTCCATAATCTTTTATTTCCTTATCTATTTTAACAAATATTATATGAATAAGACAGCAAACTTTTTGTGAAGCGGAAAAAGGCTGAAGTATTCCGCATATATAAATGAAGAAAAAGCGGCAATTACCAAATACAGGGGAGCGCTTGCAAGATTTATCCTGATAATGTTATAATAAAAAATACTGAAAAAATATCTTTCTGCAAAGGAGCTTATGATGGAACAGAAACAGATTCGTAATTTTTCCATTATTGCCCATATCGACCACGGCAAATCTACCCTGGCCGACAGATTAATTGAATATACCGGTACTTTATCCAAACGTGAAATGGAGGAACAGATTCTTGACTCCATGGATCTGGAAAGAGAGCGCGGCATTACCATTAAGGCACAGGCGGTGCGCAGCATTTATAAAGCACGCGACGGTCAGGAGTATATGCTGAACTTTATTGACACTCCGGGTCATGTGGACTTTACCTATGAGGTATCAAGAGCGCTGGCTGCCTGTGAAGGTGCGCTGCTGGTTATCGACGCTACCCAGGGCATTGAGGCGCAGACGCTGGCCAATGTTTATCTGGCGCTGGATAATGATCTGGAAATTATCCCCGTTGTCAATAAAATAGATTTGCCCAGTGCTGACCCTGAGCATGTGAAACGTGAGATTGAGGATGTCATCGGTATCGACGCTTCTGATGCAGTGCTGTGCAGCGCAAAAACCGGACTTGGCATTGAGGATGTACTTGAGGCTATCGTGGCCAAGGTGCCTGCTCCCGGCGGCGATGCTGAAAAACCGCTGAAGGCGCTGGTGTTTGACTCCAAGTTTGACGCTTATAAAGGTGTAGTGCTGTATATCCGCGTTATCGACGGCAGCATCAAAAAAGGCATGAAAATTCGCATGATGGCAACCGGAGCAGAGTTTGAAGTAACGGAAGTTGGCTACTTTAAACCCGGTATCGTTAATGTAGATTCACTGGAGCCCGGGCAGGTAGGCTTTTTTGCTGCGGCAATTAAAAATGTAAAGGATGCCCGCGTCGGCGACACTGTTACTGATGCACTGAGACCTGCCGAACAGGCGCTGCCCGGCTATCGTAAGGCTACGCCCATGGTATTCTGCGGTCTGTACCCCGTGGAAAACTCCGATTATGATAACCTGCGTGATGCGCTTGAAAAGCTGCAGCTTAATGATGCATCTCTGGTCTTTGAGCCGGAAACCTCCATTGCGCTGGGCTTTGGCTTCCGCTGTGGCTTTCTGGGGCTGCTGCACATGGACGTTATCAAGGAAAGGCTGGAACGCGAGTATAACCTGAGCCTGATTACTACGGCGCCCAACGTTATTTACGAGGTATTCCGCACCAACGGCGATGTGGAAATGGTGGATAATCCTTCCAACTTTCCTGACCCGACGGTTATCGACCACGTTGAAGAACCTTATGTGAACGCTACCATTATCGTGCCCAAGGATTATGTGGGTGCGGTTATGGAGCTGAGTCAGGAAAAACGCGGCGAATATGAAAACATGACCTATCTGGACGAAAACAGGGTTATGATTCACTACGCACTGCCTTTGAGTGAGATTATTTACGATTACTTTGACAGACTGAAATCCGTTACCCGTGGGTATGCTTCGCTGGACTATGAGCTGGCAGGCTATCGCGCTTCCAATCTGGTTAAGGTGGATATTCTGCTGAACGGCGACCCCGTGGACGCTCTGTCTGCCATTGTGCATCGTGAAAAGGCAACTACCCGCGGTCGTCAGCTGGTAGAAAAGCTGCGTGGCCTGATTCCCCGTCAGATGTTTGAAATCCCCGTACAGGCAGCTATCGGCAACAAGATTATCGCCCGTGAAAACGTACGCGCCATGCGTAAGGACGTACTGGCTAAATGCTATGGCGGTGATATCAGCCGTAAGCGTAAGCTGCTGGAAAAACAAAAAGAAGGAAAAAAACGCATGAAGCAGGTAGGCAGCGTAGAACTGCCGCAGGAAGCTTTTATGGCGATTTTGAAGATGGATTAAGTAAATACTTATGGAAAGCAGAACCTTGGGGTTCTGCTTTTCTTTTGGCACAAGGAAGAAACTTATTTGGGTTATTACCCTAAACTACGTTACAGGGTTTAAGAGTGGGCAAAGAAAAGGAGAAAGAGAAAAAATAAATAAAAAAGAGAAAGAGAAAAGAAATCTCACACTTTAAATGGTATCGAAGGCGAGAAAAAAGAACCTCGTCAGAACAAATTTCAGCAAAATTTTTCGGAGCTGTGTTGTATGGCTCCGTTTCTTTTTTTGGGGATAAGAAATTGACGGCTGTAGTCAGCAATGCTATAGTGGTGTAAGTAATTTAGAGATGGAGCGGACGAAAATGAAGTGTGAAGCTGAAAAAAATACAGCACTGCGCCCGTGGCAGCAGGTGCAGGCGGTTTATGTGCATATCCCTTTCTGCGTGCAGAAATGTCTGTACTGCGATTTTGCTTCCTACGCCTGCTATGACAGCAAGGTACAGCAGGAGTATGTCGCTGCCGTATGCCGGGAGATTGAGCGTAAGGGACGTGCAGGTAAGGCGATAAATCCGGCGGCGACAATCTATTTTGGTGGTGGTACTCCTTCGGTGCTGCCGGCAGAGGAGATTGCCAGGATTGTGACTGCGCTGAAAAATTGCGGCTGGTGGCAGCAGCCTGCGGAGGCAACTATCGAGGTGAATCCAGGTACGGCAGACGAGGATAAATTGCGTGCTTTGCATCAGCTTGGCTTTGACCGCATCAGCTTCGGCGTGCAGTCGCTGCAGGACGGCGAGCTGGCTGCTATAGGACGCATCCATACGGCGCTCGAGGCTTTGGACGCTGTCGCCATGGCGCAGGCGGCTGGTTTTAAGCGTATCAATGCGGACGTAATCTACGGCTTGCCGCTGCAGACTTTGCGTAGCCTTGAAGATACTTTACAGCAGCTGACAGCGACGGGTATTGAGCATCTTTCCGTGTACGGACTGATTCTGGAGGAGGGCACGCCTCTTACCAGACTGGCAGAAGCAGGGCAGGTGCAGCTGCCGGATGAGGACGCGACTGCCGATATGTATGAATTCGTGCAGCGCTTTCTGCGTGAGCAGGGCTATGAACGCTATGAAATTTCCAACTATGCCCGTGGCGACGCTTATTCCCGGCACAACATGGCTTACTGGCGTTATCTGCCTTACGAAGCCTTTGGTGCGGCGGCCTGTGCTTTTGACGGTACTGCCCGCATGACAGCGACGGCGGAGGTAGCAGCGTATATTGCCGGCAGCGAGTCCGGGCACGATATTTATACTGTCGAGCAGCTAAGTAATGCTGAACTTATGGGAGAGTTTATGTTTATGAATCTGCGTAAAACTTCCGGTGCGGATTTGGCGCAGGCCCGTGAGCGTTACGGCGTGGACGTGTGGGAAAAATACCGGGCAGAGCTTGAACCGCTGCAGGCTGCAGGTCTTGTGGCATATGATGATAAGCAGAAAATACTGCGGCTGACAGAGAGCGGCATGGAGGTTGGCAACCGTATTTTTGAAATTTTTGTGACTGCATAAAATTAAACAAAAAAGTTATTGACAAGGTATAGGGGCAGTGCTATTCTAATATCAAGGTGTTAGCACTCCTGATAAACGAGTGCTAACAACGAACTGGGGTGAAGTTATGTTAAACGAAAGAAAGAAGAAAATTCTCCAGCTCATTATAGAAGACTATATTTCGACGGCAGAGCCCGTGGGCTCCAGGACCATTGCCCGCAAATATAATCTGGGCATCAGCCCGGCGACCATCCGCAACGAGATGAGCGACCTGGAAATGCTTGGTTATCTGGAGCAGCCCCATACTTCTGCCGGCCGTATACCCTCGGCGCAGGCTTACCGTTTTTACGTGGATTCCCTGCTGGAACCGGGGGCCCTGACAGATAATGATATGGCACTCATTAACAGCTGGTTTAAGGAACGGCGCCGCAGCATTGATGAAATCTTCCAGTCTACGGCTAAGATACTGTCGCGGATGACGCAGAATGTTTCCATGGTGCTGGCCAATAAAAGCGACACGGCGTTGTTCAGATACATGAAGTTCCTGCCGCTTGATGACAGACATGCCATTTTGTGCATCGTTACTGATGACGGCAGCGTCGATAACTGCGTGGTTGAAATACCTCTGGGTATGCGTCCCGAGGAACTGGACTACATGGCAGGACGCGTCAGCAGACTGCTGGAAGGTAAGCCGCTTTCCTCCATAAGCGAAACACTGCTCAGTGCCGTGCATACGGACATTGTCGAGGACAAGCTGCTGTTTACTTCGCTGATCAGTACCATCAACAGGATGAGCCGCAGGCATCAGCAGCAGAGGGTTTTCCTGGGCGGTACCAAACAGCTGCTCAGCCAGCCGGAGTTCCGCGATATGGACAGAGTAAGAGATCTGCTGGGGATTCTTGAAGAAGAAAAAGTAGTGCGCGACCTGCTTCTGGCAGGTGAGGATAGCGGCCTGAAAATTACTATCGGGTCAGAAAACAAATTTACCGGCATTCAGGACTGCAGTATGGTGCAGGCAACCTACCGGCTTAACGGACAGGTTGTAGGTACAATGGCTGTGCTGGGGCCGACGCGCATGGAATACAGCAAGGTAATATCCGTTATGGATTACCTGCACAAATATCTGAAAACTATTTTCCAACAGGAAAAGTAAAACGAAGGAGGAAGAATTTTGCAAGAGGAAGAATTGAAACAAACTCAAACTGAAGAAACTTCCGCCAACGAGCAGACTGAAAACGTTCAGACTGAACAGACAGCAGAGCAGCCGGAAACGGAGACTCAGGAGGAAGAAGCTGCACAGGCTGAACCTGATGCGAAGGATGTGCAGATTGCAGAGCTCCAGAACAGACTGCTGCGCCTGCAGGCTGATTTTGATAATTTCCGCCGCCGCACGGCAGGTGAGAAAGAACAGCTTTCCTCATTTGTTACAGTCGGCGTTGTCGGCAAGTTCCTCAAGGTGCTGGATAATTTTGAACGCGCCGAAATAAGCTTTGAGAAAAAGCCTGAGCTGGACAGCATGCTGACCGGCCTGAAACAGATTCGTCGTCAGTTCGACGAAGTATTTAAAGAACTGGGCGTTACGGAAATCGAAGCGCAGGACAAAAAATTTGACCCGGCGCTGCATGAAGCCGTAATGCGGGGACAAAACCCTGAGCTGGAAGATGAAACCATCGACATGGTTTTTGAAAAGGGCTACAAGCTCAATGACAAGGTAATCCGTCACAGCAAAGTAAGAGTCATCAGCAACGAATAGTGCCGGTACTCTGAAAATAAATCCAATAATCGTATGTATAATTAGGAGGAAATAACAATGTCTAAAGTAATCGGTATTGACTTAGGTACTACAAACTCTGTTGTCGCTGTTATGGAAGGCGGCGAACCGACAGTTATCACTAATCAGGAAGGCAGCCGCCTGACTCCGTCCGTAGTTGGTTTTTCCAAAAACGGTGAACGTCTGGTAGGCCAGCTGGCAAAACGTCAGGCAGTTTCCAATCCTGACAGAACCATCAGCTCCATTAAACGTCATATGGGCACTTCCTACAAAGTTGAAATTGACAGCAAAAAATATTCTCCGGAAGAAATTTCCGCAATGATTCTGCAAAAACTGAAAGGTGATGCAGAAAAATATCTGGGCGAGACTGTAACTCAGGCAGTTATCACTGTTCCGGCTTACTTCTCCGACAGCCAGCGTCAGGCTACCAAAGACGCAGGCAAAATTGCAGGTCTGGAAGTTCTGCGTATCATCAACGAACCTACCGCTGCAGCGCTTGCTTACGGTATTGACAAGACTGACGACCATACCGTTCTCGTATATGACCTGGGCGGCGGTACCTTCGATGTTTCCATTCTGGAAATGGGCGACGGCGTCTTTGAAGTAAAAGCTACCAACGGCGATACTCATCTGGGTGGCGATGACTTTGACCAGAAAATTATCGACTGGATGGTTTCCGAATTCAAGAAAGCAGAAGGCATCGACCTGTCTGTTGACCGTATGGCTATGCAGCGTCTGCGCGAAGCTGCTGAAAAGGCTAAGATCGAACTGTCCGGCGTTCTGACCACCAACATCAACCTGCCGTTCATTACCGCAGGTGCTGATGGCCCGAAACATCTGGACATGGATCTGACCCGCGCTAAATTTGAAGAAATGACTGCGGATCTGGTAGAACGCACCATGGGCCCGACCCGTCAGGCCATGGCTGATGCAGGTCTCTCTGCCAGCGACATTCAGAAAGTAATTCTGGTAGGCGGTTCTTCCCGTATCCCGGCTGTTCAGGAAGCAATCAAGAAATTTATCGGTAAGGAACCTCACCGCGGCGTAAATCCGGACGAATGCGTTGCTATCGGCGCAGCTATCCAGGCCGGCGTACTGGCAGGCGAAGTTAAAGACGTACTGCTGCTGGACGTAACTCCGTTGTCTTTGGGTATTGAAACCCTCGGCGGTGTATTTACCAAGATTATCGACCGCAACACCACCATTCCTACCTCCAAGAAACAGGTATTCTCCACTGCTGTGGATAACCAGCCTTCCGTTGATATCCATGTACTGCAGGGCGAACGTGAAATGGCTGCTGACAACAAGACTCTGGGTCGTTTTGAACTGGGCGGCATTCCGGCTGCTCCCCGTGGAGTACCTAAAATCGAAGTTGCTTTCGATATTGACGCTAACGGCATCGTAAACGTAAGCGCTAAAGATCTGGGCACCGGCAAGGAACAGAAGATTACCATTACTTCTTCCGGCTCTCTTGATAAAGACGAAGTTGAAAGAATGGTTAAAGAAGCAGAAGCAAACGCTGAAGCAGATAAAAAACGTAAAGAGGGCGTAGAAGTACGCAACCAGGCAGACTCCCTGTGCTATCAGGCTGAAAAGACCATGAAAGACATGGAAGGCAAAGGCAAAGACGATTTGATTGCCAAAGTTAAAGCTGCCATGGATACCCTGAAAGAATCCATGAAAGGCGAAGATCTGGAAAAAATCAAGGCTGATACCGAAGCTCTGACCAAACCGCTGTATGAACTTTCTGCTGAACTCTACAAAGAAACCGAAGCAGCAAAGAACGCGCAGGGTGCTCAGGCAGGCGACGCAGGCAAAAAAGCCGACGATGATGTAGTTGACGCTGAAGTAGTTGACGACGACAAAAAATAATTAGCTTTAGGATGGTGTAAACTTTGAGTAAAAGAGATTATTACGAGGTTCTGGGTGTGTCCAAAACAGCTACCCAAGATGAGCTGAAAAAAGCATACCGCAAACTGGCACGTAAATATCATCCTGATCTGAATAAAGATAATCCGGAAGCTGCGGAAAAATTCAAGGAATGCAACGAAGCCTACAGCGTGCTTTCTGACGAGCAAAAACGCGCCCAGTATGACCAGTTCGGCCCGGAAGCCTTTGAAAACGGCGGTATGGGCGGCGGTCCTGGAGCAGGTGGCTTTGGTGGCTTCGGCGGATTTGGCGGCAGCGGCATGGAAGATATCTTCGATATGTTTTTCGGCGGTCAGGGCCGCGGCGGCAGAAGCACTAATGCCGGCCCGCAGCGCGGCGCCGACCTCCGCTTTGATCTGGAAATTTCCTTTGAAGAAGCTGCTTTCGGCATCGAGAAGGAAATCTCACTCAAACGCGCGGAAAGATGCGAGCACTGTCATGGTGAAGGTGCAGAGCCCGGTTCCAAGGTGGAAACCTGCCCTGAATGTCATGGCAGCGGCTATGTACGCTTTACTCAGAACACCATGTTTGGCCAGATGGTCAACGAAAGACCCTGTTCCAGATGTCATGGTGAGGGTAAGATTATCAGCGATCCGTGCAGAGAGTGCCGCGGTACCGGTACGGTAAAGAAGACCAAGAAGCTGAAAGTAAAGATTCCGGCAGGCGTGGACAATGGGTCCAGACTGCGTGTGGGCGGCGAAGGCGAAGCAGGTCTCAAGGGCGGCCCCAGCGGCGATTTGTATGTATATCTGTATGTAAAGCCGCATAAGTTCTTTGAACGTGACGGTACTACCGTACTGTGCGAAGTGCCTATCAACATTGTTCAGGCTACTTTGGGCGCTGAAATCAAGGTGCCGACGCTGGACGGACAGGTAACCATGAAGGTGCCGGAAGGCACGCAGCCCGGCAAGGTTATGCGCCTGAAGGGCAAAGGCATACCCAGTCTGCGCGGCGGTGGTCGTGGAGATCAGCTGGTACGCATGAAGGTAGTTGTGCCCACAAAACTGACGGACAAACAAAAGGATGCTTTGCAGAAGTTTGCGGACATCAGTAAGGACAATATTAACCCGGAAGAAAAAAGCTTTTTGAATAAGGTTAAGGACTTTTTCAAATAAGCACTGATAAAAAGGAAACCCGCTGCTATTTTAGCAGCGGGTTTTTCGTTTCAGGCGTATTTATTTATGATTTCTGTTCAAGAGTCAGCAGCTGCTGTTTTAATGCCAGTCCACCGGCGTAGCCGGTCAGGCTGCCGTTGCTACCGATAACGCGGTGGCAGGGAATGATGACAGGCAGCGGATTGTGGTGACAGGCACTGCCTACGGCGCGGCTGGCTTGGGGTTTGCCGATGGCTGCCGCCAGTTCCTTGTAGGTAGAGGTTGTGCCGTAAGGAATGTGCGTCAGTGCACGCCAGACCTGCTGTTGAAATTCGGTGCCGACAGGCTGCAGCGGAACAGTAAACTGTTTGCGCTGACCCTGAAAATATTCCTGCAACTGAGCTACTGCCTGAACCAGTACGGCATTTTCTTTTTCTGCAGCGTTTTCTGGTTGCTGTACGCCAAAATCTACGCGCAGCAGGCTGAAATCATCGGCAGTAAGTGTTAATGCTATGGAGAATGTTGGTCGGATAACTGTAAAGTAAAGCATCTGTTTCACCCTGAGTATCATTTTTGTAAATACAATTTCATTTTAACATAAAAAAAGAACCGAATATATGCTGAACTTCATATATTCGGCAGAAAATGTGTGACATTAGAGAAACTAATGTCCCGAGCAAATGTCTCGTTTGCTGTTGATTTAATTATAAATCATTGTTAATAGTTGGCTGTTGCTAAAGCAACAAAAGTAAGATTGTTAACACTTATTTTATTTAAAATATCTTCTTTCATAAATTAATAAATACAGACATGTAATATATAAAATGTATATGAATTATTTTAAATAATAAAAATGTTGCCTGTGCAACATAGTTACATAATACTTACTTTAATTACAAAATATTTACTTATATATATGGTCAAGTATAATAAAATCACAAAGGAAAACAGAAATTAAAAGTAGATGGGTGAATTTTGATGGATATGAAGTTGTCTTTACAGAAAATAAACGATATACCGCTTTTTGAAGGGCTGGGCAGTGACGAAATAAAAGAAGTGCTTACCAAAGCCAATGCGCTGATTAAACATTTTCAAAAATCAGACTATATTTTTCTGGCGGGCGACTGCGTAGAAAATCTGTGCGTAGTTATTAATGGCACGGTGCAGATGATTAAAGAGGATATTTGGGGAGAAAAATCTATTATCGCCAATCTTGGGGCAGGTTCTGTGTTCGCGGAGAACTTTCTCGGACGTCGCGGTGATCGCAGTATCGTCAGTTACTTTGCGGCCAGCGACAGCGAAATATTGATGCTGCCTTTTGGCAAGATGATGTCCGGCGGCGATAACAAGCTGCTGCAGGGAAAGCTTGCTTTTAATATTGTTTCTGTTTTGGCAGATAATAATACGAAGCTGATTGAAAAAACCGAAATTCTCTGCAAAAAGACATTGAAAGGTAAGATTATGGCTTATCTGGAGCAGGAGGCAAACAATCAGGGCAGCAGAAAAGTAGTGGTCCCTTTTAACCGCACTGATATGGCTAACTATCTTGATGCCGACAGAAGTGCGCTGACCCGTGAGCTTTCCAGAATGCGTGAGGAAGGCCTTATTGATTTTGAAAAGAATGTCTTTGTGCTTTTGGATAAAAAAAGCGGGAAAAAAACAGATGAGTGAGTCCTGTCGGACACCGGATGCGTGAACATCGGTGTCCGATTTTATTTTTATGCAGTTTCTGTCAATATAATTAAAAAACTAAAAAAAGCGGCAGAAGTCCTGCAGAGGGTCTTGCAGAGCGGAAAGTGTTGCTTTAGCAACAGAAGTTTTCGGTAAAAATTGGTATTATAAGTTTGCAAGTTGATGAGACTTGTAAAAATTTTATAAAGGAGGAACAGAAAATGTCCCCAGCAGTAAAATGTTTAATTCTGTTGGCAGTAGTTGCACTTTTCTTCGTAACTGAACTTATCCCTCTGGCAATTACTGCAATGGCAGGCGCTATCGCATGCGGCCTGTTAGGTTTCATTCCTGCTAAACAGGTATTCTCCGGTTTGTCCGACTCTACCGTAGTACTGTTCGCAGGTATGTTCGTTGTAGGTGCAGCAATGTTCTACACCGGTTTGGCTCAGAAAATTGGTAACACCGTTGTTAAAATGTGTGGTACCGGTGAAAACAGCCTGATGTTCGGTCTGATGCTCGTTGGTACTTTACTTTCTTCTGTATTGTCCAACACTGGTACCGCAGCTTGCCTGCTTCCTGTAGCACTCGGTATCTGCGCAGCTGCTAAGATTCCGGCTTCCCGTCAGTTGATGCCTTTGGCATTTGCCTGCGGTTGGGGCGGTATCATCACCATGGTTGGTACTCCGCCTAACATCATTGCAACTGGTGCAATGACTGCAGCTGGTCTGCCGGCATTCGGCTTCTTCGAATTTGCCTGGATCGGTATTCCTGTATCTGTAGCAGGTATGCTGTACATGATGTTCATCGGCAAACATCTCCTGCCGAAAGTTGAACTGGACGCTGATCAGGAAATCGAACAGGAAATCGAAGCTTCTTCCACTTCCACTAACAAAATGATCATCTCCGGCGTTATCCTGCTGTTAGTTGTTATTACCATGGCAATCGGCATCCCGGGCGTAACTCTGGAAATGGCAGCAATCATCGGTGCTCTGGTTTGCGTACTGACCGGCTGCCTGACTGAAAAACAAGCATATGCTTCCATCGACTGGGTAACTATCTTCCTGTTCGCTGGTATGATGCCTGTATCTTCCGCAATGGATAAAACCGGCGCTGGTAAACTGGTTGCTGAGTTCTGCGTTGGCCTGATGGGCGGTTCTCCTTCCCCGATGGTTGTTACTGCAGTACTGTTCATCCTGTCCTGCGGCCTGACCCAGTTCATGTCCAACACTGCATCTGCAGCTCTGCTGTGCCCGATCGGCATTGCAATCTCCAAACAACTGGGTGCTGACCCGAAAGCAGTATTGATGGCAATTGCGGTTGCAGCTTCCTGCGCATTCGCAACTCCTGTTGGTACTCCTCCGAACACCCTGGTTCTTGGCCCTGGCGGATACAAATTCATGGACTACGTTAAAGCTGGTACCGGTCTGGTAATCGTAGCATTTATCGTATCCTTGGTTATCATTCCTATCGTATGGCCTTTCTTCCCCGGCAAATAATTTAACCTAAATTATATACGGGAAACAAGTAAACCTGCTGTGAGCGTAAGCTTGCAGCAGGTTTTTTGCGTTTTATGTGTAATTAAGTTAATAACACAGGCTTGTTTTTATGGGTAAGCATAAAGTTTGAATTTTTAAGCGTGGTGAAGAAAATGCAGAATTTTACTTTTACAGGCCCTTATGGAGCAATTGAATGTATCGTAAACAGCTGCGCAAAGGCTGATGCGCCGGTGCTTATTATGGCTCATGGCTTCCGCGGCAGCAGAGACGGCGGCGGGCGCGCCGTAGAGCTGGCAGCAGGAGCGCAGGAGTGTGTAAACGTGGTGCGTTTTAACTTTAACGGCAGCCAGATTCTTTCCCGTCAGATTGAAGAATTACAGGCCGTCATCACTGCGGTGCGCAAGCAGCTGCCGGACAGAAAAATTATTCTGTTAGGACGCAGTCTGGGCGGGGCGGCGGCACTGCTTACGGCGTCACAGGATGAAAATATTGCCGGACTTATTTTATGGGCAGCGCCTAATAATCTGCGTGCAACTTTTTTACAGGCGTTGGGGCGTGAGCAGTATGAGCTTTTAGACAGCGGCGTTACGCTGCATCTGGCTGATGAGCGGGGCGAGCTGAATTTGACGCCGGATTTTCTGACAGATATTGATAAATATGACGTGGATGCCGCATTGCGCAGCTGGCAGCATCGTCCCGTGCTTATTCTGCACGGCGAGGCAGACGAAACGGTAGCGGTAAATCAGGCATATCGTAATTTTGCGCTGCTGAATGTGAAGAAAGAAATACATACTTTTCCTGACGGCGACCACAGTTTTACCTGCTGCAGCAGTGAGGCTGCAACGATTATCTGCAGATGGCTGCGCCAATTTGCATAATTTATTTTTTTGCCAATTAGTTGTATAATGTAAAATGTAGAAATCTATTTTTCGGAGGATGAATGTGAAAAAGTTATTTTTGATATGTATGCTGCTTATCTGCTCTTTGGCTGCTTCTGCCTGCGGCAAGGAAGCGGAGGCTCCTAAGGCAGAACCGGCAACAGCTGTTTTTGAAACCAGCATGGGCTCATTCGAGGTGAAGCTGGCAACCGATCTTGCTCCCAATACCTGCGCTAATTTCATCAGTCTGGCCAATAAGGGCTTTTATAACGGACTGATTTTTCACCGCGTTATCGACGGCTTTATGATTCAGGGCGGCGACCCCAACGGCAATGGCACAGGGGGACCCGGCTATACTATTAAAGACGAATTTTCTTCCAGACTGCTCCATGATGGGGCCGGAGTTTTATCCATGGCCAATGCCGGCCCCAATACCGGCGGCAGCCAGTTTTTCATTACTCTGGAACCCTGCCCTTGGCTGGACGGACGCCACGCTGTTTTTGGCAAGGTGACCAAAGGTATGGACGTGGTGTACAAGATAGGCAAGGTTCCTACAGACGGCAGTGATAAGCCGCTGCAGGACGTGGTTATTAAAAAGCTTACTATCGAAAAGCGTTAAGCTGAGGAGGAGACAGATTGTTGCAGCAGACCGAAAGCATTATAGAAACCGTTGACCAGCAGGAAATGGTGGGTATCTGCGGCAGAAATGAAGAATTTCTGCGCATCATCCGCGACTCTTTTGCAAGCAGGATACTGGCACGCGGCAATCAGATTGCCATAGACGGGCCGGCTGAGGAAAATGAGCTGCTCAGGCAGCTGTTTACGGAGCTGTTATTCCTGTACCGGCAGGGACTGCCGCTGACGGTGCACGATGTTCGTTACAGCATCTTCATGGTGAAGGAGGGGCGTACGGACAAGCTGCATCGTATGTATGCGGATAATATTATCACCAACAGCCGCGGACGGCAGGTAAAGGCCAAGACGCTGGGACAGTGGAACTATGTGGAAACGATCCGGCATAATTTTATTACCCTGGGCATCGGCCCTGCCGGTACCGGCAAGACCTATCTGGCAGTGGCGCTGGCAGTGGCGGCGCTCAAGAAAAAGGAAGTAGAGCGCATTGTCCTGACCCGCCCCGCAGTGGAAGCAGGCGAGAAGCTGGGCTTTCTGCCCGGTGATATGCAGGATAAGGTTGACCCCTACCTGCGCCCATTGTATGACGGACTTTATGATATGCTGGGCAGCGAAAGTTTCCAGAAGCATTTATCCCGCGGCACTATTGAGGTAGCTCCGCTGGCGTATATGCGCGGACGTACGCTGAACGATTCCTTTATTATTCTGGACGAGGCCCAGAATACTACGCCGGAGCAGATGAAGATGTTTCTGACCCGTTTCGGTTTCGGCAGCAGGATGGTTATTACCGGCGATATTACCCAGATAGACCTGCCGGCAGGCAAAAGCAGCGGTCTGAAAGATGCTGCCCGCATCCTGCGTGACGTGGAAGGTATCGGTATTATAAAATTTGACGAACATGATGTAGTGCGCCATGAAATTGTGGGCTCCATTATCAGAGCCTATGAAAATTTTGAGAAGCGCAGACAGACGGAGGCAGAAAAATGATCATCAATTTTGAAAATGATCAGGATAAAATAGTTTTAAGTGAATATATGGAAAAGCGCCTGTATGACGGTTTAAATGCCGTGGCACGACTGCATGGCCTGACTGATATGACTGAAGTTGACATTACCATCGTGGATGATGAAGAAATACACACGCTGAACCGCGACTACCGCAATGTGGACAGGCCGACGGACGTACTGAGCTTTGCTCTTGACGAGGGCGAGGAAGAAGAACCGGAGCTGCTTGACGGGCCGGAAGAACATCTTTTAGGCGACATCATTATTTCGGCAGAAACTGCTCAGCGTCAGGGCGAGGAATTTGGCCACGGCCTGGAACGCGAGATTGTGTACCTTGCCGTGCACGGACTTTTGCACCTTTTAGGTTACGACCATATGACGGACGAGGATAAAAAAGTAATGCGCGCTAAGGAAGAAGAAGCGCTGCGCGAAATACGTCTGTCCGAAGAATATCTGGAACAGAAATAGGTGACGCTGATGGATAAGGAGCTTTTTGAGGCGGCGCTGGCTGCCCGCAGGAATGCCTATGCGCCCTATTCCAAATTTGCCGTGGGAGCGGCAGTACGTACGGCAGCAGGCAATATTTTTACCGGCTGCAATGTGGAGAATGCGTCTTACGGGTTAAGCTGCTGCGCAGAGCGCTGCGCAATTTTTGCTGCTGTAGGAGCAGGAGAGAGAGAGTTTGCTGCTCTCTGCGTTGTTGCTGATACCAAAGAGCCTGTTTCTCCCTGCGGCGCCTGCCGTCAGGTGATGACGGAGTTTAAGATTCCTGAGATAATTTTAGCAAATACTAACGGTGACGTTAAAATATATACGCCGCAGGAGCTTTTACCCTACGGCTTTACCCTGTAAGTATCTGGAGGTTGATTAACATAGACAGCAAAAAGCATTATGCCGGTTTTGCGGCTGTTGTAGGACGTCCCAACGTGGGCAAATCCACGCTGACCAACAATCTGATTGGCGAAAAAATCGCCATTATGTCCGACCGTCCGCAGACCACAAGAAATAAAATTATGTGCATTATGAACACTGACAACGCTCAGATTATGTTCCTTGATACGCCCGGCATCCACAAGCCCCATCACAAACTGGGGGAATACATGGTGCGTACGGCAGAGAATACCTTGAAGGAAGTGGATGTTATCCTGTTTGTGGTGGATGCTTCCGAAAAGCGCGGTGCAGGTGAAGAATATATTACTGAGCTGCTGCAGAAGGTAAAAACACCGGTTATTCTGGTAGTCAATAAGATTGACAAACTGCAGGATAAGGACAGACTGTTCCGCATTATCGACGATTACAGCAGGACCTATGATTTTGCTGCGGTTGTACCTGTTTCGGCATTGGCAGATACCGAATTTCCGGGTCTGGTAGCGGAGATTACCAGACATCTGCCGGAGGGGCCGGCGTATTTTCCTGATGATATGATTACCGACCAGCCTGAACGCGTTATTGCGGCAGAGATGATCAGGGAAAAAATCCTGCTGCTGACTCGCGACGAAATCCCGCATTCTATTGCGGTCGAGGTAGAAGAGTTTAAAGAACGCAACAACGACGACGTTTATATTCGTGCTACAATTTTTGTGGAGCGCGACTCCCAGAAGGGCATCGTCATCGGTGCCAAAGGCAGTCTGCTGAAAAAGATTGGCCAGCAGGCACGTGCAGATATTGAAGGCCTTTTGGGCTGCAAGGTGTTCCTTGACCTGTGGGTTAAGGTAAAAGCTGACTGGCGCAACAAAGATAAGGCGCTGAGACAGTTTGGCTATAACGACTGAATGTAAAATTTGTTAAGGAGTGATGACTTATCGACGGCGATCCTGCTATCAGACTGATTAGCGAAATTTTATTGGTGATCCTTGTTATTTTCTTAAACGGTTTTTTTGTACTTGCGGAATATTCACTGGTGCGTGTGCGTTCCAGCCGTCTGGAAGAAATGGAGCAGCATGGTGAGGGAACGGCTTCTATCGTGCTGCGTATTTCCAAAAAGCGTGAAACCTATCTCAGCGCCATTCAGGTGGGCATTACTGCTTCATCCGTCCTGCTGGGCATTTTAGGCGGGCCGCTGTTTGCCCGTCTGCTGGCAGCTGACGGTATGCTGGATAAAGGTCTGGCATGGGCGTGCTCATTTCTGTTTGTCGTTTTTCTGCATGTAGTGTTCGGCGAACTTGTTCCCCGTGCCATTGCAGTCAGTAAGGTAGAAAAAATAGTGCTGCTGGTATCCTATCCGCTGGTGCTCATTCACTATCTGCTGTATCCGCTGGTGCTTATTTTCAATAAAGTAGCACGGCTGGTGCTGGGGGCGCTGGGCATTTCTCAGCTGCCCAAGGAGGATATTTCCCGCAGTGAGGATGAGCTGCGCAAGATTGTCAGTGCCAGTGAGCAGCACGGTCAGCTTGACCATGCGGAAAGCAGGATGATTGATAACGTTTTTGATTTTGCCGACCGCGTGGCCAGAGAAATCATGGTGCCGCGTCAGGACATGGTGTGCCTGTATACCGACGATTCTCTGGCAGAAAACCTGCAGGTGGTGCGGGAAGGCAAGCATACCCGTTATCCTTTGTGCGATGAGGATAAAGACCATGTCATCGGCATCGTGCATGTGCAGGACCTTATCGACCTTGATTCCAGACAGGAAAACTTTGATTTCCGGCAGATTATGCGCCCTATCAGCGTAGTGCCTGAAGCCATGTCCACAGTAAAGGTGTTGCAGATGCTGCAGCAGAAGCACCAGCAGATGGCTCTGGTGGCTGACGAATACGGAGGCACGGCTGGCCTCGTAACAGTAGAGGACCTGGTAGAAGAAATAGTCGGCGAGATTCAGGATGAGCATGAAGCAGATGAGCCGGACGATATTGTTAAGCTGTCTGATACGGAATATGAGTTTGACGGTCTGGTGCTGCTGGATGAAATTACCGACATCCTTGGTGTCAGCTTTGATGACCCCGAGGAAGATACTATCGGCGGCTACATTTTCGGTCTGCTGGGACGCAAGCCGGAAGTGGGCGATAAAGCAGAAATAGGCTGCTACGACTTTACCGTGTTGCAGGCAGAAGGTTTCCGCGTGCTGCGCGTGCGGGCAGTACGGGTACGGGATGATGAAGATGCAGGACAGGACGAACAGTATCAGTGATCAGGGCGTAGTGCTTATGGTACGCAACTGGCAGACAGCAGATAAATATGCCATCTGTTTTACCAAAGAGCACGGCAAAGTACGGTTTATCGCCTATGGTGCACGTTACGTAAAAAATACTGCCGGCAGGATTTTGCAGCCTTTTGTCAGTCTGCAGCTGGAAATTACAGCGGGGCAGAAAATAGACCGGCTGAAAAGCTGCGAGCTGCTGCGTCTGCCGCAGGTTTACGATTTTAAAGAAATGGCCTACGGCGCAGTAATTTCCGAAATTACTGCCGTATTGACAGAAGATCATCAGCCGCAGCCGGAAATCTACGACCTGCTGGAGCAGGCTTTTCCTCTGCTTAAAAAGCATAATCCCAGGCTGGTGACGGCAGCTTATATTTTGCAGCTGCTTGCTTTAACAGGCTTTGCTCCGCAGATAGAAAGCTGCGTTGTCTGCGGCAGGCAGCCGGAAGCAGACGAAGATTGCTGCTTCAGTCCGCTGCAGGGAGGGCTGGTGTGCCGTGAGTGCGCTGCCGGCGGCGAAGAACCTTTCAGTGCCGGGACGCGCAGACTTTTGACGCAGCTGCAGCAGCTGGATTTTCAGTCGCCGCAGAAATTCAGCGTGCGGGGAGCGCATCTTATGGAACTGGAACGTCTGCTGTGCAGGTTTTTGCTGTTCCAGACCGACAAGCCGCTGAAAAGTCTGGACTATTTAAACAGACTGGACATTTGCTGATTGACAAAACAGATTGATTCTGTTATATTTGAGTTTAAGCTATGAAAAAGAGGAGTAGCCTGCAAAAATAAGCGAGCCGGGACGGTGCAAGCCGGAAACAGCGGGTGAAGGCGCTTTGGAGCCGTAAATAAATATTGCTTGAGGCGGATTGCATTATTATAGCAGTCAAGCAGGGTGGAACCGCGGAGTTTACATCTCCGTCCCTGTAACATATTTGTTGCAGGGACGGAGATTTTCGTTTTTGTAACAGAAAATAGGAGGCAGAAAATGAATTTTCAAACGATTATTTTGAAACTGCAGAAATTCTGGGCTGAGCAGAATTGCATCATGGCGCAGCCCTACGACATTGAAAAAGGCGCGGGCACGATGAACCCGTCCACTTTCCTGCGTGTACTGGGTCCTGAACCCTGGCGTGTAGCGTATGTGGAACCGTCCCGCCGTCCTGCTGACGGACGTTACGGCGACAACCCCAACCGTCTGTTCCAGCATCATCAGTTCCAGGTCATTGTAAAGCCCTCTCCGGAAAATATACAGGAGCTTTACCTGCAGAGTCTGGCAGAGCTGGGTATCCGCCAGGAAGAACACGATATCCGCTTTGTTGAAGATAACTGGGAATCTCCGACTCTGGGTGCCTGGGGTCTTGGCTGGGAAGTATGGCTGGACGGCATGGAAATTACCCAGTTCACCTACTTCCAGCAGGTGGGCAGCCTTGACGTCAAACCGGTAACTGTAGAAATTACCTATGGCCTGGAGCGTCTGGCCATGTATATCCAGGGCGTAGAAAACGTATTCGATATTGAATGGGTAGACGGCGTTACCTACGGCGACGTTTTCCACAGCAACGAAGTAGAACAGTCCTACTATAACTTCCAGGTTGCTGATACCGATCTGTTATTCGATTTGTTCGATAAATATGAAGCAGAAGCCAAACGCGTTATTGAGCTGGGTTATATCCGTCCCGCTTATGACTACGTGCTGAAATGCTCTCATACCTTCAACCTGCTGGATTCCCGCGGCGCAATCAGCGTAAGCGAACGTACCGCCTACATCGGCCGTGTGCGTGCCATGGCGCGTCTGTGCGCAGCAGCTTATGTGGAACAGCGTGAAAAATTGGGCTTCCCGCTCTTGAAAAAGGGGGAAAATAAATAATGGAAAAATTATTATTTGAAATAGGTACCGAAGAAATACCGGCGAAATTTATGCCCGGCATCCTTGACCAGCTGAAGGAGCTGGCTGAGAAGAAAATGAACGAACTGCGCATCCCCTTTGCGTCTGTCAAAGTATACGGCACTCCCCGCCGCATGACCTTTATTGCTGACGGTGTGGAAGAAGCGCAGGCTGACAGCGTAGTAGAAGCAAAAGGTCCTTCTGTGAAAATTGCTTTCGTAAACAACGAGCCTACAAAAGCAGCCATGGGCTTTGCCCGCGGTCAGGGTGTGGACGTAAGTGCTCTCGAAGTACGCGGTGAATATGTTTATGCTGTCAAACATCTGGCAGGTAAACCGGTTATGGAGCTTTTGCCCGGACTCTTAATGGATATTCTTACTTCTCTTAACTTCCCGAAAAACATGCGCTGGGCTGACCATGATTTCAGATTTGTCCGTCCTATCCGCTGGCTGGTTGCCCTGTTTGGTGAAAAAATCATTCCTGTGGAGATTACCGGCGTAAAATCCGGCAGATATTCCCGCGGTCATCGTTTCCTGACTCCGTCCATTACCGATGCTAAAGACGCGCAGGGTTTCTTTGAAAAAGTTGCCAGCAAGGTTACCAATACTGTAGCTTCTGCTGTTATCGGTACTCAGGGTGCTGTAGAAGTCGCTAATGCCGATGTGTATGAGCAGGTATTGTACGATCATTTCGTTATGGTTGATCAGGATGCACGCCGCGAACTGATTCGTCAGCAGGTTGCTGATCTGGCTGTGGCTGAAGGCGGCAAGGCTGAAATAGATGCAGATTTGCTGGAAGAAGTAAATTATCTGGTGGAATGGCCGACTGCTCTGTGTGGCAAGTTTGAAGAAAAATTCCTCAGCCTACCGAAAGAATGCATCATTACTCCGATGCGCGAACATCAGCGTTATTTCCCCGTACTGAACGATGACGGCAGCCTGATGAACAAATTCATCACTGTACGCAACGGCGGCAAAAAATATCTGGACGTGGTTGCTCACGGTAATGAACGCGTACTGCGTGCTCGTCTCAGCGACGCTGAATTCTTCTTTAACGAAGACCGCAAACAGAAACTGGAAGACCGTCTGGAAAAACTCAAAACTGTTTCCTTCCAGGAAGGTCTGGGTAATAT
The DNA here is from genome assembly GCA_949285135.1 of uncultured Phascolarctobacterium sp. Classification (GTDB taxonomy): domain Bacteria; phylum Bacillota; class Negativicutes; order Acidaminococcales; family Acidaminococcaceae; genus URXU01. The sequence continues at coordinate 110,538 of CASDXO010000001.1, forward strand.
GTACGATAAGAGCAACCGTCTGGTTAAGGCTGCCGATATGATTGCTTTCGGTATGAATATCAAAATTGATAAGGATAAACTGGACCGCACCGCCCTGTTGTGCAAGACAGACCTTGTTACCGGTATGGTAATCGAATTTACCGAGCTGCAGGGAGTTATGGGCCGCGAATATGCAAAACTGGACGGCGAAGCTCCGGCTGTAGCTCAGGGTATTTACGAACATTATCTGCCGCGTTTTGCCGGTGACGAACTGCCTGCAAGTGATATCGGCCGCATCGTAGGTATTGCTGACAAGCTGGATAATATCGTTGCTACCTTCTCCCGCGGACTGGCTCCTACCGGTTCTCAGGACCCCTATGCACTGCGCCGTCAGGCTCTTGGTGTTATCAACATCATTATCGACGGCAATTATCATCTGTCCATGCTCAAGCTGCTGGCAGGCATGCTGTATCTGCTGAATATTCCTTCTGAGCAGGCAGGTGCGCTGGTACCGCAGATTATGGAATTTATCAGACAGCGTCTGAAAAATATGATGATTGAACAGGGCATCCGTTACGACGTTGTGGACGCTGTACTGGCAGAAAAACGCAACGACGATATTGCTGATTTGTATATGCGCGCCCGCGCTCTGAATGCCTTTGTAATCGAGCCGCAGGCTGAAGCACTGATTCAGGCTGCCACCCGTGTGGCTAATCTGTGCAAGAAGATTGAAGAAGAAACTGCCATCAATACCGGCCTGTTCCAGCATGAAGCTGAAAAAGCACTGCATGATGCGGTTGTTGCTCTCAACAGCGAAATGCTGACTGCCACCGTAAAATTTGACTATGCAGCAGTACTGAAACTGTCCTGCAATCTGATTGACCCTGTCAACAAATTCTTTGAAGACGTTATGGTTATGGATAACGACGAGAAAATTAAAAACAACCGTCTGGCTCTCCTTGCTGCAGTTAAGGATATTACCCATGCTGTTGGCGATTTGAGCTACATTGTACAATAAGCAAACCATACAAAAAGCGCTGCCGTAAGGCGGCGCTTTTTTCTGTTGCCGGCTGCAAATAAGCGGTGTATTTATGGTACAATAAAACAAAGTGTTTTTAACGGAGGTAAAAATGGCCGTATTATACTGTGTGCCGCTGGGCTGTACGGCCCGCAGGCTTTTTTATGAACAGATGGCGCAGCTGCCTTATGAAGACAGCATCCTGGTGCTGCCTAACAGACAGCTGCGGCTGCTGGCGCAAAAGGAAGCTGCCGTTAACTGCGGCGGTATCGATGAGCTGGCATCAGCAGTTTTAAACAGCAACGGCTTCGTCTATCTGGACGAAATCAACAGGCGCAGTCAGGAGCTTGTGACCCGTGATTTGCTGGAGTATCTTGGTGATAAATCGCAGCTGGAATATTTCCGGCGGCTGACGGGCAAAAAGGGTTTTGTCAGGGCAGCAGCTTCGGTGCTGGGACAGTTATCGCGCAGCGGTGCTACGGAGCAGCAGATTCATGCTGCCCTGACAGAACGCGGCAGCGAAAAGGATAAAGAGCTGGCTGAGCTGTATGTGTTGTACCGTCAGTATCTGAAAAATAATAAATGGTTTGATCTGGAAGGCAAATATCGTCTGGCAGTCAGTGTTCTTGCTGCCGAACAGGTGAAGATACCCTGGAAGCATATTTATATCAGTGATTTTTACAGTTTTGACGTGCTGCAGCTGGAATTTCTGCGGGCGCTGAGCAGGCATTGTAAGCTGACTGTGGGGCTGATGTACGAAGCAGGGCGTGAGAGTGTTTTTCAGGCAGCAGAAAATACTTATACGGCGCTGGCAGCTTTCTGCCGGGTGGAAAGATACCAGGCGCAAATTAAGCAGGCAGAAACGCTGCAGCATTTGCGTGAGAACATTTTCAGGGCGGCCAATAAAGTGCCGCTGGAGAATATCAGCCTGCATCGCTTTAAAAGCAGAGAAGACGAAATACGCTGGAACCTGACGGAGATTAAAAATCTGCTGCGGCAGGAAACAGCACCGGAGCATATTTTGCTTACTGTGCGCAGTCTGCGCGATTACAGTGGTATCAGACAGATTGCCGATGAGTACGGCATACCGGTTTCACTGGCGCATACGGTGCGGTTGGCAGTGCAGCCGTTGACAGAATTTATTTCCTTAACTTTGGCTGCGGCAGACGGCGGACGCAGCGGTGCGGAGGCATATGCGTCACTGCTATGCTCAGAGCTGGGTAAGGTACTTTTTACCAGTGATACGGAGCAGGTGCAGAAGCTGTTGCTGCAAAAATATTATCTGTCGCGCAGCACGCTGCAGGAAGATTACCATGCGCTTTGTGAGGAGCAGGAGGATGCGGCTCTGACAAATACGGAGGAGCTGTTGCAGAAGCTGCCGGCAAAAGCCTGCCTGACAGATTATCTGGAACTGCTGACAGCGTTTATTGCTGCCCAGCAGCTGCCGCAGCTGCTGGGAGATTGTTATAAGCAGGGCAGGCTGCCCCTTGACGGTATCAGGAGCTGCCTGGCAGCTCAGACAGCTTTGCTGCAATGCTTCTCGGATTTGGTAAAGGATTACACAACCTGTGGTTTGGAGAAAAATGTGCTGACACTGGCACAGCTGCGGGAAATTCTTGCAGAAGCGACGCGGGAAATCGAGATAACACTGGCAGAGGGACGTGCTGACGGCGTACTGGTTTCCGAGGTAGTTAATGTGCAGGGGCGATTGTATGACCATGTATTTATCATGGGCGTGCGTGAAGGCGAGTTTCCGGCAGGCAGCAATGAGAACTGGCTGTATGACGATCAGGAGCGCGCCGAACTGACTGCCATCGGCATAGATATGCCGACGACGGCGCAGGCTTATGCCGAGGACGATTATTTCTTTGCCGTAGCGACAGCCCAGTGTGCAGCGCATCTGTCCGTAACCTGGCATGAAGATGATGCGGCAGGAGCCTCTGCCTATGTGGACGAGCTGAGCAGGCTGTACAGCGATACTGTCATTACGGAACCCGTAAAAGAGCCTGCTTCGCTGCCGGAACTTTTGGTGCAGGCTGACCGCTGGAAAACAGCCTGGCTGCGTCAGACGCTTGGTGATGCTGTCGTGGAAGCTGCCGCTGCAGATGAGCTGCGTGCAACGAACGCAATATATAACGGCAGACTGCTGAATGCAGAGCTGCAGCAGCAGGTAAAACGCAAGGCAGGAAGCACGTTCAGTGCATCCAGACTGGAAGTTTACGCTGGCTGTCCCTTTAGCTTTCTGGGTCAGTATATCTGGGGTGAAAGCGGCAGCAGCGAAAAAAGCGAAAATATTGAACCGGCCGACGAAGGCTCCCTGCTGCATGAAGTCCTGGCAAAATTTATTGGCAGACATCTGCATGAAAAGCTGTGCCGTTATGAACAGAGCTTGTTGGAGCAGGAACTGCTGGCAGATTTTGATGCCGTATTTATTGCCTGTGCCGAACAAAAAGGGATGGCGAGCAATGTTTTCTGGCAGTCCGAGGTGCAGCGCATGAAAAATCTCCTGCTGCAGTGGCTGCAGTATGAATATAACGAGCAGCGTCAGTGGGAAGAATTTGTACCCTGTGCTGTGGAGCTGAGCTTTAAGCGAACGGAAGGTACAGCCTTGCCTCTTGAGCTTAATGACGGCAGCAGCGTGCTGATAGAGGGACGCATTGACCGCATCGACAGCGATGGCAGCAGGCTTTTTATTACCGACTACAAGCGTTCAGCTGCTCCTGCGGGCAGCGATTTGCCGGCAGGGCTTGATTTGCAGCTGCCTGTCTACCTTTTGGCAGCTGACAGGATGCAGCCGCAGAAACGTGTGGCAGGCGGCGGTTACATGGTGCTGAAACAGGCTAAAAGACAGAGCAGTATTGCCTTTGAAAAACTGGGCTCTGCTTCTTTTAAAGTTAATAATAAACTGTTTGCGGATACGGAAAATCCTTGGGAAAGCTTTGCTGCGTTCAGTAAGAACCTGCTGGCAGGGTATGTGAACGATATTTATCACGGTGATTTTTCCGTGCGGCCGCAGAAAAAATGCAGCGAATTCTGTCCGCTGAAAAATATCTGCCGTATAGGTATTCTTAAAGGAGAAGGAGGTGAAGATGATGGCTGATTTTACACCGCAGCAGCGGCAGGCCATAACTGCCATTGACACTAATGTGGCTGTTTCCGCCGGTGCTGGCAGCGGCAAAACCCGCGTGCTGGTAGAACGCTTTCTGCATATTCTGCAGCGGGGACTGCAGCAAGGCGAGCATATCTCTGCCGGTGAGATACTGGCCATCACCTTTACCCGCAAGGCAGCCGCAGAAATGAAGGAAAGAGTGCGCCGCAGCATGGACGCTTTGGCGCATACGGATGCAGCCAACAGGGCGTTTTGGCAGCAGCAGCTGAAAGAGCTGGAAAGGGCGCAGATAACTACCATTCACAGCCTGTGTAACCGCCTGCTGAAAGAAAATCCGGTAGAAGCGGAGCTTGACCCTTCCTTTCAGGTGGCTGATGAGTTTGAAGGCAACAAGTTTGTCAGTGACTGTCTGAAAAAATATTTTCTGACGGCTTTACGCACTAATGATGCTGATGTACAAAGGCTTACGGCGGCTTACGGTGCCTTTGGCGTGCTGCGTCAGCTGCAGAGCCTGCTGCCGCAGCTGGATGAAATAGCTGCCTGCGAAGATATCGGCGCATTTTACCGCCGCAGCATCGAGCAGGAAGAAGCTGTGAAAGATGCGCTGTGCCAGCTGCTGCAGGAACTGACTGCGCGGCGCGGCGAAGTGAAGACCGGCATCCAGAGCACTCAGCTGCAACGACTGGCAGAAAATCTTACGCAGGTACTGGACGGCATCCGCCAGGAAACTGCGGATATGGTACCCTACGACACTTATGCAGGAGTGCTGGCTGCCAATACAAGACTGAAAGAATTGGTTAAGGAAATGCGGCAGCTGCGGGAACAGCTGGAACTGATATGTGCAGATAAAGCGGCGTTGCCGCTGGCTGAATGCTGGCAGCGTGTGGCTGCTGCTTTTGCGGACTTTCTGCAGCAGCAGCGGCAGGAAGCTGATTTTCTGAGCTTTGACGATCTGGAAAATTATGCCTTGAACTTATTGCAGCAGCATCCGCGCCTCTGCAGCAGCTACCAGCAGAAGTACCGTTATATCATGGTAGATGAATTTCAGGACACCAACGAGAAGCAAAAGCGCCTGATTTATCTGCTGTGCGGCGGAGATTGTGAAGAGCTGCTGGGCAGCAGGCTTTTTGTAGTTGGCGATCCCAAGCAGTCTATTTATCGTTTCCGCGGAGCGGATGTAAGCGTTTTTGCCAAGGTACGGCGTGACATTGAGGCGAGCGGCGGCAGCATTATAACACTGAATGATAATTTCCGTACTGCCGATACAATTCTGGCTGCCTGCAATGAAGTGTTTACTGAACTTTTGGGTATAGATGTTAATGATGATATCTTTTTTGAAGCGTTGAATCCCCATATCTTCAGTCAGAAGAAACCGGAGCTTGTACAGCTTGTTTACAGCAAGGAACAGGAGGGAGAACGCAGACAGCTGGAGGCTGCAGCTGTTGCGGAGCGCATCGAAGCGCTGCATGGTGAAGGCAGTAACTACGGAAATATTGCTGTACTGCTGAGCGCCATGACCCGCTGTGAGGTGCTGACTGCAGCGCTGGAGGCGCGGCAGATACCTTATCAGGTTATCGACGGCAAGGGCTTTTATGAGCGTCAGGAAGTACTTGATCTGCTCAATCTGCTGCAGGCAGTGCATAACAAATATTGCAGTCTGGAGCTGGCAGGTGTGCTGCGTTCACCTTATTTTGGCCTTGATGACGAAACTATAACGCAGCTTTTTCTGCAGCAGGGCAATACCTGTCTGTGGGACAGCCTGATGACGGCAGATATGGCTGCCGTAAAAGAAAGTCAGCAGCCTTTGCTGCTGCGGGCACAGAAGGTACTGACAATGCTGCGCCGTGACGCCGCTCTTGTGGATTTGCAGCAGCTGTGGCAGCGTGTATGGCAGCTGCTTGAACCAGATGCAGTTATGGCACTGCAGCAAAACGGCAGAGCCATGCTGGCCAATGCGGTAAAGCTGCGCCGGCTGGCAGGGGAATACAGCAGCAGTAAACAGGGAACACTGGCATCCTGGCTGACATATGTCAGAGAGCTGATGGAAACGGGGGCCAGAGAGACAGCGGCCAATCTGGACGCAGATGATGCCGTAACGATTATGACCATCCATAAATCCAAGGGGCTGGAATTTGATACTGTTATCCTGCCCATGCTGGATGCGCGAACCCAGAGCGACACTACTGAAATAAAATTCCATGCACGACTGGGGCTGGGCGTCAAGGCGGTGCTGGCGGACGGCAGCATGGCAGAAAGCAGCGTACTGAACGAGATCAAAGAAACAGATAAGCAGCTGCAGAAGGAAGAACGTAAGCGTCAGCTTTATGTAGCCATGACCAGGGCTAAAAACAGACTGATTATGTCGGGAACCTTTTGTGCTGACAGAGAAAGCAAAGCGGAAAACTGGTTCAGCAGCTTAAAAAGCGTGCTGGCAGACAGCAGCCTGGTAGAGTTTAAAACGATAGAAGCTGATGCTCTGCCGGAAATAACAGCTGCATCAGAACAAAGCGAGTTAAAATGTATACCGGATGAAGCAATGCTCAAGGCAGCGGCACCGCTGGCAATGTATGCGGCATCCGGACGCAGGATGTTTTCGGCAACGGCACTGCAAACATATCTTTACTGCCAGCGCCGGTATTTTTATCAGCAGCTGGGTCTGCCGGCCTGCGATGAAGCAGGCGGTCAGGGCGGCAAACTGCCTGCCTATATTACTGGTCTTATTGTACATATGGCACTGGAAAGATATAGGGGAGATGAAAACAGGGCCTTTCAGACTGCGGCAGACAGATATGCTGCCGGCAGTGCAGAACTTGCGGAACAGGCAAAACAGTTACTGCATGATTATCTGGCAAGCAGCCTGTATCAGGCAATACCGCATGACCATCAGCGCGAGGTAAAGTTTACCTTCGCCCAGCAGGAATTGCTGCTTACAGGAGTTATCGACTGTCTGGCAGGCAATGAGGATGGTTCACTTACCATTATTGATTATAAAACTGGTAAGCCGCCGGAGAATGGCAGTGTGCCTCGGGGTTACGTCTATCAGCTGGCGCTGTATAAAGCGGCGGCTGAGCACCTTTACGGCAGGCCGGTGCGGTCTGCGCAGCTGCATTTTCTGCAAAATCTCAGCGTTTGTGAGCCGGCAACTGATGCTGCAACTTTGCGCGAAGCGCTGGAGCTGTGCAGGCAGATAAGCACCAAGGCAGACGAAGCTGATTTTATCTGCAGCACGGATAAATGCAGCAGCTGTCCCTATGGATATCTGTGTCCGCGACAATAGAAATGTAAGAGGAGCAAATAATGGAAAATCTTGATGTTTGGGATTATATCGTGGCGTTTTTATTCTGCTTTTCATTGTGGATGAATTTTTACGGAATCAGGATGTGCCGCGAAGCCAATAAGGAAGGCTTTAACGAAAAAAAACTGCGTGGCAGAGTCTACGGTGCGCTGGCAGTTTCTGTGGTATATGCCCTTTGCCGCTTCAACGGTATGTGAAAAGCTAAAAAAGTCTCGGTGAAATAATATAATTGACAGGCCTAACCGGCTATTATACAATTCAGTTAATAAATAATCGTGATTATATGAGGTTTTCAACAAGGTGTGCAGATGTACACAAATAAATGCAGTGTCATATTGTGGCCTTGAAGATTAAGAAGGCTTATTATTAGACGTGAAACATGGTGTTATCTGGTGTGATAAAAGTGAAATGAAACAGGGGGAACATCTATGCAAGGCAGAGAAATAAAGCAAATACTTGCGTTACTGCTGGTTGCTGTGCTGATGTTATCCGGGTGCAGCTCGGGCAGTAGACACGGAACTGATGAGAATGGCAATGTCAGAAGTGCGGTTATTCTGGCTACGTCCGGTGAACCCTATCACTTTTATGCACTCTCTGAGCAGGGATGCGCTGGTGATGATAACCTGGTGCTGAGCAATGTATATGACTGTTTGACGTTTCTGGAGGCAGATGGGTCTATTTCACCGGGGCTGGCGGAGAGCTGGAGCGTTTCGGAGGACGGATTATGCTATACTTTTAATTTGCGCAAGGGCGTAAAGTTTCATAATGGGTATGATTTTTCTGCCAGAGACGTTAAGTTTACGTTTGATAAAGGCGCGACAGGGCCGCTGGGGTCAGCACTCTTTGTGAACTTCAAAAGTTGTGAGATTGTGGATGATTATACTGTAAACATCTACCTGAAAGCGCCTTATGCCGGCTTTCTGTATGGTGTGGCCTCGAGGTTGGGTGGCATCTGCAGTAAGGCGTACTATGATGAGGTGGGTGATGCAGGTTACCTGAAAGCCCCTGTAGGTACAGGTCCTTACAAATTTGTCGAAGCGCGCAGCGGTGAAAAGATAGTGCTGAAAGCAAATGCTGACTATTGGCGAGGAAAACCGTCCATACAGGAAGTAACAATACAGATTGTGCCTGATGTTTCTACTCAGTTAATTGGGTTGGAGTGCGGCGATTATGATGTAGTGCGTAATCCGTCGATTGACAGCTGCGTGCGGCTGAATGGCAACAGCGAGCTGGCATGGAATTACACCGATTCTACCGGAAGGATTACGCTGTATCTGGCAACCTGGGGTGCCCATATAGGTTCGGACAAAAATTTTCGCAAAGCTGTGCAGTATGGTATCAATAAAGACGAAATAAACGTCGGTACCAACAGCGGTTATGCAACCATACTTGATATTGATATGTGCCCAATGTATGAAGGATACCCAACAGAGGGCATTGAGACTGTGGCCTTTAATCCCAAACGTGCACGGGAATATCTGGCTGCGTCTTCATATAACGGTCAAGTGTTTAAGATACTTTGCCAAAGCGGTACGACATTTGAAATTGCGGCCAAGATACTTCAGTCTCAGCTTATGGATATAGGCATTACTGCTGAAGTTATTGCCGTTGATAATACAACGTATACTGAAATGGAGTTAAGCGGCAATTTTGACGCCGTTATTCGAGAACAGCTCAGCTCCATGGTAGATGCTGACGGCGCTTCTACATATTTCAATACGACACCGGGGTTTGCTTATACACGTAACTGTATGTATCCGTTGGCTAATGAGATTTATCCGCTGTTTGAACGGGGCCGTGAGGTTCAGGGAGAAGAACGTACGCCGTATTACACAAAGGCCTGCAACATAATAACGGAAGAGGCCTATCTTGTGCCGCTTTACAACGGTATCATCACTGTTGCTTATAACGCTGGCCTTCAGGGGGTGCAGGCTCATTGCCTGGGTACGTATAATTTCTTTTACTGGAGCTGGAAATAAGGTATATTAACGCAGTGCAGCTGTCAGATATGAGCAATTTCTGTCTGTTATGGTTCTTAAAGGAGGAACGGAATTTATGTATCTCATAAAATATTCGTTAAAGCGACTCTTGATGCTGATACCTGTCATACTTGGCATTACTTTAATACTGTATTTCGTGATGTCTTTAGCTCCTGGTAATCCGGCAGTACAAATCTTGGGTGCCAATGCATCTGATGAGCAGATTGCTGCGCTGGAGATAGAAATGGGGCTGGATCAGCCAATTATTGTACAGTACATCCATTACATAATGCGCGCAGTAAGACTCGACTTTGGTACTTCGTGGATTAACGGAAGTGATGTACTGGCGACGTTTTTGGCAAAACTGCCTAATACACTGATGGTGGCTCTTGTTGCGACCTTGTGGGCTATTGGACTCGGCATACCAATGGGAATATACTCTGCAGTCAGACAGTACAGTTTGCTTGACTATGGCAGTATGGTTGTGGCAATGCTGTTATTTTCACTGCCGGCATTCTGGCTGGGCATATTGAGTCAGATACTGTTTTGCGTGGTGCTTCGGTGGCTGCCCGCAACTGGTATCGGAGGGTGGCAGCATTTGGTACTGCCGGCGCTGATTCTTGGTGCCAATACACTGGCAGCCATGATTCGTATGAGCCGTACCAGCATGTTAGATGTATTGAAACAGGACTATATCAGGACAGCGCGGGCAAAAGGAGCATCAAAAAGCAGAGCAGTATTAAAACATGCGGTTGGTAATAGTCTGATTCCGGTAATTACGCAGATTGGTATCAGCTTTGCCGGCTGCATAGGGGGAGCGGTAGTAACTGAAACGGTGTTTACTATACCGGGGATAGGTGCGATGTTGATAAATGCCGTTAAAGCTCGTGACATACCCGTGGTAATGGGTTCAGTAATATTTATCGCGATAATTGTGGGTGTTATCAATTTGATTGTAGATTTAATTTGTGCAAAAGTAGATCCAAGAATTGATCTGGCGGCATAGAAAGGAGGCGGCGCTGTTGGAGAATCAGAAGACACAGTGTTTTGCAGAACGCAGCACCTGGCAGCTGATAGCTTTTCGCTTCAGTAAGAATCGGTTGGCCATGGTTGGGGTAATTGTACTGGGACTGATGATAATGGCGATACTGTTGGCGCCGCTATATATGCCCTACGACGAGATGATCAGGCAAGACGTATTTAATAAGCTGCATCCTCCCAGTGCGCAGCATCCGCTGGGAACGGATGAATTAGGGCGGGATTTACTGGCGCGTGTGCTGTATGGTGGGCGGATATCACTGTTTGGTGGTATGGCTACCATCACTATAGCGTTTGTGGCCGGCTGCATAATCGGCGGGACTGCTGGTTTTGTGGGCGGCAAGGTAGATACAGTTTTGATGCGCATAATCGATATGCTGATGGCAATACCTCCGGTGCTGATGGCCATGGCCATACTTACGGCACTGGGAAATGGATTGGTGAACCTGATAATATCGCTGGCAATCAGTCAGATACCGCGTTTTGCACGAGTGGTGCGCTCTTCAGTATTAACACTGCGAGGCATGGAATATGTTGACGCAGCCCGGTGTTATGGCTGCAATTCTCTCAAGATAATAATCCGGCATATTCTGCCGAACGGTATTGGGCCGATAGTAGTTGCTGCTACACTGACGTTGGGTCAGATAATACTGAGTATATCGTCGATGGGCTTTCTGGGGCTGGGTGTGGCACCGCCGACTCCCGAGTGGGGTACCATTATATCGGAAAATAAACTGAATCTCCGTTATTGTCCTTATCTTGGCATAGCACCCGGCATCTGTATCTGCCTGGTAGTTATGGCAGTAAACTTTATAGGAGATGGCCTGAGGGATGCCTTTGACCCTAAGACGAAGAATTGAGAGGAAGCCGAATGGTACAGGATAATAAGTTAAATTTGCAAGAGCACCTTTTGGATATAAGTAATCTGCACGTGCAATATAAGACGGACGACGCTACCGTATATGCACTGAATGGTTTTAACCTGCAGGTCAGACGCGGAGAGAAAATAGGGCTGGTAGGAGAAACGGGTGCCGGCAAGACAACAATGGCTTTGTCAGTGCTTCGGTTGCTGCCGGAAAAAATAGGCAAGGTAACGGCAGGCAGTATACTGTACGGTAACGATAATCTGCTGGAACAGAACGAGGCATTCATGCTTGGGTTGCGAGGAAGAAGGATATCCATGATCTTTCAGGATCCCATGACAAGTTTGAACCCCATCGTTTCGGTGGGAAATCAGATTATGGAAGTACTGGATCTTCATGCTCCTCAGATGTCTCAGCATGAAAAGAATGAACGTGTTGATCGAATACTGTCTATGGTAGGCATACCTCCTTCGCGCAAGGAAGAGTTTCCGTATCAGTTTTCTGGCGGTATGAAACAGCGCATAGTAATTGCCATGGCGCTGATTGCCGAACCGGAGCTGCTCCTGGCAGATGAGCCGACAACTGCTTTAGATGTGACCATGCAGGCGCAGATACTGGACATGATGAGCAGACTGAAGCAGCAGTTTAATACTGCTGTGGTACTCATAACCCATGATTTGGGTGTGGTAGCTGAATTCTGTGACCGAGTTGCAGTGGTTTATGCTGGTAAGGTTGTGGAACAGGGAACGGTGGAACAGGTATTTGCACGTGTGCGGAATCATCCTTATACAGTAGGGCTTTTAAATTGTATACCGGATTTGGAAAGTACGGCTGCTCGACTGGTGCCGATACCTGGGCAGATGGCAGATCCTACTCAGCTGCCTGCAGGTTGTGCATTTGCAGATCGCTGCATACATTGTATGGATATCTGTCGGCAGGAGGCACCCAAAATGTATGAGCAGGACGGGCACTGTATACTGTGCCACCTCTTTAAAGAGCGGGAGGATTGATGATGACGATACCGTTGATAGAAACTGTTGGACTAAATAAGTTCTTTAAAACGCCCGGCGGTATGCTGCATGCTGTAGAGAATATCAATCTGAAGATACCGGCTCACAAAACGTTGGGGGTAGTAGGTGAATCAGGGTGCGGCAAGTCTACGTTAGGCAGAGCAATATTGCGGCTTACGCCTGTAACTTCCGGACAGGTATTCTTTGAGGGAAAGAACATTCTGCATTATGGCAAGTCCGATATGAAGCAAGTATATCGTGATATGCAGATGATTTTCCAGGATCCGTACAGTTCGTTGAATCCGAGAATGACAATATACAATCTGATCAGTGAGCCTGTACGTGAACTGTATGGGGGGTCAATGAGCAGGACAGAAATGGCTGATCGTGTTCATCAGATTATGGAGCTGTGCGGGTTGCCGCGGCGCTATGCCAACAGTTATCCACATGAGATGGATGGAGGGCGCAGACAGCGGGTAGGGCTGGCGCGTGCGATGGTCATAGACCCTAAATTTATAATATGTGACGAGCCTGTATCTGCATTGGACGTATCCGTTCAGGCGCAGATATTGAACCTGCTGATGGATTTACAGGAGCAGCACGGTTTGTCCTATATGTTTATAACGCATGATTTATGTGTGGTACGACACATCAGCGATGATATAATGGTCATGTATATGGGGCAGGCTGTGGAATGTGCCGGTAAGAATGAGTTATTCGCTAATCCATTGCATCCGTATACTAAGGCACTGCTTTCGGCAATACCGACTACCAGTCTCAGTCGCCGTAATCGCATTCGTTATATGCCAAAGGGTGAAGTGAGCTCGCCCGTTAATCCTGCTCCAGGCTGCCGCTTTGCGCCGCGTTGTCCCTATGCAAGTGAAAAGTGTAAAGCGGAATACCAGCTCAGAGAAGTGGGTCCTAATCATTATGTAGCATGTCATATGTTTGACTGATGATGACGATATTGGCCATAGTTTTAATTAGATAATTGAATTATCAGCTGACTGGATTTTAGGTACAGAATGATCTTTTGCAATAAATAAAACGCCCGACATATATTGTCGGGCGTTTTATTTATTGGATAAATCATGTCAGTCCTCATTACACAGACGTGTCATGCTTTCTTCTAACAAACGGTACACGGGAACCACACTGTTGAGGTATAATGTTTCTTTAACAGAGTGTACATCATGAATTTCCGGGCCAATAGATATCATATCTAAATTTTTATTTAATCTGGCGAATGTACCGCACTCTAATCCGGCATGTAAATAACCCAGTTTCAATTCGTTACCGGTTTGCTCAAAATATACCTGTTGCATCAAAGCCTGCAACCTGGAATTCGGATCTGCCGGCCAGGCATCAGAGGACTGCGTTTGTGTTACATTATAGCCGCATATTTGTGCTAATCGTAACTGCTGTAAGCCTATTTCATCTAACAAGGCTTTCTGAGAACTGCGTGCAAAAAGTGAGGCCAGGACTTCGTCTTTACCTGCCCGGAAGATTCCCAGGTTGGAAGAGCTTTCTACAAGGCCATCTATTGACTGCGACATAGTATGAATACCGTCAAACACCAAAGCTGCATAGCTCACTATATTTTCTGCCTGTTTGCTTTCAAACACTGTTTCAGGCACTTTTACAGACTTGATGCTTATGGTGACGTCGGGATCAGATACTTTGTAAGCTGCAGCCAGGTCTTCCGTGCGCTGTACAAGTAACTTATTAACCAGCTGCACGTCCTGTTTTTTTACTGCTATCAGTGCTTTGGCCTGATTGGGTATTGCGTTGGGTGAGGTGCCGCAGGTGATGTAGTCAAGTTCGTAGGTTATATTTTGCTCGTTTAGATATGCAAGCAACTGACCCATAGTCTGAGCGGCGTTTATTTTACCGGTACCTATCATAATACCGGAATGACCGCCCTGCATACCATTTAGTTCAATTAACAGTGCTTTGTCCAGTGTGGGCTGTGTACGCAGAGGGGGTTGGACAGCCAGTGTTCTCAGGCCTGCAGCAGTAGATACTATTGCTTCGCCAAGGGTCTCTGCGTCCAGATTGATTAAATAACTTGCCTCTGCAACAACAGACGCATCAAGTCCTTGGATACCAGTCATGCCATCTTCTTCGTTGACTGTAATAATGCATCGTACAGGACCATGCTGTTTTCCGTTGCAGGCATAGTACATCAGCATCGCAAGACCGATGCCATCGTCAGCGCCCAGACTGGTTCCATCAGCTGTCAGCGTATCATTGGTGCGAATGATGGTGATAGGTGTATTTACCGGGTCAAAGTTTGGGTTGTTTGATACGGATACCATGTCCATATGTGCCTGCAGTACTACAAGTGGAGCATTTTCGTAACCAGAAGTTGCTGGCACATCGAAGATAATATTGCCAACCTTATCCTGCCAGGCTGTGAAACCTTGATTTTGTGCCCATTGAAGTAGGAAAGTACCGACTTTCTCCTCATGATGCGAAGGTCTGGGGATGGATGCAAGCATTTGAAAATTTGTCAGAACACCGTTCTGCACATTATCATCGGTGTCGTTAGCAAAAGCAGGCATTGTGACGGTGCACAGCATGCACATCGTCATACCCAATATTAACAATTGTTTAAGTGTACGCATAAAAATTCTCCTTTCTGCTGCAAGCACTGCCCGTGGGATAATTTGGATAAGAAGCTGCATAAATATTATACCTTTTAGGTCATCCTAAATTATATTCTAAATACAGTATATCATTATGGTAAAATATTGTCTATTTTGAATAAATTTATACTTGTGTTTTAAAAATTGTTGTTTTTACAAATCAGGAAGTCTTACAAATCATAAGTCTTTAATTTGCAATAGTGATATTAATATATTATATGAATTGGATTTTAAGGTGAATAATATTCTTGATATGGTGGTATATAAATAATATCTATTGTTGAAGCTGATAATTGCAGTACTGCTATAGTTTTATGCTGATATTATTTTAATCCCGTTTAAAATAAGTAACCGGCGTATTATCTCTTTGTGAAATAACACGCCGGTTTGTTTGTTGCTCTGCTGACAAATATTAAATATAGTATTTTTCTGTTATTTTACTATCAATGATAAAATGAAAAGCAGATGTTTTGTGTTTTTACTTCATATCCTTAATTACTCCGACTGCAAACAGTACCGCTTCTGCTGCCAAATCAGCGCACAGGTCGTGACGCGGATCACTGTCGAAGCTGGCAGAACGCAGTTCGTAGCAGTGGATGGAATGGAAATGTTCTTCAAAGGCTTCTGCCAGACTCAGCGTTTTTTCGTTGAGCTGATCACGGGTCCAGCCAAGCTGGGCGCCGTATATGCCCAGAAACATCAGCGCACCTTTATACAAACCGCACTGATGTCTTTTGGCGCGGTGCTCCATAATGCCGTTAATGGAAGCATATACCTGCTCGTGTACCGGCATTTGAAAAAAGTCGCTTAAACAGTGCATCATGGTCAGACCACAATTCAAACCCTGTTCAAGGAAATATTTTTTTACATATGCTCGCAGCTGAGTTATTTCCTCAGCGGTCAGTCTTTCCTGAGGCTGCAATGGTATCACTCCAGTTCAATGGTTTCGCCGGGTTGAACAATCAGTACCTTGCTGGAGGTGGTTGCTTCAACGTCAGCTTTATAGGCATTTACATCCTGCGCGATAGGAGGCCAGGTGTTGTAATGTACGGGGATGACGTATTTGGCCTGCAGGAATTTGGCTGCAACAGCTGCGTCTTTGGGGTCCATGGTGAAGTTGCCGCCGATGGGGAGCACAGCATAGTCAAAAGCATCAAGCTGCGGCAGCAGCTGCATATCGCTGTACAAAGCGGTATCGCCGGCAAAATATACTCTGGTGCCGTAAAAATCTACTACGAAGCCGCAGGCATGGCCGCCGGGAACACCGCTGCCGTGGAAAGCCATGGTGATGCGCACTTTGCCGAAGGGGAACATGAAGGTGCCGCCCAGATGCATACCGTGCGCCTTGCAGCCGGCTGCTTCTGCCAGACCGCAGATTTCTGCGGTGGAGATAATGGTAGCGTCGCAGTTTTTAGCAATTTCAAAAGCACTGCCTAAATGGTCAAAATGACCGTGGCTGACAAAGATGTAATCAACTTTGATATCTTTAGCCTGCAGCCCTTCCGGATTACCGTCTAAAAAGGGGTCAAAAATAATGGCGGAGCCATTTTTTTCAATCATAAAGCAGGCATGGTTGATGTAATGAAATTTAGCGTTCATAAGCTCACTCCTTTTCTGAGTTTATATTACCATTATACAGGATTTTTGTGGAATTTGCGTGAAATACTTTGAAAAACTTTACATGCTGCCGGTAAATGGGGTAAAATTTAGGGGAGAATAAATATCAGTTGCAATAGAAGGAGAATTTTTATGTGGCAGAAGAAAATGGCCGTTGCCGCAGCGGCTGTCTATCTTTTTGGTATTGGCAGCATGGCTGAGGCTTCCGCACCGGTAGTGGTTTCCAACAAACCGCTTTCTGTGAGTGTTGCCGACGGCAGCAGGACACCCTATACAGTGGGCAGCAGTGTTACAGGCAGCAAGTCCGCTGTGGTAAAAAGCACCAGGAGCACAGATAAAAAAGCAAAAAGTAAGAGCGATAAAAAAGATAAAAAAGCTGCGGAACAAAAATCTGCAGAGAATCAGAAAATAAGCGTAAATAAATCTACGGTATTTGCCAATATCGAGCTGCCGGAAAACTATAAGGATATCAGTATCTACGGCGATTCGGTAGCCACCAAAGGGCAGGCTGTAGCCGTAATCAAACAGTATAATCCTGATGTGCAGCTGGCCTGCAGTGTGGAAGAACTGGTAGATTTGTACTGGCAGGAGGCTGAGCGCGAGGGCGTAAGACCTGATTTGGCACTGGCACAGGCATTGGTAGAAACAGGCTTTTTCCGTTATGGGGGCGACGTGCACCATAACCAGAATAACTTCTGCGGTCTTGGCACTACCGGCAACGGCGTGAAAGGAGCTGCTTTCAAGACGCCGGAAATAGGCGTACGTGCCCATATCCAGCATCTTCTGGCTTATACTCAGAAAAAACGTCCTTCCACCAAGATTGTTGACCCCCGCTACGAGCTGGCGCATAATATCCGTCTGGAGCGTGGCGTAGTTGATACATGGTACGGACTGAACGGTACCTGGGCTATGGGCTCCAACTATTGCGAAAAGATTATGGTAAACTATCAGCGGATGCTGGCGATGCAGGCGACAGATACAGAAAAAGAAGAACAGCAGGAAGCAAAGAAAACTGCTGATAATAAGACCAATCCGCACAGGATGCGCGACCTGGTAGAAAAAATACTGCGCGGCGATCATTAGACAGACAGTGCACAGCTTTGGGGCTGTGCACTTTGATTTAGAGAAAAAGAAAGCTTTTTGAGGTGATGAGAATGCATATCGTATTAGTTGAGCCGGAAATTCCCGGCAATACCGGCAATATTGCCCGTCTGTGTGCGGCTACTGGCTGCCATCTGCATCTGGTACGTCCGCTGGGATTTTCCGTAGAAGATAAATATTTAAAGCGTGCCGGACTGGACTACTGGCATCTGGTGGATATCCATTATTATGACAGCGTGTATGAGGTTTTAGAAAAATATAAGGACAATCCTAAATATCTGCTGACGACGAAAGCGCATAAATCTTACACTGAGGTGCATTACGCGCCGGACAGCCTGCTGATTTTCGGCAAGGAGACCGCGGGTCTGCCGGAAAAACTGCGCAACGAATATCCTGAAGGCTGCGTACGCATCCCCATGATTGCGGAAGCACGTTCGCTGAATCTTTCCAATTCTGTGGCTATCGTAGCCTACGAAGCGCTGCGTCAGCAGGATAATTTTGCTGGACTGACCGTATAAGGAGTAGAAACATGATTATTATCAAAGAATTTGATTTCGATGCGGCTCACTATCTGCCTGCCTATAACGGCAAGTGCGAGCATCTGCACGGACATACCTACAAGCTGGTAGTTAAGGTGGAGGGCAAGCCTGACCATGAGGGCATGGTCATCGATTTTATCAAACTGAAAAATATCGTCAAGCAGGAAGTTTTACAGCAGCTGGATCACGCCTGCCTGAATGACATTATTCCCGTGCCGTCTGCGGAGAATATTTCTGTCTGGGTATGGGATAAGCTGGCAGGGCTTTTAAAAACAGAGCGTTATCACTTATATGAAGTAGAAGTTTGGGAAACGCGTACCAGCGGGTGCGTTTACAGAGGTGAATGAGTTGAAGGATGTACAGGGAGAAAAGGATCTGCGCCGCGTGCCGCTCAAGCATGTAGGCATCAAGGATCTGCGCTGGCCCATCGTGCTGCGGGACAGGGAAAAGGGAACGCAGCACACTGTGGCAAAAGTAACGCTGGCAGTGGATTTGCCGCACGACATGCGCGGCACCCATATGAGCCGCTTTGTCGAATGTCTGCAGACACTGGGGCCGGTAGGTTTAAATGAGATTGAAAGCATACTTGATACTTTAAAAAGCAGGCTGCAGGCAGAAAAAGCCTTCCTGCAGCTGGAGTTTCCCTATTTTCTGACCAAGAGCGCGCCGGTCAGCGGGCAGACTGCGCCCATGGATATTGACTGCGTGTACAGGGCGGAAAAGGACGATACTTTCAGGCTGCGTGTAGGTGCGGTGGTGCCTATCCAGACATTGTGCCCCTGTTCCAAGGAAATCAGTGCATACGGAGCTCATAATCAGCGTGCTTTTGCCAAAATTGAGCTAAAAGCCCATGAGCTGATCTGGCTGGAAGAAATTGCCGCTGTTGCCGATGCAGGAGCCAGTGCTCCTGTTTACGGACTGCTGAAACGACCTGACGAAAAATTTGTTACGGAAAAGGCTTACGACAATCCCCGTTTTGTCGAGGATGCCGTGCGGGAAATCGCCCTGCGTCTGGAAGAAGACGACCGTATCGACTGGTATCGGGCCGAAGTGGAGAGTGTGGAAAGCATCCACAACCATAATGCCTTTGCCGTAGTGGAAAAAGGATGGAAATAAGCCATGCTGCTGAAATTAAGTAAGGAAGCGCTGCCGGAAGCTATTGCGGCACTGGGAGTACATCCTGATAGTTTGCCGATTTTTGCTGCCAAGAGCAGCATCCTGCCGTTAAAGCTGACGCAGGTTCGCACACCGGCAGCCAATATTATCAAGCAGGAAATGCTGGCTGCAGGCGGTGACGCTGCCGTGCCTTCCGGCTGCATTACCTGTGCGGAAAAGTATGTCGATATCGTTCTGTTGGGTACAGTCAAGCATTACCGTCTGCTGCTGGCTAAATTGGCGCGAATGCCTTATTTTGGCATAGATAAAATCAAAGCGGAGCTGCAGGCGGTGCTGCGTCCTGCCGAGCTGAAGACCGTACTGGCGGACGGACGCCAGCTGACCTATGAGAAAATGTGCATCATGGGTATCTTAAATATTACGCCGGACTCTTTTTATGCCGGCTCCCGTGTGGACAATCTGCAGGAGGTTGTGCGCCGTGCCGGCAAGATGCTGGAAGAGGGTGCAGGCATCCTTGATATTGGCGGGGAGTCCACCCGTCCCGGCAGCGACAGTGTGAGCGCAGCAGAAGAACAAGAGCGCGTACTGCCTGTTATCGAAGCTGTGCGCCGTGCTTATCCCGAGGCGGTAATTTCGGTAGATACTTACCGGGCTGCTACTGCCAAAGCCGCTTTAGCTGCCGGTGCTGACATCATTAACGACATCAGCGCCATGGAAGCCGATGCAGCAATGCTGCCACTGGTTGCTGAAAGTAACGTGCCGATTATCCTTATGCATATGCGCGGTACGCCGAAAAACATGCAGCAGAACTGCCAGTATGAGGACGTAGTGGAAGAAGTGGCTGCGTATCTGGCGCAGCGGGCTGAACTGCTGCGCAATGCCGGTGTCGGTGCGGATAAAATCATCCTTGATCCGGGTATCGGCTTTGCCAAAGACGTGCGGCAGAATCTGCTTTTGATGCGCGATTTAAAGGCACTGACGGGACTTGGCTATCCCGTGTTGCTGGCGGCTTCGCGCAAGAGCACCATAGGTGCGGTATTGGGGAATATTCCGGCAGAAGAACGGCTGCCAGGCACCCTGGCGCTGAGCTGCCAGGCTGTTTATGCCGGTGCACAGTTGGTGCGTGTTCATGACGTACGGGAAAATCTGCAGGCAGTGCGGATGCTGGAGGCGGTTTTATGTCCAGAGCGTATATAGCACTTGGCAGCAATTTAGGGGACAGGCAGCAGAACTTGCAGCGGGCACTGCACTTGCTGGCTGAGCAGGGTATTAAAATTGTAAAAGTTTCCTCTTTTATTGAAACGGAGCCTTATGGCGTTACCGACCAGCCCGCCTTTTTAAACGGCGTCTGCTGCGTGGAAACAGAACTGGCACCGTTAGCACTGCTGGAACTGCTGCTGGCAACGGAACGGCAGATGGGACGTGTGCGACTGCGCCACTGGGGCGAGCGCAATATTGATTTGGATTTGCTGCTGTATGAAGATATCTGTCTGACAGGCGAAAAATTGACGCTGCCGCATCCAGATATGCAGAACAGAGATTTTGTGCTGCTGCCGCTGGCAGAAATTGCGCCGGACTTGCTGCATCCTGTACTCAAAAAGACTATTGCGCAGCTGAAAGATGATTTATTAAAACAAAGTGGAAGTGATAATAATGTTGGATAACGAAAAGCTGCTGCAGCGTTTCCAAAGCTACGTTGCTTTTGATACGGCTTCTGACGATAAGGCAGGCTGTTTTCCCAGTACAGCCAAACAGCTTGTACTGGCTGATTTTTTGGCTAAAGAGCTTAAAGAGTTAGGTTTGTACTCCGTCGAGGTAACAGAATATGGCTATGTGCTGGCAACCCTGCCTGCCAATACCGGCTGCTGCCCGGTGATAGGGCTGGTGGCGCACATGGATACCAGCTGCGAAGCAAGCGGAGCTAACGTGCAGCTGCAGGTGCACCGCAACTTTGACGGTAAAGATATCAGACTGAATGCTGAAAATGTTTTATCAGCGGAAGAATTCCCGGAACTGCTCAATTATATAGGACAGGATATTATAACTTCTGACGGTACCACGCTGCTGGGTGCGGACGATAAGGCAGGCATCTGCGCTATTGTCTCGGCCTGTGAATATCTGCTGCAGCATCCGGAAATATTGCATGGCAAGGTGGTACTTTGCTTTACACCTGATGAGGAAGTCGGCAGAGGTACCGAGCATTTTCCTTTGGATAAATTCAAGGTGGATTTTGCCTATACCGTTGACGGCGGCGCGCTGGGCGAGCTGAACTACGAAACCTTCAATGCCTGCAATGCTAATGTTGTTTTCCACGGGGTATCAGTGCATCCAGGCAGCAGCAAGCATAAGATGCGTAATGCCGTAACCATGGCTGCCGAGTGGCAGATGGCGCTGCCGGCAGGTGAAAGACCGGAATATACCGAAGGCTACGAAGGATTTTATCATACGCTGCGCATTAACGGCGGCACTGATAAAGTAGAAATTGATATGATTCTGCGTGACCATGATGCTGAGGTTTTAGCCAAGCGCAAACAGTTTTTGCTTGATTTGGCCGTTTTTATGAATAAAAAATATGGCGTCGGCACGGTAGAATGTACGCTGACAAATTGTTACCGCAATATGAAAGAATATATTACGCCGGTGTACGAGATAGTAGAGCGGGCGAAAAACGCCATGCTGCAGGCAGGCGTACAGCCTGTCATCGTGCCCGTGCGTGGCGGTACCGATGGCTCCAGACTTTCGGAGATGGGTTTGCCCTGTCCCAATCTTTTTACAGGCGGGCATAACTTCCACGGACGCTTTGAATACCTGCCGCTGCAGTCCTTGAGCAAGATTACGGAAGTATTGGTAAATCTGGTGCAGAAATAAAAAATAAATATATGAATATGAAAAACCTGTAAAGAAATTTCTTTACAGGTTTTTTTTATCAGTCCCAGCGTTTAAGCATATCTTCTATTATTTCCTTATTGGTTTTGCGACGCTTTTTTTCGTAGTTGCGGAAATTATTGTCCCGGTGGTCGGTAGAATAATCCGCATAGTCAAAATCGTCGTAGTTTCTTTCATAGCTGCGGTTGTAATCACCGTGGCCATCGTCAAAAAAGAGCGGCATTTGGCACTCTGTTTGTGCAGGGTGGATGTTTAGAGCAGGCATCATATTTTCCCTCCTTAATTATTACTAATATTTTACCATTTTTGACGCTGTTGGCAAGACGTATTGGATATGGGTGCCGGGTGCAGAAGATATTAATATGCGCAGGATTCTCTTGGATGCCCTTATGGCAGGAAATTTATAATTTTGGTAGAAAATATATAAAGATAGCGGTAGGCGCCTAAATAAAAATTGTAAATTTTATTGCAGTTTTTGTGCGAAATATCTTGAATGAGCGTCGTAAATATGATATAGTATACACTATATTAAGGGCGCGAGCCGAATATGATATCACAAAGGAGCTAAAATCATGGAAAAAGAAAATCAATTCCTTCTCTGGTTCGAACAGCTGGAACGAGAAGACGTGGCTATTGTTGGCGGTAAGTCCTCCTCTTTGGGTGAAATGACTGCTAAAGTTGATGTGCCGGTGCCTTATGGTTTTGCTACCACTGCTTATGCTTACAGATACTTCTTTGAAAAAAGCGGTCTGCAGGAAGAAGTTCGTGCGCTTGTCGCAGAGCTGACCGACGTTGAAAACAGTGCTTTGCTGCGTGACGTATGCGCACGTATCCGCAAAGCAATTATGGATAAAGAAATGCCTAAAGACCTGCAGGACGCTATTGCTGCTGCTTATGAAGAATTAGGCGAAAAAATGGGTATCGAACAGCCGTATGTTGCCGTTCGCAGCAGCGCTACTGCGGAAGACCTGCCGGATGCAAGCTTTGCAGGCCAGCAGGATACCTACCTGAACGTACAGGGTGCACAGACCATTATCGCTAAAGTTAAGGAATGCTATGCTTCCTGCTTTACCGACCGCGCTGTATACTACCGTGAAAAACAGGGCTTTGATCATCTGGATGTAGCACTGAGTGCTGCTGTACAGATGATGGTATTCTCCAAAGCTGCAGGCGTTATGTTCACTGTTAACGTTGCTACCGGCGATGACAGAAACATCCTTATCGAAGGTGCCTGGGGTCTGGGCGAATATGTAGTTCAGGGTACTGTAACTCCGGATAACTATACTGTTTCCAAAGCTGAACATAAGATTCTCGAAAAGAATGTTAATGTACAGGATGTTAAACTGGTACGTAAAGCCGGCGGCGACTGCGAAGAGCAGATGGTACCGCTGGATGAACAAAACCAGCAGAAACTGACTGATGAACAGATTCTGGAACTGGCAGGCTATGCTAAGAAAATTGAAGAGCATTATGGCTGCTACATGGATATGGAATGGGGCGTTGATGAACGCGACAATAAAATCTGGATTCTCCAGGCTCGTCCTGAAACCGTATGGAGCCGCCGCAATAAGGAAAATGGCGGTGCTCCGAAACAGGAAGCTCCGAAAGTAGCGGCTGCTGACCGCAAAGTAATTGTTAAAGGTCTGCCTGCAAGCCCGGGCAATGTTTCCGGCAGAGTACACGTTATCCTTGATCCTTCCCGCATCGACGAATTCAAGGAAGGCGAAATCCTTGTTACTGAAATGACCGCTCCTGACTGGGTACCGGCTATGAAGAAAGCGAAAGCTATCGTTACCGACAGCGGCGGAATGACCTGCCATGCATCTATCGTTAGCCGCGAACTGGGTATTCCATGTATCGTAGGTACCAAGAGCCGCGGTGAAGCTGCTACTACCACTATTCCTGACGGCATTGATGTAACTGTTGACGCAACTCATGGCGTTGTTTACGAAGGTATTATTGAAGAAGCAAAACCGCAGCAGGCTGCTCAGCAGGTTGTTGCTGCAGCTGAATATTTCCCGCCTACCGGCACCAAGGTTTATATGAACCTGGGCGATCCAGATCTGGCAGAAAAATATTCTGCTCTGCCCTGCGACGGTATCGGCCTGATGCGTGAAGAATTCATCTGGACTACTTATATCCATGAACATCCTCTGTATCTCATTAAGACCGGCCATCCGGAAAAAGTTGTTGACCAGCTGGCTGAAGGCATGCGTCAGGTTTGCCAGGCTATGGCTCCGAGACCTGTTACCCTGCGTTTCAGCGATTTCAAATCCAGCGAATATCGCGATCTGAAAGGCGGCGACGAATTCGAGCCCTATGAACCCTCCGCACTTCTTGGCTGGCGCGGCGCTTCCCGTTACTATGACCCCAAATACATCGAAGCATTCAAACTGGAATGCATGGCTGTACGCAAAGTACGTGAAGAGTTCGGCCTGAAAAATCTGAACGTAATGATTCCGTTCTGCCGCAACGTGGAAGAATGTGAAAAAGTTACCAGGATTATGGCTGACTGCGGTCTGGCACGCGGTAAAGATTTCAAAGTTTGGCTGATGGCTGAGATTCCTTCCAACATCATCCTGGCTGATCAATTTAATAAATATGTTGATGGTTATTCCATTGGTTCTAATGATCTGACTATGCTCGTATTGGGCTGCGATCGTGATAACGATACTGTTTCTCATATCTATGACGAACGCAACCTGGCTGTTAAACGTGCTGTACGTCACCTGATCGAGGTTGCCCACAAGGACGGCAAGACCGTTTCCATCTGTGGTCAGGCTCCCAGCGTATATCCTGAATTCTGTGAATTCCTCATCAAGAGCGGCATCGACAGCATTTCCGTAAATCCGGATACTGTTAAATTTACCAAGAAACTCGTTGCTCAGGTTGAACAGCGCGTTATGCTTGACGCTCTCACCGGCCGTGGCCGTGCAGAAGTTGAAGATTTAGAATGGAAATAAGCGTCAGGCTTATTCAAAGGGCTCCTGTGAAAACAGGAGCCCTTTATTTTTGTTATGGAGGTTGTGACGATGGTGGAAGCTTCTTTGCTGTACTTTATTGTTGGCTGTATGATTGGCTGGGGGCTTGATATTTACAGATGCCGTTTGCTTGTACAGTTAACTGAAACCTGCTGCCTGCCGTCAGGTACTGGTAATTTTAGACGTTTGCTGACGGCTGCCAGTACCGGCATGCTGTTTATACTGGCCGGATTTTTTTGCCAACCGGGGTTGACGCTGCTTTGCTGCTGGTTTTTTCTCAGCTGTTTAATGTTGCAGGCATTAATTGATTATGACTGCCAGCTGCTGCCGGATAAAATATCCTTGCTGTTGTTAGTGGCAGGCTTTTTTTATGCCTGGTATTTTCAGAAGAATCTGACATCTGTTGCTCTTAGTCTGTTCGTACCTGCGGCAATTATGCTGCTGATATATCTTGTGAGCCGCGGCGGTATGGGCCTGGGAGATGTTAAGTTAAGCGCAGCATTGGGTGTATGGCTTGGCGCAGATAAAATGCTGCTGTGTTTGCTTGTGGCGTTTCTTACTGGCGGCGTTGCAGGTATGGGTTTACTGCTTACAGGAGCAAGAAAAAGGCAGGAGGCCATTGCTTTTGGGCCGTTTTTATGCTTGGGGGCGGCTATTGCCTTGCTCTGGGGCGACAGATTATTGAGCTGGTACTGGCAATTTTTTAAAATAAGTTAAAAAGGACAGAGATGATGATAAGAAAACTTGTAAAAAATTTGAGTAAAAAAGATAATGATATTCTTTGTATTGCATTTAGCGGCAGCAGGATGGAAGCAGCAGTATTTTCTCCTGCTGATAAAGCTGTACTGAAATTTATGCAGAAGCAGCTGCCCGACACTGCAGCAGAATACTGGGATGCGACGATATTGCAGCAGGAAATAGAACTTTTGCTTGTAGAAAGTAAATTGGATACAGTGGGTAGATTGGTTTTTGTGCTGGATACAGGCAGTATTTTTCTGCAGCGTCTGCTGCTGCCGAAAATGCCGGAGGCAGAACTGCAGGAAGCGGTCAGGTGGGAGGCTGAGGAATATCTTGCTTCTGCTGACAAGGAAGGGTGCCTGGATTTTTGTACGTTTCCTGCATCGGAAGGGATGCAGCCGGTTTTGCTGGCGATTATGCCGCAAAAGTTGCTGGCAATGCTGCAGCAAATTGGTCGCGACTTAAAGCTGGAACTGCTGACTGTAACAGTGCGTCCTGTGGCGCAGGCCGCATTTCTGGAGCAGCTTCAGAGCAATTTTGTGCTTCTGGAAGAAGAGGCAGAAAGGGTTAGTTTAACAGCTTTTGTGGACGGAATGCCTGTGCTGTGGTTAAAAACTGAGAAAACATTGCAGGGGATTGAAAAGGCGCTTGCTGATCTTACTGAAAAGACGGAGCAAAACTACCGCATCAGAATGAGAAACGTTTTTCTCACAGGGAGCTGCGCTGCTATTACAGGCTGGCAGGAAGGCGTCAATGAGCTTGGCAGTCATCAGTATTACCTGCATATGATAGATTTCAGCGACAGTACTTCCTGGCAGGGAAGCTTTTTGGAAGCTGATGAGCGCAGAGAATATGCCGGTAGATGCATGGCAGCAGTTGGCGGAGCTCTTCTTGCAGCTGAGAGGAAAACTGGTATTAATTTTTTGCGCAGCCGTTCTGCAACAAACAAAATGGCGTTGGAGAAAATAATGCCTTACCTTACAGCAGGAATACTGCTGTGTACTGTTGCCCTCTGGGGCATAATTTTTGCCTGCAACGAATATGAAGAAAGCAGAATAAATGCCTTACAGCAGCAGATGGAAGCTATGGGTAGCTGGCAACAGCGCTATGCTACTGATCAGTTAGTGGAGCGCAGGATAAAAGAGCGCAGCGCTCAGCTGGCTGCGCTGAGAAAAGAACAGATACACTGGGGCGATATGCTGGAAACTTTCGGCAGGGCAGTTCCTGACGGCTGCTGGCTCAGCAAAGTGCAGCAGGAGGGCAGCAGAGTGCTGCTGTATGGAAAGGCGGAAGATTTGTCGGCTGCAGAAAATTTTATTTCTTCTTTGCAGACCAGCGACAAATTTAGCAAGGTGGAGCTGCAGGAAACAAGGGCAAGAGGTAAAGATGGCATTATGGATTACACAATAAATATGAGAACAGGGAGTGCGAAAGATGAATAGTTTACTGAATGCAGCTGGTGATACCGAAAACAGAAAAAAACTGCTGCAGTTAGTAACGGCAGCAGCAGTCTGCTTCATGCTGTGCAGACTGTTTATAATGCCTGCCTTTGCCAAACTGGAAAGACAGCAGAAGCAGCGGGAACAGCTGCAGCAGGAGTTAGGGCTGTATCAGGAATTTGCGGCAACCCATCAGGATTATGAAACCTTTTTTCAGCAGCAGTCTGCGCGCCTGGCGCAGCTGCAAAAAAACCTGCCTGATGAAGCTGTGTTCAGTGATTTACTGCCTGTATGGCAGCAGCAGGCAAGAAATTGCGGTGTAAAAATCGAGGAAGTAAAGCTGTTGCCGTCAGATACAGCAGGCAGCAGGCTTAACAGGCAGCAGGTACGGATGGCAATGGCCGGCAGTTATTATAATGTATTAAAATTTGTCCGACAGCTGGAAAATAGTGAAAACTTTGTGAATTTAAATAAAGTGAATATTACAGGGGATGAAAATAAAGGTGATATTAAGTTTACTGCGGTACTTAATATTTATCTCTATCGTACAGAAAGCTGACTGTGTGCATTATGTTTGCTTAACACCGGAAAAAGGCTGATGAAAAGACCAAACTTACCGCTTCTTGCGCAGGTATCGTTAAAAGTTGTATAATTATATTATCTGTAAATAAAAGCGGAAAGCTTTTGGTCGAGGTGTGAGGGTATGGATTTAAAAAACCGTAAGGTCAGAATTTTAGTCGGAATTCTTGCCGCTGTAATTCTGATAGTGGCGTTCAGAATTTATAATAATATTCAAAACGAAAGAGAGCGCGCTGAAAGACTGTCACGTTCGCAGGCAATAGCTGTAAGTTTGGGCAGGCCTGAGCGTACCAGTATCATGCCGAAACTGGAATTTTCCGGCAGTCTGGACCCGGAATGGCAGGCTGAAATTGCTGCTAAAGTAGACGGGCGTGTGGAGAAAGTCTATGTAAAAGAGGGCGACCATGTAGTTAAAGGGCAAGTGCTGGCTTTGCTGGAACAGACCGATACCGATGCCGATGTGCTGGCGGCGCGCGGCAGCTATATGGACGCAGAAACAGATTTGCGCAAGGCTGAAAAAGATCTGCTGCGTTATGAAAAGCTGTATGAGAGAGGTGCGGTGCCGCTGCAGGCAGTGGATGACTACCGTTTTGCCAGAGATAATGCCAGAGCGAAGCTGAAAAATGCCCGCGGTAATCTGCAGGGTATGGAATCAAAGGCAGCAGGCACGGCTGTGGTTGCTCCTGCCGACGGCATCGTTTACAAGCGTTATTATCAGGAAGGTTATTATGCTAAAGCCGGCACACCGCTGTTTGCTGTTGCCGATATCAGTGTATTGAAGTCAGTCATTAATATACCTGAGGGACAGATTGACGGTGTGGCTGTAGGCAATGAAGCAGAAATCATGCTGACTTCTTTTGGCAACCGCAGTCTGACTGGTAGAGTGACACGTATTTCCCCTGTTGCGGATCTGCCTGCCCATACCTTTGAAACTGAAGTAAGTGTGGATAATCCTGAAGGACTGCTGGCAGGTGTTTTTGCTACGGTGCATTTAACTGCCCAGCAGCGTGATAATGTTCTGACCATACCTGTTTATGCCATCGTTATGCGCGATGATCAGAAAACTGTCTTCGTAGTAGATGACGAAGGTATTGTCACTCGCAGGGTTTTAAGCATAGGTTATACGGATGAGAAAGTTGCTGAGGTGCTGGACGGACTCAAAGGCGACGAGCTTATCGTTACCGGTGGTCAGAATAAGCTGCGTGAAGGCAGCAAGGTAGATATCAGTAAGGCAGGTAAATAAAGATGATTGCAACATTTATCCGCCGACCGGTATTTACCACGATGTTCGTGCTGCTGCTGGTCGTGTTTGGTATCCGCAGTTATCCGGAGATTGGCGTAGATTTAAATCCTGACGTAGATATGCCTATCGTCAGCGTGCGCATAACTTATGACGGCGCTTCGCCGGAAGAAATGGAAACGCTGATTACCAAGCCTATTGAAGACCGTGTCAGTCAGGTAGCCGGCATTAAGACTATTTCCTCTACGGTGCTGGAGGGCTACAGTGAGACCGTACTGGAGTTTAATATGGGCGTAGACCCGCAGGCCATGGCCAGCGAGGTACGTGAAAAAGTAGCCAGTGTGCGCAAGCGCCTGCCGGACGATATCGACGAGCCAACCGTGCAGACGGTAGATTTAAGTTCACGACCCATTGTGGCCTATACTTTTTCGTCGGAAGTGCGCAGCCGCGGTGAGATTCGTCGCCTGATTGAAGACTCCATCAAAGATGAACTGCAGATGGTGGAGGGTGTTTCCGAGGTTACCGTACTGGGCGCCAGCACCCGTGCTATCCGTTTGGTAGTCAGACCGGAAAAGCTGGCGGAATATAATATTTCCTTTCAGAACATCTTAGACAAAGTAAATGATGAAAACTACAATACTCCCGGCGGCAAGGCAAAAAATGAAGACATGGAAATTACTGTCCGTACCGTTGGCAAGTATAAGAATATAGATGATATCAAAAACGTTGTCATTACCAATGTCAATAACAGACCTGTCTATATTGGTGATGTAGTAGATGTTGTGGACGACTGGGAAGATGAAGATACTTTTGCCAGTGCCAATGGTGTGCCCTGCGTTATGGCCAGTGTGCGCAAGCAGTCCAAGACTAATACGGTCGACGTTACCGACGGGCTTAATGCCAAGATGGAGATTATCAAGCAGCGGATGCTGCCACCTGACATCAAGGTAGAGGTAGTTCGCGACCAGTCCCAATATATCAGAGAAAATATCGGCGACGTGTGGAATACGATTCTTTTTGGCGGTTTTCTGGCCCTGCTGATTACCTATCTGTTCCTGCGTAATTTCAGGGCGACGATTATTGGCGGTCTATGTATACCGACGTCTGTTATCGCTACTTTCTTTTTGATGCGCGTCATGGACTTTACGCTGAACAATATGTCGCTGATGGCGCTGAGTTTGGCTGTAGGTATCCTTATCGATGATGCCATCGTTGTTATTGAAAATATTTTCCGCCATATAGAAATGGGCAAGACTCCTTTTAAGGCTGCCAAAGAAGCAACGGAAGAGCTGACGCTGGCTATTTTAGCCGTTTCTCTGACGCTGATGGCTGTTTTCGTACCTATCGGCAGCATGGGAGAGATTATTGGCCAGTATTTTAAACAGTTCGGCCTTACGGTAGCCTTTGCGGTAGGCTTTTCAACCTTGGTTGCTTTTTCGTTGACGCCGATGGTTTCAGCCTATTGGATTAAGGATGAGACTAAGGAAAAAAGTAAGCCGAGAAATAAATATCTTCAACTCTGTTTGGATAAATTTGAAAACGGCTTCCAGTTTATCAGACAGGTCTATAACGAGATTATGGAAACAGCCCTGCAGCATCCGAAAAAAGTCGTAGCCATTGGTGTTGTTTCGTTGCTTTTGAATATCATGCTGCTGCCCTTTGTAGGCACAGAATATCAGCCTACCTATGATTCCGGCGAGTTTAGCGTCAATTTTAAAGCGCCTATCGGTACAAGCATGGAAAAAACGATAAAACTGGCAACGCCGCTGCAGGAAAGAATTACTGTGATGCCGGAAGTACGTATTGCTGCCCTTAACATCGGCAATGGACGTAATCCTGTTAATCAGGGTTCCATTGATATTAAGCTGAAACCTTCAAATGAACGTGAACGCAGTATGCAGCAGATTATGGATGAGCTGCGCGGCGAGTTTCGCAATGTAGAAGGTCTTAATGTTACAGTTGTGTCCAATCAGGGCGGCGGACGTGGTGACAGCCGTCCGGTGCAGGTTGGTCTGCGCGGCAGTGACATGAAGCAGCTGAAGGAGTATGCGCTGCAGCTGGCAGACCTCGTGGCCAGAGTTCCGGGCGCAACAGACGTTGACATTTCCGATTCTGATGAAGAGCCGGAAATCATCGTTAAGCTTGACCAGGCAAGAGCCAGTTCGCTGGGGCTTGATTCCAGTGCTATTGGCGAAGTGGTGGAAATGGCCTTTATGGGTAAGAGTACCGGCAACAGCTATACTATTGGCGATAACGATTATGATATTATTATTCAGATGCCGCAGAAAAAACGTGTGGACATCAACGATGTAAAAAATCTGCGCGTATCAGCAGCAAACGGACAGTTTGTGCGTCTGGGTGACGTGGCTGATGTAAGACTGGGCTCCGGACCCACACGTATTGAAAGAGAAGACAAACAGCGCCAGATTGTGGTTTATGCCAATACCGTAGGTATTTCGCCCGGTGATTTGATTGCAAAGATTCAGCGCGAGCTGATACCGTCGATGAATATGCAGGATGGCTATAACTATAAAATGATTGGTCAGGCCGATACTATGGCCCGTTCTTTCAATGAAATCGCCAAGGCTGTTATCCTGGCTATTGTTGTTGTATATATGGTATTGGCTGCTCAGTTTGAAAGCTTTACGCAGCCATTCATCATTATGTTCTCGCTGCCTTTTGCCGTTATCGGCGCTGTACTGGGTTTGCTGGTAGCCGGACAGACAGCCAATATGATGAGTCTTATCGGCTTTACGATGCTACTGGGACTGGTAACCAAGAACGCGATACTGCTTATCGACTATGCCAATCAGCAGCGCAGTAAGGGCTATGATTTGCGCAGTGCGGTACTGGAAGCATGCTCGCTGCGTCTGCGGCCTATCTTTATGACGACTTTTTCCACCATTCTGGGTATGCTGCCAATTGCGCTCGGTATTGGTGCCGGTGCTGAGCTGAGACAGTCCATGGGCGTAGTATTGGTAGGCGGCCTGATTACTTCAACTATTCTGACGCTTTTGGTAGTACCTGTCATTTACCTGATGTTTGAAGAATGGAAGGAAAAACGGGCGGCAGCAAGGCGGTAAAGGAGTTGCAAATATGACTGCAATGGATGAGAAAATACTGGAAACAGTAAGAAAATATAAGTCTGGACAGTTAGCTGAAGATCAGCTGCTGCAGGAACTGAAAGCACTGCAGTATGTTGATTTGGGCTTTGCCAGAATCGATACTGCCCGCAGTGACAGACAGGGTTTCCCCGAGGTTATCTACTGCGCCGGTAAAACGCCGGAACAGTGTGCAAAGATTATGCACAGGCTCAGTCTGTGCAGTGATAATGTGCTGGCTACGCGGGCAGACGAGGCTGTTTATGCTGCCATCAGTGCTGCGGTACCGGATGTGCGTTATTATCCGCAGGCGCGGATTGTCGCTTTGGAGCGCAGTCCGCTGCCGAAAGATGAAGAGCGCAGTGTTGCCGTCATTACAGCTGGTACCAGCGATATTCCTGTAGCAGAAGAAGCGGCTGTTACGGCGGAGATTATGGGTAATAATGTTACCCGCATCTATGATGTGGGTGTGGCAGGTATTCATCGTCTGTTTGCACAGCTGGACGTAATCCATCAGGCAAACGTACTGATTGTTGCAGCCGGTATGGAGGGAGCGCTGGCAAGTGTAGTAGGCGGACTGGTAAATAAACCTGTTATTGCCGTACCTACCAGTGTCGGTTATGGCGCCAATTTCGGCGGGCTGTCTGCTCTTTTAGGCATGCTTAACAGCTGCAGTGCGGGCGTTGCTGTGGTAAATATTGATAACGGTTTTGGTGCAGGCAGACTGGCCAGCATTATCAATCATATGAGGTGAGAAAATGAAAGCTGTCTATCTTGATACCTTTGCGGGTATCAGCGGTAATATGCTGCTGGGAGCGCTGCTGGATGCGGGTTATCCTTTTGAGATGCTGCGCAGCGAACTGCAGAAACTGCAGCTGGGCGATTATGAGCTGATATATAAAAAAGTAAATAAGCTTGGTATAGATTCTGTATATTTTAATGTCCTGCTTCCCGATGGACATGAACACAACCATGAAGCTCATGAGCATGGTCATCAGCATGGGCACGAACATCATGGACACGAACATGTGCATCAGCATGGTGAGCAGGTGCATAATCATACTCATGTGCATCGCAATTTCCGTGATATTATGGCAATTATTAATGCTTCTCAACTTTCTGATACTGTAAAGGCAAAAGCAGAGATGGTTTTCCGGGCGATTGCAGAAGCAGAAGCCAAAGTACATGGCAAGACAATAGAAGAAGTGCATTTCCACGAAGTAGGCGCTGTTGATACGATTATTGATATTGTCGGCTGCCTGCTGGGTCTGGAATATCTTGGCATTGAAAAAATTTATGTCGGTACGGTAACTACCGGCTCAGGCTTTGTGCAGTGTGCCCATGGGCTGATGCCCGTACCTGCTCCGGCAACGGCAGAGCTTTTGCAGCAGCTGCCGCAGCATAAGGGCATAGTAGAAAAGGAAATGACTACGCCTACAGGGGCTGCTTTACTGAAAGTACTGGCTGAGTACAGCGACGGCTTACCGTCTGGCTTTACGGGAAATTATATTGCCTATGGCGCCGGTACGCGGGATGTGCAGATACCTAATGTACTGCGTATGTATGTGGGAACTGTGCTGCAGCAGACGGAAACTGTGCTGGAGGCGGCCTGCAATCTTGATGATGTCAGCGGCGAGATTGTAGGCTATGTGGTACAGAAACTGCTTGCTGCCGGTGCGCTGGATGTCTGGACAGAGCCTATTATGATGAAAAAAGGCCGCCCGGCCTGCAAACTGGCGTTTCTCTGCGCGGCAGAAAAGTTGGATGGTTTGCTTCAAATCGTGTTTGCTGAAACTGGCACCTTGGGCGTGCGCTATCATAAAGTGCAGCGTAGCGTGCTGAAGCGAGGTTTTGTACAGGCAGATACGCCATATGGTGCTGTACGCGTAAAATATGGTGTCCAGGACGGCAAGATAAGCGGCATGGCACCGGAATATGAGGACTGCAGGCAGCTTGCTGCAGAGCATAATGTTCCGCTGGCATCTGTTTATGCAGCTGCCTGTCAGGCAGCAGAGAGGCTTTTACATGGATGATTTTGTAAATTATCTGGAGGGTATGCGTCTAAAACTTGGCAGCGCGGCTGATATAAGTGCGGAAAAGGATGTTCCCTACGGACATCAGTTTACACTGCTGCAGGACGGTGAGAAGGTAACGCTTACTGTTTATAACGGCAAGAAAGGCAGACGCCTTGTCTGGGGCGGCAGTTCCGGCAGGCTTGCGGCAGCCTTGCAGGCTGCAGTAGAAAATACTGCTGCCGAACCGTATCTGCAGGATGCAAAGCCGCAGGGCATCTGGGCCGGCAGTGACGAATCCGGCAAGGGAGATTTTTTTGGCCCGCTGGTCGTAGCTGCCGTGGCAGTAGATGATAAAGCAGCTGATCAGCTGCGTGCTGCAGGTGTTAAGGATTGCAAGCAGCTGACGGATAAAAAGATACTGGAGCTGGAAGCGCAGATTGAGGATAAGGCGCTGGCTTACAGCGTATTGGAGCTGAAACCGGAGGTATATAACCTGCGGTATGAACAGGTACGTCAGGAGGGCGGCAATCTTAACAGGCTATTGGGGTATGGACATATTGCGGCACTGACGCAGGTACTGCAGAAACAGCCTGAATGCCGCAGTGCATTGATAGATCAGTTTACCAAATCTGATACTGTTATCAGAATGCTGGCAGCAAAATTTCCCGGCACTTCATTCAGACAGCAGCCCAGGGCGGAAAGTGACATGGCCGTTGCTGCTGCTTCCATTCTTGCCAGAGCAAAGTTTTTGCACAGGATGGATGCACTGTCTGAGCAGGCTGGTTTTGTGCTGCCCAAAGGAGGCGGCGCGGCAGCGACAGAGGCGGCACAGAGACTGTTGCAGCACTTTGGCAGAGAAGCATTGCGTTCTTACGTCAAACTGCATTTTGCCAATTACGCCAAGCTGAAAGAAAATAAATAGTCTGGTGGTGAAGTACGTGAGGCAGCTTATTGTTAATGCAGACGATTTTGGTTTACATACAAAGATTAATCAGGGAATAATCAAAGGCTTTCAGGAGGGCTTTATTACCAGTACCTCGCTGATGTGCAGTGCACCTGCTTTTGCAGAGGCAGCAGCGCTGGCACAGGAAAATCCGGGGCTTGGGGTCGGTATTCATCTGACACTGGTCGGCAGTGTGCCTCCTGCAGCTGATCCTGCTAAGGTGCGCAGCCTGCTGGACGCAAATGGTCTGTTTCTGCCGGATTATGTGGCATTTGCTGCAAGGTTTTATCGTGGCGGGGTCAGAATGAGTGAACTGGAAACTGAGCTTTGTGCTCAGATTGAACGTGGTTTGGCAACAAATCTGAAAATAACACATATTGACAGTCATCAGCATACACATGTACTACCCATAATCAGTGATTTAGTGGTAAAATTATGTTATAAATATAATATAGGGAAAATAAGGAATCCTCACGAAGCATATTTTTTTGATGGCGGTTTTGCTGCCGGCAGCGGCAGAAAACTGGGGCGCGCGGGGCTTTCTTTCTGTGCGTCTTTGGCCATGCGCAAAGCTAAAGCTGCCGGAATGCGGTTTCCAGAGCATTTTTTCGGTATGCTGGCCGGCGGTAATCTGAATGAAACGCTGGTGGGTAATATCATCAGGAATCTGCCGGAAGGCGTCAGCGAGATTATGACCCATCCGGGGCTTGACAGCCAGTCTCTGGCGCGCAACTTTACGTGGAATTATCACTGGGAGGATGAGCTTAACGCTTTCCTTTCGGTAGAAAATAAACGTTTATTAGAGAAAAACAATATTTCTCTGATAAATTTTGGTGGTTTGAAATAAATGACGAGAAAATTATTGGTTCGTTTGGCAGCATTGTTTGCTTTCGTTATGCTTATTTCTGCTGCAGTAATTTATTTTACATTCGATATACGGGCACTGGAATATCTGACGATGTTTGATCTGCAGTGCGTCCTGCTGGCTCTGGGCTGTCTGGCTCTGGGGCTTACTTTTGACGGACTGCGTCTGATGACGCTGGCAGATGTTACCGATGAAAAACTGCCGGTGCGGCAGGTTGCCAATGTTGTACTGAGCAACTATTTTCTGGCGCTGGTAACACCGGGAGCCAGCGGCGGCGCGATTGCTCAGATCATGTTTATGAAAAAGGCAGGAGTGCCGGTCGCCAAGGCAACGGTCGTTGTGCTGGTGCGCACCATTATGTCTATTTTCTTTCTCATTTTGCTGGTACCGGTAGTACTACAAAATGATAATGATATCAGTCGCTGGATGCCGCCTTCGGTGATAACGACAGTTTCCGTACTGTTTACTTCACTTCCCGTAATTGCGTTTTTTCTTATGCGAACCAAGTATCCTGAGCAGTGGTTATATATATGTACGGCCAAGTTTTCCTATGATACAAGGCGCAACTGCTTTATCTGGTATAAGGAATTTAAGCATGCTTTTGTGGTCATGGGGCAGCATCCTTTCAGGATTCTGAAGGCATTTCTGGAGTCTGGCATCAGTTTGCTGTGTATTTACGCTACTGTTCCTGCGTTTTTTACAGGACTGAATATTGATTTTAATTTTTTCCAGGTGATGGGCAGAATGGTACTGCTCAATCTGGTGCTCTATTTTTCGCCTACGCCCGGTGGCAGCGGTATTGCCGAAGCCGGATTCGTCGTACTGTTTTCCAGCATCCTTCCTAATGGTTTGGATGGTATTATGGCTGTGCTGTGGCGTTTTACGGCAGAATATCTGCCGTTTTTGCTGGGTGCTTTTGTTTCAGTACGGGCCTTTGGAGCGAATGTCCTGGCTATGACTAATTTAGGGAGAGATAATAAATGAAACTTTTAATAACCGGCGGTGCGGGTTTTATCGGTTCGCATCTGCTGGAGCTTTTGGCTGCTGATAAAGCTGCCTATGAAGCAGTTGTTCTGGACAATTTTTCATCAGGCTGTAAAGAGAATATACCTGATGGAATCAAATTTGTGCAGGGCGATATCCGCGATAAAAAGCTGGAGCAGCTGTTCGCGGAAGAACGTTTTGATGCAGTTATTCATCTGGCGGCACAGACCATGGTTCCTTCTTCCATCGAGCATCCGCAGGAAGACTGCGATATTAATCTGATGGGTCTGGTTAATGTACTGGAGTGCTGCCGTAAGCATAAAGTGGGAAGCATTGTATTTTCTTCCAGCGCTGCTGTTTATGGAGATAATCCTCATATTCCTCTGCTGGAAACAGAGCGCCTTGTGCCCACGTCTTTTTACGGGCTGACTAAAATGACAAGCGAACATTATCTGCGACTTTACCATGAGCTTTATCATATGAATGCTGCTGTGCTGCGTTTCGCCAATGTTTATGGCGAGCGCCAGGGAGCAGGCGGTGAAGGCGGTGTAGTCAGCATTTTCTGCAAGCTGCTGGCACAGGGAAAAGGAGTTACCGTATTTGGTGACGGCAGTCAGACGCGTGATTTTGTTTATGCCGGTGATGTGGCCGCAGCGCTGCTGGCCGCAGTTAAGCTGTCCGGGTACAATACCATTAATATTTCCACACGAAAGGAAACCTCTCTGCGGGAGTTGCTGGCAGCTTTTGAAACAGCAGCAGGACACAGCATTGACGTATGTTATGCTCCTGCCAGAGAAGGTGATATTTATCGGTCGGTATTGGATAATACAGCCTGCAGCAGGCTGCTGCATTTTGTGCCGCAGATGTCGCTGACGGAAGGTGTATGCCGTACATATCGTGATTATGCACAACAATATAAGCGAGGTATGCAAGAGCAATGAAACAGATTGAAAAAAACAGTCTGCTGATTCTGGCCTGTGTTATTATTTTTACCTTATTTTTCGGCATCGGTGGTGTACCGCTGTTAGATCCTGATGAGCCTGTTTATGCGGAAACGGCCCGGGAAATGATTCAGACGGGAGATTTTCTCTCGCCGCGTATTTTTGGCGATTACTGGTATGATAAACCGCCCATGTATTACTGGCTTGTTGCAGCTGCTTTCAAGGTTTTTGGCTACAGCGAATTTGCAGCACGTTTTCCGGCGGCACTTATGGGTGCGCTGACTGCGTTTATGCTGTATTTTTCTGTCACTAAATTATTTAATGAACGTGCCGGTTTCTGGTCGTCTTTAATTCTTACCAGCTGTATTCAGTTCTTTTATCTCAGCAAGGCGGCCGTGACAGATACGTCGCTGCTGTTTTTTATGACCGGTGCGCTGCTGAGCTTTATGCATAAAAAGTACTGGCTTATGTACGTATGTATGGGCTTTGCTACTCTGGTGAAAGGTCCGATAGGTATCGTTTTCCCCGGCATTATTATCTTCCTGTATCTGCTCCTGATGGGTCAGCTGAAGGAAATCTTCCGTATGCACGTACTGCGTGGCCTTTTAGTATACCTGCTGGTTGCAGGTCCCTGGTATTATCTTATGTATACGGTACATGGGATGGAATTTATTAATACTTTTCTGGGGTTTCATAATGTTACCCGTTTTACTACGCCTGAACATGCCAGCAGGGTTACCTTCTGGTATTATTTTCCGGTAGTTATTCTGGGCTTGTTCCCTTGGACCGGCCTGCTGATTCAGTCGGTTAAAGCGTCAATTAGTGACAGCCGTATTGATGATATGCGTCTGTTGGTCTTTATGCATGTATGGTGGGTTTTTGTCTTTATTTTCTTTACTGTCTGCAAGACCAAACTGGTTTCTTATATCCTGCCGATGTTCCCGGCTCTTGCGATTATTATTGGCTGGAATATTTCGCGGATGATGCAGAAAATGCGTCATAATACGACTTTCTATCACTGGATTGTCGGCAGTGGTCTGATGTTCGTGCTGTTAGGTGCGGGCTGGATTATTGGCGGCCAGCAGTTGCCTGAGCTGGCTTTCGGCGGTATGGTGCTGGGTGTGCTG
This sequence comes from uncultured Phascolarctobacterium sp., assembly GCA_949285135.1. Classification (GTDB taxonomy): domain Bacteria; phylum Bacillota; class Negativicutes; order Acidaminococcales; family Acidaminococcaceae; genus URXU01. The sequence continues at coordinate 149,689 of CASDXO010000001.1, forward strand.
ACGCTGCTTTTGGGGGCGGCGGCTGTGTTTACGCTCTGGTATTACCGCGATATTCAGCTGGCAGCCTGGATACATGTAATGCTTGGCGTAGTTACCATGTGCGTGGCTTTCGCTTTTCTGCTGCCTGTCGTGGCAGACCGTTTCAGTGTTAAGACCATCAGTGCCGAGTATCAGCAACGCTGTGATCAGAATACAGCTATTTATGTAGATAAATTCTTACGCCCGGGCTTTATGTATTATACTGGCAAGCCTGGTGTGGAGATGCTGCCAAAAACGGACGCTTTTGCTAAAGCGCTGCAAAACGGCGAGCATAAATATTTCCTCGTCAGAGGTCTGGAATACCGCAGACTGCTGCAGAATCAGCCGCAGCCTGCCAATCTGCAGCAGGTAACAGAGATTGCCGATATTTATCTGCTGGAACAGAAATAAGGCAAACAGATTTTAATATAAATTTTTTTCGATTTATATGTTTTAAATATAATAAAAATAAGGTTCTGCTCGTAAGAGTAGAACCTTATTTTTATTATAAAATGTTTTTGTCCTTTATTCCGGTAAGTATTTCAATTTTTGAATTTGGAATTTCTAATCCCCAGTTATCCCATCCAATAAAATTATTTCGGGCAAATAGTTCTATTTTTTCTTGGTTAGGAAACATTTTTGTAATATTATCAATCACTTCTAACGGTTTTTCACTATGCTTACCTCTTGGGACTATAACCATTTGTTTAATATTTCGTGCTCCACGTGGTTGTGGAATTTTTCCTTTTTTGAAAACTAAAACAAATTCAGTTTGACTTAGCGTGTATCGACCTGGATTATGTATCATTTTATTCCAAACAAATGCTACAGTTTTATATTCAAATCCCCATGCTTCACCTAATTCAATAGAATTAGCTAATTGAGGACCAGTTGTCCACATAAATAGAATACAGTTAGTGTCAGCAATAGACGCAACATCTAATTCCTTTAATTGTTTTAGTTTTAATGTGGGATACTTAAACGTTGATGAGCTAATGAAAATATTTTTTTTGAAACCAATATTTTCATTTTTGATAGTAGTTTTATCATATTGCATTTTTCCTCCATAATCCCATGGAGGATCTGCATATATTATCTGATATTTTTTTGCAGGTAATTCTGGATAAATATTTTTTAGGGGATTAATTTTCATACGTTCTTTTGCTTGTTTACTATATAGGGAATAGGCTGTAACTTCTTTCATAACTGTTATAAAAAAGTCCTTTCATAAACTTATCAATTAAGTTTACATTAGAAAAATATATTAGTCAATGTATTGTTGCTTAAAAACCGTTGTTTTATATACGTATAAGACTTAATCTAAACTTAAAAAGTTATATATTGGTGAAAAATATGATTACTCAAGAATTTGGCAATAGAATAAAAAAATTAAGAAATAATTTAGGAATAAGCCAAGAGAAGTTTGCATTAATGATTAATATGGATAGAACATATTATGCTTCAGTAGAAAGTGGAAAGCGTAATATATCTATAAATAATATTGTGAAGATTGCAAATGGTTTTGGAATTAGTTTAGAAGAATTATTTAAAGGATTATAAGGAGTATTTTTATGGCTAAAAATGAATTAAAAAGCAGAGATAATTGGCAAACAGCCTCAGGTCCCAGTGGATTAGCTGGTAAGGCTGAAAAAAATTTATATAAAGTATTTGAAAAGGCATTTAAAGGTACTAATTATGTTATTTCAAAACATCCTAAAGATTTAAAACATTTGTATGAAGATGTTATTTTGTCTGAGGATACTCTTGCACAAATTTATTGCCCAGATAAAAAAGTAATCAAAAATGCAAAAAAACGCGGTTGGGGTGTTTCTCCCGATTTTTCTATTACAAATAAATTAACACGAAAAATTTTATTTGGTGAAATTAAACGCCAAGACGGTTGGGTAGAGGGAACAGATCCGAGTGCTGGTCGTGGTAATGCACATGAACGAATGTGTAAATTGTTTACGCCGGGGTTATTAAATGCCTGTAGAAGTATTGGTGGTATTGAAGATGAAGAGATACTACCGTTTTGGGTGGTATTAGAAGGAGATATTACTCGTGATCCTAAAAGGAATAGAGAAATTGCTTTTTGGTTTGGAAAATATGATAAGAATTACTTTATGTGGCGTCCGAATATGACAGGGGAAGATTTGATAAAGCATTTTAATAAATATCTTAAACATTATCTTGATTAGTGATTAATATACTATAAATGAAGATATTTTAAATTTTAATATTTAATATTTATATAAAAAAAGAGGCTTACAAATGTAAGCCTCTTTTTTGTCGTATAGATTATAATCTGTTGGAGCTGTTGAGTACGTCGCGCATTTTATGAGCAACCATGTCATGGATTGCCTGACGGGCAGGTTTCAGATATTGACGGGGGTCAAAGTCTGCCGGATGTTCAGCCAGATATTTACGTACGGAAGCAGTCATTGCCAGACGCAGGTCGGTGTCGATGTTGATTTTGCAGACGCCGTATTTGCCTGCTTTAAGCAGCATATCTTCCGGCACGCCCTGAGCACCGTCCAGCTGACCGCCGTATTTGTTGCATTCTTCCACAAAAGCAGGAATAACGGTGGAGGCACCATGCAGTACCAGCGGGAAGTTGGGCAGCATATTGGAGATTTTTTCCAGACGGGCAAAGTCAAGTTCTGGTTTACCTTTAAATTTATAAGCGCCGTGGCTGGTGCCGATAGCGATAGCCAGAGAGTCGACACCGGTACGTTCTACAAATTCTACAGCCTGGTCGGGGTCGGTGTAGGTAGCGTCTTTGGTATTTACTTTGACAGCGTCTTCTACGCCTGCCAGACGGCCAAGTTCGGCTTCAACTACTACGCCCTTGCTATGTGCGTATTCTACTACGCGACGGGTAATTTCAATATTTTCTTCAAAGGGATGTTTGCTGCCGTCAATCATAACGGAGGTGAAGCCGCCGTCGACACAGGCTTTGCAGATTTCAAAATCTTCGCCATGGTCAAGATGCAGGCAGATGGGCAGGCCGCTTTCTTCAACGGCAGCTTCTACCAGCTTCATCAGATAGATGTGGTTGGCATATTTGCGTGCACCTGCGGAAACTTGCAGAATCAGCGGAGATTGTTCCTGTTTGGCAGCGGAAACAATGCCCTGAATGATTTCCATATTGTTAACGTTGAAGGCGCCTACAGCGTATTTGCCTTCATAGGCTTTTCTGAACATTTCGGTAGATGTTACTAAAGGCATGAAAAATTCCTCCTTAAAATTGTTATTCTGTTGTGTTAATTATAGCACACTATTTTTGTTTCAGTATATAATTTTTCTTAAATCTTTTGGCAGCTCACGGGTTATTTCCAGCCGCTGGTCGCTGACAGGATGAATAAAAGACAGCCGCCAGGCATGCAGTGCATGTCTGCTTTGGGGGCCGGGTGTACCGTACAGACTGTCGTTATAAAGGGGGTATCCAATATGCGCCAGATGGACGCGTATCTGGTGCGTACGCCCGGTAAAGAGGCGCAGACGCAGCAGTGTTTTATCTTGGTGGCGGTGCAGTACCTGGTAGGCAGTTTTGGCGTATTTGCCGTTTTCGCTGACGCAGCGCTCGATGATGCTGCCTTCCTTACGGGCAATGGGTGCTTCGATAATGCCTGAGTCCTGTTCCAGGCAGCCGGTGACGACAGCAAGATATTCTTTGACGATTTCCCTCTGCGACAGCCAGAACTGCACAATCGGTTCTTTGGCAAAGATGACCAGACCGGAGGTGTTGCGATCCAGACGGGAAACGGGATGAATGCCGCAGTTAAGCTGTTTCTGTCGGTAATAGGCAGCAACATGATCATACAGGGTGCAGCCGCTTTCATTGACCGTAGGATGAATAAGCATACCTGGTGGTTTGTCAATAATCAGCAGGTAATCATCTTCGTAGGCAATGGCGGCGGGGGACAGGGTAAAACTGTCCATCAGTGTTTGATGTCCTCTTTATCAACGATTTCGATGTTGTCCAGCTGCGCTTTTAACTGGCTGCGGATATTGCCGAGATATTCCTGATACAATTCTTTCTGCTCGATTTGTTCTTCTACAGTTAGGCCGGTGCTGCGTTTTTTGGCAGCCAGTTCGTTAATACGTTTAATCAATGCGTTTATTTCCATTATAATCACTCCCTGCTTGCCATTATAGCAGAGGTGCAGGAAGCTAACAAGGTGCTTTTACATTGACTGAGGTAGGCAATTATGTTATTATGAATAAGATGCTAATAAGATTAATTCGCACTCAGTTTCCGCTGCAGTACAGCTGTGCGGGAGCTTATTTTATTTGAGGTGAGTATATGCGTCTGAAAAATTTTACCTGTATGCTTTTATGTCTGCTTTTGCTGTTGGATGCAGGCTGTGGCGACAGTCAGAAAGCGAATCAGGATATTAAGGGAAAATATGTAACCATAACTGATGCGGCAGGGCGTACTGTGGCGCTGAACACCAGACCGGAACGCGTCGTGGCACTTAATCCGTCTTATTTGGGAATGATTGATTCGGTGGGCGGATCTATCGTGGGGCGCGCTAATTCTAAATTGGTAACGGTGCCTGCATCCATGCAGGGTGCTCCGGAAATAGGCTTTGTCTATAATATTAATATGGAAAGTCTGGTAGGGTTAAAGCCTGATTTGGTACTGGCCGGCAAAAATCAGCATGAAAAATTTGTGCCGCTGCTGGAATCCAACAATATTAAAGTTGTGGAACTGGATGCCAAAACTTATCAGGAAGTACAGGATACCGTAAGACTTTTAGGCAAGATTTATGGTACTGCCGATAAAGCAGAGCAGGAATGCGCTTTGTTAAACAGTGAGATTAAGGCGGTAACAGATAAGCTGCCGCAGGAGAAAAAGAAAATCGTCATCATGCATGCTACGGCAAGCAGTGTTACTACGGAAGGCAGCCGCAGCATTGCGGGCTGCGTCAGTGATATTCTGGGCTTTGAAAATGTAGCGGCCAAAGCGCTGCAGGGAAAATCGGAAAAAACTCCGTACAGCATGGAGGCATTGGTGGAACAAAATCCGGAAATAATCTTTATTACTTCCATGGGCAAAGCCGATGAGATTGAAAACCGTCTGCGTTCTGATTTTAAGAATAATCCTGCCTGGGCATCGTTGCAGGCTGTGCAGAACGGTAAAGTATATGTGCTGCCGGAAAATCTGTTTTTACTGAATCCTGGACTGGAATATCCCAAGGCGGTAGAATACATGGCGCGGCAGGTATATCCGGAGGTTTTTGCTGATGGAAAATAAATATTACGACGGGACGGAGGCTGCTGCCCGTATGGGAATTCCTCGTACCTTGTGGCGTGCCCTCATTATCGGCTTGTTTTTGCTGGCGGCCTGCTGCGGCGTCTTTTTCAGTCTGACCAAGGGTGCCAGTGTTATAAGCTTTAACGAGATTATCAGTATATTGCTGCAGCCTGGCAGCGACCCGCAAAGTCAGATTATCTGGAATATCCGTATGCCGCGTACTATCGTGGCGGCGCTTGTTGGAATCAATTTGTCTCTTGCCGGCGCTATTTTACAGGCTGTGATGCGTAATCCACTGGCTGACCCGCATATTATCGGTATTTCTTCCGGTGCAGGTTTAGCCGGTGTCATTATTATGATTTTATTTCCGGCGCTGGAATATCTGATTACGCCAGTAGCTTTCGTAGGGGCGATGGCGGCTGCTGTATGCATTTATATTCTGGCCTGGAAAAACGGTATCAAACCGGTGCGTATTATTTTAGCCGGCGTGGCGGTATCAGCCTTTTTAAGTGCCGGTATCAGCGGTCTGATGATTTTTTACAGCGACAGGGTACATGGCGCCCTGATGTGGATGGTAGGCGGCCTGGCTGCCAGAAGCTGGCCCCATGTGCATATCATCCTGCCTTATGCAGTGCTGGGCCTTTTGCTGGCTTTGGCAGGAGCAGCTTACCTGAATATTCTGCAGCTGGGTGACGAAATGGCACGCGGACTGGGCGTGAATGTTGAAGTTACCCGCATCGTGATGACGGCGGTGGCGGCTCTGCTTGCTGCCAGTGCAGTCAGCGTGGTTGGCCTTTTGGGCTTTGTCGGGCTTATCGTACCGCATGCGGCAAGGCTGCTGATTGGCAGTGATTATCGCTATCTGCTGCCGGCGGCTGCGCTTTTAGGCGTGGCGACGGTAACGCTGAGTGATACTTTTGCCCGGGTCATCTTTGCTCCGGTTGAATTGCCGGTAGGTATCATCATGGCCTTTTTAGGTGCGCCCTTCTTTTTATTCTTATTAAGGAGGGAAATCTGATGAGTGCTATTATTTCAGCGGAACATGTCGATATCGGCATCGACGGCAAGACGATAGTAAAAGATTTGTCGCTGGCAATACCCGAAGGCAATGTAACTGCCATTATCGGGCCCAACGGCTGCGGTAAGAGTACTACTCTAAAGGCAATTTCCCGCATTATGCCTTACAGTGGCAGGATAACTTTTAAAGGCAAGGATATCAAAAGCTTTTCGCATCGGGAATTTGCCCGTTGCCTGGCCATCCTGACTCAGTCGCCGCAGGCTCCTGCCGACCTGACCGTCAGCGACCTTGTGGAAATGGGACGCTTTCCGCACCGCGGCTTTTTAGGACGCGGCAGCAGCAGCGAGGATCAAAAGCATGTTGAGTGGGCTTTGGCGCAGACCAATATGACTGGTATGCGGCATCGCCTTTTAAGTACCCTGTCCGGCGGTGAACGTCAGCGGGCGTGGATTGCCATGGCGCTTGCCCAGCGTCCGGAAGTTCTTTTTCTGGATGAACCTACTACTTATCTGGACATTTGTCATCAGCTGGAAATTATGCAGCTTTTGGCTCGTTTAAATAAAGAACTGGGACTGACGGTAGTCATGGTTGTGCACGAGCTTAATCATGCTATTCAGTTTGCCGACTTTGTAGCGGTAATTAAGGCTGGCAGCATGGTCACCAGCGGCGTGCCGAAAGAAGTTATCACGGGCAGACTGCTGGCTGATGTTTTCGGTGTGCAGGCAGACGAATTCATCTGCAGTAACGGTCAGAGGGCACTGGTGCCTGTGGATTTAATTTAACTAATTAAGAAGTATTGGAAATATTTTTCTGATACTTCTTTTTTTATTGCCATATACAGAAAAAATATTTAGTGTATGTGGTAGTCAATTTGTCATAAATAGTATATACTATTTATATAAGCAGTTTAGAAAGGGTGTGAAGATCATATCTTTAAGTAACAGACAAAAACGTATTGCTGAAATTGTGCGTCTGGAAGGGCCTATTACCGGTGAGCATATTGCAGAGCGTTTGAGTGTTACCAGAGCAGCCCTGCGCAGTGATTTGGCCATTCTGGTGATGGGAGGCATTCTGGATGCCCGTCCCAAGGTTGGCTATTTTTATACAGGTAAGAACACGCTGGGAATGCTGATGGAGGAAATCTCCGGCATCTGCGTAAAAGATCTGCAGTCGGTACCGGTGGCTATCAGTCAGGAAAAGAGTGCTTATGAAGCAGTTGTAACCATGTTTCTGGAAGATGTAGGTACAATCTTTGTGGTTGATGAAGCAGGCCTTCTGGCAGGTGTGGTTTCCCGTAAGGACCTTTTGAAAGCCGCAATTAATAATGCGGATCTGCATGACATTCCGGTTGTTATGGTTATGACGCCGCTGTCCAAAATCATCGTGGCGCATCCGGATGAATCAGTAGCTGCTGCTGCAAGGAAGGTTATTGATAACGAAATCGACAGTTTGCCCGTAGTACGTACTGTCGATGACGGTAAGCGCAGCTATGAAGTGGTGGGACGCATCACGAAAACTAATTTTACCAGGCTGCTGGTTGATCTGGCAGAAGGTAAAGGGGGTAATTATCATAAATAAAATTAATCCTGTAATTTATGCTGTTTCCGATTCTATCGGTGAAACTGCAGAGTCGGTAGTAAAGGCTACTACCAGCCAGTTTGTCGAAGAAAAATTTGATGTTATCCGTGTTCCTTATGTTAAAGATAAAGAACAGATTGATAAAATTTTAGATGAGGCTGTTGCGGCTAATGCCATTGTTTGCTATACCATAGTGTCTCCGGAGCTGCGTGAGCATATTGCAGACAAGGCTATGGAGCTTGATTTGCAGGTAGTGGACGTACTGGGCCCCATGTTGAAGGCAGTGGAAAAAACTACCGGTCTGTTCCCAAAAAATCAGGCTGGTCTTATCCACTCTCTGGACCATGAATATTTTAAACGTGTGGAAGCAGTGGAATTTGCCGTTAAATATGATGATGGTAAAAATCCTCTGGGTCTTTTAAAGGCAGATATCGTTATTATCGGCGTATCCCGTACTTCCAAGACGCCGCTGAGCATGTATCTGGCACACAAAAAGGTGAAAGTTGCCAACGTGCCGCTGGTACCGGAGCTGCAGCCGCCCGATGAGCTGTTTCAGGTGCCGCCCTATAAAATTGTCGGTCTGTTAATCGATCCGTTCAAGCTGAATGAAATCCGCAGCGAACGTTTGAAGACCATGGGCTTGTCCGATACTGCCGTGTATGCAGATATGAAACGCATTAACGATGAACTGGAATATGCCAAAGGCATTATGCGCCGCGTGCATTGCCCGATTATTAATGTTTCCAACCGCGCTATTGAAGAAACTGCCGGTATCATTCTGGACTACGTGCGTAAGAACAAAGAACGTCACGGCATTAAAGACTGAAAGTAAAAATTGCAATAAAAAAACGCTGACATTATGTCAGCGTTTTTTATTTGCAGTTGTTAAATGAATTTTTTTTCATCCACATTATAGACAACATCGCCAGGCTGCGGTGTGCCGTTGACTTTTACATTGCCGTGGAAAGAAGCAAGTTTAGTTTTCCAGCAGAAAGAACCGCTGTCGGCGGTAATGTTGGTTTTATCGTGGGTAAAATGCAGGTTGCCGTTTACATAAGCCGTACGGTCAGAGTGGTAAACATCTACTTTGTCGCACAGGAAAGTGAGCTGGTCATAGGACAGTGCAATATTGCCACTGCCGTGTACTTCCATGTTATAAAGCATTACCTGGGTTTTGTCACCGGTAATCGTCAGCATTTTATCATGAGCAGGAAACTGAACATAGACATTGCCAACCAAGTCATAAACACCGGTAAGAGGATTGAAGGTACGCGTGTCGCTGCGGATGACAGGTTCTGCTGCCAGACAGCTGACAGGTATCATAATCAGCATAAGCAAAAGAATAAATAATTTTTTCATTAAGGTCACCTCACGTAACTATATTATTATAGACTTTTTTGCTTATTAAGGCAATTAATTTTTACTTAAATTATAGAAAAAACAAAGAAGTTTACATAAAAAAAGAGGATTTTAGCAGATTATATTGAATTATTATTTTGTAACGATTGAAAGGTCAGGAGCATTTTTATGAGCGCAGATTTTAATGATTTTAAAGAACAGGTTCGCAATAGTGCCGATATTGTGGAAGTTGTTTCTGGTTATGTGGCGCTCAAAAAACGCGGAAGAAATTACTGGGGCTGCTGCCCGTTTCATGGCGAGAAAACACCGTCTTTTTCAGTGAATGCCGAAAAGAACATGTTTTACTGTTTCGGCTGTCACGAAGGTGGCGATGTTTTTAAATTTATAATGAAAAGTGAAAACTGCAGTTTTTCGGAAGCGGTTAAGCTGCTGGCAACGCGGTATGGTATTCACATTCCGGAAAGAGAAAAGACTGCCGAGGAAATCCGGCGTGACCGGCAGCGCAGGGAGCTGAGCGAAGCCAATGAACTGGCAGTCAGATTTTATCAGTCCTGCCTGCTGCGTACCAATTATGGTAAGGCGGCGCTGGCTTATCTGGAAGGACGCGGTATTAATCGGCAGATTATCGAGCAGTTTTCCATTGGTTATGCCATTGACAATTTCACGGCCCTGACGACATCACTGGGAAAACGCGGCTGCAGTGAAGAAGTATTGATTAAAGCTGGGCTTGCACTGCCTGGCAGAAAGGGCGGCGCATATGATAAGTTTCGCGGCCGCATTATGATACCTATTAAGGATGCCAGAGGCAGGGTGGTAGGTTTTGGCGGCAGGGTTATCGGCAGCGATATGCAGCCAAAGTACATGAATACCGGCGAAACAGAGCTGTTCAACAAGCGCTTTTTGCTTTTTGGTCTTGATATTGCGGTGAAAAACATTAAGGCGCTGCAGCAGGCCGTTGTTGTAGAAGGGTATATGGATGCCATCAGTCTGCATGCTGCAGGCATTACTAATGTTGTAGCCTCCATGGGTACGGCGTTTGCTGCCGAGCAGGCCAAACTGCTGAAAAGGCTGACTGATAATATTGTGTTCTGTTACGACAGCGACGATGCCGGCCGCCGAGCATCCGTAAGGGCAGTAAGCATTGCCAGAGAAGCGGGGCTGCAGGTACAGGTTGCCGGTGTTCCCAATGGTAAGGACCCTGATGAATTTGTCCGGCAATATGGTAAAGATGCTTTTCTGGAGGTTCTTAAACAGGCTCCGGATGGTATAGATTTTCAGATTGAAGAAACAATAAGGCAAAATAATGTTACAAATTTAGCAGGAAAAGTTGAAGCAGTGTCGAATATACTACCATTCCTATTAGAGTGTAAAAGTGAAATCGAGGTTGCCGGGCATATCAGAAAACTGGCGCAGCGACTGACCATTGACGAAGGACTGATAACGGAGGAATACCGTAAGGCCTACCGTATGAAAAAGCCGTCTGCTGCAGTAAATATGACCAGGGTTGCCGCGCCTAATATGATGACTGCGGAAAATCAGGCTGAAGCCGTACTTTTGGCAGTACTTCTGGAACACCCAGACATGACAGCAGATTGTCAGAATACGATTGAAAAGGTGGGTTTCGTCCGGAAGGACTATGGCGAGATTTTTCAGCTTTTGCTATCCGTTCAGTATGAAGAAAAGCCTGCAGAAAAACTTACTGCGCTGCTGACTGATGAGCAGATGTCTGTGGTTGCAGGATTGCTGTCACGGCATGTTCCGGACGGCGACTGCAGCAAGATAATTGAGGACTGTCTGCGGCAGATGCAGAAGGCATTTTTAGAGCAGCAGTATGAAAAACACCGTCTTTTAGCTGATGAATTTGAACGCTCAGGCGATAAACGGTTTATTGATGAATTAATTGAAAGTCAAAGGATACAGCATGAAATCAAAAAACTCTATGGAAGCTAAGAATCAGATGGAAGGAGGGGACACCATGGATAATAATACCGGCAAATATACCAAGGAACAGTTGGATGAACTTATTCAAAAGGGCAAAAATAAAAATGGTGTTCTCACTTATAAAGATATCATGTCTTTTATGCAGGGCGTAGAAACCGTAAGTCCTGAAGATGTGGAGCATTTATATGAAATCATCACCAGAAAAGGTCTGGAGATAGTGGACGATAACAATTCTGATGATGATGACGCTATCCTGCCGGTGGTGGATAATGACGATGACAACGAGGAAATAAACGAAGCAGAACTGGCTAATCTTTCAGTGCCGGAGGGTATCAGCATCGATGACCCTGTGCGTATGTATCTGAAAGAGATTGGCCGTGTACCGCTGCTGGTTGGTGAAGATGAAATAAAACTTGCCAAACGTATGGATAAAGGCAGACAGGCTGAACGTCTGATACGCGGCAGAAAAGTGGAACTGGACGTACCGGTATTTACTGATGAAGATACCACTAAAGTCCTGCTGGACAGAATCAGCGAAGCTCTGGCCAATGAGTGCAGGATTACTGATCTGCGTTCCGTGTTCAGAGTGCTGGATATGATTGCTGCGCGCCATAAAGAAGGCAATCCGTACACTGTAGAGGATTATCAGGATCTTATTTTTGAATTTACCAGAGATGAGCGCCTGCATCTGCAGCGGCTGATGGCTGAACAGCGTTGCTTTATCCCCGAATGTGACAAACTTGTTATTGATAAGCCTACCAGCGATACGGAAGCTCACGAGCTGTACCAGATAAACGCTCTCCTTGGAGAAGTCAGAGAGAGATTTACGGACGGCCGTGAAAAGGATGTGGCACTGTCAGAAGAATATGTTAATCTTGACGAACAGTACAGAAAACTGCTGAAAGCGGTGCAGCGTCAGGGTGAAAATGCCAAAAAATGTCTGTCCGAAGCTAATTTGCGTCTGGTAGTAAGTATTGCCAAGCGTTATGTTGGACGCGGTATGCTGTTCCTTGACCTGATTCAGGAAGGTAATCTGGGTCTGATTAAGGCAGTAGAAAAATTCGACTATAATAAGGGCTTTAAGTTCAGTACATACGCTACTTGGTGGATTCGTCAGGCCATTACCCGTGCTATTGCCGATCAGGCAAGAACCATCAGGATACCGGTACATATGGTTGAAACCATTAACAAGCTGATCAGGGTATCCCGTCAGCTCCTGCAGGAGCTGGGCAGAGAACCGCAGCCGGAAGAAATTGCCAAGGAAATGGATACTACCGTAGAGCGAGTGCGTGAGATTATGAAGATTGCGCAGGAGCCTGTTTCTCTGGAAACTCCTATTGGCGAAGAAGAAGATTCTCATCTTGGAGACTTCATTGAAGACCATGACGCACCGGCACCGGCAGATGCAGCTTCCTTTACTTTGCTGCGTGAACAGCTGGAAGAAGTACTGGAAACGCTGACTCTGCGTGAAAAGAAAGTGCTTGAGCTCCGTTTCGGTCTTGAAGATGGGCGTTCCCGTACGCTGGAAGAAGTGGGGCAGCATTTTGGCGTCACTCGTGAGCGTATTCGTCAGATTGAAGCCAAAGCACTGCGTAAGCTGCGTCATCCGAGCCGCAGTAAACGTCTTAAGGATTTCCTGGAATAATTGTTGACATAAGAATAAAAGTCAGATATAATATATTTCGTTAGTTATGTGTGTATGGGCCTATAGCTCAGTGGTAGAGCCACCGGCTCATAACCGGTTGGTCGTAGGTTCGAACCCTACTGGGCCCACCAATACATATAATCTGATTGGGGGCGTAGCTCAGCTGGGAGAGCACCTGCCTTGCAAGCAGGGGGTCAGGAGTTCGATTCTCCTCGTCTCCACCAAATAAAAAAGTAAAGCGCAGACATTTGTCTGCGCTTTTTCTTTTGTCTGCATAGTTTATACAAACTGATTATATTTTTACATCTGCGAGGCTGTTTTATCTGATGCCTGCGGAAGCGTTAGCACCGGTAAAATATGTTCTGGTGGTAAAATATAATCATATAGCATATGCTAAATATAAATGTATATTTATATAAGATATGCTTATTTTTACGAAGTTTCGGTAAAAATATGAAAAGAGACAAAGAAAAAATACATGTATACAATTTGCAGTTGTATTGAGTTATATTCTTTATTATGTTACAATAAGACCCGTGAGTTACTAAATATGCAGTTCATGTAAATTTTATTAGTTGTGGGGGCGTTAAAATGTTGGAATTCTTGACTATGGTAGACACCTTTGTATGGGGTCCGCCGCTGATGATTTTGCTTATTGGTACGGGTGTGCTGCTTACCATCCGTCTGGGGCTTTTGCAGGTGATGAAGCTGCCGAAAGCACTGGCGTTGATTTTTACCGCTCGTAATGCCGGCAGCGGTGATATCAACAGTTTTCAGGCTTTATGTACGGCACTGGCTGCAACTGTAGGCACCGGTAACATTGTAGGTGTTGCGACGGCAATCAAAGCCGGCGGCCCGGGTGCCCTGTTCTGGATGTGGCTGGCAGCGTTCTTCGGCATGGCTACCAAATATGCAGAAGGTGTTCTGGCAGTTAAGTACCGCACTCTTGATGAAAACGGCAATGCCTCCGGCGGGCCGATGTATTATATTGAGCAGGGCCTTGGTAAATCTTTTAAACCGCTGGCTGTACTGTTCTCCGTTTTTGGTATTATGACAGCCTGCCTGGGTTCCGGTACCTTTACTCAGGTTAATGCTATTACTTCCATTACTGAAGTTTCTCTGGGTATTCCTGTTGCTTATACAGCAGCTGTGCTGACGATACTGGTAGCTGTGGTAACCATTGGCGGTCTGCAGTCCATTGCCAAGGTTGCCAGTAAGATAGTGCCTTTTATGGCAGTGCTTTACGTTATTACTACAGTTTCCGTGCTGGCATATTATTCTGATAAGGTTGCAGATGCTTTCATGCTCGTTATCCACAGCGCCTTTAATCCTACTGCTGCCATGGGCGGCTTCCTGGGTGCAACGGTAATGGTGGCTATGCGTAACGGCGTTGCCCGCGGCATCTTCTCCAACGAAGCAGGTCTTGGCAGTGCACCCATCGTTGCCGCTGCTGCAAAAACCAAATGGCCTGCTGAGCAGGGACTGGTATCCATGACCGGTACTTTCATTGACACTATCATTATCTGCTCTCTTACTGGTCTGACTCTTATCGTCAGCGGTGTATGGTGCGGTGATGTCAACGGTGCTGCCATGACAGAAGCGGCATTCTCTTCTGCGTTCCCGTATGCGGCTAAATATCTGCTGACTGCCGGTCTGGTGCTGTTTGCTTTCACTACCATTATCGGCTGGAATTACTACGGTGAACGCTGCGTAGAATATCTGTTCGGCGTTAAGGGCATTAAACCGTATCGTTATGTATTCATTGGTTTGGTTGCTATCGGTGCTTTCCTGAAACTGGAAATGATCTGGGTACTGGCTGATATTGTAAACGGTTTAATGGCGGTGCCTAACCTGATTGCGCTGATTGGCCTCAGCGGCGTGGTAGTTGCTGAAACCAAAGCATATTTCGTATACTGGGAAAAAGTTCACAGCAGAAAGAAACAGATTGGACAATTTACTGAAGCTGTGCAGAAACAATAAAGAAAAAGAAAAAAATATAAAAAATGCTTGCATATTAGAAATTGTGTGCTATAATAACAAACATAAGTAAATATTGAGTGGATGATGTATATGGGAGAAGGTTTTTACCTACCGAAGGAGCAAAACTCTCAGGTGCCTGTACAGGCGGAACCGTATATGGACACAACTCTGGAGAGTCCCTTAAATGGGCGCCGAAGGTGCACGGATGGCAACATCCTTATCTCTCAGGCCAGTGGACAGAGAAAAGTTACGTTATGACTGCTTTATTACGTCATATCTTCATTGACCTCAGACCAGAGTATTATTTTATACTCTGGTTTTTTATTTACTTAAAATAATGATGGAGAGGGAGTTAGAAAATGTTAGACTTGCTGAATGAAATTGATAGTTTTGTATGGGGACCGCCGCTTCTGGCGCTGCTGGTAGGTACAGGCATCTGGCTGACCATCAGACTGAATCTGCTGCAGGTATTAAAACTTGGTGATGCGCTGAAGCTGATTTTCAGTGCCAAAAATGACGGCAGCGGCGACGTAAACAGCTTTAAAGCTTTGTGTACAGCCTTGGCTGCTACTGTTGGTACCGGTAATATCGTAGGTGTTGCTACTGCAGTTAAGGCTGGCGGCCCGGGTGCAATCTTCTGGATGTGGATTGCAGCTTTCTTCGGTATGGCTACCAAATATGCAGAATGTCTGCTGGCAGTAAAATACCGTACTGTAGATGCTAACGGTGCAATTTCTGGCGGCCCGATGTATTATATCGAAAACGGTCTGGGCAAAAAATATAAACCGTTGGCTGTGCTGTTTGCTGTATTTGGTATTCTCTGTGCTTACTTTGGTATCGGTACTTTTGCTCAGGTAAATTCTATTGTGGAAATTACCAGAATTTCTGCAGGTATTCCTGTAGTTTATACTGGTATTGCTCTGACGGTGCTGGTAGCTGTTGTAACTATCGGCGGGCTGAAATCTATCGCACATGTTGCCAGCAAGGTTGTACCGCTGATGGCGCTGTTATATTTTGTAACTACAATCGGTATCCTTATTACTTTTGCTGACAAGGTTCCCGCAGCTGTTGCCATGATTATTGAATCTGCCTTTAATCCCACTGCTGCCAGCGGTGGTTTTCTGGGAGCTACTGTCATGATGGCTATGCGTAACGGTGTTGCCCGCGGCGTATTCTCCAATGAATCCGGTCTCGGCAGTGCGCCTATCGTTGCCGCTGCTGCCAAAACCAAATGGCCTGCTGAGCAGGGCTTGGTATCCATGACTGGTACTTTTATTGATACTATCATTATCTGCACCTTGACCGGTTTGACTCTGGTTGTTACCGGCGTATGGCAGGGTGACCTGAACGGTGCAGCTATGACTGAGCAGGCTTTTGTAATGGGCTTCCCGACTTTCGGCAGTCTGCTTTTGATGGTTGGTCTGGTACTGTTTGCCTTTACCACGATTCTGGGCTGGAACTATTACGGTGAACGCTGCGTTGAATATTTAATGGGCGTTAAAGCTATTCTGCCGTACCGTTTGATTTTCATTGGCCTGATTGCCTGCGGCCCGTTCCTGAAGCTGGAAGAAATCTGGGTGCTGGCGGATATTGTTAACGGCCTGATGGCTATACCTAACCTGATAGCGCTGTTGGCGCTGACCGGTGTGGTTGTGGCAGAAACCAAAAAATATCAGCAGCATCTGCAAGAACAGAAAAAATAACTACCTGCACAGCAGTACTGTCTTACAATGGAAGGCAGTACTGCTGTTTTTCTGTGTGCATAAACAGAAAAAATCTGATATTATAATAGAAGTCAATATTTACGGATTAAAGGGGAGAGGATATGTTTCAACATTTATTGGAATATGAAGCTGAAAAAAGTTTTGCGGCGCTGCTGCCCATAGGGGTGTTTATCGTTCTGTTTGTCGGCAGCGGTCTGGTAACAGGTGATTTTTATCTGATGCCGACGACCCTGGCATTTCTGATTGCGCTGCTGGTAGCACTGCTGCAGAACAGGCGCTTTACTTTTGAACAGAAGCTGTATGTGGCTTCCAGCGGTGCCGGCGACAGTAATATTATCACCATGTGTCTCATCTACCTCCTGGCAGGTATTTTTTCCGCAGTGGTAACGGCGGCAGGCGGTGTTACCAGTACCGTGAATCTGGCTTTGTCATTTATACCGGCGTATCTGGCGGTAATGGGATTGTTTGTCATGGGCTGTTTTATTTCTATTTCCATGGGTACATCCATGGGAACGATTGCAGCGCTGGCGCCTATTGCTATTGACATCAGCGGCAAGACGGGTTATGAAATGCCTTTATGCATTGGCGCAGTTGTGTGCGGTGCCATGTTCGGCGATAATCTTTCCATGATTTCCGATACTACGATTGCGGCTGTAAGGACACAGGGCTGTGCCATGAAGGATAAATTTCTGGCTAATATAAGGATTGTTATGCCTGCTGCTGTGCTTACAGCAATTATCTTCCTTGTTATTGCCAGCGGCAGTGATTATAAACAAAGTACGGATATGGACTATGACTTTATCCAGGTAATACCTTACCTACTTATCCTGATTGGTGCATTAGCCGGAGTAAATGTTTTTACCCTGCTTATCGGCGGGTCTGTGATCTCTGTTGCAGCAGGTTTATATACCGGTTCGTTGGCGGCAGACAAGATTCTTGCTACTGTCGGTGCCGGTTTGTCTTCCATGTATGAAATTACGATCATTGCTATTCTGGCATCCTGCATAAGTGCCCTGGTGAGGATGAATGGCGGCTTTTCCTGGATACTCCACTATGTACAGAGCAGTGTTTCCGGTTTTCGTGGTGCGCAGCTGGGTATAGGGATTCTGGTGCTGCTGATGGATATTGCTACAGCCAACAATACTATTGCCATCGTTCTGGCAGGGCCGCTGGCACACAGAATTGCTTCTGCCTATAATATTTCACCTAAACGCAGCGCTTCGCTGCTGGATATCTTTGCTTCCGTAGGACAGGGTTTGCTGCCTTACGGAGCGCAGCTTCTGTCGGCAGCGGCGCTTACGGGGCTTACACCGCTGGCTATTATTCCTTATCTGTTTTATCCGCTGTTAATGTGTGTGAGCGTTATTATCTTTATCTTTTTCAGCAAAGAAGAACATACAGCATAAAAAAGCGGCAGGATTATTCCTGCCGCTTTTTTTTATGCTATTTTTTATACATGAACGGAGCAATGGTGTCATAGGGGAAGAAATATTCTACAAAGCCTGCTGCATACGGAGCAACTTCATAAACCTGGAAATATACTGTTAAACCTTTTTCTGTCAAATAAAATTCTTCATTACCGGTAAGCCTTACTTTTTGGAAAAAATGAATATCAGAATTCTGACCATCAATAAGGCTGTTCAAAACACTAAGATAGTTTTTATCGGCAAACAAATCGTTTAACTGAACTGTTTTGCCCGTTGCCCGATCCATGGTCATACTGTAGCGGACAGTCAGGCCATGGGCGCCGCCGCTGTAGGTATAGACTGATTGCAGAAGAGAAAGGTAATTGCTGTTATTAAGAGTTACATCGTAATCAGCAACCATATCATAGCGATTGGAAAATTCCTGACGGGCTTCTGCCTCACGATTCATACGTTTATGAATGAAATCTGAAATAGTTGCTATATTTTTGATTTCCTCAAAGGTGTAACCGTTTTTCAGATAAAAGGGGTTTATCTGGCCGTATTCATCAGTATAATAGGGGAGATGTGCATACAGGCTTCTGGCAACATTGCTGCTGAAAAAATCCTGTATCTTCTGGAAACTGCTGTCTTTGCTGTATGGCAGGCTGATGTTGACTGTTGTGCCCTGATAACGGTTGTCTGTAATGGCAACAGGCTGTATTGCTGCTGCGGACACCGTCATGCTGCTTTTTAGTGCTGCTGCAGGAACGGGTTGTGCACTTTCAGAAGCCAAACCAGCCTGAGAGAAAATTAGCGCGCAGCTGAGTGCGGCCAGGGTAATAGTTATTTTTTTGGACATAAGCTACACCTGCTTTCAAAAATGGTTTTTAACGTCTGGCATTAAAGATACCTTTTTATTCCACATTTTACTATAAAAACCTGCTATGTTTATTTAATTTACAGAAATTTCAATATTTATTATCATATATGTATTTTTATATTTTTAATGTTATAATGGAGAAAAATGCGAGGGGATATTATGTCATTAAAATTTCTGGAAACAGATATTACGACTGTCAAGGCTGACGCTATAGTTAATGCCGCAGCACCACATCTGTTGGGCGGCGGAGGCGTTGACGGCTGCATTCATGCGGCAGCCGGACCGCAGCTGCTGGAAGAATGCCGCACTTTGGGCGGCTGCGCCACGGGCGAAGCCAAAATTACCGGTGCGTACAGGCTGCCCTGCAAATATGTTATTCATGCAGTTGGCCCCATCTGGCGTGGAGGACAGCATAATGAAAGGCAGCTGCTTGTTTCCTGTTATCAAAATTCACTGAAACTGGCAGTGGAAAAGGGCTGTAAAAGTATAGCTTTTGCCGTTATATCTTCTGGTGTATACGGTTATCCAAAGCTTGCGGCACTGAATGCAGCCGTAAGGACAATAGAAGGCTTTCTGGCGCAAAAACCTGAACTTGCAGTAAGCATAATTTTGTTTGATAAGCAAAGCTTTCATATTAACTGTGAAGATTATTTTGCGGTACATGGCTATATTGCAGCTCAGATATATCGCTATAATGATTATATAAAGCTGCAAGCTGATAACCGGCAGCTTATAGCTGATATGGCAGGCTTATGGGATGCATACTGTGAGTTGGCCGGAACAGGCAGTAAACAGCAATGGGATGCTGCATGGATGCAGTATACGGCAGCATTAGCGGATACTGCGGAGGGAAGGCAGAAGCTGGCTGCTGCAGTTCTGACTGTAGAATATTTCCTGCAGCAGGGTTTTTGCAGCTGGCAGAATATTAATAATGTACTTACGGCAAGTGAGATAAATACTTTACCCATAAAATAAGGACATAAAAAAGGAACCTGAGAAATCAGGTTCCTTTTTGCTTACAGAATAGTATGTGCGATAAAATAACCGGCAACGCAGGCCATAAATACACCAACAAGGCCAGGCATCATAAAGCTGTGGTTTAAAACAAATTTACCGATATGAGTTGTACCTGAGCGGTCAAAGCCGATGCAGGCAAGGTCAGAGGGATAGGTGGGCAGAAAGAAATATGCGTAGCAGGCAGGGATAAAGGAAAGAATCAGTATCGGATCCATGCCTACGTTAAGGGCAATCGGCATAACGATGGCTATTGCCGCCGCCTGCGAGTTTACCAGTTTGGAGGTCAAAAAGAGTACGATGGCATAGGCCAGCGGATAAGACTGTACAGCCTGTCCGAGAAACTCTTTCAGGATGCTCATATGGTTGGCAAAATAGGTATCAGCCATCCAGGCAACACCGTAAACGGAAATCAGCGCCACTACGCCGGAACGGAATACCTGGCTGTTGCCTACTTCTTTGGCTTTGATATTGCAGATGAGCAGAATCATGGCACTGACAAACAGCATAACCATTTGAATAACGATTGTCATGGAAATAGGCTTGGGAGCAGCGCCTGCCTTTGCGGCAAAATGCGGGAGCAATGCAGGGAAGTTGCCAAGAACAGCGATTACAAGGATGCCGGTAAAAAATATAATCATGGCATGATAGAAGGAAGATGGCAGTTTTTTATCCAGCAGGCTTTCCGTATTACCATAGATATATTCTTTCTGTTCGGGGTCGCGGATAAGCTCCTGAAAAGCGGGGTCATCAGCCAGTTCCAGACCACGGCGATAGCTCCACAGTGCAGCAAAAAGAACGCCAATGAAAGTTGCCGGAATGGAGATGGCCAGAATCTGCATAATGCTGAACTGATGACCGGCAGCTGCCATGAAACCAACCACGGAAACAACGGCAACGGATACCGGTGAAGCACAGATACCCATCTGAGACGCAATGGAAGATACTGCCATGGGGCGTTCAGGACGGATGCCCTGTTTTATTGCAATATCATAAATAATAGGAAACATGGTGTAAACAACGTGGCCGGTCCCGCATAATACGGTTAAAAACCAGGTGGTCAGCGGCGCAAAGATTGTTATATGTCTGGGATTATTACGCAGAAATTTTTCCGCGTATTTGAGCATGACCGTAAGGCCGCCGGAAGCCTGCAGAAAACCGGCACAGGTTACTACAGCCATAATGGTGAGCATAACATCGATAGGCGGCTTGCCGGGTTTATAGCCAAAAAGAAAAGTATAGATAACAAGGCCGATGCCGCTGATGGCAGCCAGACCAATACCACCATGGCGGATGCCGAGAATAAGACAGACCATGAGGATGAGAAAACCTAAAATTATTTCCATGAAAACCTCCTGAAAGAAAATATGATATCACAGTCTGTTTAAATTATTAGAAAATTTCGACTGTGATAAAACATATTATACACTATTTTAAACATAAAACAAGATATAAAATATATTTTTTGTTATTAGCGTACACTAATAACAAGTGTAGTTTTGGAGCATTGTATTTTTATCATAGATGTAACTGATGAAGGTTTGCTGCATAACAAATTGGTTAACAGAAATAATCTACATCAGAGAAGAATACTATTTAACGTTAATTTTATGTAAAGTCAGCAGTTTAAAGATTGTAAAATGGAATAAAGACAGATATGATGAAAAAAAGAAAACAGGAGCATTGCTCCAAAAGGGTGAGAAGATGAACTGGGTGCAGGCTTTAAAAGTAAATTATAAATGCTTATCGACTGCTGAAAAGCAGACTGCAGATTATCTGCTGGAAAAGGCAGAACAAAAAGAACTGGCAAAATATACTTTGCGACAGTGCGCTGCAGCAGCAGGAACAGGGCAGCAGACAATAGTACGCTGCCTGCATAAATGCGGCTTTGCCAGCTGGAAAGATTTTTTACGTTGTGTATGTGCTGATGGAAGCGTGCAGGTACAGCCGGCAGAGAAGGCAGGCAAAGTAAGTATGGACAATGTACCGGCAACAGTTACGGCTCATGCTGTCAATATTTTGGCAGATTTGGCGTATGGAATTAACAAAGAGGATTTTCGTGCCGTTATTAAGTGCCTGCGCAGCGCACGAATGATTGATATTTACGGCGTGGAGTGTTCCGTGGGCAGTGCGGTAGATTTAGCTGGCAAGCTGTTGTATTTGGGCATGAACTGCCGTACCTATACAGATATGTTTTTTCAGAAAGTGAGCGCAGAGCATTTATCCAGCAGAGATGTAGCCATAGGCATATCTCAGTCCGGTAAATCACGCGTGACGGTGGAAGCGCTGCGCAGTGCCAAGGCCGGCGGAGCGGTAACGGTAGCTGTTACAGGCAATGGCAATTCTATGCTGACAGAATATGCTGATTATATTTTTGTTCTGCCGGACTTGCATCCGGGAGCCGGCTGGGTTAACTCCCGCGTTGCTCAGGTGGTATTCAATGATATGCTTTATCAGGCGCTTTTGTTGAAAGATGAAGGCTTCAGGGAAAATATCCGCAACGCAGGCAAAATTTTTCAGCATGATATAATTTAATATTTTGCTAAGTAAAAATCTTTACGGAGCATTGCTCCGTAAAGATTTTTTTACATTTGGGATTGTTAAATTTCTGCAAAGGACATTTTACATGGATTTGATGCTTTGCCGCAGTGTGCATGCTATGCTGGGCTTGCGTTAAGACGCATGAACTTTTGAAATGACGGAGGTTATAGCCGTGAAACAATTATTAAGCAGAAGTCAGTACACTAAAATACTGGCAGCTGCCGCAGACAGTGAAGTTGGTCAGCTGAGTCAGCCGCTGCAGGAAAAATATCAGGTAAGTATTGTACGTCCTGCGCAAAAGACGCTGACGATGATGCAATTTAGAGAGCCGGTGAAAGCTTCTCTGTTTTATTTGGGAGAAGTGCTGTGCAGTGAATGCATTGTTGAGGTTGCAGGTTTTAAAGGTGCAGCTGTTATGATAGGTGATGATTTTGCCAAGGTTACTGCTGCAGCTATAATCGACGCAGCCTACAATGGCAGGCTGCAGGAATGTGAGGCTTTGGATAAAGCTATCAGACAGCTGGAAAAAGAGCAGCTGGCAGCTCGTGGTAAGCTTAATGCCGGATTGCGCCGCTCTAAGGTGGACTTTAATACGATGGGAGAACAGTGATATGAAACAGGTTTATTCTTTTGATGCAGTACATGATGCGCAGTCGCTGTTCCGTAAACTGCTGCAATCCATGGCTAATCCTTTCCAGAAAAACAGTATAGATAAAGAAGCAGGAGGTTTCCAGTCAGAACTTGGCGCCGTGCTGGCAGCAGGCGCTACGCTGATGGATAATGAAATCACCTACTATGTTGAAAAAAATGTAGAGCTGGAACAGCAGCTGCATGCATATACTTTGGCGGCTTCGGCTGATTATAAAAAAGCTGATTTTATTTATCTGACAGGGATGCTGAATTATGAAAATATCCGTCAGCTTTTAAGTGAAGCTAAGCAGGGTACATTGGCTGATCCACAGCAGTCCTGCACTTTTGTTATCTGGTGTCCGCAGCTGGATGGAGAGACGGCTGCTGAAGTAAGCGGTCCCGGCATCGACGGCAGCCTTGCAGTACAGACCACTGAATATATCAGGACTATTTGCCGCTTGCGTCAGGAGGTACAGCAGGAATATCCCTGCGGTGTTGATTTAATTTTTGTCAGCGCAGAAAACGAGCTCATGGCAGTTCCGCGTCTGTGCAAAGTGAAATAGGAGGCAGTTATGGCATACGTAGCAGTAAAGGGCGGCGAAGCCGCTATTGAGCAGTCTCTGAAACTGCTGGATGAAGTTTATCAAAGCAGCGGCAGACTGGAAGTACAGACGATTTTAACAGATATGCCCCTTTTAATAGATAAGGTAATGAGTGAAGCAGGTATGTATGCGCCGGAATATGCAGCGCTGGCTTTAAAGCAAAGCAAGGGCAGTGTGGAAGAAGCAGTGTTCCTGCTGCGTGCTTATCGCAGTACTTTGAAACGCGATTACTATTCTTTGCCTGCTGATTGCAAAGATATGCGGATTATGCGCAGAATTTCTGCTGCTTTTAAAGATATTCCCGGCGGGCAGATTTTGGGCGCAAGCTTTGACTACGCCCACAGATTACTGGATTTTTCTCTGCTGGAGGAAAATGGCAGGCAGACTGCTGAAAACGAGGCAGAAGATACAGCAGAAGATATTTACTGCGGCCGTGTAGATGAACTGCTGCAGGCAGACGGCATACTTGAGCAGCCGGAAAAAGACGATGCCAGGCCGTATGATATTACGACTCATGTGCTTACCTTCCCGGCTCCGCGCAGTGCCCGCCTGCAGACAATGGCGCGCAGTGAAGCAGGCTTTTTGGAAGGTGTTGCCTACAGCGCTATGCGTGGTTATGGTGCTGTACATCCCACGGTAAGCGAACTGCGCAGTGGTTATGTAGATATTATGATTCCCTATCCGCTGGAAGAAGGAGAGGCTATCTGTATCGGCTCAGTAAATGTTACCGAGGTAGAAGCTCTCTGGCCTGTACATGAAGAAACCAAGGAAGAGTTTGATAAGATACGCCTGTCCGGCGGCTATGGCTGCGTTATCGGCAATAATGAAACCAAAGCTATCGCCATGTCTATTGCTGACGCCAGCCTGAATACTACGGGAAATACTCCCTCACAGGATGAAGAATTCGTGCTGACCCATGGTGACTGTCTGGAAATGCAGGGCTTTATTTCGCATCTGAAGCTGCCGCATTATGTAACCTTCCAGTCCAAGCTGGACCGAGTGCGTGAATAAAGGAGCAGCAAGATGATAGACCAAAAACATTATAATTTTGCTTTTTTAGATGAAAATTCCAAACGGGAAATCAGACGCAGCCTGCTGAAAGCTGTTGCCATTCCCGGTTATCAGGTTCCTTTTGGTAGCAGGGAGCTGCCTATCGGCAGAGGCTGGGGCACAGGCGGCATCCAGATTACTTTGTCCATTATTGGTAAAGAAGATGTGCTCAAGGTTATTGACCAGGGCAGTGATGACAGCGTCAATGCAGTAAATATCAAGAAATTTGTTTCTGCCTGCACCGGTGTGAAAATAACTACAGATTCGGAAGCGGCTTCCATTATTCAAACCCGCCATCGTATTCCTGAAATCCCCCTTAAAAAGGAGCAGATTCTGGTGCTGCAGGTACCGACTCCGGAACCGCTGCGTATTGTAGAGCCTCGTGAAGCGGTAACCAAGAAAATGCATGCAGAGGGAGAATACAGTCCCATGTGGCTGACTTTGTATGAAGATTTGCTGCGCTGCGGCAAAATCGGTATCAGCTCAGAATATCCTGTTCTGGTAGAAGACCGTTA
Source organism: uncultured Phascolarctobacterium sp. (assembly GCA_949285135.1). Lineage (GTDB taxonomy): Bacteria > Bacillota > Negativicutes > Acidaminococcales > Acidaminococcaceae > URXU01. Next base: position 174,850 of record CASDXO010000001.1, read on the forward strand.
TATTATGAATCCCAGTCCGATACCTCGTTATGATACTCCGAAGCTCAACGACAGCGACTGTCTGTATCTTTTTGGTGCAGGCCGTGAAAAGAAAATTTACGCTATTCCGCCTCATACCAAAGTTATGCCGCTGGAATTTGACGATATTCCTTTTGAAACAGAAAACTTTACCGGCAAACACTGCCATTTATGCGGTGCAGAAGGTGTTTATCTTGACGAGCTGACAGATGAAAAGACAGGCGAGAAGTATTATGAATGCAGTGATACTGGCTATTGCGCTAAAAGGAGAGAACAGGGATGCAGACCTTAAAAAATGATAATAAAGAAAAACCTATTCTTGAGGTACGCGGACTGACTGTGCGCTACGGACAGGGCTGTGATTACTGCCTGAGCGGACAGCCGCTGCTGAAAAATACCTGCCCTCACTGCAAGACTGTCTGGGCCTGCAATGATGTTGATCTGGAACTTTATCCGGGCGAGATTTTAGGTGTAGTAGGCGAATCCGGCTCCGGTAAGTCCACTATGATGAAAAGTATTTATTTCGATTTTCCTATAACGGAAGGCAGTGCTTATCTGCAGGCGTATAGTGAAGGCAAAGCCAATATGTTTACCGCTACAGCACAGCAGAAAAAATATATCCGTAATCACATGATGGGTATGGTTTATCAAAATCCGGTACTTGGTTTGCGTATGGATTATTCGGCGGCAGGCAATATTGCAGAAAAACTTATTGCCGCCGGAGGACGTAATTTCGGCAGCATGACAGCAAGAGCAAGTCAGCTGTTAGAAGCGGTAGAAATACTGCCGAGCAGAATGAAAGAGCCGCCGAAAAATTTCAGCGGCGGTATGCAGCAGAGAGTACAGATTTCTAAGGCCCTGGCTAATAATCCGCAGGTGCTTTTGCTGGACGAGGTTACAACCGGTCTTGACCTTTCCGTACAGGCTAAGGTTTTGGATTTGATTCGCCGCATCAGACAGGAGTTTGGCGTTTCCATCCTGCTGGTATCCCATGATTTGGCTGTTATCCGCATGCTGGCAGACAGAACCGTCGTCATGCTGGAAGGTAAGATTATTGAACGCGGTCTGACTGACCAGATTCTTGACGACCCGCAGCATCCTTATACTCAGCAGCTGGTACATTCTTTATTGTAGAGGTTGAAAATAGATATGCAGAAAAACAAAATTGTAATCAATGCTTGTCTGGTTTTGCCGGATAAACTTTTAAGTAATGCCTACCTTCACATTGAAGGTCAAAAAATTGCAGGCTATGGCCTGATGAGCAATCTTCCGCAGGAACTGCGTCAGAACGCTGAAATATGTGACGCTGCCGGTGCGTATGTTATGCCAGGGTTCATCGATATTCACTCCGATATGATTGAAAATCTGATTCAGCCCCGCTCCACCGCATTGTTGGATATGGATATGGCGCTGGATGAAGCTGAAAAGCTGCTGGCTCAGTGCGGTATAACTACTATTTTCCATTCGGTGGCTATGTACAGAGAAGGCAGCTGGGATGCGAAAGCCATCCGCACAGCACCTCATGTAGAACACTTGATCGGTCTTGTAAATGCTAAACGCAGCCGCAGACGTCTGATTCATAATCGTTTCCATCTGCGTTATGAGCTGGATAATCTGGAATGTTATGATTTGGTACGGCAGCTGCTGGCAGAGAAAAAAGTCGGGCTTGTTTCTTTAATGGATCATCGTCCGGGACAGGGGCAATATCGTGATTTGAAAATTTACCGTCGTCATTTGCCCGGTGAAGGCAAAGAGCTTACCGATAAGGAGTTTACTGCTCTGGTAAAAAGGGAGCAGAATAAACCCATGGTTGCCGGTGCAAAGCTGCAATTACTGCTGGATACTGCAAAACAGAACAATATCCCCATTGCCAGCCACGATGACGATACAGAAGAGAAAATATTGACTAATGCTAAAGCCGGCGTTGCTATCAGCGAGTTTCCTATCAGTCTGGAAGTTGCCAAAAAAGCTAAAGAATGCGGCTTACATCCTCTTTTAGGTGCCCCTAATATCCTTTTAGGAGGCAGTCATTCTGGAAATCTGTCTGCCGAGGTAGCAATTAAAGCAGACTGCGGTGATATTTTATGCAGTGATTATTATCCGCAGGCGCTTTTACGGGCAGTATTTTATCTTTATGACAAAAATATCCTGACGCTGCCGGAAGCATGTGCCCTTGTAAGCAGTAATCCTGCTGCTGCAGCTGGCATCAGCGGTGAAACAGGTACACTTGCAGTCGGTAAATTTGCAGACTTTTTAGTAGTTGCCAGAGATGCGGATAACGTACCGCTTCTGCTCTCTACCTGGGCAAATGGCTGCTGCGTAGTTAAGAATACCTATCGTAACGAGGAGGAAGCATAGTGGAGGCCATTTTAAAAATCGAGCATCTGTCGAAAAACTTTTATCTGCACGAACAGCAGAAACTTATCAGCAGCTGCCGCAATATTTCTTTTGAGCTGAATAAAGGTTCTTTTATCGGTATCGTCGGTACTTCCGGTGCCGGTAAGTCTACTGTACTGCGCTGCATTTACCGTACCTATCTGGCTACGGAAGGCCATGTATGGTACAATTCGCTGGCTTATGGACCGGTTGATCTGGTCAATGCTGACGAAAGGCAGATTATCAATCTGCGCAGAGCAGAAATAGGCTATGTTTCCCAATTTCTTTCTATTCTGCCTCGTACTACTGCTTTCCAGCATGTAACAGACGCTGCTTTGGAAGCTGGTTTTTCACAGGAGGAAGCAGAAAAGCGCGCTGCTCAGATGCTGGATTACTTCCGTCTGCGTCGTGATTTATGGGGACTGTATCCTGCGACCTTCTCCGGCGGCGAAAAACTGCGTCTGAATCTGGCGCATGCAATGGTCAAAGCTCCGCGCCTGCTGCTTTTAGACGAACCTACAGCAAGTCTTGACCCGGATACCAAGCTTTTGGTGCGCGATTTGCTGCTGAAACTGAAAAATGAAGGTACCTCCATGCTGGGCATTTTCCATGACCTGGAATTTATGGAAGGCCTTTGCGACCGAGTTTACAATCTTTCTCAGGGCAGTTTTACAGAATAGGAGCGAAAAAGCGATGATTGCTGATTTACATATTCATTCAACTCTTTCAGACGGCAGTGATACCAGGGAGCAGATTCTGCAAAAGGCTTCTGCATTGGGCATTAAAGTGATGTCTTTTACTGAACACGATTCTGTAGCTGACTGCGAAAACGGTATTGCTTTAGCGGCAGGCTACGGTATTAAGGCGCTGCCGGGTGTAGAAATTTCAGCTTATGATTTTTCCAGCGGCAAAAAGGCTCATATCCTCGGCTTTAATTACAGCGGCGGCGAGCATATTACTGCGCTGTGCGAACCTTTGCTGATGCGCAGGCATGGTAACTCGCTGCGCAAGATAGAGATTTTACGTGAACTGGGTTATAAGATAACAGAAGAGGATGTACGCCGTTACGCCAGTAAATACATCTATAAGCAGCATATTTTGAAGTATCTCGTTGATTCTGGGCAGGAGGACGAGCTGTTTGGCAAGGTTTACTACACCTTGTTTAAACAGAACGGTCCCTGTGATTTTGATATTACTTATGTGGACGCTGTAGAAGCGGTACAGGCTATAAGGGCCGATGGCGGTAAAGCTGTTCTGGCGCATCCGGGCCAGCAGGATAATTTTGCCATGCTGCCGCAGCTGAAAGAAGCTGGTTTGTGGGGGATAGAGCTGCTGCATCCCATGCACAGTCAGGCAGACAGAGAAAAAGTGCTGGCAGCGGCTGAAAAATTTGGCTTATACTGTACTGGCGGCAGCGATTATCATGGTACATATACCAAGACGATTCATGAGCTGGGACATTACAGTCCTGATGAAGCAACGGTGCGACTGCTGACAGAATAATTTTGTGATCCATTGCATCATGCTCTAAAGGACAGTATGTAAAATGTAAGTTCAATAAATCTGCCGATTATTAAGAACAGGTAAAGTGTCGGTTAAATGAACGTAAATACACTTGAAATGGACAATAGGCATTATTAGAATAAAGTTTAGCAAGAAGCTAATGTAAAAAAACTTTACAGCTGCAAATGGAGGCTCATAATGCTGGAGTTAAAAAATATTAAAAAAAGTTATGACAATAAGACAATCCTTAATGATATATCTCTGAAAATAGAAACCGGCGAGATAGTATCTATCCTGGGTCCATCAGGAAGCGGCAAGACCACTCTTTTAAATGTTATTCTGGGGCTGACTGAAATAAGCTCCGGTCAGATTATTTTTGACGGGCAGGATTTGAGCAAGGTACCGATGCAAAACCGCGGTTTTAATATCGTGTTTCAGGATTATGCGCTGTTTCCCAATCTCAATGCTTATGACAATATCATTTATGGACTGCGAAATAAACCTGGTATCTCTACTCCGGAAGAAGTTGCAGAACTGGTAAATCTTTTAGGACTTAAAGAACATCTGAAAAAACGTATCGACCAGCTTTCCGGCGGTCAGAAGCAGAGAGTAGCGCTGGCACGTACTTTGGTAATGAAGCCGAAAATCCTGCTTTTGGATGAACCGCTGAGCGCACTGGACGGCGTTATCAAGGAATCTATCAAAGAACGTATTCAGCTGATTGCCAAGCAATATAATCTGACGACGATTATTGTTACCCACGATCCGGAAGAAGCGTTGACCCTGTCCGATAAGGTACTTATTATCAATGAAGGCAAAATATCTCAGTTTGATCGCCCGCAGGTTATTGTGAGCCAGCCGCAAACTCAGTTTGTGGAAAAATTTATTTTATCGCAGCTGCGTATTAAACGCGACAATATTTTCCGTTTGTTTGGCAATCTGCCTGCGGCTGCAGCAGGGGCTGCAAGATGAACAGGAAAAGTTTTGAATTAAAGCTGTGCTTTGTGCTGGTATGTGTGGTTTTTGCCATTTTCTTAGGGATGCCGCTGGGTAATCTGGCTTTAAAATCCCTGCAGACTGGTAGCGGCTTGGGGCTGGCAAATTACCAGCAGATGCTTGGTAATGATAAATTTTTGCAGGCTTTTGGTAACAGCTTTGTAATTGCTTCTTTGGAAGCCCTTATTACCACAGTACTGGCATTTTTCTTAGCTTATGGCCTGCATATGACGCGACTGCCGCATAAGATTAAGGAAATACTGCAGCTGGTAATTATGATGCCGATGTTTCTGCCGTCAATAACCTATGGCTTTGCCGTTATTTATTCTTTCGGCAAGCAAGGCTTGATTACCAGACTTTTAGATACACAGCTGTTTCCTATCTACGGTTTTTGGGGACTGCTGATTTCCTACATTATATATACGCTGCCGCCGGCTTTTCTGGTACTGTACAACGCATTTTTCTATATTGATAAAAACTTTATCACTGTTTCCAAAATCATGGGTGACAGTACGCTCCGTACTTTCCTCATGACCAGTGTCAGACCGTTGACAGGCAGTTTAATAGCGGCATTTATTCTTTCCTTCTTCCTGAGTTTTACCGACTTCGGTATACCGGTATCTATCGGCGGTGAATACGAAGTAATAGCAGTAGAGCTGTATATGCAGATGATGGGCGCTCTGCCAAATTTCAGCAACGGCAGTGTTATCGCAGTAATGATGCTGATACCTTCTGTAATCAGTGTGGCGTTGCTGCGTTATATGGAAAAATTCAATTTCCGTTATAACAAGCTCAGTCGTTATGAAATTCAGCGTTCCTTTGTACGTGACAGTATCTTTACTGTATTCTTTGCCGCAGTAACGCTGGCATTTATCTCTGTCTTTGCCATCATGTTTATCGTACCCTTTGTAAAAAGCTGGCCTTATCAGCCAATATTTACACTGGATACTGTCAAGCGAGTGCTTAGTGACAGCGCGCTGCTTGATATTTACATAAATTCTCTGCTGGTGGCCGGTATTACCGCCGTTGCCGGAACAATTTTATGTTACGGTGCGGCCATGGTTAACGCCCGTTCTGATTTGCACAGATACTGCAAAGTAATTATGGATGTTATCGCCATGGTTACCAATACCGTGCCGGGCATGGTACTGGGTGTTGCATTTATCTTCGTATTCTCCGGCAGTTCGCTGCAGAATACATTTGCCATCCTTATTATTGCCAATATCCTGCACTTTTTCACTACGCCGTATCTGATGATTAAATCCTCGTTGGCCAAGATGAATGAATCCTGGGAAACCACGGGACTTTTGATGGGCGATACATGGCTGAAAACAGTAATAAAAGTAGTTATTCCTAATTCCAAGGCGACTATTTATCAGATGCTGAGTTATTTCTTTGTCAATGCTATGGTGACAATCAGCGCAATTGTTTTTCTGGCAGGTGCAAGAACAATGGTTATTACTACAAAAATCAAGGAGCTGCAGTATTTTGAAAAGTTCGATGAAGTATTCGTCATTTCCTTACTGATCTTCCTGACTAATATTGTAGTAAAGACTGTTTTCGATGTACTCGCTGAAAAAGAGGAATTTCCTCTGTATAAAAAAGTAAAAAATTTATTGAAAGCAAAGGAGTATTCAGATGAAAAGTTTTGCTAAGTTATTTTGCACAGCAATGATGATGATGTGTTTGGCTGCAGGTATTGCAGGCTGCGGCGGTGAGGAGAAAAAAGAGGCTGCAGCAGATGTAAAGCCTACCGTAATTTATACTAATGCTGATGAGGAAGCTCAGGTTGCTATTAAAGCAGCTCTGGATAAAAATGGCTTCAATGGCAAATATATCATGCAGTCTTTCGGTACTTCCGAACTGGGCGGCAAACTTTCTGCAGAAGGCAAAAATATTGAAGCCGGTGTAGTACAAATGACTTCCTACTATCTGGACAGTGCTCAAAAAGAACATCCTATGTTTATTAATCTGACTGACGTTAACAAACCGATGGCACCGCATGCTTCCTTCTATCTTCCTACTATCGGCAACTGCGGCTCCCTGTTTGTTAATACCGAAGAACTGAAAAAAGCAGGCCTGCCTGCCCCGAAAGCAATTAAAGATTTGGCAGCTGCTCAATACAAAGGCCATATTTCCGTACCTGATATCATGGGCTCTTCTACTGCCTGGCTGATGACTCAGGCCGTACTGAACGCATATGGCGAAAAAGACGGTGCTGCCATTATGAAACAGATTGAAGCAAACGCTGTGCCGCATCTGGAAAAATCCGGCTCCGGCCCGCTGAAAAAAATTCGTGCCGGCGAAGTGGCTGTTGGCTTTGGTCTGCGTCATCAGGCTGTTGCTGATAAACAAAAAGGCTTGCCTGTAGACTTTGTTGACCCTGCTGAAGGCAACTTTATGCTGACTGAAGCCGTTGCTGTAGTAGATAAAGGAGCTAAAGAAAACGAACAGGCTAAAAAAATTGCAGAATGTATTGCTAAAAATGCACGTCCGGAACTGCTGAAAATCTATCCGGTTGCTCTTTATGAAGGTGAAAAAGTAGCAGCAGAAAATAAACCGGCAAATCCGAAAAACTTTAAAGAAACCCTTACTGTTGAACTGCTGAAAAAACATCAGGACCTTATAAAAAAATAATCCTGCAGGATATTTGTTAAGAATGATGATATGTATTCATATCTAATACTCCGATAAGTGTCTTTAAACAAACGATTAAAAACAGGTATGGAATAATAAAGAAACTCCCTTTTGTAAGCAAATACGGAAGGGAGTTTTTTATGAAAAGAATACATAATACCATAATAATAAAAACGCAATTATATTATAAATAACAAGAAAAGCAAAAGAAATATTTGACATAATGGTAAAATATTTTATAATATAAGGTAATCGATGCTGTTTTAAGAAAATCTGCCTGCAGATCACTCTCACATTCTTGAAGACGGCCGAAAATTTAGGAGTGTGATATGACCATGAAAAAAACAGTAATTTTTTCTATGCTTTTGGCTTTAGGTGTCAGTGCTTCTGCGTTGGCTGCCAATCCGTTCAGTGATGTGCCGCAGGGACACTGGGCCTATGACAGCGTCAACAGGCTGGCTGCTGCCGGTATTATAGACGGCTATCCTGATGGCAGCTATGGCGGCGACCGTCTGCTGACCCGTTATGAAATGGCACAAATCGTAGCAAAAGCAATGGCTAAAGGAGCAGATGTTGACCAACTGGCAGCAGAATTTGCCGATGAGCTGGATTCGTTGGGTGTGCGCGTTGCAGCACTGGAAGAAAAAACAGATAATGTAAAAATTACCGGTAATATTCGTGCTCATTATGCTGATTATCGTGACGGAGCACGCAAGCATGCAGGGATTAATGCCGGTTCCAAGCTCAGAACCAGAATCTTTGTTAACGGCTCTATCAATGATGACTGGAGTTATACCGGACGCCTGCAAAACGTTCAGAACCTGCGCAACAATAAAGGTGATGAAAATACTGATTTAAACTGGGCTTTTGTATCCGGCAGACTGGGCGGTATGGATGTCAGAGCTGGCCGTACCTGGATTTATCTGGGTGAAGGCCAGATTTATGATGACCGTTTTGATGGTATCGTTCTTGGCTATGGCAAGAACGTTAAATTTGAAGCTATTTATGGCAAACCAACCCAGAGCAGTGTTTATGGCTGGAATTATGATGAAGTTGCTGGTGCGTCTGTCAGCGCCAAATTGGATAGCCTGAAATTAGCCGGCGGGTATTATCGTTTTAATGCTGGCAGTGCTGATAAAGGTATTGCCCAGAAGCTTGAGAATAATAATATTTATCATGCTGGCGCCACCTACTATATGGATAAGGCATATCTGGGCGGCACATATCTGCACAGCGATTTGGATGGCAATTATGGCGGCAGCGGCTACATGGCAACACTTGGTTATGGAGCAGCTAAGGCAGCCAAGCCGGGCAGTTTCGGACTGGTAGCCCAGTATATGGATTTGCCTGCAGGTGCAGTAGTAGCCCATACCATGACAGGTGAATATCCTTATGCTTATGGAGATATTACCAAAGATAATTATGGCTTTAAGGGCTATAAACTGGGCGGATATTACACTGTGGCAAAGAATATGATTGCCGGGGTGGAATATTATGATATTGACCCGGATAATGGTGACGATAATTATAAGACTCTGTGGTCGCAGTTAGTTATTACGTTTTAACCATTAAAAAGCATCAGTACCTTGGGTACTGATGCTTTTTCGTTATAATCAGTCGTCGCTTTTTATGCTGCCGTAAGTAACCAGTACTGTCCCTTCAGGCGCTGCAAGAGCTTGACACATATAAAGGATTACACCGTCCTGTTGGGCGTACAGGGCGGTAATAATATTGCCGAAAACATCTTTCAGGATGCCCAGCAGCTGTCCTTTTTCTACAAGTTCACCGCTGCGGAGGGAAGTTAGCCAGCAGCCCTGCTGCGGCGCTTCCAGATAGATAAGGTTTTCTACCTCGCGCGGACAGTAACGACGTTGGCTGAGAGGTGCTGCAAGCATTTTCAGCTTACGCATAATATTGAGCACGTCTTTTTTGTAAGCTGTGACATCTTCAGGCAGGCACAGTCCGGCACCGCCGCGTTCAATGAGGATGGAAGGAAGACCGGTGCTGGCTGCGTAATTGTAGGCACCGCCGGTTGCCAGCGAGCGCACCATATACTCCATATCAAGTATTCGGGCGATGCTGCGGGATTTTGCTTCAATCTCAGGTGTGGGCTGACCGGGATAATAAACATAGGGATGCAGTCTTTCGTGGATGTCGCCGCTGTGCATATCCACATAAAAGTCGGCAAGGGGAAAGAAATTGCTGCTGATGAGACTGGCAATTCTATCTGCTAAAGTTCCTTCGGGATTACCGGGAAAAACTCGGTTGAGATTTTTACCGTCTTCAGGAACCATAAATTCACGGCGGGCCCAAAAACCCTGAATATTTACAGGATGCAGCATGATAAGACAGCCGCTGAGCTGTTCCGGTTCCAGTTCGCAGCCCAGCTCCATGGCAGCTGCTATACCAGGATATTCACTGCCGTGGATACCGGCTGTAATTAAGAGGGTGGGGCCGTCCTTGCTGCCGTTAATAACTGTCAGAGGAATGCTGATTTCAGTGCCTGGCACTGGCAGCATGGTGCGTGTTTTAGAGTTGCGCTCCGCAGTCAGACTGCAGATATGTAATGTTGTTGACATAAAAGCCTCCTTTTTGAAATGATATCTGATGTAATTGATTATAACATGCAATTAAATTATAATTCAATATATCTTGCAAATGATATTTACTATTAATAGTTAAGATAAAACATAGTGTTAAAAAGTGCAAAAGAATATAAAATAGAAATTTTAACTCGATAGCTATTGCAATTTAATAGTAATAAATGTTATTATATAACAAAATCAAATAATCTGTATTTTTAACTAAGGTGCTCTCCTGTGAGAGATAATTCAGGGAATGCGGTGTAATTCCGCAACGGTCACGCCACTGTGATGCCTGTCGGCAGGCTAAGTCAGATCGCAGCCTTGGTTTTTATATGTTTCTGCGAGTGACAGTGAATGTATAACGGCAGTTTTGTTTAGACGTCTGTTTACTATCCTTTTTTGCGCTTGCAGAAAAGGATTTTTTATTTATGGAGATGATGCACGTTGACAAAGAAGCAGTTTTTATTCCGTATAGGGCAGATAATGCTGGTACTGCTGGGAATCAGCTTTATTACCTTCTGTCTGGTAATGCTGGCGCCGGGCGACCCGGTAAGACAAATGATTGCCGGCAACGAGGATATTGTTGTCAGCCAGCTGGAGATCGAGGCGCTCAGGCGAGAGCTGGGGCTGGATAAACCGTTTATCTTTCAGTATCTTGACTGGCTGGGCAGGGCACTGCAGGGTAACCTGGGTTTTTCCTATATGGTAAAAAAGCCTGTAATCGAAGAATTAATGGAATGTTTGCCTGCTACCGTGATTCTGGCGGCTGCTTCTACCGTGTTTATGCTGCTTGTTGCCGTTCCGGCAGGTATTTATTCGGCAGTGAAGCAAAACGGTGTTTTTGATTATCTGGTCCGCGGGATTTCTTTTATCGGAGTATCTGTACCGAATTTCTGGATGGGGCTGATGCTGCTATGGATATTTGGCTTAAAACTTGGCCTGTTTCCTATCGTAGGCGGCAGGGTAGCGGCAGCCAACCTGGTTTTGCCGGCGCTGACACTGGGAATCGTTATGGCGGCTAAATATACCCGTCAGGTACGTGCTACGGTACTTGAGGAACTGAATCAGGATTATGTTGTGGGTGCACGCACTCGTGGCATGAGTGAAAGCCATATTCTCTGGAAAGAAGTTTTGCCCAACGCCATGCTGCCGCTGATTACCCTTTTGGGGCTGTCTTTCGGTAATCTGCTTGGCGGTGCTGCCGTGGTCGAGATAGTATTTTCCTGGCCGGGGCTGGGTTATCTGGCGGTAGAGTCCATTATTTACCGTGATTTTCAGCTGGTGCAGGGTATCGTGCTGTGGATTGCGCTGATGTATATGGTTATCAATCTTATTGTGGATCTTTCCTATAACTATCTTGATCCACGGCTAAGAAAGGCAGGTAAATAATATGGAAGATATTATTAACGGATTGAAGACCAATCGTTCCTTTGCCATCTGCAGCTTTCTGGTCCTGCTGCTGATAATAATAGCGATAGCAGCACCGATTATTGCACCCTATGATCCGCTGGAAGCAGTACTGAAAAATGCCTACCTGCCGCCGTCTGCCGAGCATTTATTCGGTACGGATAAACTTGGCCGCGATAATTTCAGCCGTGTTCTGTATGGCGCTGCGTATTCTTTAAGCAGTGTGCTGGTGCTGGTGACGCTGGTATTTATTATCGGTACCGGATTAGGCGTTATTGCCGGGTATTACGGCGGCAAGATTGATATGGTCATCATGCGTATTTCTGATATGATGATTTCTTTCCCCGGCATGATTCTCGCGATTGCCATTGCCGGAATTTTAGGCGGGAGCCTTATCAATGCCATGATAGCGTTGATTATAGTTACATGGACAAAATATGCCCGGTTAGCCCGCAGCATGGTGCTGAAAATCAAAAAGCGTGATTTTGTGGAAGCGGCCATCGTCAATGGCGGAACGCCGCTGCATATTCTGTGGAAACATATTCTGCCCAATATTCTGCCGCTGATGGTTATTACTGCTGCATCGGATATTGGTGCCATGATGATGGAAATGGCCGGCCTGTCTTTTTTGGGTTTCGGCAGTCAGCCGCCTGCTCCTGAATGGGGGCTGATGTTGAACGAGGGCAGGCAGCAGCTGCAGACTGCTCCCTGGCTGATGATTTTCCCGGGGCTGGCTATCTTTATTACAGTCGTTATTTTTAATCTGTGGGGAGATGCACTGCGTGACGTGCTTGATCCTCGACAGGAAAAATAGAATAAAAGTAAAGGAGACGATAATATGCAAAAAATGGTTAAAAGCGCTGCAGCAGCGGCGATGATTGGGTTACTGGTACTGGCGGCTGGCTGCGGCAGTGGTGACAAAGCGGCTGCCAATAAAGATACGGTTAAATTTGGTGTAACAAATTTTGCCGACAGCCTGGAACCGACAGATAATTTTTTCAGCTGGGTAGTTATGCGTTATGGTCTGGGTGAATGCCTGGTGCAGTTTGACGATGAGATGAACGCTGTGCCCTGGCTGGCGGAAAGCTGGCAGATCAGCGATGATAAACTGACCTGGACTTTTAAGATAAATGACAAAATAGTGTTTTCTAACGGTGATAAGCTGACGGCAGAGATTGCCAAAGAATCGTTGGAACGTACTTTTGCTAAATCTACCCGTGCACAGACTTTCTTTACTTACGACAGTATCAAAGCAGACGGGCAGAATCTGATTATTAAAACCTCCAAACCGGTACCGACGCTGCCGGGTATGCTGGCTGATCCGCTGTTCATCATTATTGATACTAAGGTAAAAGACCGCGATTATGCCAAAGAAGGGCCTATCTGCACCGGACCGTACATGGTTAAATCTTACAGCAAAGCCAAAGCAGTGATGGAAGCAAACCCCAATTCCTGGAATGGCAAGGTACCTTTCAAACATGCGGAGATACCCACTATTGACGATCCCAATACCCGCGCACTGGCGCTCCAGTCCGGAGAAATTGACATAGCAATTAATATTGCTGCCGGAGATCTGGAACTGTTTAAAAATGATAAATATAAGATTTCAGAAATTGCTTCTCTGCGTACCGTACTGGCGCAAATGAATATGAATGAAGGCAGGGCTTTGCACGATCCTAAGGTAAGAGCAGCCCTTATCAGCAGTCTTGACCGTGAAACCTATAATAAAGTATTGCTGAAAGATACCTTCATTCCGGGTAAAGCACCGGTACCGCCTTCACTGGATTACGGTTTTGACCAGCTACGGGACCCCAACAGCTATAACGTAGAGCGTGCCAAAAAGCTGCTTGCTGAGGCTGGCTGGAAGGATACCGACGGCGACGGCTATGTGGATAAAAACGGCAAGAACCTGGAGCTGGATTTTGTTTATTACAGCGGCCGTGCCGAGCTGCCGTTATATGCAGAGGCAACTCAGGCTGATGCCAAGAAGATTGGTATCAAGGTCAACCTGAAAAATGTAGATTATAACGTTCTTGACCCTATGCGCCGCAACGGAGAGTTTGACTTAATGATTTCCAATATCCTGACTGCTAACAGCGGCGATCCGGAAGTATATCTGAACTGGTACTGGAAAACCAATGTCAACGGCAGTCAGCCGCAGAACGCTACCGGTTACAGCAGTCCTGACTTTGACGCTTTAAGCGACCAGCTTGCAGTAGAGTTTGACCCGGCTAAACGCCGCGATCTGATTATTAAGATGCAGCAGGTACTTTTGGATGACAGTGCAGCACTGTTCTTCGGTTATCCGAAAACCAATATGGTGAGCAGGTCTTATATTGAAAATGCCGAAATCAAACCTGCCGATTATTACTGGCTGACTAAGGATGTGGCACCGGCAAAATAAAACGAAAAGAAGGGAATTGCAGTAATGCTTCTTGATGTAAAAAATTTAGATGTCAGCTATGGTGACAGGCTGACTGTTACAGGAGCAAGTCTGGAACTGGATAAGGGAGAAATACTGTCCATCGTTGGCGAAAGCGGCAGCGGCAAAACAACTGTCATCAGAGCCATCATGGGCTGTCTGCCTGGCAGCGGGCATGTGAGCGGCGGCTCCATAGTCTTTGACGGCAGAGAAATACTGAACAATACGCCTGATGAGTGGCGTGCCATGCGTGGCAGGGATATGTCCATGATTTTTCAGGACAGCGGCAATATGATTAATCCTATCCGGCGTATAGGCAAACAGTTTATAGATTACATACTTAACCACGCACCGGATAAATCCAAAGAAGAAGCTTACGAAATGGCCTGTGCGATGCTGATGTCTGTTCGCCTGCCCAATGCCGCCAACATTATGAACAGTTATCCTTTTGAACTTTCCGGCGGTATGCGGCAGCGTGTGGGCATTGCCATGGCCATGACTTTCAGTCCCAGACTGCTGCTGGCAGATGAGCCAACCAGTGCTTTGGATGTTACTACTCAGGCGCAGATTATCCGTCAGATTGTAGATGTACGCAATGAATATAATGCAGCAGTGATTATTGTTACTCATAATTTGGGAGTTGCCTCTTATGTATCCAATAAAATTATGGTCATGAAGGGCGGGCAAATCGTAGAAAGCGGCAGCCGTGAACAGATTATCGGCAATCCTCAGCATGAATATACCAAAGAGCTGCTGGCAGCTGTACCGGTAGTAGGAGGGAGGAAGTATTATGGATGAGAAGCTGTCCGCAAATACTTCTACGCCTCCTGTAATACTGGAAATAAAAAATTTAACGAAAAAATTTGCAACAGAAGGAGGCCGCTATCTTACTGCCTGTGATAATGTCAGCCTGCGCGCTTATGCAGGACAGACTCTGGGCATAATTGGTGAAAGCGGCTGCGGTAAAAGTACACTGGTACGTACAGTACTGCAAATACATCCTGCTACTTCCGGCGAAGTGATTTTTGAGGGTCATGATTTACTCAAAGCCAGAGGAGAGCGCAGCAGGCAAAACAGGCGCAGTGTACAGATGGTTTTTCAGGATCCGACAGCGGCCTTTAATCCTAAAATGAAGGTAAAGGATATTTTATGTGAGCCGTTGAAAAATTTTGGACTGCTCAAAGACAGCGAGGTGGATGCCAAAGCCTGCGAACTGCTGCGCATGGTAGAACTGCCGGAAGATTTCAAAGATCGCTATCCGCACAGCATGAGCGGCGGGCAGCGTCAGCGGCTGGGCATTGCCAGAGCACTGTCGCTGGAGCCGAAGATTGTTGTCTGTGACGAAGCTACAAGCGCACTGGATGTTTCCGTGCAGGAAAAAATTTGTGAGCTGCTGGTACGGCTGCAGAAGGAAAAAGGCGTAACCTATCTTTTTATCTGTCACGATTTAGGCCTGGTAGATTTGATGTGCCATCAGCTGGCGGTCATGTATCTTGGCAACGTGGTAGAACTGTTGGAAAAGGGACGAATATCTCAACATGCACGCCATCCTTATACAAAAGCGTTGCTACAGGCAGTTTTCAAGGTTGATTTTCGGCCCGGAGAAAAAATTCAGCCTATTGAGGGTGAAGTGCCAAGCCCGCTTGATGTACCGCAGGGATGTCCGTTCCAAAGTCGCTGCAGCCAGTGTCAGGAAATTTGTTGTAAAGACAAACCGGTTTTACGGCAGGTAGAAGACGGACATTGGGTAGCATGTCATTTTGTTGAGTAAAATGTTCAACAGATAAAGAAAATATATCAGTGATTAGAAAAAGAGTATCTTTCTGAAAAGAAAGATACTCTTTTTGTTATTGCTAAGGAGAAACTATTATAAATTATTAAAGATTAGATGGTGAAATAACTATTGTTAGACAAGAGTATATATGCTAAAATATTATAAAATATTTTTTAGAAAGGCGTAAAATAAAATTTAGTTCAAAAGTTATTGTACAAAGGATGGAGGTATATTGATGAACAAAAAGCAAAAATTAAGGAATGCAGTAATTCTTGGTTTATTGTTGAGTAGTACTGTAAGTAGTAGTGTGTGGGCAGATGTTATATTGGTTGAGGGCAATTTATATCCGGAAGGACTCAGAATACAAGGTGTTAATGAAAGATATGATGGTGTAGGTAAAAAAATTACTATTAACGGTCATAATGATAGTATTTTGTTAGGAGCATCTCTGGGAATTTGGACAGTTGGTACTCATGTTAATGATGCAAATGCAAAGATAGATGTTGGTAGTTTGGATATAAGTGTAAGAAATTATATTGGCGATGATGCTGCGGTCAAAGATGAAATTTCTGCGGGTATTTTAGCTGGGGCAGAAAAAGTTGATAGTTCGTTCCAAGGAGATCCAAATCATAAAGCTAATGTTATTGTTAATTCTGAAGGTAATGTAAGCATTAATTCGTTAACACGTAATGGCGAAAATTCCTATGGTATCTACTCTAAAAAGAATGGTAGTGTAGATGTTAATTCTAATAAAGGTGATATCATTATTGAAAGCAGTAAAGGATTAAGTAGTTATGTTTATGATGATAATATATTGATTCATACTTATGAAATTAAAGATGCCGATTATGCTAATAGTAAAGCATATGGGATTGCAACTGTAGATGGTGGAAAAGTATGCGCAGATGCAATAGATGGTAATATATCCATAAATTCATATATTGAAGATGTAAGCAATTTAGCTGGGTATGATGATTTTGATAAGTATAATGAACAGTTACAGAAATCTGAAATATATGGAATTTCTAATACCGAAGGGATCATTGATTTAAAAGCCCAAAATGGTGCGATTTCTGTTAATGCACATTCTAATAATGGAAATGCATATGCTATTTATACAAATAGTTCTCAAACTACTTCTTTGAACAGCAAATATAATGAAATTAAAGCTGTTGCTGACGGAACTGGTACAGCTATTGGTATTTATGCTGAAAATGGTTCTAAAGTAGATATTACTGGTAATTCTTCTGTAAGTGGTGATAATGGTGCGATAGTAGTTAACGGTAATAATGTTGTTGTACCGCCTGATGATGATTTTCAAGTTACTGTAAATGGTGATTTAAAAGCTGAATCCAGTGATGGTGCCGCAATAACAGTACAGAAAAATGGTTCTATGCGTGTTACTGGAGATGAATCTATCAATAATACTTTAGATATTAAAGAAAAGAGTAATGTTGTTATTGGTGGCTCTTTAACGAGTGTTGGAACTATAGCTAATAATGCTGTAAATGTTTCTGATAGTAAGCTTACTATTGGTGGTAATGTATCGCTGGACTCAGAAATAATTGGTATGGATATAACTGATGGTAGTATAGTTACTATTGAAGGAAATGGTGTATTAGGTACTAATTATATTGGTGCTAAGGATAAAGGTATTAATATTGCCTCCAGTACATTAAAAGTTAATAATGGAAATACTTGGATTATATCTGATAATAATGCTTTAACGATGAATAACGCGGTAGTTGAAATTGGAAATAAAGAAAGTACAAATATGATTACCGCTATGCAAGGTAATGCAATTATTGGTAAGGGAAATAGTAGTATGACTTTAAATGGTGACTATAATAAAATATTCACTTATTCTAAAGACAATGCTGCTGTTGAGTTAACAGAAGGTTCTGAAATTTCAATTAGTGGTTCAAACAATATTATAACAGCAAATGTTGATGAAAATGGTTACGGTGCAACACATTCTATCAAAGCCGGTGATGGTGCTCAATTTAATATGAGTGTTGATGGCGGAAACAATGAAGTTGCAGGTGTTATCTATGCTAAAGATGAAGGAACTGTTGTAACTTTAAATGCCGAAAGCAATGGAACAACAGGCACCGGCAGTAATATCATTATGTCCTCTGCTCATGGCAGTGAAGATAATATTGGCGACCGCAGCCATGTAGTAGCGGCACTTTATGCACAAAGCCAAGGAAAAATAAACGTAACTGCCGGTGAAGGCGGTGTGAACTACATTGCTTCCGA
>CASDXO010000002.1 GCA_949285135.1 uncultured Phascolarctobacterium sp.
CCGTACCACCGACGTAACCGGTGTAACCCAACTGCCGGAAGGCGTAGAAATGGTAATGCCTGGCGATAACGTAACCATGGAAGTAGAACTGATCACCCCGATCGCAATCGAAAAAGGTCTGCGTTTCGCAATCCGTGAAGGTGGCCGTACCGTTGGCGCCGGCGTTGTTTCCGAAGTAGAAGAAGTTTAATTGAAAAACCTTTCAAGACCGGTCGTTTCGGCCGGTCTTGAGTTTTAAAATATAGATATATTTATTGTTGACATTAAGTGTTAACTATGGTACTCTATATTAGCGACAATTTGAGATTGGTTTTATTTTATTAACGTAAGCGAGGTGTAACGAGATGCGTACTTTGATTACTTTGGCATGCACTGAATGCAAGCAAAGAAATTACCAAACCAACAAAAACAAAAAGAACGATCCTGATCGTATCGAAATCAATAAATACTGCAAATTCTGCAAAAAACACACTTTACATAAAGAAACCAAATAATTTGGCTGCAGTGTGAGTAACTGGGTATTTATAGCAAGGATGTGAAAAGATGGCCGTTCCGGAAACTACTGAAACAGAAAAGAGCAGCTTCAGTGTTACTCGCTTTCTGAGTGAAACTAAGGTAGAATTGAAAAAGGTAACCTGGCCTACCAAACAAGAGCTTATTGCTAATACTATCGTAGTACTGATTGCAGTTGTGCTGTGTGCAGTGTTGATATGGGTAATTGATACCTTTTTCAGTATGCTGTTCCGTTTATTTCTGCAGTAACTGGCAATAAGATAATGTAAGGAGGATTGGGGAAGCGTTGCTTTCCGATATATGATGGAAGAAAAACGTTGGTATGTAATTCATACTTATTCCGGATATGAAAATAAAGTAAGCGCAAACCTGGAACGCAAAGTTCATTCCTTGGGAATGGAAAATGAAATTTTCCGTATCGTTATACCTATGGAGAATGAAGTTGAAGTTAAGGATGGCAAAAAACGCAGTGTTCAGCGTAAAGTTTTCCCAGGCTACGTACTGGTGGAAATGATTGTTAATGACCGCAGCTGGTATGCTGTCCGTAATACTCCTGGTGTAACCGGCTTTGTCGGTTCAGGTACAAAACCGATTCCTTTAACTGATGAAGAAGTACGTCAGATTATGCGCTCTATGGGCGTTGATGAGGGTCGGCCTAAAATTGATTTTCAGTTACAGCAGCTGGTTCGTCTTAAAACCGGTCCGTTTGCCGACTGTGTCGGTAAAGTGGCAGAAATCAATGAAGAACGCGGTAAATTAAAAGTTCTTGTTGATATGTTTGGACGCGAAACTCCTGTTGAAATTGATTTTACACAAGTAGAAGAAGCTGAATAAGTAAGGAGGTGTAATTAAATGCCGAAAAAAGTCGTTAAGATGGTAAAATTACAGGTACCGGCTGGTAAAGCTACTCCGGCTCCTCCTGTAGGTCCTGCACTTGGTCAGGCTGGTGTTAACATCATGGCTTTCGTTAAAGAGTTCAACGAACGTACTGCAAAACAAGCTGGTCTCATCATTCCTGTTGAAATCACTGTTTTTGAAGACCGTTCTTTTACCTTTATCTGCAAAACCCCGCCGGCTGCAGTTCTTCTGAAAAAAGCTGCTGGTCTGGAAAAAGCATCTGGTGAACCTAACAAAAAGAAAGTTGCTAAACTGGGTCGTGATAAAGTTCGCGAAATCGCAGAAAGCAAGATGGCTGACCTGAACGCTGCTGATGTTGAAGCTGCTATGAGAATGGTAGAAGGTACTGCACGCAGCATGGGTATTGTTATTGAAGACTAATTTGTCTTTGTAAATTTGTGGGAGGCTTAAACCGTTAATACCACATAGGAGGAATTTTTTAATGGGTAAAAAGTACAATGATGCTTTGAAACTTATCGAAGCTAATAAACTCTACTCTCCGAAAGAAGCAGTAGAGCTGGTTAAAAAAACCGCAACTACTAAATTTGACAGCACTGTTGAAGTTGCTTTCCGTCTGGGTGTTAACCCCAAATATGCTGATCAGCAGGTTCGTGGCGCTTTAGTTCTGCCCCATGGTACCGGTAAATCCAAAACTGTTTTGGTTTTTGCTAAAGGCCCCAAAATTGCAGAAGCAGAAGCTGCAGGTGCAGACTTTGTTGGCGGCGAAGAATATGTAGCTAAAATTCAAGGCGGCTGGACTGATTTTGATGTCTGCGTAGCTACTCCCGATATGATGGGTCTTGTTGGTCGTCTTGGTAAAATCCTCGGTCCTAAAGGCTTAATGCCTAACCCGAAGGTTGGTACTGTTACTATGGATGTAACTCGTGCCGTAAATGAAATCAAAGCTGGTAAAATCGAGTATCGTACCGATAAAGCCGGCAATGTACAGGCTCCCATTGGTAAAGTTTCCTTTACTGAAGAGCAGCTTTTGGCTAACTACATTACTCTGGCAGATACCCTTATCAAAGTAAAACCGTCCGGTGCTAAAGGCCAGTACATGAAAACTATCACTATGTCCACTACCATGGGCCCTGGCGTGAAGATTGACGTACTGAAAGCTAACAGCGATAAATAATTAGTTTTGTAGTTACTAAATTTTACTAAATCAGAAGATTATCGGGCCATAGACAGCAGGTGCTCTGCGTAAGTATTTTTAATACGCCTGCCGAGGCTGGAGCGTGAAGATATAGACCTTCCGACCTCCGGCTACGGCCGAGAGGTCTTTTTGATTTAATAAATAATATCAAAAGAAGGAGGTGCAATCCAATGGCAGTTATCAGACCTGAAAAAGCAGCTAAAGTTGCTGAACTGAAAGAGTTACTTACTAACTCCAAATGTGCTATTTTGGTTGACTTCTGTGGTTTGACTGTTGCTCAGGATACTGTTCTGCGCCGCAAAATGCGCGAAGCTGGTGTAAACTACAGCGTAGTTAAAAATACCCTTCTCCGCATTGCTGCTGAAGAAGCTGGCATTGAAGGCCTGGAACCCGTTCTGGAACACAACACCGCAATCGCTGTTGCTCCGGAAGATCCTGTTGCAGTTGCAAAAATTATTTGCGAATTCGCAAAAGAAAACAAAGCACTGAAAGTAAAAATCGGTGTTCTGGATGGTAAAGTTATCAGCGCTGAAGAAATTAAAGCTCTGGCAGCATTGCCGCCGAAAGAAGTTCTTATTGCAAAAATGCTGGGCAGCATGAATGCTCCTATCAGCGGTTTTGTCAATGTACTTCAAGGTACTATCCGCAACGTCGTATATGCTCTCGAAGCTGTACGCAAACAGAAAGAATCCGCTTAAACTGCGGTGCGCTGCGTAAGGCAGCTTAAATAATAAAATTAACACTTACTTATATTGGAGGTAAATGAAATGAATAAAGACCAAATCATCGAAGCTATTGAATCTATGACCGTACTCGAACTCTCTGAACTCGTAAAAGCTCTGGAAGAAAAATTCGGCGTATCCGCTGCTGCTCCGGTAGCTGTTGCTGCTGCTCCGGCTGCTGCTGGCGAAGCTGCTGCTGAAAAAACTGAATTCGACGTTATCCTGACCGCTGCTGGCGCTTCCAAAATCAACGTAATCAAAGTTGTTCGTGAAGTAACCGGCCTGGGCCTGAAAGAAGCTAAAGAAATCGTTGACGGCGCACCGAAAGCTATCAAAGAAAAAGTTTCCAAAGCTGACGCTGACGCTCTGAAAGCTAAACTCGAAGAAGCTGGCGCATCTGTAGAAGTAAAATAATTTTACTTTGCTGCAAAACTTCCATCCTATACAGGATGGAAGTTTTTTTATTTGCTTTTTTGCAGGAATTATTGCTGTATGCAGAGAAATAAAAATCAAACGCTTGATTGAAAAGAGGCAGTAAGCATGGAAAGAATAAGCAGCAGAGAAAAGATTTTGTTAGAGGCAAGCCGGCTTTTTGCGGAAAAAGGTTTTCATGGTGTTGGTATCAGGGAAATAACAGCTGCGGCGGCGGTCAACAGTTCAGCGGTCTCCTATTATTTTGGCGGCAAATATGGACTTTATTGTGCGGTAATTGAAAATGTGGCAGCTATGCTTACTTCTTCTTTGAGCAGTCGGGAGATACAAAAGCTGTCGCCGTGTGAAATCATCAAACTGTATGCGGAGACAGTAAAGAATATTCACTGCCGCTATCCTTATTTTGTCAGGCTGCTGTATCACGAGCTGTTGCTGCCCACTGATGTAATGGGCAGATTTGCAGTTGAAACATTGCAGCCGGTTGTAAAGATTTTACGCAGTGCGTTGCAGGCGGGAAAAAAGAGCGGTATCTTTAAAGCCAATCTTGATGCAGATAAAGCTATCATGATGCTGGCAGGTGCGATGAATTTTTATTATTTAGCCCGGCCGATTCATCAAAGCGTCATCAAGCAGGATGAAGTTTTTTCAGAACAGTATATCAAAACTGTATTGGCAATATTTTTCCAGGGAATAAGCAGGAGAGAAGAATATGAAAAAATATAGGATAGCGGCTGTTGTTGCAGTGATCATCGTCCTGCTGTGCACGGCCGGATATAAATTATACCTGCAAAAACAAAATGAGCGTATGTTTACTGGCACTATTGAAGTGACCAAGGTAGATATAGTACCTAAGATTTCCGGCTACCTTGCCGCAATCAATGTTACTGAGGGCGACAGGGTAGGCAAGGGGACTTTGCTGGCCCAGATAGAAAGCAAAGATTACCTGCTGCAGCTTGAACATGACCAAGCTGCGCTGGCCGGTGCTGAGGCTATTCTGGAGGATTTACGCAAAGGCGCCAGAACAGAGGAGCTGGAGCAGGCTGCGGCGCAGGCGGCAGCAGCGGCGTCAGTTTATCGGAAATCTGAACGTGACTGGCGCAGATATGCAGCTTTATATGATGACGGCGCAGTTTCCCGGCAGCAGTATGATGAAGCAGAAAACGCTGTTACGGTTGCCAAAAGGCAGTTAGAAGCTGCAGAAGCAGCTTTGCGCCTGTTAGAAAAAGGCACGCGTGAAGATCAGCTGGCGGCGCAGCAGGAAGAAGTCAAGCGGTACGAGGCCCTGGTACAGCAAAGCGAAAGGAACGTAGCTTATACTGAGCTGACAAGTCCTGTTGACGGACTTGTTCTGACGAAGAATTATGAAACTGGCGAATACGTAACATCAGGAGCGGCGGTAATGACTGTGGCTGATATGTCTGACTGCTGGGTAAAAATTTATCTGCCTTCGGAGATGTTGGGAAAGATTGTATACGGACAGCAGGTCAAAGTGCGCATCGACGCTTTCCCGGACAGGGACTTTTCCGGCAGCATCAATGAAATCAGCGACCAGGCTGAATATACGCCGCGTCAAAGTATTACCGCACGCGAAAGAGCTAATATGGTTTTCTATGTCAAAGTCAGACTGGATAATGAGGCGGTTATTTTTAAACCGGGAATGATAGCGGATGTGATGCTCGATGACTGAGGCGGTAAAAATAGAAAAAGTAAGTAAAAATTTTGCTGCGGTAAAAGCAGTGGACTCACTGTCGATGCAAGCTGCTGCCGGCGAAATCTTGGGGCTGGTTGGGCCTGACGGCGCAGGAAAGACTACGCTGATGCGTATCATGACCGGTGTCTATGGCAGTTATGACGGCAGGGTGACTGTTTTGGACTGCACGGATAAGCTGGAGAAAATCAAACATAGGATAGGTTATATGCCGCAGCAATTCAGTTTATATCAGAATATGACGTTGCTGGAAAATCTACGATTTATTGCCGCGCTATATGCTTTGGAGAAGTCCGCTGCAGAAGTAAAAATCAGCTATATGCTGCAGTTTACAGGTTTGTGGCCGTTTAAGGAACGCTTAGCAGGCAAACTTTCCGGCGGGATGAAACAGAAACTGGCGCTGGCGGCAGCAGTGCTGCATAATCCGCAGGTACTTTTTCTGGATGAGCCTACTACAGGCGTAGACCCGGTAGCGCGCAGGGAGTTTTGGCAGCTCCTGTATACGTTGAATCAAGAAGGCATGACTGTTATTGTTGCTACGCCATATATGGATGAGGCTGCGCTTTGCCACAGAATACTCTTTATGCAGCAGGGGCGGGCGCTGATTTGCCAAACTCCGCAGCATATTATAGATACATATCCTTATACTGTATTACTGCTGGCAAGTAAAGAACGTAATCTGCCGCAAATACTGAGCGGCTGTTATTTGCTGGATATGGAATTTTTCAGCGATACTTATCACATTATTACGGATAAGCCGGAAAGGACGATAAGCGAAATACAAAGCAGGCTCAGCGCTTATTATGAGATGCTGCCGGAGATTAAGATAATAACACCGTCGTTGGAGGATGCTTTCATCCTTTTGACAGAGAAAGGGGCTTCGTCATGGCAGCAGTAATCAGGACAAAGGATCTGACAGTGCGTTTCGGTACTTTTACGGCTGTCGACAGATTGAATCTTTGCATTGAGCCCGGTCAGATATTTGGCTTTCTTGGTCCTAATGGCAGCGGCAAGTCAACGACTGTACGGGTCTTATGCGGCATTTTGCTGCCGACCTCTGGCGAGTGCTATATTTTAGGACAGAATATTACTGCGGATAAGAGAAAAATACGTCAGCAAATAGGTTATATGTCGCAAAAATTCAGCCTGTATCAGGATTTAACAGTGCTGGAAAATCTTGAATTTTACGCCGGCGTGTATGGCATAGCTTTAGAGCAACGCCAAGCCAGGATAGAAAAGATGCTGGAGCTGGCAGGGCTGCGGGAAGCAGGCAATGTTCTTGCCGGCAGCCTGTCTACCGGCATAAGGCAGAGGTTGGCTTTAAGTTGTGCGGTGCTCCATGAGCCGCAGATACTTTTTTTAGACGAGCCGACTTCTGGCGTGGATCCTAAAGGTAGGCGCCTTTTTTGGCAGATTATTTATCGTCTGGCAGAGGCTGGTACCACGGTGCTTATTACTACGCATTTTATGGACGAGGCAGAACATTGCGACCAGGTGGGTTTTATTAATCAGGGCAGGCTGGTAGCCTGCGGCAGCCCCCAGCAGCTGAAAAGCAATATCGAAGGCGTCTTGGTCAATATAGCGGCTGCCGACAGTATGCAGCTGTTTGCTTTATTACAGAAGTCAGGTTTGCCGCTGGCCGACGCCTATATCTGCGGCAAAAATGTGCGGCTGCGCCTTGCCGAAAGTGATCTGCCGCTTTTGGCAGCCTGGGATTATGAGATTATTGCTCCAACCATGGAAGATGTCTTTATTTATAATGTGAGAAAACAGGAGAAAGTGGATCATGAGCAGACTGATAGCCATACTGAAAAAAGAATTTATCCAGATGCGCCGTGATCGGCTGACTTTGGGCATGATGCTCCTGCTGCCGGTTTTCCAGTTGATTATTTTTGGCTTTGCGGTCAATACAGACGTCAAACATCTGAAAACGGCTGTGTTTGACCAGTCTCAGAGTACGGAAAGCAGAGAATTGCTTGCCGGACTTGCTGCCTGCGAATATTTTGATTTGGAATATTATGTGGGCAGTAATACAGAGGTTAACGAGATGGTTGATGCCGGTAAAGTCAAGGTGGGAATCATTATTCCTCCTGATCTGGCAGAAAATGTCCGGCACCGCCGTACTACGCCGGTACAGGTGATTGTCGATGCTACCGATTCAACTTCCGCTTCGTCTGCGATTGCAGCGGCTCAATCGGTGGGACAGCTGAAATCTCAGGAAATAATGCTGGAAAAATACGGCTCGCATGTACCAGTGCAGAATCTGTACGATATCAGGATCAGAGCCTGGTATAATCCTGATTTTGTAACGGCTTACTATATGGTGCCAGGCATCATGGGTACTATCCTTACCATGACCATGGTTATGATAACTTCCATGGCCATCGTGCGCGAGGTAGAAAACGGCACTATGGAACAGCTGATTGTTACGCCGGTAAAAAGCTGGGAATTACTGCTGGGCAAAATTATTCCGTATATATTTGTCGGCTACTGCCAGATGACTGTAGCCATGCTGGCAGGCATCATTGTTTTTGATTTGCCTGTGCGCGGGAGCATCGTGCTTTTGTACGCTCTGTCGTCAATCTTCATAGTTGCTTCGCTTACGCTGGGCGTATTGATTTCCAGTTTTGCCAAGACGCAGATGCAGGCCATGCAGATGTCCTTTTTCTTCTTCTTGCCCAGTATCCTGTTGTCAGGATTTGTTTTTCCGCGTGAATCTATGGCCGATATTTTTTATTGGCTGGGAAATTTACTGCCGTTGACATATTATCTGCAGATTATGCGCGGGATTCTTTTAAAAGGCAACAGTATCGTCCTCTTGTGGACGCAGGTTTTGGCGCTGATAGTATTTATCACGGTTACATTCAGTCTGAGCATCAGAAAATTTGTCAAGAAAATGGACTGAACGTGATAATTTTAATAAATATATTATTGACATACTAAAAATAATATGCTAATATAATATACTACATCAATAAGAATGAATGCAGGTATGATTGACAACATATACGTTGGGTCAGTGGTTGAACGGCGTATTTTGCTTATAGTGTAAAGATGAAGCACATTCATCGCAGACAACAGACAAGGTCCTTGTGGTAAGAACCTTGTTTTTTTTGTCGACGATTGATTGTGCTGGTTTTGCGTGCCTGACAAAATATGAAGGGGTGAGGAATTACATGTTTAAACCGGTTCCAGTAGGTGATAGGATTCGGTATAGTTATGCAAGAATCAATGAAGTATTGCCGATGCCTCATTTGATTGATATCCAGAGAAAATCCTATGAGTGGTTTATCAAGGAAGGTTTGTGTGAAATCTTCCATGACATTTCTCCAATAAAAGATTTTACCGGTAATTTAGAACTTTCCTTCGAGAATTTCGAGCTGGGTAAGCCTAAATATAGCGTTGAAGAGTGCAAAGAAAGAGATGAATCCTATTCTGCACCGATGAACGTCAAAGTACGTCTGGTATACAAAGATACCGGTGAAATCAAGGAATCCTCTGTATTTATGGGAGATTTCCCGTTAATGACGGAGACCGGTACTTTTGTTATCAATGGTGCTGAACGTGTAATCGTCAGCCAGTTAGTTCGTTCTCCCGGTGTTTATTATTCCATTGATATTGACCCCAGCGGCAAAAAGCTGTACAGCACTACCGTTATTCCTAACCGTGGCGCCTGGATTGAATATGAGACCGATATCAATGACGTTATCTATGCCCGCGTAGATCGTACCAGAAAATTGCCTGCAACCGTTTTGCTGCGTGCGCTGGGTTTGTCCTCCAATGAGGAAATAATCAAGGTGTTTGGCGAACATCCCTATGTGCTGGCTACTTTGGAAAAAGATACTACCAACAACAGAGAGGAAGCTCTGATTGAAATCTACAAAAAGCTGCGTCCAGGCGAACCTCCTACACTGGAAAACGCTACCCAGCTGATTGAAGCTACTTTCTTTGACAACAGACGCTATGATCTGGCAAGCGTAGGCCGTTATAAATTAAATAAAAAATTAGGCTGGCGCAATCGTCTGCAGGGTACTGTAATTGCTGAACCGCTGGTTGACATGGAAACCGGCGAAATTATTCTGCCTGCAGGCACCAAGATGACTGTGGAAAATCTTGATAAGGTTGAAGCAAGCGGTGTTTATAAGGAACAGGGACTGCGCAAGCTGAAAATTAAATTTAAAGATCAGGATATGGATCTGCTGTTTACCACCGGTATCGACGAAAAAATTCGTACCATTACCGTGGAAGACGTGCTCGTATCCTTCAATTATTTGCTGAACCTGATGGACGGTCATGGTACCGGCGATGATATTGACCATCTGGGCAATCGTCGTGTACGCTGCGTAGGCGAATTGCTGCAAAATCAGTTCCGTATTGGTCTGGCACGTATGGAAAGAGTTGTCAGAGAGCGTATGACTATTCAGGATACTGAGGTTATTACTCCGCAGGCTCTTATCAATATTCGTCCTGTTGTGGCTGCAATCAAGGAATTCTTTGGCAGCAGCCAGCTGTCTCAGTTCATGGATCAGAACAACCCGCTGGCAGAGCTGACTCATAAACGCCGTCTGTCCGCACTTGGTCCTGGTGGTTTGAGCCGTGAACGTGCAGGTTATGAAGTCCGCGACGTACATAACTCCCACTATGGCCGTATGTGTCCTATCGAGACTCCTGAAGGTCCTAACATCGGTCTTATCGGTTCTCTGTCTACCTTTGCCGTTATCAACAAATACGGCTTTATGGAAACTCCGTATCGCCGCGTTGATAAGGAAAACAAGCGCGTAACCGATGAAGTTTACTATATGACTGCTGATGAAGAAGATAAGTACATTATTGCGCAGGCCAACGAACCTTTGGATGAAAATGGCTACTTCTTGGAAGACCGTGTAACTGCCCGTGCGAAAGATGACGTACTTTCTCTGCCGCCTGACCAGGTAGACTACATGGACGTTTCTCCTAAACAGGTTGTGTCCATTGCAACTGCTCTGATTCCGTTCCTGGAAAACGACGATGCTAACCGTGCACTGATGGGCGCGAACATGCAGCGTCAGGCAGTACCCCTGCTGTGTACTCAGGCTCCGATTATCGGTACCGGTATGGAATACAAGGTTGCTGTTGACTCCGGTGTCTGCGTACTGGCAAAACGTGCCGGTACTGTTGAACGCGTAGTCGGCAATGAAATTCGTGTACGTGCTGAAAACGGCGAGCTTGATGTATATCCGCTGCTTAAATTTAAACGTTCCAACCAGGGTACCTGCGTAAATCAGCGTCCTATCGTTTATAAAGGCGATAAAGTTGTGGAAAAACAGGTTCTGGCAGATGGTCCGGCAACTGATCATGGTGAACTGGCACTTGGTCATAACGTCATTGTTGCCTATATGCCCTGGGAAGGCTATAACTACGAAGACGCCGTACTGCTTAATGAAGACCTGGTAAAGGCTGATGTCTTTACTTCCATTCATATAGAAGAATATGACTGTGATGCCCGTGATACCAAATTAGGTAAAGAAGAAATCACTCGTGAGATTCCCAACGTTTCTGAAGAAGCGCTGAAGGATCTGGATGAACGCGGCATTATCCGCATCGGTGCGGAAGTACGCCCCGGCGATATTCTGGTAGGCAAGGTAACTCCGAAAGGTGAAACTGAGCTTACTGCAGAAGAACGTCTGCTGCGTGCAATTTTTGGTGAAAAAGCCCGCGAAGTACGTGACAGCTCTCTTCGTGTACCGCATGGTGAAGCAGGTAAGATTGTCAGCGTCAAAGTGTTTAGCCGTGAAAACGGTGATGAACTGCCTCCGGGAGTAAATGAACAGGTACGTGTTCACATTGCTCAGAAACGTAAGATTTCTGAAGGCGATAAGATGGCAGGCCGTCATGGTAACAAAGGTGTCGTTTCCCGCATTATGGCTCGTGAGGATATGCCCTTCCTGCCCAGCGGCGAACCGGTACATATCGTACTGAATCCTCTGGGCGTACCTTCCCGTATGAACATCGGCCAGATTTTGGAGAACCATCTTGGCTGGGCTGCCCGTGCACTCGGTATGCAGATTGCCAACGATGCTGAAGGCCTGGTTGAAAAACTGAATAAATATGGCTATGACGTTGAAAAGAACGGTATGCCGGAAACAGTTGAAATTGACAGATTTGGCGATCAGAGCGTACGTGCCGTACAGATTTCCGTACCTGTATTCGACGGCGCACATGAACAGGATATTGCCGACGCTCTGGAACTGGCAGGCATTGATGCTACTGCCAAGACTACCCTGTACGACGGACGTACCGGCGAACCTTTCGACAACAAGGTAACTGTCGGCCTGACTTATATGCTCAAGCTGCACCATCTGGTAGATGATAAGATTCATGCCCGCAGCACCGGCCCGTACTCTTTGGTTACTCAGCAGCCTCTGGGCGGTAAAGCTCAGTTTGGCGGCCAGAGATTCGGTGAAATGGAAGTTTGGGCGCTGGAAGCATACGGCGCTGCTTATACCCTGCAGGAAATTCTTACCGTTAAGTCCGATGACGTTGTTGGTCGTGTAAAAACTTACGAAGCAATCGTTAAGGGTGAAAATGTTCCTGATCCGGGTATCCCCGAATCCTTCAAAGTACTTGTTAAAGAGCTGCAGAGTATCGGTCTTGACATTAAAGTACTCAATGAAGATGAAGAAGAAATTTCCCTGCGCGATACTGATGATGACATTGCTGAAACCGCACGTGAGGTTGATCTGAATATTGAAGGTCAGATCAGCGAAGCGCCTGCTGAACAGCAAAATGATGATTATGCAGATAATGACGCTACCGAAGATATGCCTGACGTGATTGCTGATTTGGGCAATTTCACGATTAAAGACGGCGAATCTGATCTTGATGACGATATGTAATAGAAGGGAGCGAGCAATTCTTGTTAGATGTAAATAATTTTGAGTCTATGCGTATCGGTTTAGCTTCTCCGGACCAGATAAGAGCCTGGTCCTATGGTGAAGTAAAGAAACCGGAAACCATCAATTACAGAACACTGAAGCCGGAACGCGACGGCCTGTTCTGTGAAAGGATTTTCGGGCCTACCAAAGACTGGGAATGCCATTGCGGCAAATATAAACGTATCCGCTATAAAGGCATCATCTGCGATAAATGCGGCGTTGAAGTAACCCGCAGCAAAGTTCGTCGTGACCGTATGGGTCATATCGAACTGGCAGCTCCTGTATCTCATATCTGGTACTTTAAAGGTATCCCCAGCCGCATGGGTCTGATCCTGGATATTTCTCCCCGCAGCCTGGAAAAGGTACTGTATTTTGCTAACTATATCGTACTGGATCCCGGCGATACCCCGCTGGTAAAGAAACAGCTGCTCAGCGAAAGCGAATATGTTGAAGCACGCGATAAATACGGCGATGAATTTGAAGTAGGCATGGGTGCTGCTGCCATTAAACAGCTGCTGCAGGAAATTGATCTGCAGCAATTGACTGACGAACTGCGTGCAGAAATGAAGGAAGTAAGCGGTCAGCGCAAAGTGCGTGCCGTACGCCGTCTGGAAGTCTGCGAAGCATTCCTTAAATCCGGTAACCGTCCGGAATGGATGATTCTTGACGTAGTACCGGTTATTCCTCCTGAACTGCGTCCTATGGTACAGCTGGATGGCGGACGTTTTGCAACTTCCGACCTGAATGATTTGTATCGTCGCGTAATTAACCGTAACAACCGTCTGAAACGTTTGCTGGAGCTGCATGCTCCTGATATTATCGTACGTAATGAAAAACGTATGCTGCAGGAAGCAGTAGATGCCCTGATTGATAACGGTCGTCGTGGACGCCCTGTAACCGGCCCTGGCAACAGACCTTTGAAATCCCTTTCCGATATGCTGAAAGGCAAACAGGGTCGTTTCCGCCAGAACCTGCTTGGTAAACGTGTTGACTACTCCGGTCGTTCCGTTATCGTAGTAGGTCCTGAACTGAAAATGCACCAGTGCGGTCTGCCGAAAGAAATGGCTCTGGAGCTGTTTAAACCTTTTGTAATGAAACGTCTGGTAAACAGCGGCGAAGCTACCAATATCAAGAGTGCAAAACGCATGGTTGAACGTGCCAATAATGTTGTTTGGGACGTTTTGGAAGAAGTAATCAAAGAACATCCTGTACTGCTGAACCGTGCACCGACTCTGCACAGACTTGGCATTCAGGCTTTCGAGCCTATCCTGTCTGAGGGTCGTGCCATCAAACTGCATCCGCTGGTATGTACTGCATATAATGCCGACTTCGACGGTGACCAGATGGCTGTCCATCTGCCGCTTTCCGTAGAAGCTCAGGCTGAAGCGCGTATGCTGATGCTGTCTGTAAATAATATCCTGGCTCCGAAAGACGGCAAACCTGTTGCTGTTCCTACTCAGGATATGGTTCTTGGTTCCTACTACCTGACCATTGTAAAAGAAGGTGCCAAAGGTGAAGGCCGCCGCTTCTCCAGTATTGAAGAAGCACAGCTGGCTTATTTCCACGGCGTGGTAGACCTGCAGGCACTGATTAAAGTATATATTCCTAATGACCATATTATCGGCGAAGAGAAAACTGAAGGCGTAAGCCTCGTTACTACCACTGTCGGCAATACCATCTTTAACAGTGAACTGCCGAAAGAAATGCGTTACTACCATAAGGAAGTTAATGCTGACGGTAAAGAAGAATGGCATCTTGGCAAACTGATTGATAAAAAGGAACTGGGTAAACTGGTTGCCAAAGCACATAAACTGTACGGCAATCTGCGTACCGCAGAAATTCTGGATATTGTCAAGAAAATGGGCTATGATAACGCTTGTAAAGCCGGCATCTCCATTGCTACTTCCGATATCAAGATTCCTGCTGAAAAAGCTGCTATTCTTGACGCAACAGAAAAAGAAGTCGATAAGACTGAAAGACTGTTCCGCCGCGGCTTGATGAGCCCTGATGAACGTTATCGTAAGGTTATTGATCTGTGGACTGAAGCTACCGATAAAGTTACTGAAAAACTTATGGCTACCACCATGGACAAATTTAACTCCGTATATATGATGGCTAATTCCGGTGCCCGCGGTAACGTACAGCAGATTCGTCAGCTGGCTGGTATGCGTGGCCTGATGGCCGATCCTTCCGGCCGCATCATCGACCGTCCTATTAAGGCAAACTTCCGTGAAGGCCTGACCATTTTGGAATACTTCATTTCTACTCACGGTGCCCGCAAAGGCTTGGCTGATACCGCACTGCGTACTGCTGACTCCGGTTATCTGACCCGTCGTCTGGTAGACGTTGCTCAGGATGTTATTGTACGTGAAGATGACTGCGACGTAGTAGGCATGAATCTGGTTAAGGAACGCAACCGTCTGTGCAAGGCTGTTCTTGGCTGCAGCCAGAATAAGATTCGCGAAAGTGTTCTTGGACGTACACTGGCTTCCGGTATTACTGCCGAAGACGGTCATATCGTTGCAGAAGCAGATACTATTATTACAGAAGATCTGTATAAGAAACTTACAGCTGCAAAGGTTGAAGAAATCGTTCTGTATGTAAATGAAGATATGAACGGTGAAGAAACCGAAAAAGTACGCATCAATATCAGCGATGAATATGCTAACAAAGTATTGAAAGAAGCAATGCTGCATAACTTTGAAGGCAAGGAAGTTGCTGCTGATATCGTAAACGGTGAAGGTGAAGTGCTGGCTCATATGGGTGATACCATGACTGCCGAAACTATCGACGCCATCTTGGCTGACGGTACCGTTAAAGAAATGCGTATTCGCAATAACGATATTGCCGGTATTGAAGTTGAAGCCATTACCGAAGGTAAAAACAAACAGACCGTTATCGAGTCCCTGCATGACCGTATCATCGGCCGTAACCTGGCAGAAGATATCTGTGATGAAAACGGTGAAGTACTGTTCCATATTAATGAGTATATTACTGAAGAAATGGCTGAAAAGATCTGCACTCTGCGTGAAAAAGTTAAGATTCGCAGTGTCCTGACCTGTAAGGCTAAATTTGGTGTCTGCCGTAAATGCTATGGCCGCAACCTGGCAACCGGCAAAAATGTTGATGTCGGTGAAGCAGTTGGCACCATTGCAGCACAGTCCATCGGTGAACCTGGTACCCAGCTTACCATGCGTACCTTCCATACCGGCGGCGTTGCAGGCGGTGACGATATTACCCAGGGTCTGCCTCGTGTTGAAGAACTGTTTGAAGCACGTAAACCGAAACATCCTGGTATCCTTACGGAAAACACTGGTTTTGTTCATATCATCGAAGAAGGCGGCGCACGTCGCGTAATCGTTACCGGTGAAGACGGACTTGGCCAGGAATACACTATTCCGTATGGTGCTAAACTGGCTGTAATCGAAGGTCAGCAGATTGAAAAAGGCGACCGTCTGACAGAAGGTTCTCTCAATCCGCATGATATCCTGCGTATTAGCGGCGTAAAAGCAACCCAGCGTTATCTGGTACAACAGGTTGTTGGTGTTTATAAATCCCAGGGCGTTGATATCAACAGTAAGCATATTGAAGTAATGGTTCGTCAGATGATGCGTAAAGTTCGTATCGAAGAATCCGGCGACACTACGATGCTGCCCGGCGAGTACGTTGATGTAGCTGAATTTGAACAGCAGAATGAAGAAATGCTGGAAGCTGGCAAGGAACCTGCTGAAGGCCGTCCGATTCTGCTTGGTATCACCAAAGCTTCTCTGGCAACTGATTCCTTCCTTTCTGCAGCATCCTTCCAGGAAACTACTCGTGTCCTGACTGATGCGGCTATCAAGGGCAAGGTTGACCCGTTGCTGGGCCTGAAAGAAAATGTCATTATTGGTAAGCTGATTCCTGCTGGAACCGGCATGAGCCGTTACCGTGATATTAAGATTAAATATAATCTTACCCGTGACGAAAAGAAAGATAACGAATAAATCTTTCCAAAAAGAAAACACTGCTTATCCTTTTATGGATA
The DNA here is from genome assembly GCA_949285135.1 of uncultured Phascolarctobacterium sp. Classification (GTDB taxonomy): domain Bacteria; phylum Bacillota; class Negativicutes; order Acidaminococcales; family Acidaminococcaceae; genus URXU01. Next base: position 16,367 of record CASDXO010000002.1, read on the forward strand.
GGCAGTGTTTTTTTGTTATATAATAAAGATAAGAAAATGTTTTTCAGTTTTACTTAATGTTGCAGAGGTAGAGTTATACTGAATTATCATAGTTAATGAGGTGCGATTATGAAAGTATTATTGGCTGAAGATGACAGAAACTTGGGCAGGCTGCTTTCTATGCTGCTGCGTAAAGAGAATATAGCTGTAGACTGGACGGAAAATGGCAGGGAAGCGTATGATAAATGCTACAGTGATGGGTATGATGTTCTGATTTTAGATTGGATGCTGCCGGAAATGAGTGGTGTAGAACTGTGCCGAAGATTACGCGAGGAGGAATATTCCGGAAAAATTTTGCTGCTGACTGCCAGAGATACGGTAGAAGATAAAGTAGAAGGACTTAACAGCGGCGCGGATGACTATATGATTAAGCCTTTTGATGTTCAGGAACTGATTGCCAGACTTAATGCCCTTGTCAGAAGACAGGGACAATATACAGCAGAGAATATAATGTATGGTAATTATGTATTGGAACGCAGCAGCTACAGTTTGGTATGTGGCAGACAGAAAATAGAATTGCGGCCGCGGGAATTTAAGCTGCTGGAAATCTTATTAAATAATCGAGGACAGATTATTCCGCGGGAAATATTACAGGAAAGAGTCTGGGGCATTAATAATGATGTGACAGAAAATAATCTTGATGTGCATATCAGACTGCTGCGCAAAAAGATTATGACACTGGCAGGCGAGAATATCATTCATACGGTAAGAGGCGTAGGGTATTATGTGGAATAATATTTTTGAAAAACTGCGGAAGCGCATGACGCTGATGTATGCCTTTATTTTTGGTATGCTTATATTGTTAGTAGTGGGTGTGACCTACTGCCTGGTCTGGTATGCAGTACTGATGCATGAAAAAGAAGGGCTGGTAGCGCAGATATACCATGAAGCAGAAGAATATGTGGCAACAGAAGAAGCACCGGTGTCTGATGTAGCTATCAAAAACGGTAGCATGCTGGCTTTTTTGGTAAAACCGGATAACAAAACGGTGCTGCTTGACCAGCTGCAAGGTGCGGATGCAGGCGATACCCTGAAAGACCACCGTGAGGATTGGCCGGAAGCTGATAATACGGCACAGATGCTCCGTGTGCGCGATGATGTTGGTGAAAGATACAGATATCTGGCAGCGGTAGCACCTGTAAAAGACGGGGATAAGGTAATTGGCCGCCTGTATATGTTTAAGAATATGGAATTTTATTACGATGCTGCACGTGAAACTTTGTTAATGCTGCTGTGCATTGCTTTGCTTTTATTTATTCCTGCCTGCCTGCTTGGTTACTGGCTTTCTAAACGCAGCATTCGGCCTATTGGCTTAATGTATGAAAAGCAGAAGCAGTTTACTGCAGACGCTTCCCATGAAATGAGAACTCCTCTGGCTGTGTTAAATCTGGCTGTGCAGGGACTGCTGGAGGATTCGGAAAGTAAATACAGTCCCTTTGCTGCAGAGACGCTGCAGATGGTTAAGACAGAAGTAGGCAGATTGCGAAATCTGACTGATACTTTAATGGAGCTGGCACGCAGAGATGATTTGGGACTGCCGGTGAAAAAATGTGAAGTAGACCTTGTTGCACTTATTAGCCGGGTGACGGCACAGTTTAGTCTGGTAGCAGAAAGGAAACAGCAGAGGATAATAAACGATGTGCCTGAAAGGCTGCTGCTGCATGGCGATGCAGATTCGTTAAATATGCTGCTGATTATATTGCTGGATAACGCTGTTAAATATTCGCCGGCTGCTTCAGAAATTATACTTTCTGCCGAAATGAAAAAAGATACTGTGATCCTGAAAGTGGCAGATCAGGGCATCGGTATCAGTGATGCTGATAAAGAAAAAGTATTTGACAGATTTTATCGGGTAGATAAAGTCCGCAGCCGTGAACAGGGCGGACTGGGTCTTGGTCTGGCTTTGGCCCAGTCCATTGTCAGATTGCACCGCGGCAAGATAGCGGTATCAGACAATAAACCTTGCGGTACAATTATGCAGGTTACGCTGCCTAAATAGAAAATTACTCCTTACTTTTCAGCTTGTTTTAAGAAATAATATTTATACTTAAAATAAGTCAAAGGTAAGGAGTTTTATTATGAATAAAAATTTAAAATATATTTTCTGGCTGGGAGCGATAATACTGCTTTTTTTCTGTAATGGCAGTCTGCAAATTACAGATTCTGTAGAATCGAATTATGCACTGACAGCAAAAGAAATGGTGCTTTCAGGTGATTGGTTGTCACCGCAGATATACGGGCATTATTGGTTTGATAAGCCGGTTATGTTTTACTGGTTAACAGCTGCAGCTTTTAAAGTATTTGGTTTTACGGAATTTGCGGCTCGGTTTTTCCCTTCTTTATTTGGATTGGCGGCTCTGGGTTTAATCTACTGGGGCGGCAGCAGATTATATAATGAGCGGGCCGGTTTTTACAGCAGCATAGTATTACTCAGCTGCATCGAATTTTTCCTCATCAGTAAATCAGTTATTACGGATGCGGTTTTATTCTTATTTTTCAGCGGCACATTACTTTTTTTCTATCTTGCCTATACATCAGGCAGCAGACGCGACTGGTATTTTATGTATATCTGTGCAGCGCTGGCGACTTTGACCAAAGGGCCGGTAGGTTTTTTATTGCCCGGACTTATTATCACATTATTTATGATTTGGCAAAAGCAGTGGCGACTGCCATTGAGGATGCATTTAGTTACCGGCACAATTTTGTTTGCTCTGATTACAGTGCCCTGGTATGGTATGATGGTTTATCTGCATGGTGCAGATTTTCTTAATACTTTTTTGGGCACGCATAATTTTCTCAGGGCCACAGTATCTGAACATCCGCGTGATAATGTAATTTATTATTATACAGCGGTAAATCTTTTGGCTTTCTTTCCCTGGAGTATGCTGGTGCCGGTAATTGTTGTGCGGCTGGTGCGCAGAAAAAGTTTCGCCTTGCCGGAAAAAGAGCAGTTTCTGCTGCTGTGGGCTGGTACTATCTTCATCTTTTTTCAGTGCATGGCGACAAAGTATATTACCTATACCTATCCCATGCTTTTTCCGGGAGCATTACTGCTGGGCAGCTATTTGCAGCGGCATGAGAAAGTGCTGCACAGCAGATGGTTTTTAGGTTTAATTACAGGTGGATTTGCACTGCTGTCGCTTTCTGCGTATTGGAGCGTTGGTAAGGGCATTGCTGCAGGTAATATGCTGTATTTTATTCCTGCCGCGCTTACAGTGGGTCTGCTGCTTTATCCGTTACTGTGGCAGCAGAGCGGAGGTGCATTTTATAGTATAGGGTGCACCTGTGTTGCTTTTTATCTGGCATTAACTGCATGTATTGCCGTACCGTTTTCCGCACAGCGCTCGGCCAGAGATTTGGGGCTCTTACTGCCTCAGCTTACAGCTGCTGACAGTGTTGGCGTATATGGCAGCTATCCGACGTCAGCTGTATTTTATTCAGGAAAAAGAATCGTCAAACTTCTTCCGGCCAATGAGGTAAAAAATTTTCTGCCGCAGGCCTATTCCTGGAGCAGCAAGAATGTTATGCCGTACGCTGAGGTTGAGCAGGAGCAGTTCCCTCTGGTTATTGTAGGCAAAAGAAGAATGGACGATTTTGCTGTGATAAGTCAGGCGACATGGAATCCTAAAGTAATTTTACAGGACTGGATTATTGTGCAGCCTGCCGAGCAGGGTTGATTAACTAAGCTGACTCCCATTATTCTTTAAATAATGTTATAATAAAAAAGAATAATGATATAGAGGAGTATTTCAGATGCTGATAAAAAAATTTCCCGTACCATGTCGTATAGATTATGTGCCGTCACCCTATGAGCCTGATGAAGATGGTGTAATGGATGTCGGCTACTGCTGCGGCAAGCTCAGTGACGGACGTGACTATCGTCTGGAATGCTGGCGCATGGATGATATGCTGATGGCAACAATAATGTTTTCAGATGCAGGACTTTCTGCCTATAATCGTCAGGATATGTACTGTCTGGTAGAGGCAGAGGAGCTGTTTAATTTTACTACAGAAAAACGCCCCATGCAGTGTGCCCGCACAGAAGATGATGCAGGAACTGCGGTGTGGGCTTTGAACATGATGCTGGCCAATAATAAAGGAACTTATGGTGAGCTTTTGGTAAAACTGCAAAGTTATAAATAATCCATATGAGGAGGAGAAAGATTATGGAAAGAGAACATTGCAATGAAGCTAACTGCACCTGCCCGAAAAAGGAATGCCCTCGGCACGGTAAATGTTGTGAATGCATTATGAATCATCGCGGTAACGGTTCTTTAGTTTACTGCATGCGTGATATTGCAGCAGCACAGAAGTAAAAAGGCAAATAAAAAGACCCGGAATTTTTCCGGGTCTTTATTTTTTTAACAAATTTGATTCTTAAAGCCGATGCGAATATACGCATCGGCTTTTTGCATAGATAGATAAATAAAAAAATTTGACAGAAATGTAAAAAAATAAAAATAAAATAAAAAGATTTTATATAAAAATAATTATATTGAATATAAATAAAAATGCATAACAAAATTTGTTTTTGAGATAGAGATGAATAAATAATTAAAAATACGTATGTTTGACGGGGGGGGACAATATGCTATGATTGGTATAAATAAAAGTTAATTATATTCAGTCTTGACTGGAATTTTTATACAGTGCGATTGTATGCAAAAAATATTATTTTTATGCAAAGCAAGACTGAGAAAAACCTGCTTTTATTTATAACTATATCAAAGAGGAAGGGATTTTTATGTCAAAAACAAAGAAATCTAAACTTTTGGCATCTATGTTATGTGCAACAGTAATGGCTGGTTTGTATGCTGGTCCGGTAATGGCAGGAAGTGTAGATAGTATTACAGGTGATAATACAGGCGTTCATATTAATATCGGCTATGAGATGGATGAAAACACGTCAGTCAATGGCGGAACCATTAATGGTAGCGATGGTCTATATGTTACTGGCGCATTGGGCAATAGTGACGGTGCTTTAAATCATAAAATTGCTGGTCGTTTGACAATTTCATCAGAGGCTATAGTTAATTCTCTTGAAAGTAAATCCTTTAATGAGCTGACTATAGGTGGTACTACTTTTAATACTACTAATATCCAAAGTTTTAAAACAGAGTATGAAGAATTAAAAAATAAAGTAGATCAATTAGAAGGTGGAGAAGACTTAACTCCTAGAGTTGAAGCGCTTGAAACTAATACAACTGGTATTAGTCGTGATGGTAATACTACAAAAATTTCTGGTAGTTTAGAAACTGGTACCATCACTGCAGCTAATGGTAATTTCAAGGTTACCGATACTGGTGCTATTACTGCCCAAAGAGGTTCCAAAATCGGCTCTGCTTATTTTGGAAATGGATATGTATCGGTAAATGATGGTAACGAAACTGAAGCATCAATTGGTGGTAATCATCGTGATGGTGGATATTTGAAGTTAAATACTAAAGATGATGAACTTGTTGAACTCACAGGTGACCAACTGAGAGATATTAAAAATGGCACACAGAATATAAAATATGATGAAGGAAACAGACAAACTGTAATTGAAGGTGCAACCAGCTTTGATGCAAGTGGTATGGGCATTGAAAGCATGGGTGGTCAGACTACTTTAGTTGGTGGTCAGGCTGTATTTAGAGACCAAAATGGTCAGTTTACTCAAGTTATGGGCGGTACTGTTAACGCTTCTCAAGATGTTGTTGCCAATGGTACAAGTTTGGTTGCCGTAGGTACAAAAACAAGTGAACTGGAAGAAAAGACTACCGCAATAGAATATACTCCTGGAAATCCTGATGGTATTGGTTCTCAAAAATTAGGTACAACTACCATAAATGATATTTTAAAGGCTGATGTATTTACTGCAAATTCAGGTACCGTTGGTGGAGTGACCATGATGGATGGCTCCTTGTATGCTGCGAGTGGCAACTTCCTGGTTGATGAAACTGGTAATGTTACTGCAAAAATGGTAACTACAGAAAATGTAGCTTCTGCAAATTATGATTTGGAAACTGTTGGTTCAAAACTTTCAGATTTAGATAATAGCATATCTGGTGACGATGGATTAGTTAAGAGAGTAGAAAAGGTTGAATATAATACATCAGAAATTAGTGTGGTAGGTTCTGGAAATAATAAATGGACCAATGTGTCTTCTAACATGAATGTTCAAGGCGATTTTAAAGTATCTGGTAATACAGAAGTATCTGGTAATATAGAAGTATCTGGTAATACAAAGATTGGTGGAACACTGGTCGCTCAAGAGGTTGCTAATAAACAAGGTGTGACATTAAGTAATCTTGATAGTAGATTAGATATTGGAGAGGCAGATATTGATGCACTGCAAAATAAAACAACAGATATCAGATATGCTGATGGTGTAACTGAAATTGGTAATGGTGCATTAGCTGTGAATAATGAAGGTTATGTAACTATTAATCAGGGTATGATAACAGCTGATATTAGTAATGGTTTAGTAACCATGGGTAATAACATTGAGCTGAATACTCAAGATGGTATCATCAAAGCTGAAAACTTCCAAACAAATAAATATGATTTAAATTCTGTTGGGGAAGAGCTTGATGCTTTAGGTGGTAGTGTGAGCGTTGATATCAGTGATTTGAAACGTAAAACTACTGATATTGAATATGCAGATGGCGTAACTACTATTGCAAATACAACCAATTTTAGTGAAGATGGAATGCAAGTAAATGCTGGAAGCAGTTATTTAAATGTTGATAAAGATAAAGTTGTACTTACAAATAATGGTAGTGGCATTTCTATAAGTGATGAAGGTATGTCTTTGTTTAGCCAAGGCGGATCAAATGAGATTAGAGTTACAAATACTGGAACCGAATTTGTCAATGCTTTAAATGGAACAACAACTATTATTGATGGTGGCGCAATTACAGCAGATAGTTTGACTTTAGGTGAAATGAATGTTAAAGAAGCTATCACAAACTTGCAAGATACCGTTGGTGGTATGGTTGATGCTGGTCTTCCTGACAAAGTTGCAGGTATCGAACGTAATGGTGAAACTACTACTATTGAGGGTACTTTAAGTGTTTCTAAAGACTTCATTGGTGCTAATATTGAAGGTTCAATCTTTGGTGTTTCTGATGAAGATGTAACAATTGCACATGGTTCTAATGGTATTGCAATCAATAACATGGGTGTACAACTCAGTGGCAATGTTTACTTTGATGGAAAAGATGGCAACAGCTATACTTTAGCAGATTTAGAAGATCGTGTAAGCATCCTTGAAGATAAAACTCAAAACATTACTGGCTCTAAACCTGGAACTGGCGAAGGCGGTAGCACTGTACCTCCGACAAATGATGGACATACCGGTATTGAAGGAGATGTAACTGTTGGTGGTGAAATTAATGCCGGTAGCGGTACTATTGGTGGCGTAACTATGGAAGATGGTCAGTTAACTGCTGATAAAGCAACTATTGGTGATGTAACTGTTGGTGGCAGTCTTAATGTAGCCGATAAAGTTACGGCTGATAAAGACGGAGTAACTGTCAAAGGTGACGGTGAAAATAATGTTAAGATTGATGGTAATGACGTCAGCGTATCTTGGAAAGATGATGAAGGAAATAGTTATGAAACCAGCATCAGAGATAACTATGAAGCTATCAACGACCTTGACAACCGTGTAACTGGTGAAGTTAACCGTCTGGATAACCGCATTGATAAAGTAGAAGATCGCGTAGATAAAGTAGGCGCAATGGCAGCAGCAATTGCTAACCTGCGTACTATGGGCTATGACCCTGCGGCTCCGACTGAAATTGCAGTTGGCATTGGTCAGTACAGAGATGAAACTGGTGCAGCTCTCGGCCTGTTCCACTATCCGAACCGCGACTTCATGCTGAGCCTGTCCGTATCCACCTCCGGTGACGAAGTAATGGGCGGCATTGGCGCAACCTGGAAATTTGGTCGTAAAACTCCGGAACAAATGCTGGCAGCTGAAAAAGAAAAAGCAGCCAAAGCAAAACTCGCTAAAGCTGAAGCCATGAAAAAAGCTGCAGCAGAAGCAAAAGTTGCTGCCCAACAGGAAAGACATGCCAAAATGGCAGCTGAAAAAGTAGCAAAATAATTAAATACTAATAACAAGTTGTCAGGTATCAGTAAAACTAAATGAGTAAACTAAGGCAGGGTGGTCTTGCCTTAGTTTACTTTTTATCATAAGGAGAAAATATATGAAAAAAGTAATAATGATTTTAACCGCAATTTTTACCATAGCTTTTGCAGGTATCTGCATGGCAGCAGATGGTGCAGACCTGAATAAACAGCAAGCTGCAGCAGAAACTTTTATTAAAGCATTCAGTCAGACAGTACCTTCCTATAACGACTTTACCAAAGGCTTTGATGCACAGCTCAAAAAGAAATTTAATGAAAATACTTATACAGTTCTGCAAAACCAGGTAAAAGATAAATTCGGCAGGATGAAAGAAGCAAAATTCTATTCTTTCCAAAGATTTGACCAAATTGACAGGGTTACCTATATTGCTGCCTTCAGCAAAGAAAAATTGGTTAGTATAAATCTTGCATTTAACAAAGATAACAAGATGATAGATTTTGCTCTCAGCCCTGTAGAACAAAATAAATAATTAAACCATGAAGCTGATACGTTTACTTACAATCACAATTATCTTGCTGTTTTCTTTATCTTTAACATTGACTGCTGATGCGCAGAAGCTGCAGAAAGCAGGTAATACTGACTGCGGTATCCTCTATGTCGACACGGACACTGTAAGGACAGTAAAAAAAGACGGACAATATTACCTTGCAGTAGCAGCAGAAGAAAAATATACTGATGCAGAATTTCTTGCCTCTTTAAGGCAGGGAGAAGATATGCAGCAGGCAACAGCAGCAGTGTATCTGTATTTATTTGATAACAGGGGAGCAAATTACTGTATAGCGGCAGCATATATTGTAGATGCAGAGGGAAAAGTATGTGCTGACGTAGGCAGCAATATGACACTTCTGCCAGTAGGTAAGGACAAAACAATGAGCAATGCTTACAGCATGGCGTTGAAAGCCTTGGAAAACAAAAACAGGTGGCAGAAGAAAAAGAACTTTATAAGATAGGGGGATGTGATGATGTCGGAAGATATCAAGGAAATAGATTACAGAAAAATAGGTGAAAACATCAGATTCACCAGGATGTCAAAAGGTGTATCGCAGATAAAGCTGGCCAGATCACTGGACATATCACAGACCCATATGAGCAATATAGAAAATGGAAATACGGGGCTAAGCCTGGCGACAGCTATAAAAATCAGTAAATATCTGGGATGCAGTATAGACGAGCTTGTTTATGGTAAAAAAGAAGAAAATGAAAAGAAATCTGAACAGGATATACTTGCAGGATTTTCAGCAGAAGATTTAATAGATGCACTGCGATTGATTGCTTTGAAAAATAAGTTAAAATAAAATGAACGTATATGACAGTATTATGACTAAAATAAAAAATGTCGATGTATTATAATACATCGACATTTTTTGTTGCCTTTCACAATGCACTGAAACTGGGGAAGAAAGTCATAAATATATAACCCACGATAGTTATAACCAGTACACTGCTTAACGAAAGAATGAGTCCATAACGGAACAGACAGGAAGGGTCAAGACCATAGCTTACTGGTATGGCCCGGATGGACACCGGCAGGATGTAAGCCGTGTTGAAAGCAACGATGGCAATCATAATATAAGGTACGGGATTTAAGGCAAGTGCCTGTGCGATATTTTGGACGACGGGTACGGCAATGGCTGCTGCTGCTGTGTTACTGGAAATTTCGGTTAGCAGGCAGGAGAAAATATTAAATACAAAGATGGTTTCCAGTCCGCCGTTTAATGGCAGAATGGTAATAAGCTCTGCCATTTTGGCAGCGGCTCCAGTATCAGTTACCATTTTGCCCAGTGCCAGACCGCCTGCGAAGAGAAAGTACATACCCCACATAACACCGTGTTCGGCCTGTTCCCAGCTCAGTAAGGATTTACCGTTTTCATCTTCAAAAAGAAAAGTCATAAATCCGCAGATGAGAAAAATATAAGCAGGTTTTAAACCTGGCAGAAAATCTGCAAATAAAGGACGGCTGAAAGACAGCAGCATGGCAGTCAGAAAGAGGAAAAGACTAATTTTTTCTCCGTCTTTCATTGTACCAAGTTCTGCATAAAGCTTGCTGAAATATTGTTTGGTTTCACCCAGCTGCTGAGATGGTACAGGTATTCTTTGCAGAAAGAAAAGATTGAGCAGCATGATAAGAAAAAGAAATGGCAGAAAACGACTAAGCCACTCAATATACATAAATTCTTTGCCAGTGAGCTGTTCCAGATAGTTTATTGCGACCAGATTGGCAGCGCCGCCTAACGGAGAACCAAAGCCGCCAATGCCTGCTCCCCAGACGATGGCAAGGAGTATGGGCAGGGCTATTTTGCTGGAACGAATATTGCCTTCTCCAAGAAACTGCAGCATGGAGACAGCTACAGGTACCATGATTGTGCAGACTACTACATTAGGCAGGAACACGGACATAATAGTTGAAAGAATGAGCCAGACTCTGATTTGTTGTTTTAAAGAAGGACCGATACAGCAGAGAATTTTGATGGCCATTCTTTTATCAAGCCCCGTGGTGCTCCAGGTAAGGCAAACAAGGTCCGCGCCGAACAGCAGAACAATGATTTCAGAAAAATACTGGCTGATGATGCCTTCCATGGGCAGCAGGTTGAATAACCCGTTAATGGCAATAGGCAGTAAAGAGGTGACGGATATATTTACGGGACGCAGAATCCACCACATAACCATCCACAGCATGGTACCGAGGGCAGCCGCTCCCTGAAAAGTGAAAAAGCTCTGCAGAAACAGCAGTGAAAGTAAGAAGATGGTCGGACCGGCAGCTACGGCCAGAAAATGGTATCTGCGCTTGCGCTTTTTACCATACATAAAAATCGCTCCTTCTTGTTTAAAGATCATTTTTATTGTAGAATTAAGTTATAAAAAAGTAAAATATTATTTTTATTTAATAATAATAAAAAAATCTTATATTAAGGTGCGTTATGGATTTTGATTTTTACCGTAATTTTATTACTATTGCCGAAACAGGCAATCTTACTGCTGCAGCCAAAAAGTTGTCTCTGGCGCAGCCGGCTTTGAGTGCGCAGGTAAAAACAATGGAGCAGTATTATAATATCAGGCTGCTGAAAACGGCTCGCGGTATGCGTCAGGTGGAACTGACAGAAGCCGGCGAGGCTTTTTTGCGTAAAGCAAGAAAAATTTGTATGCTGGAAGAAAATCTGTTTACAGAAATGAATAATTATCAGGAAGGCAGCGCCGGCAGTCTGACCTTCAGCATTTCGCCGGGGGCTACGGATTTTTTTATGCACAGATACCTGCTGCCGTTTTCCCTGCGCTATCCTGATATTGTGTATGAAATGCACGAAGTGGATGTACAGACACAGATGAAGCATATTGAAGAAGGAATCGGCGATTTTGCTTTTGCCAATGCACCGCTGCCTAAAAAAGCACGCTTTAAAATCTGCAGCAGCGAGAAAGAGTATTTTTATGTAGTATATGCCTCAGACAATAAAATTTCATTTCAGCCGCAGCAGGATTTGAAGTTGCTGGAACTGGAAGGGGTACCGCTTTGCTGCAACTTCGGCAGCTACAGGCTGTTGGTTAATGCCTGTGCCGGTACCGGTTTTACGCCTGCCATGAAATTTGTTGGGACTACTGCCCGCGCTGCATTGACTTTTGCTACAGCAGGAAGTGCTGCAGCGGTGGTATCTGGCAGCTGTCTGCAGAGTTTGCCGGAAAAAATGTGTTACAGGCGTCTTGCGGAAGAAAATCTTTTTTTTGAGCAAACTCTGTTTTGGGAAAAAGGAGCAGTATTATCAGCATGTGCAGAAAAGTTTCTGGATTTTTATTTACAAAACAATAAAGATAAATAAAAAAGAGAAAAACACTCACAGGGGATGTAGTGAGTGTTTTCTCTTTAGGAAAGCTGTTTATGATGAATTTGATGGGAAGGGTTTAGCAAGTTGTTCACTTGCTATGACTAAAGTATACAATATAGCTATGACAGAAGAAGGGCAAAGAATTGAATTAATTGTGAAATAAAAAATATTGTTATGACCACAAGCTTTTTGCCGTTATCATAAATATAATTGTCAGACTGTAATTGATACATGCATTATCAAAATACTAATGGTCAGGAACTGTTAAAGTGCGATGCAGGCGGGCAGTTTATTTTTCTTTCAGGCAGGTATTTACTGCTGCGGCAGGGAATAATAAATAAGTCATAATTACGGAAAAAGGAGGTGTAAATATGCTTTTAGGTATAGATGTCGGCGGTACTTTTACGGATGCTGTAATAATCGGAGAACAGCAGGTGGTATTTCAGGCGAAAGTTCCTACTAATCATGACGATGTACTGGCAAGTATTTTACAGGCTTTAGACCGGGTTTTAAATGATATAGATGTCAAAAAGCTGCGTCGGGTGGTAATTTCCAGTACTATTGTGACTAATGCTTTAACAGAAGATAAAGTTGAACCGGTATTTTTGGCGGTGATGACAGGCCCTGGAATGAACGTCAAAGGCAAGTTTCCTGTAGAGCCGTACTATGTGAGCGGTTATGTGGATCATCGCGGTAAGATAACTGCACGAACAGACTGGAGCAGACACAGAGATCTGCTCAATAGAAAAGGCAGTGGCAGCTGTGCTGTCAGCGGCAAATTTTCCGTGCGTGAACCGCAGAATGAATATCTGCTGAAGCAGGAGCTAAAAAAATGCGGTTATCAAAAGATTTTTCTGGGCAGTGAGCTGAGCGGAGAACTTAATTTTATCAGACGTACTAATTCCGCTTATTTTGCGGCAGCTGTGTATAAAGTATTTGCTAAATTCTGTGAGAAAGTGCAGTTGGCGTTGGCGCAGAGGGATATTACTGCGCCCGTGCATATTTTAAAGGCTGACGGCGGTACGTTGCCGCTTGAAGCTGCGTTAAATCAGCCGGTAGAAGCTGTGTTTACCGGTCCTGCTGCCTCTGTGCTTGGGATTGAAGCCTTGGCGGCACCGGAGCGTAACAGTATTTCCTTGGACGTGGGTGGTACTACGACTGATATTGCTTTCTGGGAACATGGCTTACCTTTGATGGCAAAAAAAGGAGCAGTACTGAAAGGTTATCCTACCGCTGTGCGTTCTTTTCATATGCGCAGTATAGGAATTGGTGGCGACAGCAGAATAACAGTTACTGATGAGGGCTACAAGGTAGGGCCGTTGCGTGAGGGTCCTGCTGCTGCTGTTGGCGGTCCAACTGCGACTTTGTCAGATGCTTTGATTACAGCCGGCTATGTTACTTTTGGTGATACTGAGAAATCCCGGCAGGCAATAGCTGCCTTTGGGGGAAATCCCGGAGAAGAAGCAGAAAAAATTGTTCAGGCTGCTGTAAGGGTGATTACCGATACTGTTAATGAAATGCTGGCAGATTGGGCAAAACAGCCAGTTTATACTGTTGATGATGTTATTCGCGGAACGAAATTTGTGCCGCAGCAGCTGATTGGCGTCGGCGGCGGTGCCATGGGGCTTGTGCATGCCGTTGGGAAAGCTATGGGTTTGCCGGTCGAAATCCCTGCAGGGGCGATGGTTGCTAATGCTGTTGGTGCGGCGCTGGCACGTCCAACCTTATCAGCTGGCTTGCGTGCAGATACGACAGAAGGATTTTACATTATTCCGGAAAGCGGTAAGCGACAGACGCTGCCACACGGATTTAATATGAAGAAAGCAGAAGCTGTGCTTACACAGTGGCTGCAGCAGCAGGCGGAGCGCTGGCAGCTGCCTGCACAGGAAACTGAGCTTATCAGCAGTGAGCATTTTCGTACTATTCATGGCTATTATGATACAGGCGATATTTATAATCTGCGTATGCAGCTAAAACCCGGTATCCTGCATAAAGTTCGCGGCAGGGAGGTGGAAATATGAAAGACACCCTTGGCTTAGTATTTTTTCCGGCCTTTGACTGGATGATAAGTCAGACACATCCTGAAAGGCAGGAACGTCTGCTGTATACCCGCGATCAGCTGGAAGAAGAAGGATTATTTGATTGTGAAGAAATAAAAGAATACAGACCGCGGCTGGCGCAGATTAACGATTTGCAGCGTGCCCATATAGGCATGCCTGCAATAGCCAGGCTGATAACGCCGGCACATCTGGCTTCGGCAGGGGGGTGTCTTACTGCAGCTGATGCAGTAATGCGCGGCGAAGTGAAGAGAGCGTTTGCACTGGTGCGGCCGCCGGGGCACCATGCCATGAGGGTTGTGCATGGTATTCGTGGTTTCTGCACTGTAAATATTGAAGCCATCATGGTGGAATATCTGCGCAGTAAATATCAGGTGCGTAAAATTGCTGTTGTCGATACTGATGTACACCACGGCGATGGGTCGCAGGATGTTTTTTACCATGATCCTGATACACTGTATATATCTTTCCATCAGGATGGACGTACGCTTTATCCAGGAACAGGTTTTCCTGAAGAAGCAGGCAGCCCCGGCGCCTGGGGAACGAATATCAATCTGCCTCTGCTGCCCGGAACGGGAGATGAAGGACTGCACAGGCTGTATGATGGGCTTATAAGCCACATATTGGAAGACTTTCAGCCGGAACTGATTATTAATTCTGCTGGTCAGGACAATCATTTTTCCGACCCGTTGGCTTCCATGTCGGTAACTGCCCAGGGTTATGCCAAACTGGCGGATAAGCTGCAGGCTGATATCGCTGTATTGGAAGGCGGCTATTCCATTGAAAGTGCATTGCCCTATGTTAATACCGGAATTATTCTGGCCATGGCAGGTATGGACTACAGTAAGGTGGTAGAGCCTGATCTCAGTATGCTGCGCGTGCAGGATAAACGCTGTAATCAGCGCGTGGACCAGCTTATTGAGCAGGTTGGCGAGCTGTATTTTAGCCGTGAAAAGACAAAAAAACAGCTGCTGGAAAAATGTGGCGGCGTCTGGCGGCGGCGTAAAGGTATTTATTACGATGAAGAAGGTATCCGTGAACAGCAGCTGGAAGCAGTGCATTACTGCAGCTGCGGCGGGTATTTTACAATCCAGACTGCTGCTGAAGGTACTCGCTTTGGCGATCAGAGTGCATTTATTGCCTGCATTCCCAGATATGCGTGTGCAAAATGCAGGCAGCAGGCGCATGATGAAGCCCTGCGCGAGAAAAAAAGCGGGCGTTGGCAGTATGTATTTGTACAGAACATTGTTGATGGATTTATAGAAACTGTTTAAGTGAGGTCAGAAAAGTTGATTAAGGAATTAGTAATAGCTACCCATAATCAGGGTAAGCTGCAGGAATTTAAAGAGTTAATGAAGGATTTGCCGGTAGAAATAAAATGTCTGGCTGATTTTGAAAAAATTGAAGAACCAGAGGAAACCGGTAAAACATTTGCAGCCAATGCAAAACTGAAGGCTGCATATTATGCCGCTAAGACAGGTATGGTCTGTATTGCCGATGACTCAGGTCTTGAAGTGCAGGCCTTGGATGGAGCTCCGGGAGTACGCAGTGCCCGCTATGCCGGTGAAAAAGCAACCGACGAAGAAAATAACCAGCTGCTGTTGCATAATATGAAATTCCAGGTAAAACGTACCTGTCGCTTTCGCTGTGCTCTGGCAGTTGTACAGCCGGACGGCAGGGTTCTATATGAAACAGACGGCAGTTGTGAAGGAATGCTGCTGCATGAACCTTTAGGTACGGAAGGTTTTGGCTATGACCCGCTTTTCTGGTCTACAGAATTGCACAAGGGCATGGGTGAGGCAACCATGCAGGAAAAAAATAAAATCAGCCATCGAGGTAAAGCTATTCGGAAACTGGTAGCTGTCTGGGGTAAAAAGAAATGAAAATAGGTATAACCGGTGATACTCACGGACGGCAGCAGGTGATTAGAAAAATTATTCAGGAAACTCCTCCGGTTGAGATGTGGCTGCATACCGGCGACTATAGTCAGGATGCACATTTGCTGGCCAGTCTGAGCGGGTTGCCTGTTATCAAGGTTGCCGGTAACTGTGATTCTTTAAGCGGACGCGCCAATCCGGATGAGATTTTTCCTGTAGAAGGTTTCAATATCTGGCTTACTCACGGGCATAAATATTTCCATCATCAGGAAGTTGCTGAACTGGCCTGGTGGGCCAATAAACTTGAAGCTGATATAGTAGTTTTTGGGCATACGCATGTGCCGCTGGCCAAATGGTATGGTGACAAGCTGCTTATAAATCCTGGAAGTCCTGTACAGCCGCGTGGAGGCTCTGAACCCTCTTTTGCTGTCTTAACGCTGCAGCAGGGTAGCAGGCCGCAGGTAGAATTTAGTACTTTACAGATAGATACAGAAAGATTTTTGTTTGATTTTTAAGAGTTATAGCAGTTGTATGACATAAAGCTGATGAAAAATATTTTCAGAAATTTTTAAATTCACAGTATGTTTACTTGCATATTCTGAGATATTACTCTACAATAACAGTATACACTAAATAAAATTTTTGGAGGGAATATGGTATGACATTACGCGATGAAGCTTTAAAATTACATTTGGACAATAACGGTAAGATTGCTGTTGTCAGCAAAGTACCTATCGAGACCCGCCATGATCTGGCTGTTGCCTATACACCCGGTGTTGCTGAACCCTGTAAAGATATTAAAGAAAATAAAGACCTTTCTTTTGAATATACCTGCCGCGGCAATATGGTAGCCGTAATTACCGACGGTACCCGCGTGCTGGGACTTGGTGACATCGGCCCGGAAGCAGCTATGCCGGTAATGGAGGGTAAGGCTGCACTGTTTAAAACCTTTGCTGATGTGGATGCAGTGCCTGTCTGCCTTGACACTAAGGATGAAGAAGAATTTATTAAGACAGTAAAATACCTGCAACCTAACTATGCAGGTATTAATCTGGAAGATATTTCTTCTCCGAAATGCTATGATATTGAATGCCGTCTGAAAGAAATTTGTGATATTCCTGTATTCCATGATGACCAGCATGGTACTGCAATTGCCTGCCTGGCAGCTGTTATGGGCGCGCTGCGTTTTGTGAAAAAGGATATCAAGACTGCTAAATTTGTCGTTAACGGCTGTGGTGCTGCCGGCAGTGCTATTGGACGTCTGCTGGTAAACATGGGTGCTGAAAATGTTATCATGGTTGACCGTTTTGGCGCGCTGTATGAAGGTATTGATGCCAAACTTGACCGCATCCAGGCTTATCTGGCAACCGTAACCAATAAAGAACATAAGCAGGGCACTCTGGCTGATGTGGCCAAAGGTGCAGACGTACTTATCGGCGTATCTGCTCCTAACATCTTTACTAAAGAAATTATCAGCAGCATGGCAGAAAAAGCCATCGTCTTTGCTTTAGCTAATCCTGTGCCGGAAACCTCTTATGATGCCGCTAAAGAAGCAGGCGCTGCTGTTGTAGGTACGGGACGCAGCGACAGCCCCAACCAGGTAAACAATGTATGCGTATTCCCCGGTGTATTCCGCGGTGCTATCGACGTACGTGCCAAAGCAATTACCGAAGACATGAAAGTTGCGGCAGTATATGCTATTGCCGGACTGATTGATGAAAAAGACCTGCGTGAAGATTATGTGGTTCCTGATGCGTTTGATCCTCGTGTAGCTCCGGCTGTTGCCGCAGCGGTGGCAAAAGTTGCTATTGAAAAAGGCCTGGCACGTAAAATTGTTGACCCGGAAGAAATCAGAGCTAATACTTTAAAACGCGTAGGACGTTAAGGAGAAAAATTATGAGAGAAATAAATGTCAGTGAGGTTACTAAAGCGGTAAGCAAGCTGTGCATGGATTCCTGCTACTATCTGCCGGAAGAACTGCTGGCGAAATTTAAAAGCGCTGTTACTGAAGAAGAATCTCCTCTGGGCAGAGAAATCCTCGGTACGATTATAGAAAATGCAGAACTGGCAAAACGCAAAGCCGTACCCATTTGTCAGGATACAGGTCTGACTGTTGTCTTTATGGAAATTGGTCAGGATGTACATTTTGTTGGCGGTGACTTGTATACTGCCATTCACGCCGGTGTTGCTGACGGTTATGTGAACGGCTACCTGCGTAAATCATCTGTTGATGATCCGCTGTTTATCAGAAAGAATACTAACGATAATACTCCGGCCATTATCCATACCGTCATTGTGCCTGGTGAAAAAGTAAAAATTACTGTTTGTCCCAAAGGCTGCGGCAGTGAGAATATGGGTGCTATGAAAATGCTCAAACCTGCCGATGGAGTAGACGGCGTTATTAAATTTGTTGTTGACACTGTACGCAGTGCTGGTCCCAATCCCTGCCCGCCTGTAACTGTAGGTGTAGGTATTGGTGGAAATATGGAAAAAGCTGCGCTGCTGGCTAAATATTCTCTGACTCGTAAAGTAGGCGAGCATAATGCCAACCCGCAATATGCGGAGCTGGAAGCAAAGTTGCTGGAGCTTGTTAATAAAACAGGTGTCGGACCTTCCGGTCTTGGCGGCAGCACTACTGCGGTAGCCGTAAATATTGAGTATGCACCAACGCATATCGGCGGCCTTCCTGTTGCTGTAAACCTGAATTGCCATGCTGCACGTCGTGCAGAGGCTGAAATATAAGGAGAAGCGTTATGAGCGAACAAGCTGTTATCAAATATATTAAGACTCCTTTGACAGAAGAAACTGTTAAAAGTCTGCGTGCAGGTGATGTGGTACGTATTTCCGGGTCTATTTATACTGCGCGTGATGCGGCGCATAAACGTCTTACGGAAGCGCTGGCAAGGGGAGAAAAACTTCCTCTGGATCTGACTGATAATGTTATTTATTATGTTGGCCCCTCCCCGACTAAGCCGGGTGAAGTTGTCGGCAGTGCAGGACCTACTACCAGTGGACGCATGGATAAATATACGCCTACTCTTATTGAGCAGGGAATGCGCGGCATGATTGGTAAAGGACTGCGCAGTCAGGAAGTAATTGACACCTGCGTGAAGCATGGAGCAGTTTATTTTGTGGCTATTGGCGGCGCTGCTGCCGTAATTTCTCAGTCCATCAAGGGCGAAGAAATGATTGCTTATGAAGATCTTGGACCGGAAGCCATCCGTCGTTATGAGGTTGAAGATTTTCCTGCTATTGTATGCATTGATACAGAAGGCAATGATTTTTATAAAGCTGGAATTGCCAAATACAGCAAAGAAAAGTAACAATTGATACAGAAAAGAGCAGTTTCAGGACTGCTCTTTTTCTTTTGCAGAATTTTATTGACAAAGAAAAAGCTATAGGATAATATAATTTCAAATTTAAAACACGCTCTTATCAAGAGTGACTGAGGGAACAGGCCCAATGACGTCCGGCAACCAGACAGCAGTTATGGTGCCACATCCTGCAAGAATATCTTGAAAGATGAGAGGAAAGCAGATGGACTCTTTCCTTGGAAAGAGTTTTTTTATTGCAAGATACTCAGATAGAGTGGTGTTAATAAAAAGGAGTGTTAAACGATGAAAAAATTATTTTTAGCCTTGCTGGCGCTGTTCAGTATTGCAATGGTAGCAGCAGGCTGCGGCGGCAGCGACAAATCTGCTGACAGTAAGAATGTTGTACTCAAAATTGGAGCAACCCCCGTACCCCACGCTGAGATTCTGAATCATATTAAGCCTGTACTGGCTAAAGATGGTATCGAACTGCAGGTTGTAGAATTCAGTGATTACGTAAAACCGAATCTTTCTTTGAATGACAAAGAAATTGATGCTAATTTCTTCCAGCATGAACCATATCTTGATTCTTTTGTAAAAGACCGTGGTCTGCAGCTGGTATCTGCCGGTAAAGTACATATTGAACCGATGGGTATTTATTCCAAAAATATTAAAGACATTAAAAATGTTCCTGATGGAGCAAAAATTGCTATTCCTAACGATCCTTCCAACGGCGGCCGCGCACTGGCAATCCTGGAAAGTGCCAAACTGCTGAAATTGAAAGATGGTGTAGGTGTAAGCGCAACTGCTAAAGATATCGTTGACAATCCGAAAAATCTGCAGATTATTGAAATCGAAGCAGCACTGCTGCCGCGTTCCATGGACGATACTGATTTGTCCGTAATTAATTCCAACTTTGCAATGGAAGCACAGCTGAATCCTGTAAAAGACTCTCTCTTTACTGAACCTAAAGAATCTCCTTATGCTAATATCGTAGCTATCAGAAAAGGTGATGAAAAACGTCCTGAGATTCAAAAATTAATGAATGCACTCCGTTCTGATGATGTAAAGAAATTTATTGAAGAAAAATACAAAGGTGCTGTAGTTCCGGCGTTTTAATTGACGAAAGTTTGACAACAATCAAAGATTTTTGTGAAAAAGCAGGCTCTGCCTGCTTTTTTCTTTGCAGCAGATAATATTATTGCTATAATAAAAGCAAAAAATGAGGAAGCAATGATTTACAGTAATATAGAACAGGGATATTTTTTAAGCAGGCCCAACAGGTTTATTGCTTATGTGGAAATAAATGGCAATATTGAGATCTGCCATGTAAAGAATACCGGGCGTTGCCGAGAGCTGCTGACGGACAGGGCTGTTGTCTATGTTCAAAGGCATGACGACAGCAGGCGCAAGACCAAATATTTGCTGATAGCTGTGCAAAAAGGTGAAGTGCTGGTCAATATGGATTCTCAGGCTCCTAATAAAGCAGTTGCCGAATGGCTCACTTGCAGGCAGCCTTTTGGCAGGATAAATACTTTAAAACCGGAATGCCGGTATGGCAGCTCGCGTTTTGATTTCTATCTGGAGACGGAGTTCAGTAAAATGTTTATCGAGGTTAAGGGTGTTACGCTGGAAAATGACGGCGTGGCAATGTTTCCGGATGCTCCGACAGAGAGGGGCATTAAACATTTGCAGGAACTTACTGCATGTCTGCAGGAAGGATATGAAGCGGCGGTTATTTTTGTCATCCAGTTCAGCGGTGCCGAATATTTTAAACCTAATTATCTGACGCATCCGGAATTTGCCCGGGCCCTGAGTGCTGCCAAAACTGCAGGAGTGCATGTTTTAGCAGTGGAGTGCGCAGTTAACCCTGATAGTATGTGTATCCAAGGACCGGTAGCGGTTCAGCTTGAAAATAAAACGGAATAAATGATGAGAGAGGTAAAAAGATGCGTAATTTTGCAAAATTTTATATCACACCTAAAGGGGAACGTGCTGCCCGCGGTGGGCATCCATGGGTTTTTGGGGAAGAAGTTACCCATGTAGAAGGCGAATATCACAATGGTGATCTGGTGGATGTGGTTACTGCCAAAGGTAAATATCTGGGCACCGGTTTTGTCAACGACATTTCCAAAATCAGGGTGCGGATTATCTCTACCAATACCAACGATAAGTTTGATGAAGCTTTTTGGGAGCGTCGCCTGCGTTATGCCCTTGATTATCGTCTGACTGTTATGGGAGAACAGGATTTTAACTGCTGCCGTCTGATTTTTGGTGAGGCAGATATGTTTCCGGGCCTGACTGTCGATCGTTTTAACGATATTTTAGTTACCCAGACATTGTCGCTGGGCATTGAGTTGCGTAAACAGATGCTTTTTGAACTGCTGATTAAGATTTTGCGGGAAATGGGCCAAAATATTCGTGGTTTGTATGAACGTAATGATGTAAAAATACGTCGACTGGAAGGTATGGAAGAAAATAAGGGCTTTTTCCAATCGTCTTTATTGGATGCTACTTGTCCTGCAACTGCGGAAATCTGTGAAAACGGCATCAAATATACTGTCGATGTGGAAAATGGACAGAAGACAGGCTTTTTCCTTGACCAGAAATATAATCGTCAGGCAGTAGCTAAAATTGCCAGAGGCAGGCGTGTGCTTGATTGCTTTACCCATACCGGGTCTTTTGCCCTCAATGCGGCTAAGGGAGGTGCTGCCAGCGTTACGGCTGTAGACATCAGCGCCGAGGCAGTACGTATGGCAGAACATAATGCAGCTATTAACGGTCTTGACAAAGGCTTTAAAGGCTTGCAGGCCAATGTGTTCGACCTGCTCAGTGAACTGGTAAATAATAAATCCCATGATTATGATTTTGTCATCCTGGATCCGCCTGCTTTTACCAAGTCTGGCAGCACGGTAAAAAATGCTGTGCGTGGTTATAAAGAAATTAATCTTAAAGCCATGAAGCTGCTGCCGCGGGGTGGCTATCTGGCAACCTGCTCCTGCTCACATTTTATGAAAGAAGAATTATTTGTAGAGATGCTGCACGATGCAGCCAGAGATGCCTGCGTATCACTGCGCCAAATAGAAGTACGGCAGCAGGCTCCTGATCATCCGGTATTGTGGAACGTACCGGAAACCTTTTATCTTAAATTCTATATTTTCCAGGTAGTATAACAATTTAGGAGGTGCTTTATGCAGGCTTTAAGCGGTATTCGTGTTTTAGATATGTCCAGATTGTTACCAGGACCCTACTGTACCATGCTGCTGGCAGATTTTGGCGCGGAGGTTATCAAGATTGAAGAACCGGGCAAAGGTGATTATTCCCGCAGCTTTCCACCGTTTCTGAAAGATTTCGGGTACTGGCATCTGCAGCTGAATCGCAATAAACAGAGTGTAGTGCTGGATTTAAAAAGTGAAGAAGGCAAAAATACTTTTCTGGAGCTTGTCAAGACTGCCGATGTAGTAGTGGAAAGCTACCGTCCGGGAGTGCTCGAAAAGCTGGGTGTAGATTATGCCGCAGCCGCTAAAGTAAATCCTAAGATTATCTACTGCTCTTTGAGTGGTTATGGCAGTAAGGGACCGCTGGCGCATAAGGCTGATCATGACTTGGGTTATCTGAGTCTTGCAGGGGTAACTGCCATGAGCGGTGAGGCAGACGGAGCGCCTGCCATTCCGGGTGTGCTGATGGCGGACATGAATGCGGCGCTTTCAGCGGGTATGAGTATTATGATTGCACTGCGGCATGCTGCACTGACCGGGCAGGGACAGGCAATAGATATTTCGCTTTTTAATGTGGCTATGACACTGATGCCTGGTGCTGCCAGCCTGTTTTTCGGCAGCGGCTTTGTAGCAGAACGCGGTAACAACTGGCTGACCGGTGCGTATGCTAACTATAATATTTATAAGACCTCTGACGGGCGTTATGTATCGGTAGGCTGTCTGGAGAAAAAATTCTGGCGCAGTCTGTGTAATGCGCTGGGCAGGGATGAGCTTACAGATATGATTGATGATGAGAAAAATCATCCTTATTTAAAAGAAGAGTTGGCAGCTATTTTCCGTCAGAAAACAATGCGGGAATGGGAAGCATATTTTACTGATAAGGATGCCTGTGTAACGCCCGTGCTGAATTTTAAGGAAGCTGTGGAATCAGCGCAGGTGCAGGCTAACGAGATGGTCCTTAAGGTGCAGGATGAAGAACTGGGCAGTTATCAGCAGCTTGGCTTTGCGATGAAGCTCAGCAAGACGCCTGCGCGCTTAACCAAACGTGCGCCGCGCTTGGGTGAAGATACAGAAAAGGTATTGAAAGCAATTAAAAATGTATAGAATGAAAGAGCCGTAAAAGTTTGTGCTGACTTTTACGGCTCTTCTGATGTGCAATTTGTTAAGAATAAAATAAAAAAACGGATAACCTGAGTTATCCGTTAATTATCATGGTGGCCCCGGCAGGATTCGAACCTGCGACCTTTTGATTCGTAGTCAAACGCTCTATCCAGCTGAGCTACGGAGTCATTGGCTGCTTTCATAAGCAACAATGACATTATAGCTAATATATTATTGCTTGTCAAGTATATGCAAGATTATTTTTTCTTTTTTTGTTTTAGCACAGCTGCTGCTGCATGACGATCACGGTAACCGCAGTAGATAAATGCAGCTAAGGCAATGATAAAGAATCCAAGGCTGGTAGCCTGCGCTGACTTCAAACCCAAAAGGAAGGGCTCGGTGTAATCTCCGCGCAGCATTTCCAGGCAGAAGCGTACAATGGAATACAGCATGGCATACAGACACAATGCCTGCCCTTTAGCGTGGCTGGTAGTGCGAAATAACAGCAGCAGGGCGAAGATAACTACGTCCAGCTGGCCTTCCCATACTTCTGCAGGCCAGAGTGGTACAGGACCATAGGTTTTATAGGCCAAAGTACCTTCAGGATACAGCAGTCCGAAATTACCGCCTGTCGGTGTACCGAAAGCATCCCCGTTAAGGAGATTGGCCATACGGCCGATAGCCTGCCCAATAAGTATGGCGGGGCAGACGATATCAGCAAAAGTTAGCCAGTCGATGCCGTGGCGTTTGCAGTAAATGATACCTGCTGCCACACCGAAAATAACGCCGCCCTGGATGGCCATGCCGCCTTGCCAGACAAAGGGTATTTCGAGCAGATGGTGACTGTAATATTCCCAGTCAAAAAAGAAAACATCCCACAGCCTTGCACCTATCAGGCCGGCAAAGCCTCCGTAAATACCTATATCCAGTACATGCTGATGCCAACGGCCGTCCTGTTTGGCCAGAAAATAGGCAACGCCTGTTGCCAGAAAGATAGCAGAACAGAGTACGAGTCCATACATACGGATGGGAAAATCACCGATATAAAATAAGTATTGATGCATTATAACCTCCTGAGTTAGAGTACAGATTTTATTTTAGCACATTTCAGAAGATAGTAAAGAATGTGAAAAAAATTTAAATCCTTGTAAAATAGTAGGGATTAAAACGTCATCTTATGTTATAATAAGTTAGGCAGTAAATTTTAGCAAAGGAGATAATGCTGTGTTAAGAATTGAAAACTTATCTGTTGCTGTAAGAGGCAAACAGATTTTAAAAAATATCAATCTGCATATTGCGCCTGGTGAGGTGCATGTTTTATTTGGCCCTAACGGTACGGGCAAATCAACTTTAATTGGAACTATTATGGGTTTTGAAAGGTATCAGGTACTGGAAGGCAAAATCTATTTCAAAGGGCAGGATATTACTGATGCGCCCTGTTATGAACGTGCCAAGATGGGCGTGGGCGTGATGATTCAGCGCCCGCCCACTATCAGAGGTCTGAGTCTGCGGCAGATGATTGGTATCTGCGGTGCTGCACCGGAAGAAACAGAGAAAATGGCAGAATGGATGGGTCTTTCTGACTTTTTGGATCGCAGCGTGAACGAAGGTTTCAGCGGCGGCGAATTAAAACGCAGTGAGCTGCTGCAGCTGATGGCGCAAAAACCTGAACTGCTGCTTTTGGATGAACCGGAATCCGGTGTTGATGTTGAAAATATCGCACTTGTAGGACGTGCTGCCAACTACATTTTAAATAATGAGCCTTGTGGCGGCAGCGGCTGCGATAAACCCTGCTGCGTTCAGAATGCCTGCAGCAGCAATCCGCTGGCCGGCACAAAACGCAGCGGACTTATTATTACGCATGTGGGACATATCCTTAAATATGTACCGGCTTCACATGCGCATATATTGTATCAGGGAACCCTTACGTGCCCTGGCGGCGATCCGCTTGATGTATTGAGCTGCATCAGCCAGTCAGGATATGAAACTTGTGCCAACAGCGGCTGCAGGAGGATAATGAAATGAGAGATAAAAAAGTTTTACAGGAGGCGTTACAGAAAAAAGGCGCTTTTGGTAACGATATAGATTTACAGCAATATGATAATAATACTGATATCCATGTCCGCTCGGAAGATGATTTGTCTGATGGTGGCAAGGAGCGTATGGAGCGCGTAGGCATTGAACTGGATGGAAAAAATCGCAGTGCCAGCTTTATCCAGGTTGATAATGCACCGCTGCAGGCAAAAGTAAATGCGCAGACGCCGCTGGAACTGATGAATACTGGACTGGCGGCAAAAAAATATCCTGAACTGGTAGAACAATACTGGTGGAAGGCTGTTGCTCCCGATATGGATAAATATACGGCAGTAACTGCTTTAGAAGAGGAAAACGGTTATTTTATCCGTGTTAAAGCAGGTGAAAAAATCAAGTATCCTCTGCAGGCCTGCGTATTTTTAAGCCATGAGCAGCAGCTGCAGCGCGTGCATAATATCGTCATCGTCGAGGAAGGTGCTGAACTGAATATTATTTCCGGCTGTGCCAGTGATCCTGAAGTTGATAAAGCAGTGCATCTGGGCATCAGTGAGTTTTATGTAGGTAAAAATGCTAAACTTACCTTTACCATGATTCACAGCTGGGGAGAAAATATTGCAGTACGTCCACGCAGCGTGACTATCATTCAAGAAGGCGGACAGTTTATTTCCAACTATGTATGTATGGACAGAGTAAAAGATGTGCAGATGAATCCGGTTACGCGCTTGGTGGGAGAAGGAGCGGTAGCACGTCTGAATTCCATTTTGGTAGCACCCAAAGGCTCGCATCTTGATATTGGCGGTAAAGCTATTCTGGAAGTGCCTGGTACACGTGCAGAAATCGTTACCAGAACTATTTCTACCGGCGGCGAGGTTATTAATCGCGGTACGCTAAGCGGTAATGCCGAAGGCGTAAGGGCACATCTTGAATGTCATGGCTTAATGCTCGCTAACGAAGGTTATATTTCTGCCATTCCTCAGCTGGATGCTTTTACTGGCAACGCGGAAATGAGCCATGAAGCAGCAGTAGGCAGGATTGCTCCGGAAGAAATAGAATATCTTATGGCGCGCGGCTTGGATGAAGATGAAGCGACAGCGACTATTGTACGTGGCTTTTTGAATGTTAATATTGAAGGGTTGCCGGAGAGTCTGGCTAAAAAGATTTCGGATACACTGGATACTTTCAGTTTAAATAAGGGGATGTAATTATGCAAAAGCTGGCAGCTGATCTGCAGGCGCTGCAAAGTAAAGCTTTTGTATTAGGAGCAAGTGCGGCTAAGGTCGTTGATGTAGCAGCTATCAAAACAGGAGCCTGGACGCGTATGAAATGTCAGTACGGCTGTCCTAATTATGGTTTAAGCTTATGCTGTCCGCCTTATACTCCTAATTATGAGCAGATGCGTGAGTTTTTGGCTGAGTATGAAAAAGCCGTGTTGGTCGAATATACTTTTCCATTAAAGGAAAATGATTGTACAGATTTTGCTGCAGCTGACCTGAGTATGAGTAATGGGCTGCTGGATATTCTGTTAGCTTTGGAAAAAGCTGCGTTTTTTCAAAATCATTACAAAGCCTTTGCCTTAAAAGCAGGTCGCTGCCGCTTATGTACTGAATGTAATCTCAAAAAATGTCTTAATCCGACAAAAGCACGTCCCTCGCTTGAAGCTTGCGGTATTGATGTATTTGCTTTAGCTAATGATAACGGCTTTTCCATGCAGGTTATTACAGACCCCATTAAAGAATTAAAAATTTATGGGTTGCTTTTGGTAGAATAAAAATAAAAAATTATAAAAAAGTACTTGCAAAGTTATTATGATTGCGTTATAATCATACATGTTCTACGGAACGCATACTCCGGGATAGTGTAATGGTAGCACAAGTGACTCTGGATCATTTAGTCTGGGTTCGAGTCCTAGTCCCGGAGCCATTTTTGTTTTTTGGCGCTATGGTCAAGCGGCTAAGACGTCGCCCTCTCAAGGCGAAATCACGGGTTCGATTCCCGTTAGCGCTACCAGCTTTATCCACCCCATACATAAGTATGGGGTGTTTTTTGTTTTTGTAATGATATTCTTTTATGCAATTAAGCAGAATATGCTAAAATTAAATTAAAATTTGCCTGGCTATTGCACATAATATGATATAATTATAATAATTTTATGAAGTTTTATGGTGAAGAAATGCTTAATAACAAAATCGTACTGGAAGATAATTTTACTTTTGACTACGCCACGATGCTTGGTAATGGGCGTATTCAGGAGAATGACTTTACTGCAATTAGCGACAGGATAGCAGCTGCTGTACAAGGCGTTAATAAAATGCGCGCTACAGGCTATGTGGAGGGACATTTATCTAAGGATGGTGCGCCGGAGCCCGTATATTTTACACGGCTTCCTTATCTTGAAAATGGTAATCCTAATGACCGTGATTCGTTGGCAGCACTGCAGCGCCTTACAGTTTATGCCAGAGAAAAAGTTGATGTAGTGGTTTTTTTGGGAGTTGGCGGTTCGTATCTGGGCAATAAAGTACTTTTTGATATTTTTTGCGGTGAAGGCTGGAATAATCTGAGCCGGGAAGAACGCCGTGATTATCCTTATGTGTTCTTTGCCGGGAATAATATGGATCCCAGGCAGTGCATGCAATTTATGAAGCAGATTGCCAATATTGCCAGAAATGTGGAGCCTAAAAGTGACAGATTTACAGTTTTACTGGTGCCTATTTCTAAATCCGGTACGACGCTGGAAACGCTGACGGCATTAAGTTATTTTTATGAAGCATGCAGCAGAAATATTTTGATAAATACAGAAGTCGCAGTGGTAACAGACCTGCAGGATAAAGTTGCTTCTCCTTTATATGTACTGGCAAAAGAAGAAGGTTGGCTTGCTTTTGATATTAAAGAAGGGATTGGCGGCAGATTTTCCGTGCTGCATAATCCTGGGCTGGTGACAGCTGCAGTTATTGGCCTTGATATTGAAGAACTTCTGCGCGGAGCAAGAGAAATGGACAGGGCTTGTCAGAGCAGTGACTGGCAGCAGAATCCGGCACTGCTTAATGCCTGCCTGAAATATATTGCCGCTGAAAAATATCAGTGCGATATTGAGGTGTTTATGGGTTACGGAATGTGCCTGAAATCATTAGGTGAATGGTATGTGCAGCTTTTGGCAGAATCATTGGGTAAGCGCAAGGACAGAGCTAACAGAACAGTATTTTATGGACGCACGCCTGTAGCAGCTGTAGGAAGCACGGATATGCACGCTCAGACTCAGCAGCATCAGGACGGCAGAAGAGATAAAGTAATTCAGTTTCTGCATGTGGAAAACTTTATGTATGACATACATCTGGGAAATCCTTTTCCGCATATGCAGGAGTTTGCCAAATACAGCGGCCTTTCACTGAAGCATGCTCTTGACATAGCTTTAAATGCCAACAGAGAGGCTCTTGATAATGATGGACGTTTCAGTGCTTTATATTCGTTGCCTGCGCTGAATGAATTCTACATTGGACAGATATTGTATTTTCTGATGCTCAGTATTGCTTATGAAGGTGAGTTGGCAAATGTGGATGCTTACGACCAGCCTGGTGTGGAAGCATATAAAAAAATAATGAAACGTGAACTGGTAAAATAATAAAAACTACGTCAAAGTTTTCAGCTTTGACGTAGTTTTTTACATTGTTGTACCATTTGCAAGATGTATTGTTGCTGCTGATGCCTGTGCAGCACGATCCTGATTGATGAAACCGTATTTTTGCATGGTCTGCAGTACCAGCAGCTGGCGTTTTTTGCAGCCTTCCGGATTTTCCAGCGGATTAAGTGCCGAAGGGGCATAAGGTAAGGCTGCAATTACGGCAGCTTCTTCAAGAGTCAGAGCCTGCGGTGATTTATCAAAATAAATTTTTGCTGCCTGTTTGAGCCCGTTAGCTCCGGCTCCAAAATATGTAGTATTGAGATACAGTTCTAAAATTTCGTCTTTGCTGTAATTTTCTTCCAGCATAAGTGAGAGAACCGCTTCTTCGATTTTTCTTTCCATACTTTGTTCGTGGGTAAGAAAAACATTTTTGACAAATTGCTGGGTAAGAGTACTGCCTCCCTGTAAGATTTCTCCCGCAGATATATTTACCAATGCAGCGCGCAGTACACCTTCAAAGGCAATCGCACCGTGTTCGTAAAAATTATGGTCTTCAATAGAAATTATTGCCTGCTGCAGATCTTTGGGGATTGCAGGCAGAGGAGTCCAGTCAGGGCTTTCTCTTAATGGGTCGATAACTTCCTCCATGTTAAAGGCAAGGTATATTTTCTGAATCGGAGAAGGCCACTGTTCCTGCGGCGGCAGTAATGTCAGGATTAAAGCTTTGGCTGCATTTTTTTCATGCTGTTCAATTTTAGGATTATTGGAGGGATGGTGTTTTGATGTGTTGGTTTCGGTATCATAAACTGCCATGCCTATAAAAATTATAATAACAAGGATCAGTGTTTTAAACATTGTCAGTACCTCATTTTTCAAGCTTAGCTTTATTTTAGCAAGAAACAGGAAACAAGGCAAAAAACTTTCAGAAAAAAGTATAATTGCCTAAAAAATTCTGGAAAATATCGTCAAAAGTAGTAAAATATAAAATATAAAATGGGTTAGTGTTTTTATCTGGCGAATAAAATAAAACCCTTGTAAAAATATGCATTAAAGGTGTATAATTACAAAAACAAAGGAGGCATATATGAAAGCGAGCGTTATTGGTGCAACTGGTTATGCGGGTGTAGAACTGCTCAGGCTGTTAGACGGGCATCCTGAAGCTGAAATTGCCAGCATTACCTCAGAAAGCAGTACGGGAGAAATGATATCTCAAATGTATCCTCATCTGGCTGGCAGGATTGAGAAAGAACTTTCCTCCATGCAGGATATCGAAGCTATTGCGGCAGCCAGCGACGTTATATTTATTGCGCTGCCTCATGGCCATGCAATGAAAATAGGGCGCAGACTGCGTGGTTATAAAACAAAGATTATTGATTTGGGCGGCGATTATCGTTTTAAAGATTATCGTGTTTTTGAACAATGGTATAAAGTTAAACATGAGGACCCGGAAGCGCAGGCTGTGTACGGACTGACAGAACTGTACAGAAATCTGGTAAAAGATGCCGTGCTGCTGGCAAATCCTGGCTGTTATACAACCTGCAGTATTCTTGCCCTTGTACCGCTTTTAAAAGCAGGTCTGATTGAAACCAAAGGAATTGTTGTTGATGCAAAATCAGGTACTACCGGAGCAGGCAGAAGCCTGAAGCAGGGAAGTATGTATTGCAGTGTTAATGAGAATTTTCATGCATATGGCGTAGCGACTCACAGGCATACGCCGGAAATTGAGCAAATTTACAGTGAATTTGCCGGAGAAAATGTAGTGATACAGTTTACTCCGCATCTGTTGCCGGTTGATCGTGGCATTTTGTCTACCTGTTATGCTCAGCTTAAAGAAGGGGTCAGTGACAGTCAGGTGGCTGATGCTTTTGAAGCAATGTATGGAGATGAATTCTTCATCCGTCTGCGCGGGCAAGGCGTATGCCCGGAAATAAAGAATATCAGAGCCTCCAATTTTGTAGACATTGGCTGGCAGACAGACAAACGTACCGGACGTGTAATTGTAATGAGCTGTCTGGATAATCTGGTCAAGGGCGCAGCAGGACAGGCAGTGCAGAATATGAATGTAATGTTTGGGTTTGACGAAACTTCCGGATTGCGTCAGTTGCCTGTATATCCTTAATGCAGAAAGAGGTTGAAAAGATATGAAAAAAATAGATGGCTGGCTGACAGCACCGCAGGGCTTTATTGCAGCAGGCGTTAAAGCAGGAATAAAAGTTAGCGGTAATCATGACGTTGCTGTTATCTATAGTGCCGTGCCGGCAGCCTGCGGAGCGGTATTTACTCAAAACAAAATGTGCGCAGCACCGGTTCTGGTAAGCCGCGAAGTCAATAAAGAGGCGTCTGCTCAGGCTATTGTGGTCAACAGCGGCTGTGCTAATGCCTGCACAGGTGAGCAGGGCATTGCTGACGCAAAAAAAATGCAGGCATATGCTGCAGAATTGCTGGGTATTGAGCCGCAGCAAGTATTTGTCTGCTCTACCGGTGTTATCGGACAGTTTTTACCGATGGATAAACTGCTGACTGGTATTGCTGACGCAGTTGATTCTCTTGACGAAAACGAAGGGGAAAGCTGTGCACTGGCTATCCAGACTACTGATACCTTTGTTAAAAAGGCAGCTTACGAAGTAACAATCGGCGGGAAAAAAGTTACTGTTGCAGGTATTGCCAAGGGAGCAGGTATGATTCATCCTAATATGGCTACAATGCTCACCTTTATTACTACAGATGCAGCTGTTGCTCCTGATGTGCTGAAGCGTGCCGTGAAAGCAGCGGCTGATAAGTCTTTCAATATGGTGGTAGTTGATGGTGATACCAGTACTAATGACAGCATGATTGTACTGGCTAACGGTCTGGCAGAAAACGAAATCATCATTTCTGAAGAACATCCTGATTATCCGGTATTCTTTGAAGCGCTGCTGGCATGTGCAACTGATTTGGCAAAAATGATTGCCCGTGATGGCGAAGGCGCTACTAAATTCCTTGAAGTAAATGTTACCGGTGCTGCCAGCTGGGAGGATGCTAAAACTGCGGCAATGGCTATTGCAAAGTCTCCGCTGGTTAAGACTGCTTTCTTTGGCGAAGACCCTAACTGGGGACGCATTGTGTGTGCAGCAGGCTACAGTGGTGCGCAGATGACAGCTGAAAAGGTTAATCTGTCCATCGGCGGTATTCGGCTGGTAGAAAATGGTATGAATTGCAATATTCCTGCATCCGAACTTGCTCCTATCATGGCAGAGCATGATATCTCCATGACTGTCGATTTGGCCGCAGGTGATGCAGAAGCTACTGTATGGACATGTGATTTCAGTTATGAATATGTAAAAATAAATGGTGAATATCATACCTGATTGAAATAAAATTATAATTTTGTATTGCTAAGGAGGCAACGAATTATGTTAATGAATGATGCTCAAGTAAAAACCCTTATGGAAGCTTTGCCGTATCTGCGTGATTTTAAAGATAAGACCATCGTGGTAAAATATGGCGGCAATGCTATGTTGAATGATGAAATTAAGAATAAAGTACTGCAGGATATCGTATTCCTTCAGTGCGCAGGTATGCGTCCGGTAGTAGTTCATGGCGGCGGTCCGGAAATAACTGCCATGCTGATGCAGGCAGGCAAGAAAAGTGAATTTGTCAGCGGTCTGCGTGTAACTGATGCCGAATCTGTCGGCATTGCTGAAATGGCACTGGTTGGCAAAATCAACACTGACCTTGTTGCCCGTCTCAATTCTTTGGGCGGTAAGGCAGTTGGTCTGAACGGCAAGGATGCAAGCCTTATTACTGCCAAAAAACATCTGGCTGACGTTTATGAAAACGGTGAAGTAAACCTGGTTGATATCGGTTATGTAGGTAATGTTGAACGTGTGAATACTGACCTGATCAAAGTACTGCTGGATAATGGATTCATTCCTGTTATTGCTCCTACCGGCGTAGGTTCCACCGGCGAAACCTATAACATTAATGCAGACAGTGTTGCCGGTGAAATTGCCGGTGCTTTAAAAGCTGAAAAACTGTTGGTGCTGACTGATGTTAAAGGTATTTATTCTGATTACCGCGATGAAAACAGCTTCATTTCCACTCTTACTTTTGAAAAGGCTCAGGAGCTGATTATTCGCGGCAACATCGACGGCGGCATGATTCCTAAAGTACGCGCCTGCATTACTGCTCTTTCCGGCGGTGCTAAAAAGACCCACATTATCGACGGCCGTGCAGAACATACTATCCTGATGGAAATCTTCAGTGATAAAGGCGTAGGCACTGAAGTTGTCAAAGAATTATAATTTTTGTTTAAGGGGCTGTTAGATTTATGGATGTAAAGACTGTTATAGATGAGACTGAGAAATATTATCTGCCTGTCTTCGGCAGATATCCGCTGGTTCTCGACCATGGCAAAGGATGCCGTCTGTATGATGCAGAAGGCAACGAATATATTGACTTTTTGGCTGGTATCGCTGTAAACGCACTGGGACATGCGCATCCCGTACTGGTAAATGCTATTGCTAATCAGGCTGCCAAACTTATGCATTGTTCTAATCTGTATTACACAGAGATTCAGGCGAAAGCTGTCAAGGTTATTGCTGAAGTAAGCGGCTTTGACAGAGTATTTCTTGCTAACAGTGGTGCAGAAGCCAATGAAGGTGCTCTGAAGCTGGCACGTAAATACGGCAAACAGAAAGCTGAAGGCAAGTTCCGTATTATTACGGCAGTTCATTCCTTCCACGGGCGTACCATGATGACGCTGGCAGCTACCGGTCAGCCTAAATATCAGCATGGATATGAACCTTTGCCACAGGGATATGACTATGTTGCATACGGTGATATTGCTGCTATGAAAGCTGTTATGGGTGATGATGTATGTGCGGTACTGCTTGAGCCTATTCAGGGCGAAGGCGGTGTACATGTGCCGTCCGATGAATATCTGCGTCAGGTACGTGCTTTGTGTGATAAACATGATGCTATGCTCATATTTGATGAAATACAAAGTGGCGTAGGACGCAGCGGTAAATGGTTTGCTTATATGCACAGCGGCGTTAAACCGGATGTACTTACTTTTGCCAAGGGTATCGGCGGCGGCTTCCCTATGGGTGGCTTTGCTGTGGATGAAAAACTTGCTCATGTGTTTAATCCTGGCGACCATGGCAGCACTTTTGGCGGTAATCCGCTGGCTTGTGCTGCAGCTTATGCCTGCCTGACAGCAATTAGGGCAGAAAATCTGGTGGACAAAGCAGCTGTTCAGGGTGTTTATTTTAAAGCCGAGCTGGAAAAATTGCAGCAAAAATATCCTGACAAAGTTAAAGAAGTACGCGGACGTGGTTTAATACTCGGCATGGAATTATGTAAAGAAGGCAAGCCGGTTGTTGAAAGCTGCCTGCAGGAGCATGTTATTGTAAACTGCACGGCAGGTAATGTTATCCGTCTGGTACCACCACTGATTGTTACCAAAGAGGAAATAGACATTGTCGTTGCGGCTCTGGACAAGGCGCTGGCTGCATTTTAATGTAATATGTGGGGGAGTTGTAAATGGGTTTAAGAAATAAAGATTTAATTTCAATACACGATTTAACTGTAGGTGAAGTGGCTACCATTCTGGATGTGGCAAAAAAACTGAAACGCAAGCAGAAAAATGGTGAACCGCATCAGTACCTGAAAGGAAAAACTCTGGCCATGCTGTTTTCCAAGGCTTCTACACGGACAAGAACTTCGTTTGAAGTAGGGTTCTGGCAGCTGGGTGGTCATCCTATCTATCTGAGCGATGCTTCCTCTCAAATTGGTCGTGGGGAACCTGTACGTGATACTGCCAGAGTATTGTCCCGTTTTGTTGACGGTATTATGATACGTACTTTTTCCCATGATTCTGTTATCGAGCTGGCTAAATATGCAGACGTACCTGTTATCAACGGTCTTACCGACCTGCTGCATCCCTGTCAGGCACTGACAGATTTATTTACCATTCAGGAAAAGATGGAAGTATTAAAAGGACGTAAACTGGTTTATGTAGGCGATGGCAATAACATGGCTCATTCCCTGATGTTTGCTTGTGCTAAGGCTGGCATGAACATGGTCTGCGCCAGTCCTGAAGGCTATCAGCCTGATCCGGAAATAGAAAGACTGGCACAGGAAGATGCGGAGCATACTGGCTGCAGCATTACTGTCGAAGAAGATTTGTTCAGTGCAGTGAAGGGTGCTGACGTTCTTTATACAGATGCATGGGCAAGCATGGGTCAGGAAGAAGAACATAATATCCGTAAACAGGCTCTGGCTCAATATCAGATCAATAAGGAACTGCTGGCTATGGCAAGACCGGAAGCTATTGTAATGCACTGCCTGCCGGCTTACCGCGGTGAGGAAATTACCGAGGAAGTACTGGAAGGACCGCAGTCCGTAGTATTTGATCAGGCTGAAAACAGACTGCATGTACAAAAAGCAATTATGGCACTTTTAATGAGTGATGAAATTTTATAAAATAATTTTGTATACATTTACAAAAGACTGGACAATAGAAAAAAAGGTGCTATAATATACAATATCGTTGAGAAAATATTCAGAATATATGAATAAAAACACTGGAGGCTGTAAAAATGAAAAAAGAAGACATTAAGAAAGTCGTACTTGCATATTCCGGAGGTCTTGATACTTCCATCATTATTCCCTGGCTGAAAGAAAACTACAATAACTGCGAAGTTATTGCTGTAACTGCCGACTTGGGTCAGGGAGACGAACTTAACCCCGTACATGATAAAGCAATCAAATCCGGCGCAAGCAAATGCTATATCCTTGATTTGAAAGAAGAATTTATTGCTGACTATGTATGGCCGGTTGTTAAAGCAGGCGCTGTATATGAAAAGAAATATTTGCTGGGCACTTCTTTTGCCCGTCCGTTGATTGCTAAAAAACTGGTAGAAATTGCTGAAGCTGAAGGTGCTGATGCTATTGCTCACGGCGCAACCGGTAAAGGCAACGATCAGGTTCGTTTCGAACTTTCTGTTAAAGCACTGGCTCCGCAGCTGGCAATTATTGCTCCGTGGCGTGAATGGACCATCAAATCCCGTGATGAAGCAATCGATTTTGCAGCAGCACATAACATCCCGGTACCTGTTACTCATGACCATGACTATTCCATGGACCGCAACATGTGGCATCTGAGCCATGAAGGCAGCGATCTGGAAGATCCTTGGAATGCTCCGAAAGACGAACTTTTTATTGTAACTAATACTCCGGAAACTGCTCCTGATAAAGACGAATATGTTGAACTGGAATTTGTTGAAGGTCTTCCAGTGGCTGTTAACGGTGAAAAACTCAGTCCGGCTAAAATTGTTGAAACCCTTAACGAAATCGGCATCCGCAACGGTGTAGGCATCTGCGATATTGTTGAAAACCGTCTGGTAGGCATGAAATCCCGTGGCGTATACGAAAACCCCGCAGGTTCCATTATCTACTATGCGCATAACGAACTGGAAAACCTGTGCCTGGATCGTGCAAC
The DNA here is from genome assembly GCA_949285135.1 of uncultured Phascolarctobacterium sp. Taxonomy (GTDB): domain Bacteria; phylum Bacillota; class Negativicutes; order Acidaminococcales; family Acidaminococcaceae; genus URXU01. Next base: position 53,055 of record CASDXO010000002.1, read on the forward strand.
TGCAAGCTTCAAGCAAATGGTAGGTATCCGTTACGCAGAACTGGTATATGACGGAATGTGGTTCTCTCCGCTGCGTGAAGCACTGGCTGCTTTCGTTGACGAAACCCAGAAGACTGTTACCGGTACCGTACGTCTGAAACTGTACAAAGGCAACATTATCAGCGCCGGTGCAAAATCTCCGTATTCCCTGTACAGCCAGGAATATGTAACCTTCGGCGAAGACGAAGTATACAACCAGGCTGATGCAACTGGCTTTATCAACCTGTTCGGCCTGCCGCTGAAAGTACGCGCACTGATGAAAAAAGGAATGTTAAAATAATGGCCAAATTATGGGGCGGAAGATTTAGTAAGAATACAAATGAATTAGTGGACGCATTTAATGCGTCCATTGATTTTGATAAACGTCTGTATCACGAAGATATCCGCGGCAGTATTGCCCATGCCTCCATGCTGGCAAAATGCGGTATTATCCCGGCGCAGGACGGTGAGAAAATCGTTGCTGGCTTAAAGGATATTTTGAAAGATATTAAAGCAGGCGATTTTAAGTTTGAAGTAGCTTTGGAAGATATTCATATGAATATCGAAGCGCGTCTTACCGAAAGAATCGGTCAGGCCGGCGCAAGACTGCATACTGCACGCAGCCGTAATGACCAGGTAGCGCTTGATATGCACATGTATATGAAGCGTGAAGTAGCAGAAATTGCCGAGCTGTTAATCCGGTTTGAAGAGGCGCTGCTCAGCGTTGCTAAAAAACACAGTAAGACTTTGATGCCCGGTTATACTCATCTGCAAAGAGCACAACCGATTACCTTTGCGCATCATCTGCTGGCATATTTTAATATGCTGCAGCGTGATTTCCGTCGTCTCCAGGGTGTATGGGAAGGGGCGGATATGATGCCTCTGGGCGCAGGTGCTATTGCAGGCACTACTTTCCCAATCGACCGTTTTGATGTTGCCAAGCAGCTGAATTTTGGCAAGGTATACAGCAACAGTATGGACGCAGTAAGCGACAGGGATTATGTTATTGAGTTTTTATCCTTTGCTTCTATCCTGATGATGCATATGAGCCGTTTAAGTGAGGAAATCTGCTTGTGGAGCAGTACTGAATTTGGCTTCATTGAGCTGGACGATGCATTTGCTACCGGTTCTTCTATGATGCCGCAGAAGAAGAATCCTGATATTGCCGAACTGGTACGCGGCAAGACTGGCAGAGTATATGGTCATCTGCAGGCCATGCTGGTAACTGCCAAAGGCTTGCCCCTGACTTATAACAAAGATTTGCAGGAGGATAAAGAAGGTTTCTTTGACGCTGTAGATACTATTAAGTTTGCGCTGGCAGTTTATCGCGATATGATTCTGACTATGACGGTTAATGTTGATAAAATGCAGCAGGCAGTAAGCAAGGATTTTTCCAATGCTACTGATCTGGCAGATTATCTGGTTAGAAAAGGATTGCCTTTCAGACAGGCGCATGAGGTTGTCGGCAAATGCGTAGCTTATGCTATCCATAATGATAAGTTCCTGCCGGAAATTACTCTGGAAGAGTACAAGACTTTCTCCGATTTGTTTGAAGAAGATCTTTTGCAGGCATTGCAACCGGAAAACTGCGTGGCTTCCCGTAAATCTTACGGAGGGCCTGCTTTCAGCGAAAATGAGAAGCAATTCGCTGCCGGCGATAAGGTACTGCAGCAACAGCAGGAAATTTTACAGGACTTGCAGCAACGCTTATAATATTTTACTTAAAAACCACATTTACTCTGCTTGAGTAAATGTGGTTTTCTTCATATATATGGTATAATAGAAAGTAACTTTTAGATATGTAAGTAGGTGAAATATGTGTTGGTACAATTACAGGGATTGCTGACAACTGTTAATATTCTTGATTTGATAGATATTGCTGTCGTTGCGTATTTTCTATACCGTATATACTTAATGCTGAAAAATACCAGAGCGGCCACTCTGGTTAAGGGTCTTCTGGTATTGGTTTTGTTTATGCTGATTAGTAAATGGCTTAATCTGCATGTTATCAGCTGGCTGCTGGAGAAAAGTATGACGGTGATCATGGTAGCGCTGCCGGTAGTATTTCAGCCGGAGCTGCGCCGTGCGCTGGAGCAGATAGGCCGCGGTCGTCTTTTTAACAAAGGCAGTGAGCTTGATGAACAGGAAATGGAAGAAATGCTCAATGCCGTAGCTAATGCGACCGTTATTATGAGCAGGCGTAAAGAAGGCGCGCTGATGGTTTTTGAACGAGAAACCGGTCTGGAAGAACGTATTGAAACAGGCGTTGCTGTAGATGGTCTTATCAGCGACAGCCTGCTGCTGAATATTTTTGAAAAAGATACGCCGCTGCATGACGGTGCCGTTATTATCCGTGGCAAAAGGATTGTGGCTGCCAGCTGCCTTCTGCCTCTGACGGAAAACCGCAATCTGAGTCAGGAACTTGGTACGAGGCATAGAGCCGCTATCGGAATTTCAGAACAATCTGATGCAGTGGTCTTGGTGGTCAGTGAGGAAACAGGCGCAGTATCAATCGCCCGCAACGGCGAACTCATGCGTTATTTGACTGCAGATGATGTGAAAGAGATTCTGCGTTCCTACCTGTTCCGTCCGACTGTTAATGTAAAGGAAACTCTGTTAGAGAAAATTAAGCATATGCGTGGTGACAATAAATGAATTTTCTTTATAGGCTGATGAAAAAAGAAAATATTCTGGCGCGTATTATTTCCATCCTGATTGCCTGCGGTTTATGGATATATGTAATGACGGATCAGAATCCAATCATTGAACGCAGCGTGGAAGTGGAGCTGAAAAAAGCCAATCTGCCGGAAAATATGGTGGTTTTTAATGCTCCGGACAGAGTAGCTGTCAAGGTTAGAGGTTCTCGCTCGCTGGTGGCAGATGATAGCGAAAAATTTATTGAAGCTTCCATTGATTTGAAAAATGTTACGGAAGGACAGCAAGAGCTGCCTGTCAAAGTATCTTTTTCCAAAGGGGATATTATATCCGTCAGTCCTGCTGAGATATCTGTCTACATAGATACTGTCAGCGAAAAGACTGTTGCTGTACATCCTCGTGTTGTAGGTGTGGTTTCAGATGACCTGACATTAGGCAGCAGCAAGATAACTCCTTCTGAGGTAACTGTCAGGGGAGCAACTCATCGTCTGAAAAATATCAATAAAGTTGTTGCGCCTGTTGATGTCACCGATCAAAAGGATAATTTCCAGACGGTTAGCGATTTGGTAGCTGTCAATGATAACGGTTATGACATTCCTAATATGAAGATTATTCCTGCCAGCGTTACGGTAGAGGCCACGATGGTAAGGCAGATGATTACTGTAGATATTCCTGTCAGGGTTATTATGAAAGGCAATCTGCCGGATGGTATAAATGTTTCTAAAGTGGAGGTACTGCCTAAGCAGGTGCGTATTACTGCACCGCCTTCAGTACTAAAAGATCTCAAGGAAGTCAAAACAAAGCCTGTGGATGTTTCCATGCTGACTGGCAGCGTAACGATGGCTGCAGAACTGGATCTGCCTGATAAGGCAATACCGGAAACAAGCACGGTGCAGGTAAGCTTTTCTGTGGGAAGGTAGGATAAATGAAATTAAAAATAAACAATGTCAGAATTTCCTTGCTGCAGGAAACTTCACTGGAAGAAGCTGTCAGCAAAAAATTAGGCATGGATAAGGACGCGATAAGCTCTGTACGGATTATCCGTAAAGCAGTGGACGCACGTCGTAAAAATAATATCTGTCTTAATTTTCATGTACTTGCAGAAGCAGATATTAGCCGACGGCAGACTAACAGGCTGCTGAAAGACAAGGATATTTCTTTATTTGAAGAAGAAAAAGAGCCGGAGCTGATTTTGGGAGAGCTGCAGATGCCAGCTCCGCCGATAGTTATTGGTGCAGGGCCGGCAGGACTGATGGCGGCGCTGGAACTGGCAAAATATGGGTATCGACCTCTTTTGCTTGAGCGTGGTAAACGTGTCAGTCAGAGAATAGCAGATGTCAGCGCTTTTTGGCACGGCGGAGAGTTTGACCCGGAATCCAATGTGCAGTTTGGCGAAGGTGGTGCTGGTACTTTTTCAGACGGTAAACTGACAACAAGAGTTAATGACCCGGTAATGAAAAGTATTTTACAGACTTTTGTAGATGCAGGTGCTCCGGAAGCGATACTTTGGGAGCATAAGCCTCATGTTGGAACGGATAAATTGCGTGCCATGGTTACCGGGCTGAGCAAAAAAATCGTCAGCTTGGGCGGCAGCATACGTTATGAAGCGCATGTAACAGATTTTGTGATTAAGAATAATGCTGTGTGTGGAGTTGTTTTAAGTACTGGTGAGCAAATTGCTGCCGGTGCAGTAGTGCTGGCCTGCGGACACAGTGCACGTGATACGTATCAGATGTTGGCCGCTAAAGGCATCGGCATTATCAGCAAGCCTTTTTCCATAGGTGTGCGCATTGAGCATCCGCAGGAGCTGATAGACAAGGCTCAGTATGGAGAGTTTGCCGGTCATCATCTGCTTGGTGCTGCAGATTACGCGCTGGTATATCATACGCCGGATAAAAAGCGTACGGCGTATTCCTTCTGTATGTGTCCCGGAGGAACGGTTGTAGCTGCTGCTTCTGAAACTGGCGGCGTAGTGGTAAATGGCATGAGTCTGTTTAACAGAGACAGCGGTGTGGCCAACAGCGCGCTGGTAGTAAATGTCAGCAGTGACGATTTCGGCAGTAATCCTCTGGATGGTATTGCCTTTCAGCGTCTTTATGAAAGCTTGGCGTTTAAATGCGGAGGAAGCAATTATTATGCACCGGCACAGAATTTTGACAGCTTTTTACGGGGAATTGAGCCTGATATTACCAGCTTGTGCAGACCGACTTACAGTCCCGGTATAACAGCCTGTGCTTTGGAAAAAGTATTGCCGCGATATGTTACGGATACTCTGAAACTTGGCATCAGGGAATTTGGTCGTAAGATTTCCGGATATGATGATGGCGGTGCACTGCTGACGGGTGTGGAAACACGTACATCTGCTCCTGTAAGGATTGTGCGGGACAAAGAAAGCTATGTTTCTGCAACTCACGATTTGCTTTATCCTTGCGGCGAAGGAGCTGGTTATGCCGGCGGTATTATGAGTGCTGCTCTTGACGGTTATCATGTGGCGCGGGCAATAATGCGGCGCTTTGCTCCTTGGCAATGAATATTTGCCTGATGTAAAGAAAAAGTTTATAATATTATGTTATAGATTGAAGTAATTTATTTATTATGAAGCGGAGGTTTTTTCATGGCACGTTTATTTGGTACTGACGGTGTACGCGGTATTGCCAACGTGGAATTAACGCCTGAACTGGCATTTAAACTGGGATATGCAGCGGCAACATATTTTGGCAGAGAGGTGGCCAATCCTAAAATTATTATTGGACGAGATACCAGACGCAGCGGCCCCATGCTGGAAAGTGCGCTGGCAGCGGGTATCTGTTCCGCAGGCGGTAACGCACATCTTTTAGGTGTTATGCCGACGCCTGCCGTATCTTTTCTTACTTCCGAAGTCAAGGCTAATGCAGGTGTAGTTATTTCTGCCTCTCATAATCCTTTTGAGGATAATGGCATTAAATTTTTCTCTCAGACGGGTCACAAACTGCCTGATGCAGTGGAGGATGAAATTGCTGCCATTGTTGCTCAGCCGATTGAATATCAAAAGGCTGCCAGTGGTTCCAGCGTAGGAACTATTATTTATGAAACAGGTTTGGCGGAAAAATATATTAAGCATATTTTGAGCACTGCTTATACTAAATTGAACGGTTTAAAAGTTGTCATGGACTGTTCTAACGGTGCTAACAGCGAAATTGCGCCTGTAATCCTGCGTGGACTGGGAGCAGAAGTAGTGACAATCTTTAACGAGCCTAACGGTATCAATATCAATAACGGCTGCGGTTCTACCCATTTGGAAGCCTTGCAGAAAAAAGTGGTGGAAGAAGGCGCTCAGATCGGTATTGCTAATGATGGCGATGCTGATCGCTGCCTGGCTGTAGATGAAAACGGCGAAGCATTAGACGGGGATCAGATTATGCTTATTTGTGCGGCAGAGCTGATGAAGCAGGGCAAGCTGCATGATAAGATGCTGGTAACTACTGTTATGAGCAATGTTGGTCTGCATAAGGCAATGAAAGATATGGGCGGTAAGACTGCCAAAACTGCTGTAGGCGACAGATATGTACTGGAAGAAATGCTCAAAAATAAATATTCTCTGGGCGGTGAACAGTCCGGACATATTATTTTCTCCGAATATGCCAAAACTGGCGACGGTATTTTAACTGCGGTGCAGCTGCTGTGTGCGATGGTTAAAAACAATAAGTCTCTGTCAGAACTTGGTGCTATGATGACCAAATATCCCCAGGTGCTGATGAATGTGCGTGTAGCGGATAAAAACGGCTGGCAGGAAAATGCTGCAATTCAGGAAGTTATTAAAACATATCAGGAAGAACTGGGCGATAACGGACAAATCCTTGTTCGTGCTTCCGGAACGGAACCTCTGATCAGGATTATGGCTGAAGGGCCGGAGCAGAGCAGACTGGAAAAAATTGCCAGTGCCATTGCCGATGTGGTGACCAAAGAGCTGGCATAAGCTTAAATCTGCAGCAATAAGATATTTAATTGACCAAAAGATAATAGTATAGTAAAATAATGTAAATCACATAGATGTGCCGCGGGGGCTGACCGGCCTGCGCGGCATGTTGTGTGCTTACAGCACGTAATGTGGATAGCGCAGGTGCCGCCGCAGTGCGGCAGACGAGGAAAGAGGTTGTCGAAAAGTCAGCGGATGCCTCTCGGCTTGCTGAAGGCCGTAAAGCAGGGTACAAATACTGCCGGTAACGACAGGGACAAAAGCTCTGCAGCAGAATGGTTAAAAATTTTTAAGGAGGATACTGACATATGTGTGGTATCGTAGGTTATATTGGTTTAAAACAGGCTGCTCCATTTTTGCTCGATGGTATGAGCAAGCTTGAATACCGCGGCTATGACTCTGCCGGTATTGCTGTAATGGAAAAAGGCAGCATCCGTGTGGATAAATGTGTTGGACGTCTGGATGCGCTGCGTCAGAAGCTGGAAGGCAACATGCCACAAGGCTGCATGGGTATCGGCCATACTCGCTGGGCTACTCATGGCCGTCCGTCTGACCGTAATGCTCATCCTCATACAGATGGCAGCGGCAAATTTGTTGTTGTGCATAATGGCATTATTGAAAATTATCTGAAATTGAAAGAAGAACTGATTGCTAAAGGGCATACTTTCCTTTCTGAAACTGATACAGAAGTAGTTGCACACCTGATGGCAGACCAGTTTGATGGCGATTTTGAAAGCACGGTAAAAAAAGTACTGCGTCTGATTAAAGGGTCCTATTCTCTGGTATTCATGTGCGAAGCGGAACAGGACAAGATTATCTGCACGAAGAAAGATAACCCGCTGGTAATCGGTCTGGGCGAGGGAGAAAACTTTATAGCTTCCGATATCCCTGCAATCATCAATCATACCCGCCGCACCTATATTATGAGTGACGGCGAAATTGCTACTGTTACTAAAGATGGTGTCTGGGTACAGGATATCAACGGTACGCCGATTAATAAAAAAGTATTTGAAGTAAACTGGAATGCAGAAGCAGCTGAAAAAGGCGGTTTTGAGCATTTTATGCTAAAAGAGATTTACGAACAGCCGAAAGCTATGCGTGATACCATGACAGGTCGTGTTGACGGTGAAAACAATGTTATTGCTTTTCCGGAACTGAACTGGACTGCAGAAGAACTGCAGGGCATCAATAAAATTTTCATTGTAGCCTGCGGTACTGCTTATCATGCAGGTATTGTTGGTAAATATTATCTGGAACAGCTGGCGCGTGTGCCTGTTGAAGTGGATATTGCCAGTGAATTCCGCTATCGCAGTCCGCTGGTGGACGGCAACAGCCTGACTATTGTTATCAGTCAGTCCGGTGAGACCAGCGATACTTTGGCAGCATTGCGCGAAGCTAAACGCTTGGGCGCCCGTACTTTGGCAGTGACTAATGTTGTTGGCTCTTCCATTGCCCGTGAAGCTGACCAGGTTGTGTACACTTATGCTGGTCCGGAAATTGCCGTTGCTTCCACTAAAGCTTATACTACTCAGCTACTGGCTATGCTTATGCTGGCCATTTACGTAGGTCGCCTGCGCGGTTCTCTGAGCGAAGCAAAAGCTGCTGAGCTGGTACATGGTCTGACCTTTATTCCTGAGCAGATTCATAAGATGCTGGAAAATGTTGACCAAATTAAGGTTTTTGCCCGTGAATACGGCAGCTGTGAGGATGCCTTCTTCCTGGGACGCAGCCTTGACTATGCGGTTGCTCTGGAAGGTGCATTGAAACTGAAAGAGATTTCCTATATTCATGCGGAAGCCTATGCTGCCGGTGAATTAAAACATGGTACGCTGGCTCTTATTGTTTCCGGTGTACCGGTTATCGTACTTGCTACTCAGGAAGATGTTTATGACAAAACCGTAAGCAACCTGCAGGAAGTAAAGGCGCGTGAAGCAGTTGTTATTGCTATCGGTTTTGAAGGCGATACTTCTCTGGCAAAATATGCTGATCATGTTATCTATATTCCTAAAACTGATAAATATCTGGCACCGCTGCTGGCAGTATTGCCGCTGCAGCTGCTGTCCTACTATGCGGCTCTGACACGTGGCTGTGATGTGGACAAACCGAGGAACCTTGCTAAATCTGTAACTGTAGAATAAAAAATTAAAACCTGCTGATATTTTCAGCAGGTTTTTTCAATAGTATATCATTGTAAAAGGGTGAGAATATGCTGAATAAAGAAAGATTAATTAATGAATTTACTGAACTGGTAAGCGTTCCCTGCCCCAGTAAGGACGAACGCCAGGAAGCTGAGCTTATTATGCGTAAGCTGAAAGAACTGGGCATAGAAGCAGAAATGGATGATGCCGGTGAAAAAGCTGGTGGTACCTGTGGTAATGTATGGGCTTATATTAAAGGTAATTATCCGCAGGCCCCAGTATTGTTTTTTGAAGCACATATGGACTCGGTAGCGCCTACTACCGGAACTAAGGTTGTGCGTAAAGATGGAATTTTGTATTCTGATGGTACAACGACATTGGGCGGTGATGACAAAGTCGGTATTGCAGCAGTATTGGAAGCTGTAAAAGCGCTGCAGGAGGATAATGTGCCCCATGGCGACATCCAGCTGTGTTTTACAATTGGTGAAGAAATTGGCTGTTTAGGTGTTGTACATATGGATAAAGCGCGTATTAAAGCTGATTTTGGCTACTGCATGGATATTGGTGGCGATATTGGTGAAATAGTTTATGCAGCACCTAAACTGTACGAGTTGTATATCAAAATAACCGGTAAGGCTGCTCATGCAGGTATAGCTCCGGAAAAAGGTATCAATGCCATTATGCTGGCGGCGGAAGCTTTGCACAGGCTGCCGGCTTATGGCAGGATTGATGAGGAAACGACTTTGAATGTCGGGGTTTTCCATGCTGGTGTTGGTAATAATGTAGTTGCGCCTGAAGCTGAATTTGTTGTGGATATGCGTTCTCTCAATGTGACTAAACTGGAACAATTAAAAGATGAGGTGTGCACTGTTATTACTACGGCTGTGGAAGCAGGCGGCGGCAAAGTAGCCATTGATGTGCGCGAAGGCTGCCCGGCAGTGGCAGTGAACCGTAATCATAAATGTATTACTCTGGCGCAGCAGGCTGCCGAAAGAATGGGGCGCAGCTCTGTTTTGAAGACGACAGGCGGTTGCAGTGACGGCAATTATCTGTGCGGTTATGGTCTGCCCTGTGCTCTTTTAGCTACCGGTATGAGCAATGTCCATACCACAGAAGAATATCTGAAAGAAGACGACCTGTTTGGTACAGCTCAATGGGTATATGAAATAATACGTCTGGCTGCAGAAGAATAAAATATCTTGCACTGCTCCCTGTATATTATCTGTACAGGGAGTTTTTTCTTAAACAAAGGTTTGCGAAATTTGCGTGAAAGAGCTTTAAAAAAAAATCTGCTGATGATACAATAACAATAGATAATTTTTGTTGATTAGCATATTGTTATAAATTAAGGAGGAAGATGATGAAGCTTATTTCATGGAATGTAAACGGACTGCGTGCGTGTATGAATAAAGGGTTTAAAGATTTCATGGACAACATTGACGCTGATATTTTCTGCGTGCAGGAAACCAAGATGCAGCGGGAGCAGGCGTCCTTCGTCTTTGATGGCTATGAAGAATATTGGAACAGTGCGGAAAAGAAAGGTTACAGCGGTACTGCCGTATTCAGTAAGACTAAGCCGTTAAGCGTAAGCTATGGCTTGGGCATTGAAGAGCATGACAAAGAAGGCAGGGTTATCACTGCTGAATTTCAGGACTTTTATCTGGTGAACGTATATACGCCTAATGCTCAGCGCGGACTGGAACGACTGGATTACCGCATGGTGTGGGAAGATGTGTTCCGTAGTTATGTTAAGGAGCTGGATGAGAAAAAACCGGTTATCATCTGCGGTGACTTGAATGTTGCTCACAATGAAATAGATTTGAAGAATTTTAAGACCAATGTGGGCAATGCTGGTTTTACCTACGAAGAGAGAGGTAAAATGACCGAACTTTTAGCAAGCGGTTTTGTCGATTCCTTCCGTTATCTGTATCCTGATAAGACAGGTGCTTACAGCTGGTGGAGCTACATGTTTAAGGCGCGTGAGAAAAATGCCGGTTGGCGTATTGACTATTTTATTGTGTCAGAAAAACTGGCAGAAAGAATTCAAGATGCGGTAATTTATCCGGAAGTTATGGGCAGTGACCACTGTCCGGTAGGGTTGTTGTTAAAATAAGGTGAGAGTATGGATTTTAAGATTCAGGCGCCCTTTGAGCCGGCAGGCGATCAGCCGCAGGCTATAGATAAGCTGGCGGACGGTGTTAATAAGGGTTTGCGTACGCAGGTACTGCTGGGTGCTACCGGTACCGGCAAAACCTACACCATTGCTCAGGTAATTAACAAGGTGCATAAACCAACGCTGGTAATCGCGCATAATAAAACGCTGGCAGCTCAGCTGGCCAGCGAGCTGAAAGCATTTTTTCCGGACAATGCTGTGGAATATTTTGTTTCCTATTACGATTACTATCAGCCGGAAGCTTATATTCCCCAGTCAGATACTTATATTGAAAAAGATGCTTCCATTAACGACGAGATTGATAAGCTGCGCCACTCAGCTACCAGCGCTTTATTTGAACGTCGTGACGTAATCATTGTAGCCAGCGTATCCTGTATTTATGGCCTGGGTGCGCCGCAGGAATATTATGATATGGTGCTTTCTCTGCGTCTGGGTCAGGTTATCGACCGTCAGAAAATACTGCATAAGCTGGTAGAGATACAGTACGATCGGAACGACATAGACTTTAAACGTGGTACTTTCAGAGTGCGCGGCGACGTTATAGAAGTTATTCCCGCTGCCTACGGTGAAAAGGCAGTGCGCATTGAAATGTTTGACGATGAAGTGGAACGTATCATGGAGTTTGATGTGCTGACAGGTGAGATTTTGGCGCAGAGAAATCATGTAGCCATTTTCCCGGCTTCTCACTATGTTACCAGCAGAGAAAATCTGGAAAGGGCCATGGAGGATATCAAGGTTGAACTTGCAGAGCGTCTGGAAGATTTAAACAGCCGCGGTAAACTGCTGGAGGCACAGCGGCTGGAACAGCGCACCAATTATGATCTGGAAATGATGAATGAAATGGGCTACTGTTCCGGTATAGAAAATTATTCCAGACATCTTGCCGGACGTAAGGCGGGTGAGGCTCCCTTTACGCTGGTAAATTATTTTCCCAAGGATTTTCTGCTGGTTATTGATGAATCGCATGTAACTTTGCCGCAGATACGGGCCATGTATGCCGGCGACCGTTCCCGCAAGGAAATGCTGGTAGAGCATGGCTTCAGGCTGCCTTCTGCTTTTGATAACAGGCCGCTGACTTTTGACGAGTTCCAGCAGCAGATAAATCAGGTTATCTATGTTTCGGCAACACCGGCAAAGTATGAGCTGGAGCAGTCTCAGCAGACCGTAGAGCAGATTATCAGACCGACAGGACTGCTGGACCCGGCTATTGAAATAAGACCTATTAAGGGTCAGATAGATGATTTGCTGGGAGAAATTCACAAAGTAGCAGATGCAGGAGAACGTATTCTGGTAACGACGCTGACTAAGCGTATGGCGGAAGATTTAACAGAATATCTGAAACAGGCAGGCGTAAGGGTGCGTTATCTGCACTCTGAAATTGCTACGATTGAAAGGGCGGAAATAATTGATGCCCTGAGAGCGGGCAAGTTTGATGTGCTGGTAGGCATCAACCTGCTGCGTGAAGGACTTGATTTGCCGGAGGTATCGCTGATTGCTATTTTAGATGCAGATAAGGAAGGCTTCCTGCGCAGTGATACAGCCATGATACAGACCATAGGTCGTGCGGCACGTAATGCTCACGGACGGGTAATTATGTATGCTGACAGGATTACTGATTCCATGCAGCGTGCTATTGATGAAACCAACAGGCGCCGTGAAAAACAGCAGGCATATAACCACGAGCATGGCATTGTGCCCAGAACTGTTTACAAAGAGCAGCGCCAGCTTATCAAGCTGACTAAGGTTGCCGAAGGAGATGGTGCTGCGGCATATGAAGAAAAAGCGCTGAAAAAGAAATCAGCTAAGGAGCTGCAGAAGCTGGCAAGAGAACTGGAAAAACAGATGCAGGAAGCTGCTAAAGCTCTTGATTTTGAGGCTGCAGCAGAGCTGCGTGATAAATTGATTGTAATTAAGGGACAGCTGGGACAGAAGCTGGTGCCCAAACGCAGAAAGTAGGAGAGTATATAGAAGAAAATGCAGGAAAAACTTATTGTCAAAGGTGCAAGACAGCACAATCTGAAAAATATTACGGTAGAAATACCGCGTAATAAAATGGTAGTTATCACCGGGTTATCCGGCAGCGGTAAATCGTCACTGGCTTTTGATACGATTTATGCAGAGGGGCAGCGCCGCTATGTGGAGTCGCTGTCGGCATATGCCAGACAATTTTTGGGGCAGATGGATAAGCCGGAGGTTGATTATATTGAAGGGCTCAGCCCGGCTATTTCTATTGACCAGAAGACTACCAGCCGTAATCCCCGTTCTACGGTAGGCACAGTAACAGAGATATATGACTATCTGCGTCTGTTATATGGACGTGCGGGAGAACCGCATTGCCCTCAATGCGGCAAGCTGATTGAGCAGCAGACGGTGCAGCAGATTGTAGACCGTGTTCTGGAGCTGGAGCAGGGAACCAAATTCATGGTTATGGCGCCCATGGTACGTCAGCGCAAAGGCGAGCATGTCAGGGTGTTTGACGAGATGCGACGCGCAGGCTATGTCAGGGTATTTGTGGACGGCAGTGTTTTTACGCTTGATGAAGATATCAGGCTGGAAAAAAATAAGAAGCACAGCATTTCTGTCGTTGTCGACAGACTGGCAGTGCGTGACGGTATTCAGCAGCGTTTGTCCGATTCTGTGGAAACAGCGTTGAAGCTGGCGGACGGCTTTGTAGAAATTGCAGTTATCGGCGGCGAGGTACAGCTTTTCAGCGAACATTTTGCCTGCAATGATTGCGGCATTAGTCTGCCTGCTATTGAACCGCGCCTGTTTTCGTTTAATAATCCATATGGTGCGTGTCCGGCCTGCACGGGTCTCGGTATGAATATGGAGTTTGACAAGGCGCTTATTATTCCTGACGGCAGCAAGACTTTTGCTGAAGGAGTTGTTCAGTCTTTCAGCAGTAATCTTAATTCTTACCGCATGAAACAGCTGGAAGCGGTACTTACTGCATTTGGTTATAGTTTGAATGATACCTGGGACAGTCTGCCTGCCAAAGTACAGCAGCTGTTATGGGAAGGTACCGGTGAGGAAAAATATCAGTTCTGGTATGAGAATCTGCAGGGAGAAACCAAGCTGCACGAAACAGTTTTTGACGGTATTTTACCGATTATGAAAAAGCGGTATCGTGAAGCTTTTTCTGACAGTATGCGTCAGGAGCTGGAAGAATTTATGACCAGTAATCCCTGTCCAGTGTGTCATGGAGCACGTTTGAAGCCGGAAGTTTTATCTATTCTCATAGGCGGGAAAAAAATCTGTGAAGTTACTTCGCTTACCGTGCGTGACTGTATTAAATTTTTTGAAAAGCTGCAGCTGACGGAAAGACAGCAGATTATTGCCCGCCAGGTACTGAAAGAAATTATGGCCCGGCTGCATTTTCTTAACGATGTGGGGCTGGACTATCTGACACTGGACCGCAGTGCAGGTACATTATCAGGCGGTGAAGCACAGCGTATCCGTCTGGCTACGCAGATAGGCAGCGGCCTGACAGGTGTACTCTATATTCTTGATGAACCAAGTATCGGTTTGCATCAGCGTGATAACGGCAAGCTGCTGGAAACGCTCAAACATCTGCGAGATTTGGGCAATACGCTGATTGTAGTTGAACATGATGAGGAAACAATGTATGCTGCGGATGAAATCATCGACATTGGTCCCGGTGCCGGTGAACATGGCGGACAGGTGGTTGCTCAGGGGACGGCAGAGGAAATCAAGCAGGCTGAAAACTCTGTTACCGGGCAATATCTGAGCGGGCGTCAGTTTATTGCTGTGCCTAAGCAGCGACGCGTGTCTGATGGTCGTTATATTACTGTTAAAGGCGCTAAAGGCAATAACCTGAAAAATATAGATGTGTCCATACCATTAGGCGTTTTTACAGTCGTTACCGGTGTTTCCGGCAGTGGTAAATCTACACTGATAAATGATATTCTTTATAATGCACTGGCTTCAAAGCTGCACGGTGCCCGTGTGCGTCCGGCGGAATACGGCAGTATTGAAGGTCTTGAGCATACTGATAAGGTGATTAATATCGACCAGTCACCAATCGGACGTACGCCGCGTTCCAATCCGGCTACCTATACGGGTGTATTTGATTTTATCCGCGAGTTGTTCAGCCAGACGAATGAGGCCAAAGCGCGCGGTTATAAGCCGGGACGTTTCAGCTTTAACGTCAAGGGTGGACGCTGCGAGGCCTGTCGCGGCGATGGTGTAAATAAAATTGAAATGAATTTTTTGCCTGATGTGTACGTTCCCTGTGAAGTTTGTCATGGTTCCCGTTATAACAGGGATACGCTGGAAGTGCATTACAAAGGGAAAACTATTGCTGAAGTACTGGATATGACTGTAAGCGAAGCCTGTGAGTTTTTCAGGAATATTCCCCGCATTGCCCGTAAACTGGAAGTTTTGCAGGATGTAGGTCTGGGGTATATCCATCTGGGACAGGCGGCAACAACGCTGTCAGGCGGCGAGGCACAGCGCGTTAAATTGGCGACAGAGCTTTCGCGCCGCAGCACGGGGCGCACGGTATATATTTTAGACGAGCCGACTACTGGTTTGCATATTGCCGATGTGCATAAGCTGCTGGAAGTGCTGCAGCGTCTGGTAGAAGCAGGCGACAGTGTAATTGTTATTGAGCATAATCTTGATGTTATCAAGACTGCTGACTATATTATCGACCTTGGTCCTGAAGGCGGCGATAAGGGCGGTACCCTCGTTGCCTGCGGTACCCCAGAAGAAGTTGCCGGAAACAAAAAATCCTATACAGGTCAGTATATTAAGCAGGTACTGGCGCAAGCCAGAAAAAATGGGTGGTATCAATGATTGCGGAAGATTTCAGTGAAAATATTCGGGAAGCATTAGCAGTATTGCCGGATAAACCCGGTGTCTACCTGATGCATGATAAGGATGGCAAAGTTATCTATGTCGGTAAGGCTGTGGTGCTCAAAAATCGTGTGCGCAGCTATTTTCGCAATTTGGCTTCCCATACGCCCAAAGTTCGTGCTATGGTGGCCAAGATTGCCGATATTGAAACAATCGTTACCAGCAGCGAGGTAGAAGCGCTGATTCTGGAATGCAATCTGATAAAAAAATATCGTCCGCGGTATAATATTATGCTGAAGGACGACAAAAGTTATCCATATTTAAAGGTAACATTGAATGAAGATTTTCCGCGGTTATATGTAACACGCAGGCAAATGCGTGACGGGGCTAAATATTATGGGCCTTATGCAGATGCCGGTGCCATGCATGCGACGGTAAAGCTTTTGCGCAGCATGTTTCCTCTGCGTACCTGTCATAAGATGAATGCGGAGCGTCCCTGCCTTAATTACCATATCAAACGGTGCCTTGCGCCCTGTGCGGGGTTTATATCGCGTGAAGAATACGGCAATATGATTAAATCTGTCTGTATGGTGCTGGACGGCAGGACAGCGGAGCTGGAACGCGATTTGAAAAAAAGAATGCAGGAGGCAGCAGATAATTATGCCTTTGAAGAAGCTGCCCGGCTGCGTGACCAGCTGCAGGCCGTTATGCGACTCAATGAGCAGCAGAAGGCTGTTACCGGTCAGGACAGTGATATAGATATCATTGGCTTTGCCAAAGATATGACGGGCATCTGCATCCAGATCTTTTTTGTACGTAAAGGCAAACTGTTGGGGCGGGATAATTTCTTTCTGCAGGACGAAGGCGAGGCTGAGCAGGAGGTAATTACTGCGTTTGTTAAGCAGTACTATAATGAAGCTTCCTATATTCCTCGTGAAATTGCTCTGCCTTTATTGCCGGAAGCGGAGGAACAGGCTGTTATCGAGCAGTGGCTGGCAGAAAAAGCACAGCGTAAGGCAGAACTGGTGCGCCCTCAGCGTGGTGTGAAGAAAGATTTGCTGCAGCTGGCTAATGATAATGCTGCCAAGCTGCTGGAAGAAAGGCTGCGCAAAGGCCAGTTGTCGCTGAAAAATGATGTACAGGCAGCAGAAGAATTGCAGCAGGCTCTGGGGCTTCCTGATGCCCTGGAACGGATGGACTGTTTTGATATTTCGCATACTCAGGGCAGTGAGACAGTTGCATCCATGGTAGTATTTCGTAATGGCAGTATCAGCAAGAAGGATTACCGGCGCTATAAGATTGTTTCAGCCGAAGGCAAGCCCGATGATTTTAAATCCATGCAGGAAGTTGTTTACCGGCGTTATAAAGACTATGAAGACTTGCCCAGCCTGGTAGTAATAGACGGCGGCAAAGGTCAGCTAAGCTCAGCTTTGGAGGTTATCAGAGGTCTTGGACTGCATGACCTGCCGGTTATCGGCCTTGCTAAGAGAGAAGAAGAAATATTTAAGGAAGGACAGAGTGAAAGCATTTTGCTGGACAGAGATTCTGCTGCACTGCATCTTATTCAGCGTATCCGTGACGAAGCCCACCGCTTTGCTATTACCTATCACCGTAAGCTGCGTGGAAAACGTAATTTGGTGTCTGTACTTGACCATGTAGAGGGTATCGGCAGTAAACGCAGGCAGGAATTATGGAAGGCTTATAAAACGTTAGATGAGATGAAAGCTGCCAGTGTAGAAGAATTGGCTGCTGTCGAAAGCATGAATTATGCAGCGGCTCAGAAACTGTATGATTTTTTCCGATTAGAGTTGCCGGAGAAAAAAGCCATTTTAAAATAATTTAAGTAAATTTCACAATAGCCACTAACGGAAAATAATTATTTATGCTATAATCAAGACAACAGAAGATGTAAAGGAGTGTAGTCACTATGAAAAAATGGGTTTGCAATATTTGCGGCTATGTTTACGATCCTGAAGTTGGCGACCCGGATAACGGCGTTAATGCCGGCACTGCATGGGAAGATGTTCCTGCAGACTGGGTATGCCCTCTGTGCGGCGTTGGCAAAGACGATTTCAGCGAAGAAGCATAATAAAAAGGCTCTGCAGCAGCAGAGCTTTTTTTATGTGGATTTTACGCAGATTTAACATAGGAAAACAGGATTTTAACAGAATAATGTAAAATTAAATATGTTAATAATTTTATAAAGAGGTTGTTGAAATGATAATCTGTGTGGAAGATGAACAAAATATTTGCGAACTGGAAGTTTATACTTTGCAGTCAGTAGGTTTTGAAGCTAAGGGCTGCAGCAGCGGCAAAGAGCTTTTTGCTGAGCTGGAACGGGAAATACCGGAGCTGATACTGCTTGATATTATGCTGCCGGATGAAGATGGACTCAGCTTGCTGCGAAAGCTGCGCAGTGATAGACGGTATATGTCTATACCTGTAATTATGGCAACAGCAAAGGGATCAGAATTTGATAAAGTAAAAGGACTTGACAGTGGCGCTGATGATTATATTGCCAAGCCTTTTGGCATGTTGGAGATGGTATCGCGCATTAAAGCCGTGCTTCGTCGCTGCGGGCAGGAAAAACATACCGGAGATATGATAACTGTGGATAATCTGTCAGTTAATCTGTCAGAACATACGGTAATGGTTGGTAACGAGAATATTATTCTAACTTTGAAAGAATATGAGCTGCTGAAAAAATTTTTAACCAATCCAGGTATAGTTTTTTCGCGTGATAAGCTGCTCAATGATATCTGGGGCTATGAGTTCAGCGGTGAGACACGCACTGTGGATGTACATATACGTACTTTAAGACAGAAATTGGGCAGTGCGGGAGAGCTGATAGAAACTATCCGCGGTGTGGGCTATAGAATGGTAAACAAAAAATGAGACAGAAGATTTTTTACAGTCTCTTTTTTCTTACCTTTACGGCTTTGCTTTTGGCAGCATCACTGTTTTTGTGGGTTACTTACAGACAGGTTTCCCAGGAAAATATCAATAGCCTGAAAAATCAGGCGCAGATTATGATAGCACTGCATAACGATGGCCAGCTTGATTTTGAAAAGCTGAAACAAACGAGCATTCTTGATCGCGTTACTGTCTTATCACCGGATGGTAATGTTGTATTTGATAATTATGTTGATGCGGAAACAATGGAAAATCATGCCAGAAGAGAGGAAATCAGGCAGGCACTGCAAAACAGGGAAGGCTATGCAGTCAGAATGTCCGATACACTTGGCAAAGAAGTGATTTATTATGCAGTCTTAATGCCGGATGGAGATATCCTGCGCTTTGCCCGGGTTAACGATACTGTGTTTATGCGTTTTGCCAGTGTTATACATTACGTTCTGGGTATTTTACTGCTGCTGATTGCGGGTGCTTTTGTTGCGGCTCGGTCCATAACTGCCAGAGTTATAAAGCCTCTGGAAAAAATTGACCTTGACAGACCGCTTACAGGACCGCCGATGACATATCCTGAATTGCAGCCGCTGCTGGAACGCATCGTTACTCAGCAGCAGAAGCTGGAAAAAGAAATGCGCCGTTATAAAAATAAAAAGCAGGAACTGAAAGCAGTTACCAATAACATGGACGAGGGACTGTTGTTTTTGGATAACAGCGGCGAAATTGTATCTATCAATAAAAGTGCTGTGAGATTTTTTGGTTGTGAAAAACAGGAACTGATTGGTAAAAATTTGCTGACGCTCAGTTTAAGTAAAGATGTAGAAACATTGTTCAGCAAGATAGATGAGGCGGGAAAAGGCAGTCTGCTGCTTACAAAAGGTAACAGCTATTATCAGCTTAACGGCAGCAAAATCGGTGATAAAGGTATGGTACTGCTGATTATGGACGTAACGGAAAAGACTGCTTCCGAAAAGTTGAGACGTGAATTTTCTGCCAATGTTTCACATGAGTTGAAAACACCTTTGCAGTCTGTGCTGGGTTATTCAGAAATTATGCTCAACGGATTGGTCAGAGAAGATGACAGACCCAGATTTTTGCGCAAAATTTATGATGAGGCTAAAAATCTTTTGCAGCTGATTGATGATATCATCAAATTGTCAAAACTGGAAGAACAGCAGCAGGATATGGTGGAAAACTTTAATTTACGTAAAGTGGCAGAACAGGCGGTGCAGCGACTGGCGGACAAAGCGGAAAAAAATAATATCGCAGTTACCATGGAATGCAGTATAGCTTCGTGCGCCATGCAGGGGATTCCTTCCATGCTGGAAGAAGTATTTGCTAATTTGTTGGATAATGCCATCAAATATAATCGTCCGGGTGGAAAGGTTATCCTGCGCCTTACAGAGAAAGAAAACAAATGGGTTGTGTCCATTGCGGATACCGGGATAGGTATTGCTCCGGAAGAAAAAGACAGAATCTTTGAGCGTTTTTACAGGATTGATAAAAGTCGCCATAAAGCTGTGGAAGGAACAGGATTGGGTCTTTCTATTGTCAAACATGGAATAATTTTCCATAAAGGTTCTATTAAAGTAAACAGCAATGTAGGGCAAGGTACAGAGTTTATCATTAAGCTGCCCAAAGGGACGCCGGATAAAAATGAAAAATAAAAATAAAACCGATTGCGGAATTTTCCGCAATCGGTTTTATTTTTATTTTTTCCAGGCTGTTTCAAGATAGCTGCAGCAGTCATTGACAGCAGTAATGTCAAGTTCTTCTGCTTTGCCAGTGTCACAGGCAGCAGCAATAGCCGGGTCTATGGGAAGTTTTGCTAATACTTTCAGACCATACGCAGCGGCAGTTTGTTCAAGGTGGCTTTCACCGAAAATTTTATAGTCTTTGCCATTATCGGGACAATGGAAGTATGAGTAATTCTCAATAACACCAAGAACTGGGATATGCATCATATTAGCCATTTTTACTGCTTTGGCAACAATCATGGAAACCAGCTCCTGAGGAGAGGTAACAACTACGATGCCGTCTACAGGCAGCGACTGGAAAACAGTCAGCGGTACGTCACCTGTTCCCGGAGGCATATCTACGAACATAAAGTCGATATCTGTCCAGACAACATCGGTCCAAAATTGCTTTACCATATTGGCAATCATAGGTCCGCGCCAGATAACCGGGTCAGATTCATTCTGCAGAAACATATTAGCAGAAATAACTTCGATACCGGAAGCTGTAGTAAGCGGCATCAGTCCTATTTCGCTGCCAGTGGCCCTGCCAGTAAGTCCGAAAGCCTTAGGAATGGACGGACCGGTAATATCTGCGTCCAGTACGGCAGTACGATAACCGCGTTTACGCATGGCTGATGCCAGCAGAGAAGTAACGAGAGATTTACCTACACCACCCTTGCCGCTGACAATACCGATAACTTTCTTAACGCTGCTCATAGGATTAAGAGCTGCAGAAAAGTTAGGCTGATGCTCTCCCGCATGTTCACAGCCCTCGCAGCTGCTGCGTCCGCAGGAAGTATTACTGCATTGTTTTTCTTGTTCTGTCATTGTATTTTTCCTCCAAAAGATAAACTGATTATAGAGTCTGCTTTAAGTATACTATACCTTCAGCAGAAAGAAAATAAAAGACCTGCAGTTTGCAGCTGCAGGTCTGAAACTATTATTGTTTGTTGGCGCAGGCTTTCCAGATAAAGCCGATTACAATACCAATTAAACAGGGGACAATCCAGCCAAAGCCGATATCATACAGAGGCATATGAGCTGATAACAAGGTATGGATAAAACCAGTGTTAATGCCTGCTGCTCTTAATCCGTCAAAAACAGCAAAAACAGTTGTAAAGAAAATACACGGCCGGAAAATATAAGGATCGCGTTTAAAAAGTCCGCTGCAGACATTAAGCAGGACAAGGACAATGACTATCGGATACAGCATGCAGAGTACAGGTATAGAGAATTTAATGATATTACTAAGTCCTATGTTTGATACTGCGAAGCTGAAAGCGGATATGGCCAGTACATAACGCTGATATTGTACTTTTTCCTTAAACAGGACATTGAAGTAACCGGAAATGGAGGAAGTAAGACCGATGCTGGTAGTTATGCAGGCAAAGAAAATGATAAGCGCCAGTATTATCTTGCCGAAATTGCCCATGTAATGTACAGCAATCTGGTTTAAAAGCTGGCCGCCATTGGATATAATACCGAAAGCCTGAACACTGGTTGCACCGGTATAAGCTAAAGAAGAATAAATCAGAGTCAGGAACGTAGCCGCAATAACTCCTGCATAAATGCAGAGTCTGGTCAGCAGTTTATGATCCAGAATACCTTTGGATTCAATAGCATTGACAGTAGCGGCGCCGAAAAGCATGGCTGCCAGAAGGTCCATGGTATTGTAACCTTCCTGGAAACCTTTGAAAAATGGAACCGCGGCATAATCTCCCTGAGCAGTCTGTGCCGGACCGAGAGGGTCAATAAGTACGAAGGCAATCAGGATGGCAAGGCAGATAAGCAGCATGGGGGTCATAATCTTGCCGATATTATCAATGATTTTGGATGGATTGACTGACAGATAATAGGTCAGCAGAAAGAAAAACAGGCTGTAAGCTATCATCCCGAAGTCATGATACCCTGCCGGTACAAAAGCCAGGATGCCGGTATCAAAGGAAACAGCTGCCGTACGTGGAATAGCGAAGAAGGGGCCAATGGTCAGTGCGCAGATAACCACAAGTGCTTTAGCAAAATTACGGTGCACCGGAGATGCCAGATTATCCGGGTTATCGCTGCGGTTGATAGCCATTGCTACAATACCAAGTAGTGGCAGGCCTACGCCGCTTATACAGAAACCGAGAGTTGCTGCAAACAGGTTATCACCGGCCAATTGTCCGAGTACCGGAGGGAAGATGAAGTTGCCTGCGCCGAAAAAGAATGAAAAAAGCATTAAGCCGATAGGTAATATTAAAGAAAGATTGATTTTTTGCTCCATAAATATTCTCCTGAATAGTGTTGATAAAGTTACTGCCGAAAATAAAAAAACTTCTCCAAGCATAAATTGGAGAAGAATTCTCACTGCGAATTATTATAATAAATTTATAGTAGTTTTGCAACATTTTGACGTTCACAATATTTATTCAATGTAACATGACAAATATTAGAAAAAACCTTAAAATATACAAAATAAGTCTGAAAATTATAATATTTATACAGAAAAAGGTAAACCTCCGTCAGAAAAGACAGAGGTTTTTTCTTTTATTTTACAATCAGACGGAAGTATTTTTTCTTGCCTTTACGAATTAGCAGACTTTTGTCTTCGTTGAACATATTTTCTGCAAAGCAGGCATCAACATCGTTAAGTACATTATCATTAATGTACAAACCACCTTGAGTAATCATCTGGCGTGCTTCACGTTTACTGGAGAAAATCTTGCCGGCGGTAAGTACGTCGATAACTTTACCGGTCATTTCAGCAGGAGTTATTTCTATGGTAGGTACATTTTCCAGATTGCTGCCGCCACCAAACAGTGCTTCAGCTGCCTGTTGTGCTTTAGTTGCTTCTTCTTCACCGTGTACCAGCTTGGTAACTTCGAATGCCAGTACCTTCTTGGCAATATTAATTTCAGCGTCCTTGAGTGCAGCAAGACGGTGGACTTCATCCATAGGCAGGAAGGTCAGCAGGCTGAGGCAGTTTTCTACGTCGCTGTCATCTACATTACGCCAGTACTGATAAAAGTCATACGGAGAGGTTTTCTCAGGATCCAGCCACAGAGCACCTTTTTCAGTTTTGCCCATTTTACGGCCATCGCTGGTAGTAAGCAGTTTGCATGTCATGCAGTAAGCAGGTTTTTGTTCCTTACGGCGGATAAGTTCTACGCCTGCCAGCATATTGGACCATTGGTCGTCGCCGCCCAGTTCCATAATGCAGCCGTATTCTTTATTTAAACGCCAGAAATCATAGCTTTGCATAATCATATAGTTAAATTCAAAGAAAGAAAGACCGCGTTCCAGACGTTTTTTGAAGCATTCGGCAGTAAGCATGCGGTTAACGGAAAAATGAACGCCGACTTCACGCAGCAGCTGGATATAGTTTAAATCAAGCAGCCAGTCAGCGTTATTCGCCAGAATTGCCTTACCGTCAGAAAAATCAATAAAGCGGCTCATCTGCTTTTTAAAGCAGGCAATATTATGATTAATAAATTCTGTAGTAAGCATTTTACGCATCTCATCTTTGCCGCTGGGGTCGCCTACCATACCGGTACCGCCGCCCAGAAGGCAGATGGGGCGATGACCTGCTTTCTGCATGTGACTCATCATCATTAAAGCGATAAAATGACCTACATGCAGACTGTCAGCTGTGGGGTCGAAACCTATGTAGAATGTTATTTTTTCATTTTCCAGTAATTCTTTAATTTCGTTTTCATGGGACATTTGCTTAATAAAGCCACGTTCCTGCAAAACATCAAATACAGACATCAGAATACCTCCTAAATATGGGTAGCAGGCAGCGGGAATACTGCCTTTGTCGCATAAGCTAAAATCTATAATATTATACAATATCATTGCAGGTTTAGCAAACGGAATACATGTTATGGAGGTAACAGGAGCTGCTCCTTATGAAATTTACAGGAATGGGACTCTGGCTTGACTGAAAGTAAACGGTAACATATAATAAAAGACATGTAAAGAGCTTTTATTACTTTTACAAAGTTTAAATATGGAGGAATAAAAAATGCGTCAAGATTTAGTTGTACCTGGTGAAGGTGAAGAAAAATTTGTCGTTGCTCGTGATGCGCGTGTGGTAACTGTGCCGTTTTCACCTCTGGAACAGAGGATGGCCGAAGAAAAGCCTTATGTTATGGAAAGATTGCAGAAATTAAAAGAAATTTTGGGTGAAGAAACATTTCATCGCCTGATCAGTAAGGTACATAATATTAACTATGCCGGTAACCGTATCCTGCTCGTGGCAGAAAATGAGCTGCATCGTACCAATATTGAACGTGAATGCCTGCCTGCTATAGCAGAAGCTTTTGAAGTTACCAGTATTCGTGTGGTAACACAAGGATAATTACAAAAAAGTGTTGACATATTAAACACCTTGTTTTATAATTATCAATGTTGCTGATGCATATCAGTAAAAGTCGGGGCGTGGCGCAGTTTGGTAGCGCGCTTGTTTCGGGTACAAGAGGCCGTGAGTTCGAATCTCGCCGCCCCGACCAGTTTAAAAGTAAAACGCAGTCAGATGGCTGCGTTTTTTTACTATATGCTGAGTCTAAAAATGAAACCCCTAAAATAAAAAAGAAGCTGACTTATTGTAAACAGGGCAGCTTCTTTTTTTATTTAGGGCGTAAATATGCAGAGTATTTGATTTTGTATACAGTATTCTTTTATAAAAGATGACCTATAAAAGGCTATCTATAAGAAAAATTTTGGTATAATAAAGAAAAACTTATAATGAGATTGTCGGAGATGAGACCATGAAAATACAGGTGTACCGTTCATTTTTAACCGTAGCACAATGTAAAAGTTTTACGCAGGCGGCAGAATTTCTTAATTTTACCCAGCCGACCATCAGCAATCATATTGCTGCGCTTGAAGAAACTTACGGAGTAGCTCTTTTTGTACGTGAAGGTAAGAATGTTTATCTTACCGCAGCAGGGCAGGCCTTTGTGCCGGAAGCACAGAAAATTTTGCAGGAATATGAAGAAAGCATCAAGTTCATGTCAGCGTTTAAGGAACAAAGCATGCATTTAAGGATTGCTGTTTCTACGCAGGTAATCAACAGTTATTTGCTGGATATTCTGACAAGGATTAAAAAGGAATTTCCGGAACTTGACATAGTGGTTGACCGCCGCATGACTATTGAAGAAATTTTGGATCGCACAGTTAAAGAGAAATATTATGATTTCGCATTTGTACATATGGATGTACAGCCGCTTTATACTAAAAGAGTGCGTCTGTGGCAGGAAAAGCTGGTTTGGGTTTGCTCAAAACAGCTGTATGAACGGTTTGAAAGCAGTATGAATATTTACGATTATCCTTTTGTTTCTTATTCGGATAATGGTGTTTACTATAATGTGCTGCTGGAAAAGGTGGATATGAAGAAACTTAAAAAAGTAGTTTCTTTCAGTGATTCAGATACGGTTTTGGAAGCAGTGAAAAAATCAATGGGTATAGCTTTTGTACCGCTTACTAAGGTGAAAGATGATATCCGCTCTGGAGCAATGATAAAGTTTTCTGATGAGTATGATGCCAAATTCCGCATTTCGGTACTTTATGATTATGAAATGGAGTTTACTCAACCTAAAAAACGCTTTCTTGATTATTTGCAGGCAGAACGTGAGTAAGTAGAGAAGAATATTGATAAAATTTTTTTATAAATAGAAAAAATAACGCAATTTATAAGTTCCTTTTCTTTGTAATACAATAAAACCATAGTTTTTTTATTTACATTATTGAGGAGGGTTTTGTATGAGCAAGGAAAAAAGGAAATTGAGAAAACCTACTTTTTTGGAAGCTTTTACACCTATTGTTGCAATGTTGGTTATTTTAACTTATGGTAAAGGTGTCATGGGCTATGCTACTGAACCGCTGTTGTTATTAGTAGCTGGTATTGCGGCATTTCTTGCATTTCGTGTAGGTATTACCTGGGATGAGATTATGGATGAGGTATGCCTGAAAATTGCCAAAGGTATGCCTGCCATTTTGATTCTGGTTTCCGTAGGCGCTCTTGTAGGCACCTGGATGGCAGCCGGAACTATTCCGCTTATGATTTATTATGGTGTGCAGATGGTTAATCCCCAATGGATGCTGGTAACGTCTTTCCTGATTACTGCAGTGGTATCTGTAGTTACAGGTACTTCCTGGGGTTCTGTTGCTACAATGGGTGTGGCGCTGATGGGCATTGCTTCGACTCTTGGCGTTTCTTTACCGGCTACTGCCGGTGCGGTTATTGCCGGCTCATATTTTGGCGATAAAATTTCCCCGTTGTCTGATACAACCAACCTGGCTCCCATTGCGGCTGGCAGTACTCTGTATGAACATATTTTCCATATGTTCTATACTACTATTCCGGCAACTATTATTTCTCTTATTGTTTATGCCTTCATCGGAATGAATGCAGATACTACTGCGACCGTAAATTCTGAATCTGTTACCAGAATGCTGAATCAGCTTGATTCCATGTACAGCTGGAATATTATGCTGATTATTCCTGTTGTCATTGTTTTGGCAGGCTCTATTTTAAAATGGCCTACTATTCCTGTAATGATGGGTTCTACCGTGGTAGCTGGTATTGAAGCTATCGCACTGCAGGGTATCAGCCTGAAAAATGTTCTTGCCAGCACTGTCAGCGGTTTTAATGTTTCCATGATTGCAGCACCTGGTTTTAATGCTGCTTCCTGCACTATGGAAGTTACCAAGCTTTTGAACCGCGGCGGTATGAACAGCATTATGAGTACGACGCTGCTGGTATTCTGTGCATTTGTATTTGCTGCTATTATGAGCCGTGCCGGCTTCCTTGATGTTGTCTTGCAAAAAATACTCAGTGTTGCCAAATCTACCGGCGCGTTAATCAGCGCAACCGTTGCTTCCTGTCTTGTTATGGCACTTACCACCGGTAATTCCTATCTTTCCATCCTTGTACCGGGTGAAATGTTCCGTGATGCCTATAAGGCCCGTGGCCTGGCGGCAAAGAACCTGTCCCGTACTTTGGAAGATGCAGGTACCGTGTTTGTGCCGTTGGTTCCCTGGTCTGCAGCAGGTGCCTATATGACTTCCTGTCTGGGTGTGGAAACTCTTGATTATCTGCCGTATGCAATTTTGTGCTATGCAGGCTTTATGATTGCTATTTTCTACGGCTTTACCGGTATCGGTATTGCCAAACTGGAAGATGAAGGTAAGGATGAATAATGCATAAATCATTGCTTGTGCGGAATGCAGAGCTGTATGCTCCTGCATATCAAGGCATGCAGGATATCCTGATTGTTAACGGACAGATTGTTGCTATAGGTAAAAAGCTGGCTGCACAGGTAAGCCTGCCGGGGCTAAAGACGCTGGATGCAGCCGGGCGCAAGATAATACCGGGTTATGTGGATCAGCATGTGCATATTATTGGTGGCGGCGGGGAATCCGGTCCTTATAGCCGCACGCCGGAAGTTATGCTCAGTGATATTACTTCTGCCGGAGTGACTACGGTTGTAGGGGTGCTTGGTACTGACGGAACAGGAAGGCATCCGGAATCATTGCTGGCAAAGGCCAGAGGGCTGGAAGCAGAAGGAATATCGGCTTATATCCTGACCGGCTCATATGAAGTACCACTGCGAACGATTACAGGAGACGCGCGCAGAGATATCATCCTTATTGATAAAGTGCTTGGAATAGGTGAAATTGCATTGTCTGACCACCGTTCTTCGGAACCTACAAAGGAGGAACTGAAAAGAATTCTGACACAGGCTCGTGTTGGCGGGATGCTGGCAGGCAAGAGTGGTGTTGTGCAGTTTCATATGGGTGTAGGACGCAAAGGGTTGCAGCAGTTATTTGAGATTCTGGACGAGAGTGAGATTCCGGCAGGACATTTTATTCCTACTCATGTTAACAGGAGTATGCCTTTATTTGAAGAAGCCAAGCTGCTGGCACAGCGTGGAGGTTATATTGATATTACGTCAGGCATACGTGCCAGTGACGGTTTTCCTGATTGTGTAAAGCCCAGTGAGGCCATCAGAATTTTATGGCAGGAAGGCATCGACATGCAGCAGGTAACCATGAGTTCTGACGGTAATGGCTGTATGAGTGTGCGGCTGCCGGATGGCAGCACAAGGCAGCTGGTGACGAAGCTTGCGTCTCTGCATGAGGAGGTTCGCGATGCAGTACAGGCAGGCGTACCCTTGGCGGTAGCGGCAGGAGTCTGCACAGCCAATCCGGCGCGGGTTAATGGCCTTTATCCGCGCAAGGGATGCCTGGAGCAAGGCTGTGACGGTGATATGCTGATACTTGACGATGATTTAAATATTGATTCGGTAATTGCCGGTGGAGAAATTATGGTTGCTGTCGGTAAAGTACTGGTAAAGGGAACGTTTGAAGTTTAAGGAGATATTTTGATGATAAAACTGTTCAAAAATGCACATGTATATGCTCCGGAAGATTTGGGTATTAAAGATGTGCTTATTGTTGGTGATAAAATTTGCCGCGTAGCTGATAAAATTGAAGGCTATGAAGGACTGGCTGAGGCAGAGATTTTTGATTTAGCGGGAAAACTGCTTGTGCCGGGTTATATTGATCTGCATGTGCATATTACTGGCGGCGGCGGAGAGCAGGGAC
Source organism: uncultured Phascolarctobacterium sp. (assembly GCA_949285135.1). GTDB lineage: Bacteria > Bacillota > Negativicutes > Acidaminococcales > Acidaminococcaceae > URXU01. The sequence continues at coordinate 82,044 of CASDXO010000002.1, forward strand.
CTGCGTCCAGAGTTCCGGAATCATACCTGACAGCTTTTACTGCTAACGGCATTACCACTGTAGTAGGTCTGCTTGGTACGGATGGTATTACCAGAAGTCTGGAAAATCTTGTAGCTAAGGCCCGTGCACTGACTGAGGAAGGTATTACCGCATACTGCCTGACCAGTTACTATGCCTATCCGCCGGTAACTATGACTGGAAGCGTGGAAAAAGATATAGCTATGATTACACCTATGATAGGCGTGAAGGTTGCCGTATCTGATCACCGCAGCTCCAATCCGACCGGTGAAGATCTGATAGCGCTTGGCGTGCAGGCGCGCAGGGCAGGACTTATCAGTAATACTCCAGGTCTTGTGACCCTGCATATGGGCAGCGGTAAAGGAAAGCTTGATCCGCTGTTTTACGCTCTGGATAATTCGGATTTGCCTGTAAAAAATTTCTTGCCTACCCATATGCTGAGAACAGATGAACTGATTGATGAAGGTGTGAAGCTGATTCAACGCGGTGGGTATATGGACTGTACGGCAGGATCTGATGATAAAGATGTGGAAGTTAATGCAGAAAAACTTTATGCATTGCTGCACAGAGATGGCGTTAGCGCCGATCATGTGTCTCTTTCCAGTGATGCGTTTGGCAGTCAGCCAAAATTTGATGCTAACGGTGAATGCATTGGTCTGACTTATGCTTCTCCGAAATATCTGCACAAGACCATTCAGAGCCTTGTTCGTCGTGGACTGCCGCTGACTGAGGCTTTGAAGCTGCTTACCAGTACTCCGGCAGCATTGCTGGCTAAGGAAGGATGTAAAGGCTGCATCTGCAATGGTGCTGATGCAGATATGCTGGTATTGGATCATGAACTGAATATCTGCAGCGTATTTGCCAAAGGGAAGACAGCTGTACTTGATGGCGAAATTATTTTAAAAGGACGTTTTGAAGAATAAAAAAACAGGTCTGCGTATTGCAGACCTGTTTTTTACTTGATATTTAAAATTTTTTTAAAATTTTGCGCTGTCTTTGAAGGCAGTACCGAATTCTGTATAGGTAAGCTCAGTACGCCGCAAATCGGCTTTTTCCAAAATAGCGGCATTAAAATCAGCATTGGTAAGGTTTGCCTTATACAAGGAGACTCTGCTCATTTTTGCGCTGCGCAAATTGGCATCAGTAAGATCAGAATGCTGCATTTTGGCTCTGTAAAGATTGGCACCGGTAAAAATGCTATTACGCAGCTGTGCTTTATACAGCCAGCAATAAGGCATGTTTGCATAGGAAAAGTCTGCGTAGTCAGCATTGATGCTGTCAAGAGATGCTTCCTCGGCAAGTATGTTGCGTAAATCAGCATTTAAAAAGCTTGTGCCGCGCAATTGGCTGCGATAGAATTTTGCTCCCTGCAGTTTTGCCTTGGTAAAATCTGCATCAGGGGCAGATACATAACTAAAGTCAGTTTTTTCTGCTGTGCAGTTACGCAGATTGGCCTGCTGCAAAAATGCATGGGAAAAGTTTGCTCCGTTTAGTTTGCTGTCTGACAGATTGGTTTTCACAAGCCGTGCTTCTGTGAAGTTTGTGCCGGTAAAATCACGTCCGGAAAGATTGAGTCCTGAGAGATCGGCACCTGATAAATCGCCTCCGATACAGTTGCTTCCGGCTTTAACTGCTGCAACGTCCTGATTGCTGTAAGCGCAGGCAGCGGCAGTATGGCAAAGGAGAAGACAGGTAAGCAGAATTTTTTTCATAATTACTCCTCTATGCTTCTTCAAATAGTTTTTGCAATTCTGCAGGATTGTCCGGCAGAGCATCTATTATCTTCCAGGGCTTTACCTGCTGAAAATCTTCCTTCTGATAATTAGAACCCCAAAGGACTACAAGGCATTTGGCATCAATAGCATTAGCGCAGATGACATCATTAGGAGTGTCACCAATAAAGATAAAATCGTCGGTGCTGATATCAGGATTTTTTGCATAAAAACGTTGCCATGCTATTTTGGCAAGTTCACGGCGGTCTTCACTCAGCTCTCCGAAAACACTGGCATCAAAATCAAAATATTTATCCAGTCCATAGTGAGCAAGTTTCAGTTTGGCTCCGGTCTTGGTGTTACCTGTAAGCAGGCAGTTGGTGAAGTTAGTGCCGGGCTGAGTAAAGCAGTCAAGTGTTTTTTGCACATTCTTTAATACAGTACCCTGATAGCAATTGAGATATTCCGGCAGCTTCATGTGGTAACGTATAAGCAGACTGGCAGCATCTGCCGCGCTGCACCGACCTTTAATCTGAGCTACGGCTTCCTTGATTATTTCAGGGTCTGTACGGCCTGCAAGAGATTTGCTGAATCTAAAATCTTTCAGGAAATAGTGTTCTTTTATAACGTCGAGCATGGCATTGGCACCGGCTCCGCCGGTGAGCAGCAATGTGCCGTCAATATCCCAGAAAAGATATTTCATGATATACCTCCTGTTGTGTTGCTGATACATAATAAGAAAAGCTGCCGTCAGGCAGCTCTTTTTATATGGAACGTGGCTTCATCATCATATTTTTCAGTTTGCCGCCAAAATTCTGGGTGCGGCGGATAAATTTGATGTTGGAACGGCGATGCGGCTTCATATCGCTTTCCGTACCGAAATCACCGCGATCCAGCAGGGTGATTTTCGATTTGTCAGCATCCAGATAATTACGCAGGAAGCGTGCCATACCGGCAGAATCGGCATTTTCATAGCAGCTGTAAACGTCTGCTGTTACAAATCCGACTTCAGGATAAATATGTAAGGTTACATGACCCTGTTTGCAGATAGCGAAAAGAGAATATTCGTTCTGATCTTCTTCTCTGTTGCGGATAATCTGACACGGCTGCAGGCAGAAATCAGTGCATGCCTGTTCCAGAGCCTTTTCAGCGGCGTCTGCATCATTGAGGATCGAAGCACTGCAATTATACATATCAATAGCAATAAGTTTACCGGTTAATTTTTTGATTTTCACAATGGCACTCCTAATATTTAAAGTACATAATATTATAGCGGAAAGATGTATATTTGTCAAAATATGAAGGTTTTCTTTTGCGCCGGAATCGTGCTATAATACAAAAGAGAACGTTTGTTTTATTATGGCGGTGAATATATGGACAAGCTGGAAGGCTTACTGGAAGATATAATATTTCAAAGTGATGACGGTATGTTTTGCGTACTGCGGCTGAGCAGCCGCAGTGAAGGCAGAGTGACTGCTGTTTATCATGGTTCGGCGCCTTTTTTGGGTGAAAATATTGTACTTGAAGGGCAATGGACGGAGCACAGCAGGTTTGGAAGGCAGTTTGATGCAGCCATATGCAGCGTGCAGCAGCCTACGTCTGTTGCAGGTATCGAAAGATTTCTGGCTTCAGGTGCCATTAAAGGTATCGGTAAAGTTACTGCGGCGAGGATAGTAGAACATTTTGGACGGGAAACTCTTGAGATATTAGGCAGCAGTCCTGAGCGTCTTGCTGAAATCAAGGGAATCAGTGCCAAAAAGGCAGCTGATATTGGCAGTGCTTATGCTGAACTTTCAGAGATGCGTGAGTTAATGCTGTTTTTGGAATCACATGGTGTCAGCGGCGGTTATGCTGCCAGACTGCAGGCTGTATACGGAAATACTGCCATTGTCAGGATTAAAGATAATCCCTATTGTCTGGCCGGTGATATCAGCGGTATCGGTTTTAAGACTGCGGACAGAATTGCCATGTCCCTGGGCATGGAGCGTGACTGCAGTGAAAGGATTATTGCAGGCCTTAGTTATGCTGTAACGCAGGCGGCAGCTGCCGGTCATACCTGCGTGCCGGAAGAACTTTTAATCAGGGAGACCGTTAGACTTTTACAGGTTGAAACAGTAACAGTGCAGCATGTATTTAACGACCTTTTGCAGAAGGATTTGCTGCGTACAGAAGAAGTTGGCGGTATGCGGCTGATTTATCCGGAATATTTGTACAGGGCAGAGGTTGGTACTGCGCGCCGGCTGTTACTGCTCAGAGATAATGCCCATTCTGTAGGGCGAGTGGATGTAGATAAGGTTATTTCTGAATGGGAAAAGGAAGCGGGTATTATATTGGCTGCAGCGCAGAAGGAGGCTATCAATGCTTCGCTCAGGCATGGTGTCTTTGTTCTGACCGGAGGACCTGGTACAGGCAAGACTACTGTTGTAAAAGGAATTATTAACGTACTGGAAAAAGCCGGCTGCCGTATTCTGCTGGCTGCTCCTACCGGCAGAGCCGCACGCAGACTGGCTGAATCTGCCGGACATCCGGCACTTACCGTACATCGGCTTTTGGAATACCAGCCCGACAGCAGCGGTTTCAGTTTTGGCAAAGATGACAGCGAACCGCTGGATGCCGAAGCTATCATTGTAGATGAAGCTTCCATGCTGGATATAAATCTGACCTATCATCTGTTAAAAGCAGTTCCGGGAGGCTGCCGCCTGATTTTTGTGGGCGATGTGGACCAGCTGCCGTCGGTGGGCGCCGGCTCCGTACTTAAAGACATGATACGATCCGGCAAATTGCCTGTAGTAAGGTTAGAGAATGTTTTTCGGCAGGCTGAGGTTAGTCCGATAGTAATAAACGCACATAAAATAAATCACGGACAGATGCCTGAATTTGTGGCAGGCAGCGACTTTTCACTGGTAGAATTTGCTGATGAAAATGACGCTGCCGAATATGTTGCGCGTACCTATTCTGCGTTGACTGCTGCCAGCGACTGGCGGAGCGTACAGGTACTGACGCCAATGCATAAGAACCCCTGCGGTGTGCAAAACCTTAATAAACTTTTGCAGCAATATCTTAATCCACCTGCTTATGGCAGGGCGGAAATTAATGTTTCTGGCAATGTGCTGCGTACTGGTGACAAAGTTATGCAGATACGTAATAATTACGAAAAAGATGTTTTTAATGGCGATATCGGCAGGATTATAAGAATTGATGGTAAGGCTGTAACGGTGGCGTATCCTGAGCGTGCCGAGGGCGACTATGTAAGCTACACTCAAAGTGAACTTGAAGAATTGCAGCTTGCTTATGCCATGAGCGTGCATAAGTCTCAGGGCAGCGAATATCCTTGTGTATTGCTTTTGATGGTACCAAGTCATTATATTATGCTGCAGCGTAATCTGCTTTATACGGCTGTCACACGAGCAAGAGAAAGGGTGCAGGTTATAGGCAGCAGGGCTGCTGTACGTACAGCGGTAGAAAATGACAGGACAAGGCGTCGTTATTCGCTTTTAGCGGAAAGATTGCAGGAAGACAGCGATGTTTTCGGTTGATTTTAGTGCTTATAAGGACGTACTGGTTTATAATGCGCAGCTGCTGAGAGAAATATTTTATCCGCGGCGGTGTTTTGTATGTGGTACTGTAATAGATGCCGGGTGTTTCTGTGCAGATTGTCGCCGCAGTTTTTTGCTGCAGATGGTCATAAAAGATGCTTATCCTCTGAGAGAGGTTTTTCTGTTATATAAATACGAACAGCAGTTAAAAGAAATGCTGCACGGAGTAAAATTTGAAAATCGTGGAATATTGCTGCCGCTTTTATATGAAGAAGCAAAATTTGCTCTGCCGTTAAGGCCGGAATATTTTTTCTCTGATTTTGATTTGATTGCCTGTATCCCTACTTCTCCTGAACGACGAAAGAGCAGGGGATTCGATGTTCCGGAAAGAATTTTTTCTTTTATGGAATATGACTGTCAGCCGAGACAGGTGCTGGAGAGAGTGCGTAATACCATTCCACTGTATGAACTGGAGCCTGTGCTGCGGCGTCAGGAACTGCAGGGATGTTTTCGTGTGAATATGCCTGTTACAGGGAAAAAGATACTGTTGTGTGATGATATTTATACTACCGGCAGTACGATGAAAGAGGCAGCGTGTGCATTATTGGCTGCCGGTGCTGAAAGAGTCAGCGCGCTGGCCTTTGCTGCCAGCAGAGATAACTGGCGGTAGAATATGAGGAAAGTGATGAATTAAGTAATGTTAAGCAATTTTTTGAGCAGGCTGAAAATTTTTATAAAACAGGAAACAGTTTTAAGTGCCGCAGTTGTAATGGCAATTATTTCTTCTGTTTTTTATCGTCCTCAGCTATCGTATATCGACTGGGAAGTTTTATGTGTTTTATGGGCGCTGATGCTTGTGGTAGCCGGGCTGAAAAGTGTAAGATTTCTTGACTGGAGTGCGGTGGAACTGCTGCAGTACTGTCATAGCAGGCGACAGATAACGTTGGTGCTGGTAGGCATAACTTTTTTATCTTCCATGTTTGTTACCAATGATGTAGCTCTGCTGACCTTTGTGCCATTAGCGCTTGTAATTGGTAAGGCTGCGAAAATGGATATGCCGCTGGTAATCATTCTGCAGACATTGGCTGCTAATCTTGGCAGTATGTTTACACCTGCCGGTAATCCACAAAATCTGTTTTTATATGCACATTATGATTTTACGGCAGCGAGCTTTTTCAAAATAATGACAGTGCCTACGTTGCTGTCGGTAATTTATATTTTAGCGATTATCTATAATATACACGACCGGAAACTGTCGCTGCAGCTTGATCGGATGAAGTGTCCTGAACGCAGGATAACGGCTGTCTATCTATTGCTGCTTTTCTTGAATATAGGCGCCGTGCTGCATTTTGCCGATAAATATGCGGCGCTGGTAGTAACTGTTGCTGCAGTGCTTGTTATGAACAGAAGGCTGCTGCTGCAGGTAGATTATTCTCTCCTGGTTACTTTTATCGGCTTTTTTATCTTTATTGGCAATATAAGTCATACTGATATTGTGCAGTTTTTGCAAAACAACGTGCTCAACAGTGCTACCGGTACATATCTGGCCGGATTGCTGAGCAGTCAGCTAATCAGCAATGTTCCTGCTGCTATGCTGCTGGCAGCGCTGACCAGGGAGGCTGAAGCACTGCTTCTGGGGGTAAATATCGGTGGTCTGGGGACGCTTATTGCTTCTATGGCCAGCGTTATTTCCTATAAGCTTTTTGCTGCTGAGCATCCCTATCAGGCTGGACCTTATCTGAAGATGTTTTTGTTCTATAATTTTGTTGGCCTGCTGCTTATTGGTGCTGCCGTATATTTTCTGCTAATATGGAAAGCTGGTGCGTAAATGCTCAGATGGATAATACATGTGGACATGGATGCTTTTTTTGCTTCAATAGAGCAACTGGATAATCCTGCGCTGCGGGGCAAACCTGTCATTGTCGGCGGGCAGTCCTGTCGCGGCGTAGTTTCGACCTGTTCTTATGAGGCACGCCGTTATGGCGTACACTCAGCCATGCCCATGGCTGAGGCAAGAAAACTGTGCCCGCATGGAGAATATGTTCCGGTAAGGATGCGTCGCTATCAGGAGATATCCGGAAAGGTAATGGCGATTTTTAGAGAATCGGCACCGATAGTGGAGCAGCTTTCCATTGATGAAGCTTTTCTTGATGTGAGCGGAATGGAAAAGCTGTATCATAGTCCGGAAGACATTGGCTGGATGATAAAAAAACGTATTGCCCATGAAGTAGGGCTGACTGCTTCCGTTGGTTTGGCTCCCAACAAGTTTTTGGCTAAAATGGCTTCTGATATGCAAAAACCGGATGGTTTTACAGTCATCAGACATGCAACAGCGGCAGAGTTTATTTCCAGACTGCCCGTGACTAAAATATTCGGCATCGGCAAGATGGCAGAAAAAGCCCTGCTGCAATATGGTATTGTTACTATAGGACAGCTGGCAGTGGCGGAAAAGGATATCCTGAGAAAAGTATTTGGTAAAAATTCAGAGAGTGTGCATCTGTTGGCGCAAGGCATAGACCATCGTCCGGTTGTGGCTCAGTCTGCTCCTAAATCTATTGGCAGAGAAACTACTTTTGCAAAAGATTTGTTTACGGAGGAGCAATGCCGTCGAGAGCTGCTGATACTGAGCGGACAGACAGGATTCAGACTGCGGGGGAAGGGTTACAGCGGACATACGCTGACCTTGAAAGTCAAGTTTACTGATTTCAGAATCTGTACTCGCAGTATTAGCGGGGAAAGTGATATTTGCTGTGATGAAGAAATTTATGCTTTGGCAGTGAAACTTTTGCATGGAATAGATGTCAGTAAAGGTGTGAGGCTGCTGGGGATTACTGTTTCCAGTCTTACGGACGGAGCATCCGGTACACTTGGGTTTGAGGAAGACAAAAGACAGCTGCAGCGTAATGAGGCTGTAGATGCACTGAAAAAACGCTTCGGCGAAAATATTATCAAAAGAGGCAGTATTTGAAGTTAACTGTATTGTAAAACAGGTTGACTGCAAATACTGCTTTGTTTTATAATAATTTACAGCATGAAAGGATGTTGAAAATATGCTGGAACTGGCACAGGCATTGGCAAAATGCGATCAGGAAGTGTTCAAAGGCTGGGTCATTGCCGGAGTTGATGCAGAAATTAGCGGCAAAGCTGAGATATACAGTAATGAGATACTGGTGCAAAACAAACGCAGGAGTATTATCCTTGTGCAGGGAAGAAGCAATGACGGCAAGTTGCAAAAACAGCTGAAGGTGATACTTATGCTGCCCCGTCAGCTTGGACGTGCTGATACGCAAGACGAGGAGCTTGCGGATAAGCCTTCCTATGAACATATATTCTCTGTTGCGGAAGTATCTGAATATCTTGCCCGTGTGGGTGATGAGAATATTATTCACAGACAGCCGCGGCCTATAGTTCCGGGAATGCTGCTGTTAAGCTGGCTGCAAAAAACAGCAGGAATTGCAGCGCTGAACTGGAAGGTACGTTTTGTACAGCCGGTTTACAGTGGTGAAACAGTGAGCTGTTGTTTTCAGGAGCAGACAATTACAGCATATGTCAATGGAGCCAAAGTGTTTATAATCAGTAAAAAATAGATTAAGAAGGTGTTTTATATGAATTCTTCCGTGAGCAAGACTGCCGAAATGACTAAGATTGCACTGCTGGTGGCAATGAATTGTGTATCAGCGTATATTGTAATACCTTTGCCGTTTTCGCTGTCGCCGATAGCGTTGCAGACGATGTTTGTCAATTTGGTGGCATTTTTACTTACGCCGCGTCAGACTTTTATGACGATGCTTGTATATATCCTGATTGGGCTGGCAGGCATACCTGTGTTTACCGGCGGCACGGCAGGACCGGCAAAATTGTTTGGCCCCACAGGAGGATATATTTTCGGGTTCATGGTTGCGGCAGTGCTGATTGCCCTGCTGCGCGGCAGTGAATACAGTTTTAAACGTTACAGCATAATAGGTATTGGTGTCGGCATACCGGTAATTTACCTGCTGGGTGCACTGCAGCTTAAATTTGTTACGGGTATGGACTGGCAGGCTGCTGTTGTGACCGGCGTGCTGCCGTTTGTACCGCTTGACGTAGTTAAATGCCTTGCGGCAGCTTTTCTTGCAGGACCTATCCATAGGGTTTTTTCCAGGTGATGCATGATGAATAACGCTTATATTTTGGGAGGACTGCGCAGCTATGTAGGAGTCTGCAACGGCATGTATCGGCACGTGCCTGCAGAAGTTCTTGGTGCAGCAGTACTGCGTAACGTTATGGAAAAATATCATATTGTGCTTCCTGACTATATCATTGCCGGCAACGGCGTGGGTGCAGGCGGCAATATTGCCAGGCTAATGGCGTTGGAGGCAGGTGTGGATATTTCCGTGCCTGCTTTTACTGTAGATGTTCAGTGTGGCAGCGGCTTGGAAAGTATTGCAGTTGCTGCTGCCAAGATTGCAGCAGGAGAAGCGGACGTAGTTATTGCCGGAGGTTTTGAAAGCAGTTCCACACAGCCAAGACGCGGCTATAATCCCAATCATCCTGCTTATACGGGTGATAACTGGTATAGCGTAGCTAAGTTTATGCCAGGCATTCACAGAGAAACTGTCATGCTTGAAGGGGCAGAGCTGGCAGCAGAACAGGAGAATATAACCAAAGAGGAAATGGATGCCTGGGTGCTGCGCAGTCATGCTCTTGCTGTACAAACACAGCAGAAAGGGCTGCTGAAAGACGTGGTAACTTCCGTATGTGGCGCAAAGGCAGATGAAGGGATAAGACCCAGAATGAGTCAGCGGCTGCTGGACAGGATGCCTAAAGTGCTGCCGGAAGGAAAGTTCATCACTGCAGCTAATTCCTGTCTGATAAATGACGGAGCAGCTTTTCTGGTGCTTTGCTCAGAAAAGTATTTACAGCAGCATCATCTGCGGGCACAGGCAAAAGTGCTTGGCTCTGCTGCCTGCGGCGGTGATCCGCTTGTAAGTCCTAAGACGGCTATTCTGGCTCTGCAGAAACTGCTGCAAAAGCAGGGATTACAGGAGCAGGATATTGACGGATTTGAACTCAATGAAGCTTTTGCGGTGATTGACGTATTATTTGCCAGAGCATTTCCGCAGAGCATGGAAAAATACAATGTTTTTGGCGGAGCACTGGCTTATGGACATCCTTACGGAGCTTCCGGAGGGATTATCCTGCTGCATTTGCTGGAGTCGCTTAAACAGCGTAACGGCAGGCTTGGCTGCTGCAGTGTGGCTGCGGCCGGCGGTGTGGGAACGGCGCTGTTAGTTGAAAGGGTGTAGAATATGGATTATCTTACTTTACTGGCACAAAAGCAGCAGGATAAAGCTGCGCTGATAACTGATGAGAGGTCGTATTCTTATGGTGAGTTGGTCAGTCTGGCTGCCGCAATACGCGGCAGTGAAGTTTTACCAGCACAGGCTGTCTTTATACACGCTGGCAGGATAGCTGAGCAGCTGGTACAGTTTCTGGCCTACAGCGGCACTTTATCGGTACCGGTAATTGCAACAGAAGTAAGCAGAGCGCAGCAGTTCAATATAGAAGATATTCCTGCAGAAGCCTGTATGGGAGTTATGACTTCTGGCTCTACCGGGCGCAGTAAGCTTTTATGGCGCAGCTATCGTAGCTGGGCAGATTTTTTTCCGCAGCAGAACAGAATTTTCGGTATTGATAATAGTACGGTTATTTTCTGTCAGGGAAGCCTTGCTTTCACGGGAAATCTCAATATTTATTTAAGCGTACTTGCTGCAGGCGGAACTATTGTGGCAACAGAAAAATTTCGTCCCCGTCACTGGCTGGAAATGATAAAAAGTTTTGGCGTAAATACAATGTATCTGATACCGTCGAAACTGCTGCTGCTTGCCAAAATGGTCAGAGAAGCGGAACAAGGTGTACGTCATATTGTCAGCGGTTCTCAGAGTCTTGGCAGAAAAGATGCGGAAAAACTGAAAAAAGCTTTTCCCCGTACGGAAATAACTCTCTATTATGGGGCCAGTGAACTCAATTATATAACCTACATTAAAGACAGCGAGATGACGGAAGACCGTACCAATATAGGACGAGCTTTTCCGGGCGTCCATGTCTCCGTAAAAAATGAGGAAATATTCGTTGATACTCCTTATGGCGTCGAAGGAATAGCAATGCCTTTTTCGTTAAAAGACAGAGGATATCTTGCTGACGATGGCAGTCTGCATTTTTTGGGCAGGATTGATGATATCTGCAATGTAAATGGGATGAAGATTTCGGCAGGCAAGGTTGAACAGGCTCTGACGGACATCAGTGAAGTTACGGAGGCGGCTGTTATGGCTGTGCATCGTAATGATGCTGACAGTCTGGTAGCTTTTGTGGCCGCTGAAAAGCGTTATTCCAAACAGGAATTATTGCTGCTTTTAAAAGAAAGTCTGACGGAATATGAAGTTCCAAAACAATTTATATATTTGCCGGAGCTGCCAAAAAATGAAAGTGGTAAAATTGACAGATTAAAACTGGCAGAGAAATTATAAAAGCGAAGGAAACCAAATTGTTTCCTTCGCTTTTTGTCCTTATCAAGTTATTTTTTCCCGGCCAGCAGTCTGGCTGCCACCGGACAATGAGCAAGAAGTCTGGTAAGCAGTATGCTTGCCGTCAGTGATGCAGCTACCAGCAGTATATAAGAAGCACATACCTTTTTAACAGTCATGACAATGCCGTAATGGTTGTAAAAACTGCTCATCCAGTCAAGAATAAGCGGGTGAATCAGATAAATAAATAAAGAATTGGATGAAAGCAAATCAAGAAGATAATAACTTTTTGTGCCTGTTTTTATTTTTGGCAGAAAAGTACAGAAAAAGGCCAGTGAAGCAGTGGTATAGACGAGCCCTTGCGGACTGAGCTGATGGTAAGTATTGGCAAGGTCTAACAGACTGTAGCCCTGGTAATAAAAAGAATGGACACTGCTGCCGACAATATAGACAATAGAAGCGATATAAAAAGCTGTTACTGTTTTAGCATGCTGCTGCAGCCAGCCTAAAAATTGCTGCTGGTAAATTGCTGTAAAGCCGCCGCAGATAAAAATGAACAGATAGTGAAGCGGTAAATAGTTGAGTCGATAGAGAAAAAAGTTCTGCCACAGAACATTCCAGGTACTGGTATCTATACCGGGATGAGTGGTCCAGTAATTGAACAGCAGCTGGAAGATAAATAAAAGCACCAGGCCTGTCTTGACATTAAAGCGGTTAATATACAGCAGCAGGCTTTTCCAGAGGGGGAAGCAGAGGTAGAACCAGAGCAGGATAACCATGAAATACAGATGGTAACAGCCAAGACCGAAGAAAAGTGTGAAGCCTACATGCAGAGGATTCCAGCTTACATAACCTGGCGGCAGGATAAGCCAGAAATAAAACAGGTACAGCAATGACCAGCTGATATAAGGAACACCGACGCTGCGGAAACGTTTTTTGATAAAATCAAGATAAGGGATATTGCCCGTATACTGCAGCTGGCAAAAAAGGCCATAGCCGGAAATGAAGAAAAAAGAAGGAACGCTGTAGCGTGATAATACCTCCAAGAGTACATAGAGAGGAAAACTGCCTGCAGGCAGGGCGAGCGAGCCGATATGGATGGCGATTACGCCCAGCATACAGATGCCGCGCAGATTATCTATAACATGATTTCGCATATTTATCTCCTTGAGCCAGGTATATTACTGAGATTCTTTAAATAATAATTATACTATATTTAAGCCTGCTTTGCACTGATAAAGAGGCAGGGTAATGCCAGTAAACAGTAAAGGAAAATTCATGTAAAATATTAAGTTTTCCTGATAAAATAACTGCATAAAAATTTGACGTATCAATATGAGTGTTGTACAATATAAATATCAAATTTGTACCTTTAAATTGGTCCCGTGAGACTTCAAGGTAGACTTTTAGAAATGCTCTAACGGCCTTCTTGTATCCTCAGGGACAAGAAGGCTTTTTTATTACATAAAAACAGGAGGTTAAGCTAATGGCTAAAGCAAATGTATCTCTCGGCGGCAGAGATATACTCGACCTGGAAAGTCTCAGTGTTGAAGAAATTGAGCTTGTGTTAAAAACAGCTGGAGAAATGAAAAAGATTATGAAGAGGGATATCAAAAAAGTTCCTTCTTTAAGAGGTAAATCTATCATTAATCTTTTTTATGAACCCAGCACCAGAACCAGAACTTCCTTTGAACTGGCAGGTAAATACCTTGGCGCTGATGTAGTCAATATTACCACATCTTCTTCCAGTGTAGTAAAAGGTGAATGCCTGCGCGATACCATTCTGACCGTGCAATCCATGGCCTGCGACGCGATTGTAATGCGTCATCCCATTGAAGGTGCGGCAGCTTTTGCGGCAAATGTTGCCGACCCTGTTATTATCAATGCCGGTGACGGTGCACATGCGCATCCTTCTCAGGGTCTGCTGGATCTGTTCACCATCCGTGAGCAGGGCAAAGACATCAAGGGCCTGAAAATGGCAATCATCGGTGACGTACTGTACAGCCGTGTTGCTCGTACCAATATTGCAGCATGGACAAAACTGGGTGCTGATGTACATGTAGCCGGTCCTATGACGCTGCTTCCTCATGATGTTGAATCTTTAGGTGTTACTGTACATAAACGTGTGGAGGAAGCAATCGAAGGCGCTGATGTAGTTGACATCCTGCGCATTCAGCTGGAACGTCAGAAAAAAGGTCTGTTCCCGTCTCCGCGTGAATATGCCCGCATCTTTGGAATTAATGAAAACCGTCTGAAACTGGCTAAGCCGGATGTAACCGTGCTGCATCCCGGTCCTATGAACCGTGGCCTGGAAATTTCCTGGGAAGTAGGTTACTGTGACAATGCGGCAATCCGTACGGAAGTACAGAACGGTGTAGCTGTACGTATGGCACTTTTATTCTTGACTTTGACAGGGGGTAAACACATTGAAAACATTGATTAAAAACGGCAGGGTAGTAGACCCCAGCCAAAATCTCGATGCTGTAATGGATGTCCTTGTTGAGGACGGAAAAATCAGCACTTTGGGCAGCAATCTTACTGTCGAAGCTGACGAAGTTTATGATGCTACCGGTCTGGTTGTTACTCCTGGTTTGATTGATTTGCATACTCATATGCGCGAACCTGGTTTGGAGGCCAAAGAAGATATTATCAGCGGTACCAAGGCTGCTGCTGCCGGTGGTGTTACCACTGTAGCCTGCATGCCTAATACCAAACCTGTCATTGATAATTCCATTATCGTATCAGGTATTAAACAGCGTGCTGCAGAAGAAAGCTACGCTAATGTAGAAGTAATAGGTGCCATCAGCAAAGGTGAACAGGGAGAAGAACTGGCTGAGCTGGGCGATATGGCAGAAAAAGGTGCCATGGCTTTTTCTGACGACGGACATTATGTAAAAAGCTCCAGATTGTTCATGTTAGCGGCAAAATATGTTACTGCTTTTGATAAAGCGCTTATCTGTCATGCCATAGATCCGGAACTTGCTGCTGAAGGCTATATGCATGAAGGCGCTGTTTCTGCACGTATCGGTGTGCCCGGTGTGCCTGCTATTTCTGAAGATATTGCGGTTGCCCGCGACTGCCTGATTGCTGAATATACCGGGGCACATGTGCATATTGCACACGTTGCCAGCAAGGGTGCCATCGATATTATCCGTCAGGCTAAGAAAAAAGGTGTAAATGTTACCAGCGAAGTAACTGTACACCATCTGACACTGACTGACGATGCCTGCGCAGGTTATAATTCCGCAACCCGCGTATCTCCGCCGCTGCGCAGTTGGGATCACGTGGAAGCAATGCGTGCAGCTGTACTTGACGGTACTGTAGATGCAATCGTTACCGACCATGCACCGCATGCTCCGGAAGAAAAAGACGTAGAGTTCAGGTATGCTCCCTGCGGTTTCTGTGGTCTGGAAACATCTCTGGGTGTTATGCTGACAGACCTGTATCATACAAATGTATTTGATCTCAATACCATAATCAGCAAAATGAGCTGTGAACCTGCCAAATTGTTCAAATTAAAAGGTGGTACCTTGAAAGAGGGTTCTGTAGCTGATATTACGATTATGGATCTTGATAAAGAATGGACTGTTGACAGCTCCAAATTCTATACCCGCGGCAAGGCTACTCCGTATGAAGGTAAACACTGCAAGGGTAAAGCCGTTGCGACTATACTGGCGGGCAAATTTGTAATGAGAGATGGTGTAGTATGCACAAAATAGCAAGAAAAGGTAAATTAGTATTAAAAGACGGCAGCGTTTTTGAAGGCGATTTCTATGGCAAACGCAATGCTGTGGGTGAAGTTGTATTCACAACTGGTATGAGTGGTTATCAGGAAACTCTTACCGATCCTTCTTTCTGCGGACAAATTGTTGTTATGACCTATCCGCTGGTTGGTAACTACGGTATCAATCCCATGTTTAATCAAGGTAAAAAATCTTATTTCCAGGGCTATGTAATCAGTGAGTTATGTGATTATCCCAGCAACTGGCGCAGTGAAGAAAGCCTGGAAGCATTTCTTGACAAGCAGGATGTACCTACCTTAGTGGGTGTGGATACTCGTGCTATTACCAGGAAAATACGTAAATACGGTGTTTTGAAAGGTGTTATCGTTCCGGCAGAAACTTCTCAGGAAGAAATTGATGCATTACTGGCAACCCCTGATGTGCATGACCAGATTGCTCAGGTTACCACCAAAGAAGTTTATACCCTTGGTAATGGTAAATACCATGTAGCAGTGCTGGATTTTGGTATCAAACAAAATATTTTAAACTATCTGCAATGTTTTGACTGCCGCCTGACCGTATTCCCGGCTTATACTCCGGCAGAAGAAGTGCTGGCAGTAAATCCTGACGGTATTTTCCTGTCCAATGGACCTGGAGATCCGAAGGATGTGCCTGAAATTATTGCCAATGTACAAAAATTAATGGGCAAAAAACCTATCTTCGGTATCTGCATGGGTCATCAGATTTTGGCTTTGGCTAATGGCGCAGACACCTACAAAATGAAATTTGGTCATCGCGGTGTTAATCAGCCGGTTAAAGACCTTAGTACCGGTAAAATTGTAATTTCTTCTCAAAACCACGGTTATGCAGTAGATGAAAAATCTCTGGAAGGAAAGAATATCAGAATTTCCCATATTTCCATGAATGACGGTACTATCGAAGGTCTGGAATATGGCGATCATCCTTCCTTTGCAGTACAGTATCATCCGGAAGCTTGTCCCGGCCCCGGCGGTCACGAAGCTTTATTTATACGTTTTATTGATATGATGGAGGGTCGTTAAGCATGCCGAAACTTAAAAATATAAAGAAAGTCCTTGTTATCGGCTCTGGTCCTATTATTATCGGACAGGCTGCCGAATTTGACTATGCAGGTACTCAAGCCTGCCGTGCTCTGAAAGAAGAAGGTCTGGAGGTTGTACTGGTAAACAGTAACCCGGCAACCATTATGACCGATGTTAATATCGCTGACCGTGTTTATGTTGAGCCTATCAATGTTGAATTTCTGGAAAGCGTTATTAAACGTGAACGCCCTGATTCCCTGCTGGCTACACTTGGCGGACAGGTAGGTCTGAACCTGGCTATGGCTCTGGATGAAAAAGGTATCCTGAGCGAATATAATGTAAAACTGCTGGGCACTCAGATTGCCAGCATCAAACGCGGTGAAGACCGTGAACTCTTTAAAGAAACTATGGAAAAAATCAATCAGCCGATTCCCGAAAGCACCATCGTTGAAACTGTTATGGCTGCCTGTGAATTCGGTAAAAAGATTGGTTATCCTTTGATTGTACGCCCTGCATATACTTTGGGCGGTACCGGCGGCGGTATTGCCAATGATGAAGAAGAACTGATTGATATTGTGCAGAAAGGCCTCGGCTACAGCCCGATCAGTCAGTGCCTGATTGAACGCAGTATTGCTGGCTGGAAGGAAATTGAATTTGAGGTTATCCGTGATGCTGCTGATAACTGCATCACTGTCTGCTCCATGGAAAACGTCGATCCTGTCGGCGTACATACTGGCGACTCCATCGTAGTTGCACCGGCGCAGACCCTGAACGATAAGGAAGTACACATGCTGCGTCAGGCTTCTATCGATATTGTCCGTGAATTGGGCGTATGCGGCGGCTGCAATGTACAGCTTGCTCTGGATCCGTTCTCTGAAAACTATTATGTAATTGAAGTAAATCCTCGTGTAAGCCGCAGTTCGGCGCTGGCTTCCAAGGCTACCGGTTATCCGATTGCCAAAGTTACTACCAAGATTGCCGTAGGTTATAATCTGGATGAGATTGAAAATGCTGTAACCAAGAAAACCAAAGCCTGCTTTGAGCCTTCCATCGACTATATTGTTTTGAAATTCCCGCGTTGGCCTTTCGATAAATTTGTAACTGCTGACCGCACTCTCGGTACTCAGATGAAAGCTACCGGTGAAGTAATGGCTATTGAACGCAGCTTTGAAGCTTCCATGCTGAAAGCTATCCGTTCTCTGGAAATTGGTCTGACACATCTGGAAATGCCTGAGCTGAAAGCTTTGAGCGACGAAGAAATTAAAGACCGCATCAAACTGATTGATGATCAGAGAATATTTGTTATTACCGAAGCGTTGCGTCGCGGTGTGACTATCGACTATATTTACGATATTACCAAGATGGATAAATGGTTCCTGTACAAAATCAATAATATCGTAAAAATGGAAAAAGCTTTGCAGACCCATACCCTTACTCCGAGCCTGCTGCTGAAAGCAAAGAAAATGGGATTTGCTGACAGCGTTATCGGCGGCTACGTAGGTAAGAGCATGATGGAAATCCGTGAAATGCGTAAAGCTAACGGTATTCTGCCTACTTATAAGATGGTTGATACCTGCGCTGCGGAATTTGAAGCAGAGACTCCGTATTACTATTCCACCTATGCAACAGAAGATGAAGTTACTGTCAGTGACAGAAAAAAAGTTGTCGTACTTGGTTCCGGTCCTATCCGTATCGGTCAGGGCGTAGAATTCGACTATTGCTCCGTACATTCTGTCTGGGCACTGAAAGAACTGGGTTACGAAACTATCATCATCAACAATAACCCTGAAACTGTTTCTACCGACTTTGATATTTCTGACAAACTGTATTTTGAACCTTTGACTCTGGAAGATGTTCTGAACGTAATCGACAAAGAACAGCCGGAAGGCGTTATTGTACAATTTGGTGGCCAGACTGCCATCAATCTGGCAGGTCCGCTGGATAAAGCAGGTGTCAAGATTCTTGGCAGCAGCGTAGACAGCATTGACCGCGCCGAAGACCGTGAACGTTTTGAACAGCTGCTTACCGACTGCGAGATTCCTCGTCCGAAAGGACATACCGCATTTGATACAGAAGGCGCACTGAAAGCTGCTGATGATGTAGGCTATCCGGTTATGGTACGTCCTTCTTACGTACTGGGCGGACGTGCTATGGAAATCGTTTACAACGATGAAGAACTGAAACATTATATGTCCAGTGCCGTAAAGGCTTCCAGAGAACATCCTGTACTGGTAGACCATTACCTGCAGGGTACTGAAGTAGAAGTTGATGCTATCTGCGACGGTAAGGAAGTACTCATCCCCGGCATTATGGAACACGTAGAAAGAGCGGGCGTTCACTCCGGTGACTCTATCGCCGTATATCCGCCGCGCAGTCTTTCTGAATCTGTAATCAGAACTATCATTAACTATACCAATAAGATGGCGTTGGGACTGGAAGTTAAAGGTATGATCAATATCCAGTACATTGTTCGTAACGACCATGTATTCGTTATTGAAGTAAATCCGCGTTCTTCCAGAACCGTGCCGTTCCTGAGCAAAGTAACCGGTGTGCCCATGGTAAATGTTGCTACCAAGGCAGCGATGGGCTGCAGCCTGAAAGAACAGGGTTACAGAGCTGGGCTGAAGTTGTTCCCAGATTATTATGCAGTTAAGGCTCCTGTATTCTCTTTCAATAAGATGAGTAACGTTGATATCACCCTTGGGCCGGAAATGAAATCTACCGGTGAAGTAATGGCTGTTGACTATCAGTATAGCCGCGCTTTGTATAAAGCATGTATCGCTTCCGGCATCAATGTGCCGCACGAAGGCTCTATCCTGATTACCGTTGCCGACATGGATAAGGAAGAAGCTGCTGAAATTGCCAAAGGTTTTGAGGAACTTGGCTATAAAGTAACAGCTACCGGCGGTACTGCTGAATATCTGAAACAACATGATATCGAAGTGCGTGTTGCTACAAAAGTAAGCGAAGGTACTCCTAATATCCTTGACGACATCAAAGAAGGCCATATCAGCATGGTAATCAATACTACCAACCATGGCCGTGATGCAGAACGTGACGGCTTCAAAATCAGACGTTCCACTGTTGAACATGCTATTGCCTGCCTGACTTCTCTGGATACTGCACGTGAACTGCAGCATGTTATGAGTGCGATGCGCCGTCGTCGTGTTATCAGTATCGTAGCTTTGCAGGATCTGGCTTGGGAGGACTAAAAATGCCAAAAACAATTGCTGAAGCAAAAGTTATTGGACAAAAGGTACTGAACAGTACTATTAAAATGATAGAAGTTTATGCACCTGAAATTGCAGAACAGGCTGTTCCCGGACAGTTTGTTAATGTACAGGTGTGCAGAAATTCTGCTCCGCTGCTGCGCCGTCCTTTCGGCGTGGCCGGAGTAAATAAAAAGAACGGTACTTTTACCATGATTTACAGAATCATCGGCGAAGGTACACACATTCTGGCTGATGTATGTACAGGGGATAAACTAAGTATTGTAGGCCCGTTGGGTCATGGTTTTGACATGAGTGCCGAAAAACCGCTGCTTGTCGGCGGCGGACTTGGCCTTGCGCCGCTGCTGTTTCTGGCCTCAGGTTTTGGTGCAGGTAAAACGGATTTGCTGATGGGCGGACGTAATAAAGAAGAAGTTTTCTGGTCCTGCCTGTATGACAGTCTGTGTTCTGACATCTTTGTTACTACCGATGACGGCAGCGAAGGTACTAAAGGTACGGTTATGGCGCTGCTGCCGGAATTGCTGCAGCAGAAAGGTTATGACTGTGTCTATGTCTGCGGACCTGTACCTATGATGAAGGCAGTTGCTGAAGCATGCCTGAAAGCAGGCGTAAAATGTCAGGTATCGCTGGAAAAATATATGGCCTGTGGTTTAGGTGCATGTTTGTCCTGTGCCTGCGGTGGTATTGGCAAACGCATGAAGGTTTGTACTGACGGGCCGGTGTTCTGGGCAGAGGAGGTAACGGAATGGTAAAGTCTTTATATGAAGGCAGACTGGCAGTGGATATTGCCGGTTTGAAAATGCAGACTCCTGTTACTACCGGTTCCGGTACTTTTGGTTTTGGCCTTGAATTCTGTGATTTTCTGGATTTGGAAAAAGTTGGTGCTGTTACCGTAAAAGGTACATCACTTTTGCCTGCTGCCGGTAATAAAGGTCAGCGTGCTGTGGAAACGCCATCCGGTATGCTTAACTGTATTGGTCTGGAAAATCCTGGCAGCGATTATTTTCTGGAGCATACTTTACCCCAGCTGCGTAAGTATGATGTACCGGTAATTGTCAATATCTACGGACATTCCCCGGAAGAATACGGTGCCGTAGCTAAAAAACTGGATGTAGACGGGGTAGATGCGCTGGAAATTAATATTTCCTGCCCCAATGTCAAAGAGGGCGGCATTGTTTTTGGAACTTGCCCGGATGCTGCTGCAGAAGTTATTAAACAGGTAAAGAGTAATACATCCAAGATGGTTATTACCAAATTATCACCCAATGTAACTGATATCGTTGCTATGGCAAAAGCGGCAGAAGCTGCAGGTACGGATGCTATTTCCCTTATCAATACGCTGATAGGTACCAGGATAGATATTGAACGTCAGCGTCCTGTACTGGGTAATATTATTGGTGGTTTGAGCGGCCCTGCAGTAAGACCTGTAGCAGTACGCATGTGCTATCAGGTAGCTCAGTCAGTAAGCGTACCGATTATTGGTATGGGCGGCATTATGAATGCCGAAGATGCTATTGAATTTATGCTGGCTGGCGCCAGTGCAGTAGCTGTTGGTACAGCTAATTTTGTGCATCCTGATATTGCAGAAACCATTGCACACGGTATGCTGGCGTATCTTGACCGTCATAATGTGCGTAATATAACAGAAATTATTGGTCTGGCTTTGCCGGAAGGTAAGGCAAGTATGCCTCTTTTTAACAGATAAAATAACTGGCAATGTGGATTATTGCCGTAAGGTAAGGAGGAGATTGTGTGCAGCACGATGATCGTTTGATAGTGGCGCTGGATTTTCCAACTCTGGAACAGGCAAAAAGCTGTGTGCTGGAGCTGGGAGATGCAGTAAGTTATTATAAGGTTGGTATGGAATTGTACTATGCTGTAGGCAGCGAGATTATCCGTTTCCTGAAAAGTCAGAATAAACAGGTATTCCTTGATCTTAAACTGCAGGATATCCCTAATACTGTAGCGCATGCGCTGACAGTTCTCAGCGGACTGGGGGCTGACATGATGAATGTACATGCTGTTGGCGGCCGCAAGATGATGAGCGAAGCTGTTAAGGCAGTACATGCTGCTGCAGAAGCTGCGGGTAAACCGGCACCGAAACTGATTGCTGTTACCATTCTTACCAGTATGGATAATGAGCAGTTTGCTAATCTTAATTACCAAAATACCATTGCTGAACAGGTAATTGCTCTGGCAAAATTAGCCAAAGAAGCAGGCATGGATGGTGTTGTTGCTTCTCCGCAGGAAGCATCTGCTATCAGAGAAGCATGTGGTAAAGATTTCCTGATTGTTACTCCCGGCGTGCGTCCGGCAGGTGCATCTCTTGACGACCAGAGCCGTGTGGCAACACCGGCAGGTGCTTTTAAAAATGGCTCCAGCCATATCGTAGTTGGGCGTCCTATTACTAAAGCAGAAAACAGGCAGGCTGCTGCAGAAGCAATTGTGGAAGAAATCAAAGGAGTGTAAGACTGATGTTGGAAGAAAAAGATGTAATGAAAATGCTGGAAGAAACTCAGGCTGTGCTGCATGGTCACTTTTTGCTGACCAGCGGTTTGCATAGCCCCATGTATGTTGAAAAATTCAACGTACTGCAGCATCCTAAATATACTGAAAAACTGTGCCAGGAAATTGCCCGTCGTTATGAAAATGACAATGTAGAGCTGGTTGTAGGTCCTGTAACCGGCGGTATTCTTTTAGCCCACGAAGTAGGTAAGGCTCTTGGTACACGTGCTATCTTTACTGAACGTGAAAACGGCAAAATGACCTTGAAACGCGGCTTCCACATCGAACCGGGTACCCGTGTGCTGGTAGTTGAAGATATTGTTACTACCGGCGGCAGTGTACGTGAGGTTATGGAAGTTGTTAAAGAACATGGTGGTGAGCTGGTAGGTGTAGGTCTGTTAGTTGACCGCAGCGGCGGTAAAGTTGATTTTGGTATCCGTACAGAAGCTTTGCTGCATCTCAGTGTAGAAACCTTTGACCCCAATAATTGCCCGCTGTGTGCAAAAGATATTCCTTTTACCAAACGTGGCAGAACAGGGAAATAATTTTAAAGCGCAAATAAAAAACCAGACTGCATTGATTGCAGTCTGGTTTTTAGTTTATCTGAAAGCTTACAGATAGTTTCTTTCTTCTACATGATTGGAATGCAGAAGTTCTTCAGCACGTTCACTGAGTGGTTTGGTAAGATATTTAGCATAAAGTTCCTGTACATCAGGATTGTTATGAGATTGTTTCAGCGGGCGTTCATCGTCCAGCTGATACAGTTTCTGGCCGCGGCTGCCGGCAAGTTCGCAGCCGTCGTGGATGGGTTGTCCGCCGCCGCCTACACAGCCGCCAGGGCAGGCCATAATTTCAACAAAATCGTATTTAGCCTTGCCTGCTTTGATATCTTCGAGCAGTTTACCTGCGTTACCAAGTCCGCTGACGGTACAGGTACGCAGCACTTTGTCACCAAGTTTAAATTCTTTTACCTTACGTCCTGCTTCGCCGCGTACATCGACAAAAGCATCGCGAGGAGCTTCTTTGCCTTCTACAACAGCATACGCAGTGCGCAGTGCGGCTTCCATAACGCCGCCCGTAACACCGAAGATAACTGCTGCGCCGGTACTCTTGCCTAAAGGATTATCAAAAGGCATTTCTTGCAGTGTGGTGATATCGATATGTTCAGCACGAATCATACGGGCAAACTCACGAGTTGTCAGTACAATATCAACATCACGGGCACCACTGTCATTCATGCTGGGCAATGCAGCCTCACGTTTTTTGGAAACGCAGGGCATGATGGAAATAGAGCAGATATCCTCAGGAGCCAGACCTTTAGCCTGTGCAAAGTAGGTTTTCAGAATAGCGCCAAAAATCTGCTGCGGTGATTTTGTTGTGGAAAGATAAGGTACGAATTCAGGATATTTTTTTGTTACATAGCTTACCCAGCCGGGGCAGCAGGAAGTAAACATAGGCCATTTATGGTTTTCAGGTGCCTGCAGATGTTCCAGCAGTTCGCTGCCTTCTTCCATAATGGTTACGTCAGCAGAAAAGCTTGTATCAAATACATAGTCAAATCCCATGCGTTTGAGTGCTGCTACCATCGTTCCTTCTGTTGCTTTGCCTTCCGGCAGGCCCATAGCTTCAGCCCATGCAGTACGTACAGCAGGAGCAACCTGGACAGCTGTTACCTTGCTGTTGTCAGCCAGGGCCGCAAATACTTTGGGTACATCATCGCGTTCACGCAGTGCTCCGGTAGGGCAGTGAGTAATACATTGTCCGCAAAGGCTGCAGTCTGCAGCAGCTATGCTAAGATTGCCAGTGACGCCTACAGTAGTGCGGGAACCAGTATTTTGCACTTCCCAGATATTAAGCCCCTGGACTTTATCACATATCTGTACGCAGCGCATACATTTAATACATTTTTTTGAGTCACGAATGAGCGGGAAATCCATATCCCAGGGAAGATCGGCAACATCCTTGGCAAAGGGACTTTCCAGAATTGCCAGATCATTGGCCGTTTTTTGGAGATTGCAGTTGCCGCTGCGTACACACATGGCACAGGTACAGTCATGCTGGGAAAGAATAAGTTCGACATTGGTGCGTCTTGCAGCACGAACCTTGGGAGAATTGGTATAGACAACAAGGCCGTCTTCAGCAGGAGTATTGCAGGAAGTGGCCAGCTTATTTTTGCCCTGTATTTCTACTACGCAGACTTTGCAGGCACCTATTTCATTAATCCCTTCCAGAAAGCAGAGGTGGGGAATATTTATACCTGCAGAGGCAGCAGCCTTCATAATAGTAGTGCCTTCAGACACGGTTATTTTCTGACCGTCAATAGTTAAAGTTACCATCTGAAGGTTCGACCTCCTTTCAACGAACTCATACCGAATTTATCGCAGCGCAGGCATCTGCCGGCTTCCTGACATGCTTCCTGCAGAGTCATACCACATTCAAAAGCGTCAAAGCTGGTTTTTCTCTGGCTTGCTTCTTTTTCGTTCATCTGGATTCTGCCGCAGGGCTGTTTATCTGCAAGTTCAGGAGCAGGTATTTCTATATTGCAGGATATTTCATGGTGATAGCCGAGATATTCATCAATATTGGCTGCGGCAACTTTACCGGCTGCAATAGCACGGATAACTGTTGCAGGACCTGTTACACAATCACCGCCAGCAAAAATTTTTCCCTCATCCGGCAGTTTTGTGGTGTCCAGAGCTTCGATGCTGCCGCGTTTTACTTTAATGCCGGCATTTTCAAAAGATTGCAGTTCAATGCCCTGACCAATAGCGACGATGACAATATCACAGGGAATGCGCAGTAACGGCAGATCGGCACGTACAGGACGGGCACGTCCCCAGTCATCGATAGGTCCGATAATCTGCGGTTCAACCCATAAAGCAGCAACTTTGCCATCAGCATCTTTTTCTATTTTATGAGGAGCTTTCAGACTGTACAGTTCTGCGCCTTCGGCAATAGCGCCTTCGATTTCTTCAGGCAGTGCCGTCATATCTTCCTGACGGCGTCTGTAAGCGATGCCAACTTTGGCTGCGCCAAGGCGGATTGCACTGCGGGTGCAGTCCATGGCCACGTTGCCGCCGCCTACGACAAGTACGGTTTTACCGGTAAAATCAGGCATATTGCCATCACCAATATTGCGCAGCAGTTCTACTGCGGAAACTACACCGTCTGCATCTTCGCCTTCAATACCAATTTTTTTATCCGTATGAGCACCGATAGCGATATAAATGGCATCATAGTCTTTATTGAGCTGTTCCAGAGGGATTTCTCCGGGAGCATCACCTGTTTTGCTGTTCAGGCGAATTTCAGTGCCGGTAGCCAGGATAGCATCTAAATCCTGCTGCAAACGTTCACGCGGGAAACGATAACTGGGAATGCCATAACGCAGCATACCGCCAAGCTTGCTTTTAGCTTCAAATACAGTTGTATGATGTCCCATCAGTTCCAGATAGTAAGCAGCGGTAAGACCGCTGGGGCCGCCACCGATGATTGCGACACGTTTGCCTGTAGACGGAGCTTTTTCCGGCAGAGGTACAGTATTGCTGGGAGCATTGTCTACAGCCATACGCTTCAGTCCGCGGATATTAACAGCAGTGTCGATAATATTGCGGCGGCAATGAGCTTCACAGGGATGCTCACAGATCAGGCCGCAGGCTGTTGGAAAAGGATTATCCTTACGGATAAGGCTTACTGCGTCTGCATAACGACCGGCAGCCACAAGGGAGATATAACCCGGTATATCGACTTTGGCCGGACAGAATGCAGTACAAGGGATTGCTGCTTCTCCCATACCGGAACAGGCACCAGTTCGGATATGGTGAAGGTAGTCATCCATGAAGCCGTTCATGCCGGTAAGAATCATGCTGGCAGCTTCATAGCCGATAGCACAGTCGGCGGAATCACGAATATTTTCCGCTGTGCTTTTAATAGTTGTTATGGTATTTTCTGTTGCTTTGCCTTCGAGAACATCCTCCAGCAGATGTTGCAGCTGGCCGAGTCCAATGCGGCAGGGAACACATTTGCCACAGGTCTGAGCATGGCAAAGTTTGAGAAATGACAGCTGCAGATCAATCGGGCAGGCTCCCGGAGGACTGGCGATGAGGTAACGTTCGAGGTCTTTATACAGGCGTTCAACTGTACGTTGGGCCTGTGTTTGTTTGTCAAGATTCAGACGACTCATATTTCCCTCCAAAGTATAATCTAAAATTGGCCTTAACTTAAAGTGTATACTATATAACCTTAAATGCCATAATAGTATGCAATAATTATAACGAATTTTTCTCAGTTTGGCAATTAAAATGTTACTTCGTGCCGGAACAGGACGCTTTTTGTTACTTTTGATAAAAAATATTTTTAGTATATGTTATACTAAGTAAAGAAATAAGTTATTGCATACAGGAGATGGGGATAGTGCAGTTATCCGTTACGCATATTATCAGTCTGCTTCTGACATTGGCAGTCAGTATACTGCCTGGAATAATAATTGCCAGAAAGATAAAATCAGTTGACGACTATAATGTAGGGGGACGCAGTGCAGGCGTAAGCATGGTGGCAGGCAGCATTATCGGTACGTTAGTGGGTGGTGCGGCTACGGTAGGAACGGCTCAGCTTGGTTTTACTCTCGGACTGACAGCCTGGTGGTTTACATTAGGCAGCGGCATTGCATTATTGATAATGGCCGCTTTTTATGCTGTGCCGCTGCGCAGAAGCGGTTTAACTACTGTAAGTGAATTCCTTGTTAATGAATATGGAAAAAAAGCCGGTGTCCTTACAAGTTTATCTGCGTCAGCCGGTATTTTCTTCAGTATCGTTGCCAGTACACTGACAGCTCTGCATTTGGTAGCCGGTATCTTTAACGTGGAAATTATGACGAGCGCTGTCATTATTGTGCTGATTACAGCCGGATTTGTATTTTTTGGCGGTATAAGTGGCAGTGGTATAGCTGGGCTGCTTAAAATCTTATTTATTTTTGCAACCATTTTTGTGGGAGGCATAATGGCCTACACTGATTTGGGAGGCTGGCAGGGCTTACATAAAACATTTCCGGAGCATCCATGGTTTAGTCTGTTCGGACGTGGTGTGCAGGATGGTATTTTCAGTCTGCTTTCCATGATTGTCGGCGTGATTTCAACTCAGAGTTATGTACAGGCTATTTTTTCTGCTAAAGACAGTAAAACGGCAGCTAAAGGTTGTATAGCCGCAGCTTGCATCATTATTCCTGTTGGCTTGCCGTCGGTGATGATAGGTATGTTCATGCATGTGCAGCATCCTGAAATAAGTTCTATTGATGCGCTGCCCTTATATTTACTGCATTATCTGCCAGACTGGCTGGGTGGTATAGGGCTGGGTGCGCTGCTGTTATCGGCATTGGGTTCTATCGCCGGATTAGCGTTGGGAATAGGCACGATGATTTCCCGCGACTTGATTAGCAAAATATGGCGCAGTGCAACTCAGGTGAATTTGTTGTGGACCAACCGCTTCTGTGTTTTGTTAGTGACGGTATGCGCAATTGTGTTTGTTTTCTTTCATCTACATTCTTCTGTATTGGAATGGAATTATCTTTCCATGGCGCTGCGCGGCAGTGGCATTTTTCTGCCGCTTACTTTTGCCGTGTTCTTTCCCTGGCAGGTACCAAGTAAGGCTGGATTGTTGGCAATCTTTTCTGGTATAGCAGTTGCCTGTCTGTGGAGTTTCTGGTCTCCGTGGGCTATTAACAGTTTGTTTCTGGCATTATTATTTAATCTTATCTTTCTGGTACCGGGAATCATTTATTATCGGATACATAAAAAATAAAGCAATTATTATATAGGTAGAGGTTGTTATGGAGCAAAAATTTACGCATCTGCATGTACATACAGAATATAGCCTTTTAGATGGCGCATCTAAAATTACCAATCTGTTGAGTTATGCCAAAGAACTGGGCATGGACAGCATTGCTATTACGGATCACGGTGTTATGTATGGTGTAGTCGATTTCTACCAGGAGGCAGTTAAACAGGGCGTTAAACCTATTATTGGCTGTGAAGTTTATGTGGTGGATAATCATTTGGAGAAAAATAATCGTAGCATGCACCATCTAATTTTGCTGGCTGAAAATAATAACGGGTATCATAATCTGATGAAGATTGTGTCCAGAGGGCAGCTGGAAGGCTTCTATTATAAGCCGCGTGTAGATAAAGATATCCTGCGGCAGTATAGTGAGGGTATTATCTGTCTGAGTGCCTGCATTGCCGGCGAGGTACCTTCCTATATCATGCGGGATAATATGGATGGGGCGAGACGTGCAGTTGGTGAATATATAGATATTTTTGGCAGAGAAAACTATTTTCTTGAGATTCAGGATCATAATCTGCCGGAAGATAAGAAAATCAATCGCGGGCTGAAATTATTGGCGGAAGAGTATGGATTAGGGCTTGTTGCCACTAATGATTTGCACTATGTAAAAAAACAGGATGCTGAAGCGCAAGACGTCCTGATGTGCATTCAGACAAACAGTACGGTTGATGCCCCGGAACGCATGCGTTTTCCTAATGATGAATTTTATTTGAAAAGCTATGATGAAATGGCAGTACTGTTTGCCGACTGTCAGGAGGCGCTTACTAATACGCAGCTTATTGCTGAGCGCTGCAATGTGACGCTGGAATTTGGTAAGCTTTTGCTGCCGGAATTTCCAATACCAGCAGGATTTAACGATGCTAATGAATATCTGCTGCATTTGTGTCAGGAGGCGATTCCTGCTAAATACGGCAGTGAAAGTAAAGCTGTTTTGGAGCGGCTTAATTTTGAACTTGATATTATCAGGACGATGGGATATTCCTGTTATTTCCTTATAGTCTGGGATTTTATCGACTACTGTAAAAAGCATGATATTCCGGTAGGGCCGGGCAGAGGCAGTGCTGCCGGAAGTATCGTTGCTTATTTGCTTGGTATTACCAATATAGACCCTCTTAAATATCATTTGCTGTTTGAACGTTTCTTAAATCCTGAACGTGTAAGTATGCCGGATATTGATACTGATTTTTGTTATGTAAAACGCGATCAGGTACTGGATTATGTAGTGCGTCGATATGGGCAGGACCGTGTAGCGCAGATTATTACCTTTGGAACCTTGCAGGCAAGAGCTGCAGTCCGTGATGTGGGACGCGCATTGGGTATGACATACGGAGCGGTAGATGCAGTAGCCAAGATGATTCCTCGTGAGCTTGGCATTACTTTGGACAAGGCATTGGCATCAAGTAATGATTTGCGTGACATGTACGAACAGAACGATGAGGTACACAGGCTGATAGATCTGGCTAAAAGCGTAGAGGGAATGCCACGTAATGCCGGTACACATGCTGCCGGAGTAATTATTGCGCCGCAGGATTTAAAGAATTATGTACCGCTGCAGCTTGGCAGTGAAGGGTCTGTAATTACCCAGTATGATAAGGACAAAGTGGAAAATCTTGGCCTGCTGAAAATGGACTTTCTGGGACTGCGCACGCTGACTGTTATTGGTGACGCGATTCGTTTTATTGCAGAAACTACAGGTGAAAAAATAGATATTGACAATATTCCCCTTGATGATAAAAAAACCTGTCAGATGCTGTGCGAAGGCGATACTTATGGAGTATTCCAGCTTGAATCTGCCGGTATTACCAAGCTGGTAATGGATCTGGCACCGGAAAGCTTTGAAGATTTAATCCCGCTGGTTGCGCTGTATCGGCCTGGCCCTTTGGGAACAGGTATGGCGGAAGATTTTATTGCCGGCAGGCACGGACGGCGTACAGCAGAAATACTGCATCCTTTAATGGAACCCATACTTGCCGATACATATGGAGTAATACTTTATCAGGAACAGGTTATGCAGATAACATCAGTTCTGGCAGGCTTTACTCTTGGACAGGCAGATATACTGCGCCGGGCTATGGGCAAGAAGAAGGCAAAAGAACTGGACTCCATGCGGGAGGCTTTTGTTGAAGGTGCACGCAGGATTAATAATATATCTGAAGAGTTAAGTAACAGAATCTTTTCTTTGCTGCAGCATTTTGCAGGATATGGCTTTAATAAATCACACTCGGTTGCCTATGCTCTGGTTGCCTATCAGACTGCGTATCTGAAAGCACACTGGCCGGCACAGTATATGGCGGCGTTTTTAAACAGCGTTATCAGTGATGCAGACAAAATAAGCTGGTATATTTCTGTCTGCCGTAATGCCAATATTAAAATACTGCCGCCGGATGTTAATGAAAGCGGATTTGATTTTACGGTTCATAAGAAAAATTCTATCCGTTTTGGCTTGGCAGGTATTAAAAGTGCTGGAGAAGCTGCTGTTAAAGAAATAATTCGCGCACGGGAAGAAGGAGGGCAGTTTACAGGACTGGTGGATTTCTGCCGCAGGGTAAATATGCGCCTCGTAAATAAGCGTGTAGTGGAAAATCTGATTAAATGCGGCGCTATGGATTCATTTGGTGCTAAACGTTCACAGCTGCTGGCAATTGCTGCGCAGGCGGCTGAACTGGGGGCAAGCTATCAGAAAGATTATGCCTGCGGACAGATGGGGTTATTTGATGACGGTGACAGCGGTTTTGAAGAAATAAATGATATCAGACTGCCGGATCTTGATGAAATACCGAGAGCAACCGTGCTGCAGAACGAAAAAGAGCTGATAGGGTTTTATGTAACCGGACATCCTTTGGATGAATATAAAGCTGTACTGGACAAATATACTCCGCTTTACTGGCTGCAAAATGAAAATAATATTTCAGATGGTCAGCATATCAATGTTGCCGGTATCATTTCAGAATGTGTTATCAAAACTACCAAAAGAGGCGATACGATGGCTGTCCTGACGCTGGAAGATTATACAGGACGGGTTGAGGTGCTGGTATTTCCGTCTGTTTATCAATCCTGCATGAAGGAAACCTACAAAGAAAATATTGTAGCAGTAGAAGGACGGCTCAATATAGATGAACGCAGCAAAAGTATTAATGCGGTAAAAATAGGCAAGCTGAGTAACAGTGCTGGCGAAGTCAGAATAAAGATTGTACCCTATCTGGAAAACCAGCTTGTCCAGAGAGAACTGACCAGAGTTTTCAGCAAATTTAAAGGCAATGATATTGTTTACCTGCATTTGATGGGCTCACGAAAAATAATTAAGACAGTGCCGACATTTTGGGTTGACAGTACGGCGGAAGGTTTTAAAGAGGCAATCGAGAGAGTTTTGGGAAAGGATTGTTTTCTTTAAAGAAGAAAATATTATGTATACTTGCAAGTAGAACTGTAAAAATGTTACAATAAAGAGAAAATATTTTGTTATTATGCGCAAGGAGGTTGCTCATGAATATTATAGTTTGTCTTAAACAGGTACCGGATACAGAAGCGGTAAAATTAAATCCAGAAACCAATACTTTGGTGCGCGATGGTGTGGAAAACATCATGAATCCTTTCGACAGACAGGCGCTGGAAACTGCGCTGATGCTGAAAGATAAGGAAGGAGCCAAGGTTACAGTACTTACCATGGGCCTGCCGCAGGCAACGGATATCCTTAAGGAAGCCATTGCCATGGGTGCTGATGAAGGCATTTTGCTGAGCGACCGTGCGCTGGCCGGCTCAGATACGCTGGCAACAAGTATAGCCCTGGCTGCTGCTGTTAAACATATCGGAGATTATGATCTTGTTATGTGCGGCAAACAGGCTGTTGACGGTGATACTGCCCAGGTTGGCCCTGAAATGGCTGAACATCTGGGTATCCCTCAGATTACCGGAGCTTTGAAGGTTGATTTTGCTGACGGCAGGTTTGTTGTTGTGCGTGAGAATGAAAGCAGTGTACAGACTCTGGCCTGTGCTGCTCCTCTGCTCGTCACTGTAACCAGAGCCGAAAAAGAACCGCGTTTTGCCAGCATCAAAGGCAAGATGAAAGCGCGTAAAGCTGTTATTCCTACTCTTACTGTTGCTGATTTGGCTATTGATACCAAGCTTGTAGGACTTTCCGGCTCTCCGACTAAAGTAAAAAAGGTATTCACTCCTGAAGTTGCTGTTGTGGAAAGTGAAATTATTAACGAAGAAGATACGGATAAGGCAGTAGACATGCTGTTTAACAAGCTTGTTGAAGCTAAAATTATTACTCGCTGAGGTGAAAGAAAATGGCAGTTTATGTAGATAGAGAAAAATGTATCGGTTGTGAGTCCTGTGTGGCAGTTTGCCCTGTTGGTGCGCTGAACATGGAAGATGGAAAAGCGGAGGTTGATGGAGATAAATGTATTTCCTGTGGTGCTTGCATTAATGAATGTCCGGTAG
The DNA here is from genome assembly GCA_949285135.1 of uncultured Phascolarctobacterium sp. GTDB lineage: Bacteria > Bacillota > Negativicutes > Acidaminococcales > Acidaminococcaceae > URXU01. Next base: position 114,609 of record CASDXO010000002.1, read on the forward strand.
AGGCAATTTCCCGTGAAGCAGTCGTACGTGAAGTAAAAAATAACGAAGGCAGCGACCTTTGGGTTATGGCAGAACTGGAAAATGGTGAGCCTGTGGGAGTTACTTATGAACTGTTAGGCGTAACTTCCGAGTTAGCCAAAAAAGCCGGTGAAAAATGCTGCGCTGTACTTATCGCAGCTGATGCAGCAGATATTCCGCAGAAGCTTATTGCTGCAGGTGCGGATAAGGTGTATGTAATTACTGATGGTCGTTATGCTGAATATAATACGGACCTTTATACTGACGCTTTTTGTCAGCTGGCAGAGGCATACAAACCGAATGCTGTACTGTTTGGCGCTACTGCTGATGGTCGTGATTTTGCTCCCCGTGTAGCGGCAAGACTGCATACCGGTCTGTGTGCTGACTGCACTGCGTTGGATATTGCAACTGAAAATAATATCGTTGAATGGACGCGTCCTGCCTTGGGCGGCAATATTCTTGCTACTATTCTTTGTGACGAACATCGTCCTCAGATGGGTACAGTTCGTCCTAAAGTGTTTAAAGCTGCAGTTGCAGATACTTCCCGCAGCGGAGAAGTAATTAATTTTACTGTTCAGGATGTCAAAGTGTCTCCGGTAGAACTGCTGCATAAAGAAGCAGTAGAAACAAGTGGCTCCATTAAAATTGAAGATGCAGAAGTAATCTGCTCCGGCGGTCGTGGCATGGGCTGTCTGGATAATTTTAAATTGCTGGAAGAAATGGCTGCTCTGTTTGAAAACGGTGCGGTTGCAGGTTCTCGTGCCGTAGTTGACGAAGGCTGGATTGGTCATGGTCATCAGGTAGGTCAGTCCGGTAAAACCGTAACTCCAAAAATTTATTTTGCCTGCGGTATTTCCGGTGCTATCCAGCATATTTCCGGTATGAATGCTTCGGATATTATCATTGCAATAAATAAAGATGCCAATGCGCCGATTTTTAAAATTGCGCAGTATGGTATCGTTGGCGATATCAAGGAAATCCTTCCTAAACTGATTGCTAAAATTAAAGCATATAAAGAAGCCTGAGTTTTGCCGGAGGAGCTTCCCATGTGGAAAGTTGTGTATATTGAGCAAAATGAAGATAATGCAGAAAAAATAAAAAAAATGCTTACTGATAATGGCTTCCTTATAAAGGTAAAAGCTGCTGGTGGTAAGCATAATAAGGCTTATGAAATATGTGTACCGTTTTCAGAAGCGGAAGATGCTTATGAAGTTCTTTGCGAGCATAAATTTAAGGGTTAGCGGGGATTTCGTTTATGAAGAAAACTAAGATTATCTGTACCGTAGGGCCAAGTACTGACGATGTCGGACTGTTGGCAAAAATGCTTCTTGCAGGTATGGATTTAGCGCGTTTTAATTTTTCCCATGGCTCTCATCAAGATCATGCGGTCAGGTTGCAGCTGGTAAGGGAGGCTGCGGCGAAAGCTGGTAAAACAGTAGCATGCATTGCTGATACTAAGGGTCCGGAAATGCGTTTGGGAAATTTTGCTGACGGCAGTGTCTATCTGCAGGAAGGGGCCGAATTTTCTCTTACAACAGATGATATTTTAGGTAATGAAAGAATTGCCTCTGTAAATTATTCAGGCCTGCCTGATGAAGTAAGCTGCGGCAGTAAGATATTGCTTTCTGACGGTTTGCTGTCATTAGAAGTAACTGGAATAGACGGGTGTGTTATTCATACAAAGGTTACGCACGGCGGTGAATTAAGCTCACGCAAGCGCGTTGCCTGCCCGGGTATAGAGCTTAAGCTACCTTTTTTATCGGAACAGGATAAGGAAGATATATGCTTTGCAGCACGAAATGATATGGATTATATCGCAGCGTCTTTTGTACAGAAGGCAGACGATGTGCTGGCTATTCGCAGGGTGCTTGAAAAAGCAGGGTCTTCGATGGGTATTATTGCCAAAATCGAAAACGAGGCTGGCGTAAAACATATCGACGAAATAATTAATGTTGCTGACGGCATCATGGTTGCAAGAGGGGATCTTGGTGTAGAAATTCCCTATGAGGTTGTGCCGTTAGTGCAGAAGGAAATTATTGCTGCCTGTAATAAGGCTGGCAAGCCGGTGGTAACAGCTACCCAGATGCTTGAGAGCATGATACACAGCTATCGGGCAACCAGGGCAGAAGCAAGTGATGTAGCCAATTCTATTTTTGATGGCACTGATGTTATTATGCTAAGCGGCGAAACTGCTTCAGGGAAATATCCTTTGGAAGCAGTGCAGACTATGGCTAAGATTGCGGAACGTACTGAGTCGGCACTTGATTATGCGGCTATTTTCCGTAAAAAAGGTATAAGCGACAGTATTCATGCAACAGACGCTATCAGTCATGCAACGGTGCAGATAGCTCACGAGCTGCAGGCGGATAATATCCTGACCATCACAGAAACTGGCTTTACTGCCAGGATGATTGCCAAGTATAAACCGCAGGCTTCTGTAGTGGCAGTGTCAAGGCTGCCTGAAAAAGTACGGGCCATGCAGCTTTATTGGGGTGTGCAGCCATTACTGGGACCGTCATCGGACAGCACTGATGAAATAATTGACCTGTCTTTGGAATGTGCGTTGCAGCACAATGTAATAAAAGATGGTTCCTGCGTAGTTATTACGGCAGGAGTACCTGTTGGTATGACTGGAAGTACCAATTTGATCAAGGTGGTTAATGTGGGGAATAAACTTGTGTCTGGCACCGGTATAGGCAAAGCATCGGTGAGCGGCAAGGTTTGCATAGCCGTAAGTGCTGCTGATTTTGTTGATAAACTGCAGCAGGGGGATATTCTTGTTGTTGATATTCTGGATGATGAGTTTGTAGCTTTGGCTTCTAAAAAAGCAGCAGCTATTATTGCGCAGGAAGGCGGGCTGACATCGACGACGGCAATTGTAGGTGTTACCTGCGGCATTCCTGTAATTGTCGGTGCTGCTTCTGCAGCTGATATTTTGCAAGATGGGCAAATAGTAACGGTGGACACTGTATCCGGCGTTGTGTATGAAGGCAAGATAAATTTGTAATCTGGCGGTGACTATATGGAAAAGACTGATTTAAATATTACTGTTACTGAAGCAGAAAAGTGGCAGTATATTTTAGAGCAGTCTTTTTCTGCGTTGAGCGCAGCAGCGGATGAGCAGGAAAGACAAAGATACATCCGACAGGCAGGGCTCTATGGTTGTCTGGCCTTGAAAAATTTTTCGGATGTATGTGCTGAAAAGTTTTTCTTGCAGCTGCTCCAAACAGCTAAAGATAACAGTGACAATAAAGTTTTGCTTATAGCCATCAGAGCTATGCTGTCTGTTGCGGCACGGCTGAGAAAAAAGACATTGTTTTGCAGCTGGCTGCGGCATGCGGAAGCATTTCTTGCCAAGATGATTATTGCCAGAGATAATCCTGATGAGGTAAGCGGATTTTTGCAAAGTATGGCTTTTATTGTGTGCGACAGAAGGAATAATGATGCCTTTGCTGTTATGCGAAACTTGATGGTTCTGTTTGTGAGCGTATCTGTGAATAAAGCCGTTTTAAAAAATTTTGTCAGTGAATGGACAAACCTTATTGCCCGGATGGTCAGAAGAAAATGGTTTGATGTAAGTGATTTTCTTCTGTCTGCTCTGTTTAAAGCCTTGTGGCGAAAAAAAGATAGCGGGTTACTGACATCAACGCTACTGCAGCTGCATTTGCATGTTCAGATGTATTGCAGGTGGGACGGAGCAGAGAATGCCTTTATTGCTTACAGAAAACTGCAGTATTTTTATTTTATTATTGCAGCATATGCAGGTAATAAAAGATTTGCTGCCGAAAAAAGATATTGCTGTTTGCGTGTGGTACTGTTAAATGTGCGTGAGCTTATCGCCAATATGGCAAGAACCATAATGCAGGATGAATTACAGATAATCCGTATCTGGCATGATTGCCTGCTGCGTGAAGCAGGTGACAGGATGAAAAAACGTGTAAAAATTTTTGTTCAGCTTGAAATAAATTATTGGAGCATGACAAAGCCTAAAACAAGCAGAAAACAGTTAGCATATCTTGCTGATTTACTGCAGCCTGATCTTATTAATGCAGATTATGCAAAGATTTTAGCTGAGATATGTTGATATTTTTGTACAGAAAAAAGGAAAATGCAGTACTAAAGTAGAAATTTAATAAGATATCAGAATTTTTATTTAATACTGATTAAGATATATTTGTACTGAGAGGTAGAAAGATGGCTAAAATAGTTGTTATTGGCAGTTGCAATATAGATGTTACCGTAGAGTGTGGCAGATGGGCAAAGCCGGGCGAAACAATTTTCGGTAATCGCTTAATTGTTTCTCCTGGAGGCAAGGGTGCCAATCAGGCTGTTGCAGCTGCGCGTTTAGGTGCTGAGGTTACCATGGTTGGCTGCATTGGTGATGATGTCTATGGTGAAATGATTGTCAGAAACTTAAAGAAAAATGGTATTAATACTGATTTCGTGAAGGTCCTGCCCAATGAAAACAGCGGTACTGCTCATATAACTGTGGCAGAAGATGATAATACGATTATTGTTATCAAGGCTGCTAATGACCTTGTTGATGCAGAACTGGTAGATCAGGCTGAAGAAAAAATTAAAGAAGCAGATCTTGTTTTGCTGCAGCATGAGATCCCGTTTGAAACTATTACCTATACTGTGGAAAAATGCTGGCAGTTAGGTGTACCGGTATTGCTGAACCCTGCTCCAGTTGCGCCGGTACCGCAGAATGTATTGGATAAAGTAACTTATCTGACTCCTAACGAACACGAAGCAGCTATACTGTTTGATAATATGGCAACAGAAGATATTTTGAGCCGCTACGCGGGTAAAGTGCTGATGACTCTTGGTAGTAAAGGTGTTGCGTATTATGAAGAAGGTGAAGTTCAGATAGTACCTGCCTTTAAGGTAACACCTGTTGATACGACCGGTGCAGGTGATACTTTTAATGGCGCATTTGCTGTTGCACGTGCAGCAGGAAAAAATATGGCTGAAAGCGTCAGGTTTGCAAATGCTGCTGCTGCGGTTTCTGTGCAGAAGATTGGTGCCCAGGGCGGTATGCCGTATTTAAAAGAAGTAGAGGAGATGCTTTAAGATGCAGAAGGTTGGTATTTTAAATAGTTCTATTGCTAAGGTGCTGGCAGATCTCGGACATACAGATACGATAGTTATCGGCGACTGCGGCTTACCGGTACCAGCAGGGGTACCTAAGATTGACCTTGCGCTGAAGCTGGGAACACCTACTTTTATGGAAGTTGTTACTGAAGTAGCAAAATATATGGAAATAGAAAAGGTGGAAGTAGCTGCTGAAATAAGGGAGAAAAATCCGAATATTTATGATGCGCTCAAGGAGCTCTTTCCGCAGCAGCAATGGATAATCGACAAGAATCATGAAGCATTTAAAGCAGCTACAGCTAAGGCCAAAGCTGTTATCCGTACGGGTGAGATAACTCCCTATGCTAATATAATCCTTCACAGTAATGTAATTTTTTAATAAGGCAGGAACCAACATGGAGATTGAATTAAGGAATATCCATAAAGCCTTTGGCAGCAATGAGGTTTTAAAGGGTGTTAATTTAAAACTTAAAAGCGGTGAAGTCCATGCTTTGATGGGAGAAAACGGTGCAGGTAAATCTACGCTGATGAATATACTGACTGGCCTGCATAAACAGGATAAGGGATCAGTCTTTGTTGACGGACAGGAAATGAGCTTTAAAAATCCTGTCGATGCTGAAAAATACGGTATTGCTTTTATTCATCAGGAATTGAATATCTGGCCTAATCTTTCCATACTTGAAAATTTGTTCCTGATGCATAGTATTACCAATAAATTTGGTATGCTGGATTTTCAGAAGATGCGTCAGATTGCTGAAGAAAAATGTCGGGAAATACATATTGAATTACCGCTGGATATGGAAGCAGGCGAGTGCTCTGTCGGGCAGCAGCAAATGACTGAGATTGTACGTAACCTGTTGCTTGATGCTAAGGTAGTCATTATGGACGAGCCCACGGCAGCCCTTACCGATCGTGAAACAGAGAAGCTGTTTGAAGTTATGAAATCATTAAAAAAACGCGGCGTGGCGATGGTTTATATTTCTCACCGTATGGAAGAAGTGTTTAATAACTGCGATGTTATAACTGTTATGCGCGATGGTATTTCCGTAGATACAAGACCTGTCAATCAATATGGATTGGATGAAATTGTCCGTGATATGGTAGGACGTTCAATAACAGAGTTTTATCCGGAAAGACGTAATAAGCCTCAAGAAGTTATTATGGAGGTTAAAAACTTTAATCAGCCGGGACTGTTCCATGATGTTAACTTTAACCTGAAAAAAGGTGAAATTCTGGGGATTGCTGGACTGATGGGCAGCGGCAGAACAGAAATTATGCGTGCAATTTTCGGCGTCGATAAATGTCAGAGCGGCGAAGTATTCTTCAAAGGACAGAAGCTGAAAATTGATAAACCGGAAGATGCAATTAAAGCTGGATTTGGCTTTATTACGGAAAACAGAAAAACAGAAGGTCTGATTCTTGATTTTTCCATTATGCGTAATATTGCCTTGCCGAGTATTGATGAATTTGCCAGAAAGAGTATCATAGATTACAAGCGGGTAAATGAATTTTCCCACGATTTGGCTGATAAGCTGGGTGTAAAAGCTCATACGCTTGATTTGGAGGCCGGAGCATTGTCCGGTGGTAATCAGCAAAAAGTAGTAATTGCAAAATGGGTCGGCATGAATCCTGAGGTAATCATCATGGATGAGCCTACACGCGGCATTGACGTAGGTGCCAAAAGAGATATTTATGAGCTGATGAATGAGCTGACAGCCAGCGGGGTGTCAATTATCATGGTTTCCTCCGAGCTGCCTGAAGTTTTGGGTATGAGTGACCGTATTCTGGTAATTCACGAAGGCGGTATTGCCGGAGAACTGATGAGAGAAGAGGCTACTCAGGAAAAAATCATGTCACTTGCAACGGGAGGTTTGTAATTTATAATGGATGTGAAAGCTATAATGAAAAAATCCGGTTCTTTAATCGGATTGGTAGTATTATTTGTTGTTATTGCCTGCTTGAACAGCAGTTTTATTGACCCTGGTAATCTGAAAAACCTGTTGCGTCAGGTATCTATTAATGCGCTCATTTCTTTTGGTATGACTTTTGTTATCCTGACTGGCGGTATTGATTTGTCTGTTGGCAGTATTCTCGCCTTGTCCAGTGCTTTGATGGGCAGCTTTATTGTTGGTGGTCTTGACCCGATACTTGGTATTGTAGTGGCATGTCTCATTGGTGCTGCTCTGGGCGCGGTAAATGGTCTGGTAATTACCTACGGCAAGGTTGCTCCCTTCATTGCTACACTGGCTACCATGACTATCTTCAGAGGCATGACTCTGGTTTATACTAATGGTAATCCTATTAGCGGTCTTACGGAAAATGAAGCCTTCCTTAACTTTGGTCAGGGGTATTTCCTTGAACTGCCTGTGCCTGCGGTAATGATGTTGATTATGTTCGGAATTTTGTATTTTATTCTGCATAAAACTCCGCTTGGCCGTAAAACCTATGCTGTAGGTGGTAATGAGAAGGTGTCCTTTATTGCAGGTATCAAAATCAACAGAATCAAGATTTTTGCCTATACTGTAACCGGTATGCTCTGCGGTATGGCAGGCGCTATCCTGACCAGCCGTCTGAACAGTGCTCAGCCTACTGCCGGTACCGGTTATGAGCTTGATGCTATCGCTGCTGTAGTACTTGGCGGCACCAGCCTGTCTGGCGGTAAAGGCCGAATTGTAGGGACTCTGGTAGGTGCTCTGATTATTGGTACTCTGAATAATGGTTTGAATATCCTTAATGTATCCAGCTTTTATCAACAAGTTGTCAAAGGCATAGTTATTTTGCTTGCAGTTCTTATGGACCGCAAAAAATCTTAGGAGGAATTTCATCTAATGAAAAAACTTTTCTTGGTTATGATCTATATCGTTGCTATGGCTATGATGATAGTTGGCTGCAGCAGCGGTGAAAAAAAAGAAGCAAAACCTGCTGATGGCAAAAACATCACTATTGGTTTCTCTGTTTCTACTCAGAACAATCCCTTCTTCGTTACTTTGCGTAACGGTGTGGAAGCTAAAGCCAAAGAGCTTGGTGTTAACGTAAAAATCGTTGATGCGCAAAACGATCCTGCTAAACAGGCTAATGATATTGCCGATCTGCTGCAGCAAAATATCAGCGTCCTGCTGGTAAATCCTGTTGACTCTGCGGCAATCTCTACTTCTGTAAAAGCTGCCAACAAGGCTAATATTCCTGTAATCTGCCTGGACCGCAGTGCTGATGAAGGCAAGGTAACTTCCCTGGTTGCTTCCGATAACGTAAAAGGCGGCGAAATGGCTGCTGAATACATTGTTAAAAAACTGGGTGAAAAAGTAAAAGTTGCTGAACTGGAAGGTATCCCTGGTGCCAGCGCTTCTCGTGAACGCGGTGAAGGCTTCCATAAAATTGCTGATCAGAAACTGACTGTTGTTGCTAAACAGTCTGCTGATTTTGACAGAAGCAAGGGTCTGACCGTTGCAGAAAATATGCTGCAGGCAAATCCTGATATTCAGGCTATTTTTGCTCAGAATGACGAAATGGCTTTAGGCGCTATTGAAGCTGCCAAGAGCGCTAATAAGAAAGTATTTATCGTTGGCTTTGACGGTACTGAAGATGGCGTAAAAGCTGTTGAAAACGGTATCATGTCCGCTACTATCGCTCAACAACCTGATATTATGGGTCAACAGGGCGTAGAAGTTGCTGTAAAAGCAGCTAAAGGCGAAAAAGTTGATGCTAAAGTTTCTGCTCCGTTAAAACTTGTTGAAAAAAAATAACTTATCCGTAACACTTTGACAACTTGTAATTCTAAAAACACCTGCCTGTATAGGCAGGTGTTTTTGCTTATACTTGATATTGGGCTGATAAATAATATTAAGTACTATTGGATCAAAGTAAAAGTATGCATTTGATGAAATAAAAAAGCAGGCAACTATTGCTGCCTGCCTGTAAAGCAAAATATGAAAATTTTATTATTTATTACATACTTTTTTGGGTTTTAAGTTTTAAAATTACGGCAATTAACAGACTGAGCACAAAACAGCCGGAGAAGAAATATAAAGTAATGGAATAACTGTTAGTCGTTTCTTTAATCCAGGATAACAGCAGAGGGCCGGCAATGCCAGCAAGACCCCAGGCAGTAAGGATACGGCCATGAATAGCGCTAAGCTGTTTGGTGCCGAAAAGATCACTTAAATAAGCAGGCATGCAGGAGAAACCGCCGCCATAACAGGTAATGATAAGGAAGATAAGCGCCTGGAACAGGAAGCTGTCGCTGACGCTTGCCAGAAGGTAAAAGGCTGCAATTTCGATTAAAAAGAACAGTATGTAAGTATTGCGTCTGCCGATGTAATCGGAAATAGTAGACCAGACAATGCGGCCAAGACCATTGAGCAGGCCAATGATACCAACCATGGAAGCTGCGGCCAGCGGGGTCATATGGATGACTTCCTGTGCCATGGGAGATGCTACTGCCAGAAGCCCGATACCACAGGTGATGTTAGTAAAGAAAATCCACCATAAAGCATAAAACTGCCAGGTTTTCATAGCTTCGTTAACAGTGTACTGAGTCTGAGTAGCTGCTGGCACAGAAGCGAGTTTGGCTTTGGCTTCAGTAACAGGTGCTGCTTTAGGAGGTTCAAGATAAAGTGAAGAGGCTGTCATAACTATCATATAAATGCAGCCAAGAATAATAAAATTATTAATCAGACCGTATTTGGCAATCAGCAGCTGCATAACGGGGCCGGCGATAAGGCTGGCGAAGCCGAAACCCATGATAGCCAGGCCTGTAGCAAGACCGCGGTTATTGGGAAACCATTTTACGAGGGTAGAAACAGGAGTTATATAACCTGTACCAAGGCCGATGCCGCCGATAACGCCGTAAAAAAGATACATTAACGGCAGACTGTGCTGCGACAAGGCAAAAGCGGTACCGAACATACCCAGTCCAAAGAAAACAGTAGAAACAAGTCCGCTGCGACGAGGACCGTGCTTTTCAACATAACTGCCCAAAAAGCCGGCGGATAAACCCAGAAACAAAATAGCCAGAGAAAAAGTCCAGGTAGTTTCCTGCAGGGTGAAACCCATGGCCTGCATAATCGGTTTGGTCAACACACTCCAGGCATAAACACTGCCTATGCAGATATGGATTCCGATAGCGGAAAGAACGATGAGCCATTTGTTTTTTTTCATCATCAAAACCTCTTTCTGTTCATTGTTTTTGACCGGAAGAAAATAAAAACCATCCGGGTCAATAAGATTGCCCAGACGGTCGGCAGTGTTCATGGTGCAGTACATGTGGTCAATTCCACTTATCCGTCAGTCCTGCATCAGAATATTGAATTGTAATTCATATTATAAAGATTTTTAAGGATATGTCAAGTAAAAAATAACAATATTTTGAGAGTAAATAATATAAAAATACTATATGTAGATGATAAGGTGTTTGACAGATTAAGCAGAAACAAGTATACTTAGTAGTAAGCCATGTATAGCATAGAAAAATAATATTGACAGAGAGTGAACGAAGTTCATGAAGGGGTACACCACCGCGGGTGTAGATTCTTCATGGACTTTTTTGTTTTCCGGAGGTAAAAAGATGCAGGTGAACGGAGAAAAAATATTGTTGACGAGAAGAATGTCACTGGAAGAATTCTTGTTGCAGAGGTGTTACCGGCTGGATAGAGTGGTGGCAGAGCTCAACGGTGAAATCATAAGTGTAGACAGATATGGGCAAGTTATGCTTGCTGATGAAGACGTGCTGGAAATTATCAGTTTTGTAGGAGGCGGCTGACAGAATGGTTGATAAGACGTTATTAAATCAGGCGCTGTGCGGCAGGCATGGAAAAGTATTTGCGGAGAAAATGGCGAGAGCACATGTGGCTGTTGCCGGGCTTGGCGGTCTTGGCAGCAACGTGGCTGTTATGCTGGTACGTATGGGGATAGGGCATTTGCATCTCATTGACTATGACAGGGTAGATATCAGCAATTTAAATAGGCAGCAGTATACTGTTGCCGATATTGGCAGATATAAGACAGAGGTACTGCAGAAATATTTATTGCAGATCAATCCTTATGTGGATATTAAGGCTGACTGTCTGAAGCTGTCGGCAGGAAATATTGTAGAGGTACTCGCACGTGATGAAATAGTCTGCGAGGCTTTAGATGCTCCGGACGCCAAGGCCATGCTTGTCAACGAAGTGCTTACTGTTTTTACTGATAAAAAGGTGGTGGCAGCTTCTGGGATGGCAGGACTGGGCAGTGCCAATGATGTGGTAACACGTAAAATCAGTGACAGACTGTATATCTGCGGTGATGGCAGAAGTGACTGCAGTAAAATGCCGCTTACTGCAGCCAGGGTAGCGCTCTGTGCAGCGCATCAGGCCAATATTATCAGCAGAATCATACTGGGATTGGAGTGAAATTTTATGCAAAAGGATTGTTTTAAGTTAGGCGACAGAGAATTTACATCTCGATTTATTCTGGGTTCAGGGAAATATTCTTTAAATCTCATCAGAGCGGCAGTGGAGGAAGCAGGCGCAGAAATAATCACGCTGGCACTGCGGCGTGCCAATGGCGGTGACATGGACAATATTTTAGATTATATTCCGGAAAATGTGGTGCTTTTGCCTAATACTTCCGGAGCACGTAATGCTGAAGAGGCTGTACGTATTGCCAGAATGGCACGTGCTTTATGCCATACTGATTTTGTTAAGATAGAGGTTATCAAAGACAGCAGATATTTGTTGCCGGACAACTACGAAACGGTAAAAGCAACGGAAATATTAGCCAAAGAAGGTTTTACTGTTATGCCATATATGTATCCAGATTTGCAGTGTGCCCGCAGTCTGCGTGATGCAGGGGCTGCGTGCATTATGCCGTTGGGAGCGCCCATAGGTTCAAATAAAGGGCTGGTAACCAGAGAGTTTATCCAGATACTGATTGATGAAATAGAGCTGCCTGTTATTGTGGATGCCGGCATCGGCAGACCGTCGCAGGCCTGTGAGGCTATGGAGATGGGCGCGGCGGCTGTCATGGTCAATACGGCGATAGCCAGCTCCGGTAACATACCACTGATGGCTGCTGCCTTTAAAAATGCTGTTCTTGCCGGAAGGCAGGCATATCTTGCCGGACTTGGGGCAGTCAGCAGTATCGCCAGAGCGTCTTCGCCACTGACTGGCTTTTTGCATGATTAGGAGGTAAAGATGGAAGACAGATTTTTTAACGCAAGTATTTATGACAGGCAGGCACAGGCTTATGCTGAAAATTGCCGGGCAGATCATATGACTTATTTGCCTAGTATGGAAATATTATCGTCTGATCTGTTGGCGCAGGTGATTGCGGGACGAAATGCCTGCTGCTGGGAAAAATATACCAGTGCAGATGTACAGAAGGCACTTTACAGTAATAAGCGCAGTATAGAAGATTTTATGGCTCTGCTTTCTCCGGCAGCGCTTGAATATTTGGAAGAAATAGCATCTGCAGCACAAAAGGAACGGCAACGTTATTTTGGTAATTCGGTTAACTTTTTTACGCCGCTGTATCTGGCTAATTACTGCGAAAATTACTGTATTTACTGCGGATTTAACTGTCATAATAAAATTAAGCGTGCCAAATTGACGAATGAACAGATGGAACGGGAAATGCAGGCTATTGCAGCAACGGGGCTGCAGGAGGTACTGCTTTTGACTGGTGAAAGCAGAAAGATGTCTGATGTCCAGTATATTGGCGAAGCCTGCAAAATGGCATCAAAATATTTTAAGGTTGTCGGACTGGAGATTTATCCTGTCAACAGTGATGAATACCGTTATCTGCATCAATGCGGTGCTGATTATGTGACAGTGTTTCAGGAAACATATAACAGCGATAAGTATGAGAAGCTGCACCTTGCCGGTCATAAGCGTATTTTTCCCTATCGTTTTTATACTCAGGAGCGAGCTTTGCTGGGAGGTATGCGTGGCGTAGGTTTTGCTGCCCTGCTGGGACTGGATGATTTTCGCAGTGATGCGCTGGCGACAGGACTGCATGCGTATTTGCTGCAGCGTAAATATCCCCATGCAGAAATAAGTATTTCCTGCCCCCGTTTAAGACCTATTATTAATAACGACAGGATAGAGCCGCTGAACGTGCATGAACGTCAGCTACTGCAGATAGTGTGTGCTTACAGGTTGTTTCTGCCTTTTGCGACCATTGTTGTTTCCAGCAGGGAATGCGCACGTGTACGAGATAATCTTATGCAGATAGCTGCCAATAAAATTTCTGCAGGTGTAAGTACAGGCATAGGCAGCCATGCAGCCAGCCAAATGGGGGATGAACAGTTCGAGATAGCTGATACCCGTTCGCTGCAGGAAATTTACGCAGCACTGACGGAACGTGGTTTACAGCCTGTGATGGCGGAGTATGTTTATGTTTAAAATTATTGCTGTAACAAACAGACACTTATGTCCAAGACCGCTGACAGAGCAGATAAAACTTATAAGCAGCGGCACATTGAAGCCTTTTGCTGTTATTTTGCGCGAGAAAGATTTGGCACCGTCTGCGTATGAGCAACTTGCGCTGGAAGTTGGCTCTGTCTGTGCCGAATATAATGTAATAATGATTTTGCACAGTTTCTGGCAGGCGGCTTTAAATCTAAAATGCAAGAATATCCATCTGCCTTTAACTGTACTGCGCACAGATGAATTTCAACAGCAAAAAGAAAAATTTCAGCTTATTGGAGCTTCTGTTCACAGCATGATGGAAGCAGAAGAGGCAGTTTCATTGGGAGCTAATTATCTTACAGCCGGACATATTTATGCAACAAGCTGCAAGAAAAATGTACCGGGGCGGGGGTGTGAATGGCTGCAGCAGATATGCAGTAAGACAGCTGTCCCCGTTTTTGCTATCGGGGGGATTTCGATGGATGGAGGGCGGTTTAAAGAGCTGCAGCAGTGTGGTGCTGCCGGGGCCTGTATAATGAGCGGGTTTATGTATGACAGATAATAAAAAATACCGGATTTTATTAATCCGGTATTTTTTATATCTATTTATCAAATTTTTCGGGGAAGAAAATTTCCAGTGTCTGGCGGTCTGCAGACTTGCCAAAATGATTGCCGATAAAGAACAGCAGCAAGGAAAAGAAGATACCAAGTACGATTTGATGCAGGTCAAAGAATTTTATCTTCAAGGCCATGGTTACGCAGTAAACAATGACGCCGCCAACCATGGCTGCCAAAGCACCGTTTTTATTGGCATGCGGCCAGAACAGACCGAAGATAAGTACCCAGAAGAAGGCTGTTTCCAGTCCACCGAAAGCAAACATATTAATCTGCCAGATGACGCTGGGCGGGGAAATGGCTATAAAATATACTGCAAGCCCAAGAATTATTGTGGTTGCCAGGCTGAAAGTGCGTATTTTACTGTTTAACGGCGCAAGCCCGCGTTTGCCCAGTTCATGCATATAGATATCCTTAATGATGGAAGAGGAAGATGCAAGAAGCAGGGAAGAAACAGTGGAAATTGTTGCTGCAATAGGGCCGATAATAGTAACGCCTGCCCAGAAAGGACCCATGCTTTTGACAATGGTCAGAGGCGTAATATTATCGACGCTGTTGCCATAAGCCGCCAGTGAATCTGTCAGAATGCCTTTGCTGAGTACGCCGATCCAGGTAGCTACAAGGGTCATGGCACCGATAACGACAGTGCCGATAATCATGGCTCGGTGCAGGGCCTGTGTGTTTTTGTAGCTGATGCCACGTACAACTGATTGAGGCAGAGAAAGGGTACAGATGCCTACCAGCAGCCACTGACTGATATAGAGGGAAACCGGCATTTTACCACGTGAAAGCGGTTCCAGCATGTCTGGATGGTTGGAGCCGATATAATTCATTATATTGTTAAAACCACCGCCGACGTCCATCATGGAACCCATTAGAAGGCAGAGACCGGCAATCATGGCGATAGCGCAGACAGAGTCAGTAACGGCTACACCCTTGAAGCCGCCGATAGTAGTGTAAAATACGACTATCAGTCCAAAAAGGCTGAGACCGGTAACATAGGAAAAGCCGGTTACTGCTTCAAATAATTTTGCCGCACCGACAAACTGTGCTACCATGGTAGCACAAAAGAAAGCAACTATGACAAGGGCAGAAAAATTGGCCAGTAAATCGGAATGGTAACGGGCGCGGATAACGTCGATAACGGTGACAGCATCAATCCGGCGGGAAATAAGAGCGATTTTTTTGCCAAAAACACCGAGTACGAGGAATATAACTACAACCTGAACTATTGCCATATAAAGCCAGCCATAGCCGATAACCCAAGCCATACCGGGGCCGCCGACAAAAGTGCTGACGCTGCTGTAGGTGGCAGCAGTGGTCATGGCCAGTACAAAGCCGCCCAGTGTTCTACCGCCGATAAAATAATCTTTGGCAAAATTTTTGTTTCTGTCATCTTTTGAGGATTTCTGGATATAAACGCTGATGCCGAGCATGAAAATAAGAAAGACCATTACCGGCAGCAGATTAAAGATGCTATTCATGTTTTGTCTCCTCGTCGTCTAAATCAAAATTAACAAAAACCTTCCTGGTAAGGAAAATGGTTACCAGTATGGCAAAAATCCATGTTCCCAGGCAGCCGCCCCATACCCAGATGGGAGTATGCCAGAAAGTTATGTCACAGTCAGCAAGGCCGAAACCTGCAGCCCACCAGAAAATAATAACGGCAACAGTGGCAGCTACGGTGGCCTTGGCTTCATAATTAGCCTGACGGAACTTATCACTCCGCTTCATGTAAAAAACCCCTTTCTTTGCTGAAGAAATGAAGATTTGTTTTTTTATGTATCGCCCCTATTCTATCATATTTTTACGTTCTGCAAAGATTTTTTTGTACAAAAACAGGAAATATAAATTGTACTTTACAGTAATTATTATGATATAATAAAAACGGTGATTTTATGTATAATATTTTTACTCAATGGCTTACATTGAGTGTTATTTTTTTTGCTGTAATTTATAATACACAATGGCTGGAGATTGTTACGCTCGGCGGACTGTTGACTGGGACAGCTTTGTTGGCGGCGTTTGTGACCCTGCTGGTAAGAATTTGCCGCAGACTGCCTGTCTGGAACTTTCGGGCTGTGGTGATGGCCGGTACGATGCTTGCAACGGAGCTGCTGGTACAGTTACTGCCTGGGTATGTTATCAGTGATATGCCGTCATTGACAGTGTTTTTAGTACTCTATGCCCTGATGGCAGTAGTGCTTGACAGAATATTAGAAAGAATGGACTGAAAAGAAAATGCAGATAAAATTGATTGCCAGTGATATGGATGATACTTTGCTGAATAAGGAGTGTAAAATTTCCAGACGTAATGCTGAGGCTATTAAACGAGCTGTTGCAGATGGTATTATCTTTCTGATTGCAACGGGCAGGATGTATGTTTCTGCACGTCCTTATGCGCTTGAATTAGGGTTGGATGTGCCGCTGGTAACATATAATGGTGCTCTGGTTAAGGAAAGCCGCAGCGGCAAAGTGTTTTACGAGCATAAGATGAAACTGGAAACAGCACGTGATGTTCTGTCTTACTGTAAAGAAAAAGGTTGTTATCTGCAGGTGTATATCGGAGACAAGATATTGATTAAGGAAGAAAATGAGTTTTCCCGCATGTATACCAAAATTTCCGGTATACCTACGACTGAAGTTGGTGATGCCATTTATACAACTGACGAAGCACCGTATAAGATTCTTATTATGACGGCCGGCAACGAATTTGAACAAACATGGCAGGAGTTTGCGGAGAAGTTTGCCGGCAGACTGGATGTAACAAGTTCCAAGGATAACTTTCTGGAGCTGATGGAGCCAGGCGTAAATAAATGGGAAGCTGTAAAGGCTGTAGGTGCTGCCTATAATATTCAGCCGGAAGAAATTATGTGTATCGGCGATTCCAATAATGACATCGGCATGATTAAAAATGCGGGCATTGGTGTTGCTGTTGCCAATGCTAAAGACAGCGTCAAAGACAATGCGAAGATAATTACTGCTTCCAATAATGATGATGGTGTTGCGCTGGTAATTGAAAGTGTTTTGACAAAACAGGCGCAGGTTGAGTTAAATTGACGGTAAAGGCAGGTATGCGTTCATACCTGCCTTTACCGTATGAAGAATAAAGATGCAAATAATATGAATTTTACAGGCAGGAGGTGACAGGCAATGGCTATTTTGCCGATTTTTATACCACATGCAGGTTGTCCGCATCAATGTGTTTTCTGCAACCAGAAGACGATCAGCGGACAGAAAAATGCTGCCGTAAGCGGAGCACAGGAGCAAATCAAAAGATGGCTGCAATGGCTGCGTCCCTCGGCTAACAACGAGGCTGCTTTTTATGGCGGGTCTTTTACTGCGCTTGATATGAAGCTGCAGGAACAATTGCTGCAGCTGACAGACGAATTACTGGCGCAAGGCATTATCGGCAGTGTGCGTCTGTCTACCCGTCCTGACTGCATTGATGAAGAAAGGCTGACGTTGCTGCGCAGGCATGGAGTAAAACTTGTGGAACTGGGAGTACAGTCCTTGGATGACAGGGTTCTGCTGGCTGCTGGACGCGGGCATAATGCGGCTGAGGTGGTTAAGGCTGTAAAACTGCTGCGTAACCGTGATTTTAAGATTGGGCTGCAGCTGATGGTAGGTATGCCTTTGCAAAGTTTTGCCAGTGTGCGCGATACGGTACAGCAGGCTGTTGCGCTCAGGCCTGACATTGCCAGAATTTATCCGCTGCTTGTGATTAAAGATACGCCGCTGGCTGCAAGTTGGTATAAGGGTGAATATATTCCTCTGACTATTGAAGAAGCTGTACGCCAAAGTGCCTGGATATATGAACGACTTACAAGGGCTGGCATCCGCGTCATCAGAGTAGGGTTGCAGCCGGATGAAGAATTGTGTGCTCCTGGAAACATTCTGGCAGGGCCATTTCATCCTTCCATGGGTGAACTGGTACAGAGTTTTTTGCTGCGCGAACAGCTGACAGATAAACTGCTTGCTTTGAAGGGCGCCGAACAGGTAATTATTCACTGTCCGGCAAGGCAGGAATCAAAGCTCAGGGGCAGTAAAAATTGTAATATGTTGTACTGGCAGCAGTTAATGACGCCAACCCAAATAGTTGTTCAAAAAGTTTCTGCTGACGAAATTACAGTCAGTGCCATATAAAATGATGCGTGAAAAGAGGGCGAAAATGAATATCTGCAGAAGTTTTCCTCCGGTTATTGCGGCAGACAGCAAAGTACTTATTCTCGGCTCCATGCCGGGTAAGAAATCTTTGGCAATGCAGCAGTATTATGCACATCCCCAAAACAGATTCTGGAAATTGATGGCTGCCTTATTTGAGGAAAAACAGCCCGTGGAATATTCTGATAAACTTGCTTTACTGCGAAAAAACAGGGTGGCATTGTGGGACGTGCTTGGCTATTGTGAGCGTGAAGGCAGCCTTGACAGTGACATCCGTAATGAGCAGCCTAATGATATCCCTAACTTATTGCAGAATTATCCGCAGCTTGAAGCAGTTTTCTGCAACGGTGGTAAGGCGGGCAGAGAACTAAAAAAATACTTTGCTGCTTCATTAAAAATACCAGTATATTATCTGCATTCAACCAGTCCTGCCAACGCAAGAATGAATCTGGCTGCACTGCAGGAAGAATGGCAGCAGCTGAAAATCTGGACAGAAAAGTGAAGACGGCATCTTGCTGTTGTATGCCGCATAATATATATGATAAAATATTACGATAAAGAATTATTGAAGTAAGGTGATGACCGTGCGCTTAAAGTCTTTTACCACATACGGCTTTAAATCCTTTGCCGAAAAAACTGAATTAACTTTTGATAAAGGTATTACGGCCGTAGTGGGTCCTAACGGCTCCGGTAAAAGTAATATTTCCGACGCTATCCGCTGGGTATTGGGAGAGCAGAGTGCCAGATATCTGCGCGGCAGTAAGATGGAGGATATTATTTTTTCCGGCAGCAGTAAAAGGCGTGCTTTAGGCGTGGCAGAAGTCACTCTGGAATTCGATAACAGTGACCGCAGTCTGGATATGGATTTTGCAGAAGTTAGCCTGACCAGAAGGCTTTTTAGAAGCGGTGACAGCGAATATGCCATCAACAAAAAAAGCTGCCGCTTAAAGGATGTTCTTGATTTACTGGCTGATACGGGCCTGGGAAAAGGGTCTATGTCCATTATTGGTCAGAACAGGATTGACGAGGTATTAAACAGCAGACCTGAGGAACGCAGGGCACTGTTTGAAGAAGCTGCTGGTATTGCCAAATACAGACTCAGAAAAAAAGATGCGGTACGCAGATTGGACGAAACAGGAGCAAACCTTACCAGAATTAATGATATCAGGTCTGAGGTTGCAGCTCAGGTTGAGCCGTTAAAAGCGGCTGCTGAAAAGACGCAGCAATATAACGCCTTGTATCAGGAGCAGAAAAAGTGCCGGCTTACAGGGTTAATTCGTAAAATAGATGGTATTGAAGATATCTGTGCAAAACTGCAGGCTAAAAAGAATAAACTGGAGCAGGAGCTTTCGGAACGTCTGGCAATTTTGAGTACCAGCGAGGCAGACGCAGCACGTCTGCAGGCAGAAGCGGACAAACTTAATGAACATTTTGCCAGATTGCTGGACGAGATGCGTGACAAGGAAACTGCACTTGAAAAAATTCGTGGGCAGAAAGCTGTGCTGGATGAGCGTATTGTCAACAGCAGGCAGTCTGCGGAAAAGCTTACTGTACGCAATGAGAAGCTTGAGCAGCAGGCAGACGGGTTGGAAAAACAAATGTCGGAGTTGGCTGCAGAATTTGACGAAGTGGACAGAAAACGCGCAGCAGCTGAGTACAGTCTGCAGCAGCTTATTCGGGAGAAGGAGCAGTATGAAGAAAATCTGCGCTCCATCAGTTTGCAGTCAGAAAATCTGCAGGCTGATGTTTTTACCGATATGCAGCATTTACTCGAAGCACGTAATGCACTGCGAATGCTGGAACAGGAGCAGGAGCGGCGTGTAAAGCGCAGAGAAGCATTAAAAACCAGCATTGAAGAAGCGGAGGATGCTGCATCTGTAATGGAAGAAGAGTACCGCCAGCTGCTGGAGAAAGAAGCACGCAGCGGACATGAGCAAAAACTGCTGCAGGATACACTTGCCAGAGATGCTGCTCAGGAGAAAAGCTGCCTTGAACAATTACACGCTATAAGGCAGCGACAGTCGTTGTGTCAGAAAAATTTGGTGGAAACAGAAACACGTCTGACCTCGCTGCAGCGTATGCAGTCATCTTACGAAGGCTTTGGCTACGGCATAAAGAATATCATGAAGTGCAGGGAGCCCTGGCGTGAAAATATTATTGGAGTGGCAGCAGAACTGCTCCAGACTGATGATAAATATGTAACTGCTATGGAAACGGCTCTGGGAGAAAGTGCTCAGAATATTGTGACAGCAGATGCTGCTACTGCTAAAGCGGCGATAAATTTTTTAAAACAGCAAAATGCCGGCAGGGCTACCTTCCTGCCTCTGGATAATATACAGGAACGCTATCTGACGCAGGATGAAGAAAAACTGCGAAAGCTTGACGGTATATGCGGTTACGCCATAGATTTGGTGCGCTGTACAGAGCAGGCTGCCAAAGCAATAAGATTTTTGCTGGGGCGCGTGCTGGTCGCAGAAAATATCGATGCGGCGCTGGCGGCGGCAAAAGCATCAAGATTTCGCATCAGAGTAGTAACCTTAGACGGCGATGTTGTTAATGCAGGCGGCAGTATGTCCGGCGGCAGCCGCAGACATAAAGAAGGTTATCTGAGTCGTGGACGTGATATACAGCAGCTGGCAGAAGTGTTGTCAGGCAGACGTTCGGAAATGCTGCAGCTGCAGGAAGAACTTGAAGCTGCAGAAGAGCAGCAGCAAAAACTGGCAGTGAAACTGCGTCTGGAGCAGGAGCAGCAGCGTCAGTATGAATTGGCTATTTCGCAGCTTAAGTTACAGCTGCACAATGTACAGCAGAAGAAAAAAGAAATTGAAGAAAGATTGTTTTTGCTGCTGGATAACAGAAAAACCATTGCCGCTGAATATATGGAAAAGCGGGAACAGGTTCAACAGTTAAGAGTTAAAGTTAAGGAACTGGAAACTAAAGACAGTGAGGCCAAACAGTTACTTGAAGAAATCCAGCAGAAACTTGCAGTCGAAAAAAGCAGGGTTGCTGCTGCTGATAATCAGCTGCATGATGTAAAGCTGCTTGTGGAAACCTCGTCTGCAAAAGCCAAGCTTATGGCAGACCGGATGAAGGGACTGGATAATGATACTTTACTCTTACGTAAAGAAATAACCGGTAATGAGCAGGAGCAGCAGCGTCTGTTGCAGCTGATTGACGAATGTGAGGCTAAAAAGCAGGAATGTGATAAATGCAGCCAGGAGATGCTGCAGCAGCTACAGCAGACTGAAAGCGGCAAAGAGGAATTTCGGGAAGAGAGACTGAAATTGCAGGAGCAGCAGCATCGGGCAGAAGAAAAAGCTGCATCAGAGCGCAGGCAGTGCGCCGGTATGGAAGCTGCCTTGAAGCAGCTTGATATAGAGGCGGCACGGGCCAATAATGACCATGAGCACGTACTGGAGCAGCTGGCCGAGGAATATGGCATGGATGTAGCAGCAGCCAGAAATGCAGAGCTTATGGAACTTGACAGTGCGGAACTGAAAAAGCTGGAAAGCCGACTGACTGCAAGTATTGCGGCACTGGGTCCGGTTAATCCGGCAGCGGTGGAAGAATATCATGCGGTACAGGAACGCAGTGAGTTTTTAAACAGGCAGTATGATGATCTGTGCACGGCACGAGACAATCTGGAAGCTGTAATAAGTGAAATAAATTCCGGTATGACCAAAAAATTTAAAGAAGCCTTTGCATCTATTAATAAATATTTTGCTGAATGTTATGTAAGGCTTTTTGGTGGTGGTACGGCAGTACTAAAATTATCTGCTCCCGAAGATCTTTTGAACTCCGGAATAGATATTGAAGTACAGCCACCAGGAAAACGTCTGCAAAGCCTTTATCTGTTATCAGGCGGTGAAAGAGCATTGACTGTTATCGCATTGCTGTTTGCTCTGCTCAGCTATCGTCCGGCACCATTTTGTATTCTTGATGAAATAGATGCTGCTCTTGATGATGCTAATATTATACGTTTTTCTAAATTTTTACAGGATTTTTCACTCAAAACGCAGTTTATTATCATTACTCACCGTAAAGGTACCATGGAATGTGCCGACATTATGTATGGCGTAACGATGGAAGAGTCAGGGGTATCAAAACTGCTGTCTGTTAAGATAAACGAAAAGGAGTAGAAGGGTATGGGATTTTTTGAACGACTGAAAGAAGGTCTCAGTAAAACTCGTCGTAATTTTACTGACAGGATAGAAGAACTTGTGGGTTTGTCTGCTTCTATTGACGAAGATTTTTTAGAAGAGCTGGAAATGATTCTGCTGACGGCAGATGTTGGCGTAAAAACGACTGAAAAGCTCATTGACGCTGTGCGTCAGGCGGCTAAGAAAAAAGAAATTGGCGGCACGCAGGATGTCATTCCTTTTCTGAAAAAATATCTGACTGAAATGCTGCAGGATTCCGGGCAGCGTACCCGTATTGGTGCCAAACCAACGGTTATTCTGGTAGTAGGTGTAAATGGTGTAGGCAAGACGACTACGATAGGCAAGCTGGCTAACTATTTCACTTTATTTAATTATAAAGTTGTGCTCGCAGCAGGCGATACGTTCAGAGCAGCAGCTTCTGAACAGCTGCAGATATGGGGCGAACGTGCAGGTTGTGATGTTATCCGCCATGCAGAAGGTGCTGATCCGGCAGCAGTTGTGTTTGACGCAGTCAAGGCTGCCGTAGCCCGTAAGGCAGATATACTTTTTATTGATACTGCCGGCAGACTTCATAACAAGGCCAACCTGATGAATGAGCTGGAAAAAATTCACCGTATCGTAAAAAGAGAGATACCGGAAGCACCTCATGAAACTTTTCTGGTACTGGATGCAACTACCGGACAGAATGCCATCAACCAGGCGAAAGTATTTATGGAAACAGCCAATGTTACAGGTGTGGTACTGACCAAGCTGGATGGAACTGCCAAGGGCGGCGTTGTTGTAGCGATTAAAGAAGAGCTGGGACTGCCTGTAAAATGGATTGGCGTAGGTGAAGGTATTATGGATTTCAGACCTTTTGAAGCTGATAAATTTGTCGAAGCTTTATTTGATACTGACAAGTAAAAATACTTGACATATATCTGAGCTTACAGTATAATTGCATAGTCAGATATTTTTAGTAAAGGAAACAGAGCATTGTCAGAGCATGATTTTGAGCAAAGAATGAGGTTAGGAAGGCTGTTTGATATTTATGGCGGCCTTTTAACAGAGAAGCAGCAGCAATGCCTGAGATTATATTTTTACGACGATTTATCACTGACGGAGATTGCGGAAGAAACCGGCGTTTCCCGACAGGCCATACATGACCTGCTGAAAAGAGTGGAGCTGATTTTAGAACGCAATGAAACCAAATTGGGACTTTTGGCGCGCAGCGAAGCTGAAAAGGAACGGCTGCGTGAAGTGATAGAGCTGCTTGCTCAATGCAGCAGACAGAAAAATGATGAAGCCATAAAGATTTTAAGTGGAATGTGTGGCGAAAGTAGGTAACAATGGCTTTTGAAAGTTTATCTGAAAGATTACAAAATGCTATAAAGATGTTCCGCGGAGCAGGTAAAATTACAGAAGAAGATCTGAAAGCACCGATGCGTGAAGTGCGCATGGCCCTGCTGGAAGCGGACGTAAATTTTAAAGTAGTAAAAGATTTCGTTGCCAAAGTTAAGGAACGTGCTCTTGGTGCTGAAGTTAGCGAAAGCCTGAATCCGCATCAGCAGATTATCAAGATTGTTAACGAAGAACTTATCCAGCTTTTAGGCGGAACACAGAGCAAACTGGCTGTTTCTCCCAAGCCGCCGACAATCATTATGCTGGTCGGACTGCAGGGCGCCGGTAAAACAACCACTGCCGGTAAGCTGGCAACCTATCTTAAACGTAAGAATAAGAAACCGCTTCTGGTTGCAGGCGATATTTACCGTCCTGCTGCTATTACGCAGTTGCAGGTACTGGGTGAGCAAATTAATGTTCCTGTTTTTGCGCTGGGAGATAAGGTGTCTCCGGTAGAGATTGCCAGACAGTCTCTTGACAAAGCTTTTTCGCTGGCATGCGATACGATAATTATCGATACAGCAGGCCGACTGCACATAAATGAGGAGCTGATGAATGAGCTCCGTGACATTAAGGGTAGTGTCAATCCTACGGAAATTTTGCTGGTAGTTGATGCCATGACCGGTCAGGATGCTGTAACAGTAGCAGAAAGCTTTGACCGTGAGCTGGGCATTGATGGCCTGATTGTTACTAAACTGGATGGCGATGCCCGCGGCGGTGCCGTGCTTTCTGTAAAAGCAGTTACCGGTAAGCCTGTAAAACTTATCGGTATGGGTGAAAAGATGGATGCTTTGGAGCCATTCCATCCGGATCGTATGGCTTCCCGTATTCTTGGTATGGGCGATATCCTTACTCTGGTGGAAAAAATCCAGTCTACCACTGATCTGGCTAAAGCTCTGGAGATGGAAAAGAAGCTCCGTAAGGATGAATTCACACTGGAGCAGTTTCTGGAGCAGATGCAGCAGGTGAAAAAGTTAGGGTCTCTTGATACTATTCTGGGACTGATTCCCGGTATGGGTGGTATCAGCCAAAAGCTGAAAGAAGCTAATGTGGATGAAAAGGAATTCGACAGAATTGAAGCTATTATTCGTTCCATGACTCCCAAGGAGCGTCGTAATCCTGACATCATCAACGGCAGCAGACGTAAACGTATAGCAGCAGGCTGCGGTATGCGCGTACAGGATGTCAATAAGCTTCTGAAGAATTTTGAGGAAAGCAAAAAAATGATGAAGCGCATGCAAGGCATGGCTAAGTTTGCTTCTAAAGGCGGATTTAAAATCCCCTTTATGCATTAATAAATAATCTCAGTTAGTTGATAGCAGTTTAAGGAGGTGAAATCAACATGGCAGTTAAAATTCGTCTGAAACGTATGGGTGCTAAAAAAGCTCCTTTCTATCGTATCGTTGTTGCTGATTCCCGTTCTCCGCGTGATGGCAGATTCATCGAAAGCATCGGTTACTATGATTCTACCGTTCAACCGGCTAACGTAAAAATCGACGCTGAAAAAGCAATCGACTGGATGTCCAAAGGCGCACAACCGACCGATACCGTTAAATCTTTGTTCAGCAAAGACGGCATCATGAAAAAATTTGCTGAAGCTAAAGCAGCAAAATAATAAGAGAGGCGTGTTTACATGAAAGAATTGGTAGAAGTAATGGCCAAGTCTCTTGTAAGTAATCCGTCTGCAGTAGTCGTGGAGGAGGAAACAACCGGTACAACAACGGTGCTTCGCCTCCATGTTGCTTCTGAGGATATGGGTAAAGTTATTGGAAAACAGGGCCGTATCGCAAAAGCGATTAGAACAGTTATGAAAGCAGTTGCAACACGCGAAAATGTAAAGGTTATCGTGGAAATTATCTGATTAAGGATGGTATAACAATGGATAAAATGTATGTCAGGGTTCCTGTTGCAGTGAAAGCTAAAGTAACCGAAGATTTGAAGTTGAAAATTATTGGAGATCTCCAAAATACCATAAAGAAAATGGAATTAGATCTGGAACAGTTCGAATTCCAGGCAAAAAAAGCTCTCAGTCAGGCAGCAAGTGATTTAAGCGTACTTCCGGCATTACGCGAACAGATTGATATGGAACGTAATAAACGTTTAGCTGCTAAAAATGAAGCAGATGCAAAACTGAAACGCGCCGAAGCATTGGAATTAGGTGCTGAAATCGGTCACGGTACCTTGGAACGTACCGTTGAGATTACAGTTGGTACTAATCTGGATGCTCTGATGGGTGCAGAAATCCTTACGGAAGACGGTAAAGTTATAGCTTTCCGCCAATAAGCGTATGGAGAAAGAAATAGTTATTGGAAAAATTGTCGCTCCGCACGGTGTGCGGGGCGATATTCGTATTATGCCCCTTACGGACAGGCCGGAACAATTTTTAAATCTTAATTATCTGCTTCTGGAAGACGGACGTCAGCTGACTGTCAGGACCGCGCGCTTCCATAAAAGAATGGTGCTTGTAAGCACGAAGGAAATAACTACGATGAATGAGGCAGAACTGCTGCGTGATAAAAAGATACTTATCAGAGCAGAAGACCTGCCGCCTCTGGAAGAGGGTCGCTTTTATGTGGCCGATCTTATTGGACTGCCAATTTTTGATGAGCAGGGCAGGCAGCTGGGAACTTTTAAAGACAGTATCACTACCGGCAGCAATGATGTATATATCATTGCTGTGCCTGATGGCAAGGATATGCTGATACCGGCACTGAAAATTTATGTGCGGGAAATCAATATAGAGGAAAAGCGTATCGTGGTAAAAGTACCTGAATGGACTGATGAAGCATGAATTTTTTGTTTATAACTTTATTTCCTGAGCAAATAGAGCAGGCTGCTTCTCACAGTATTATTAAACGAGCTGTGGATAAGGGCCTTATCAGTGTATCATGTATTAATCCACGTGACTTCACTACCGACAGACACCGTACCGTAGATGATGCACCTTTTGGCGGCGGTGCCGGGATGGTACTGAAGCCTGAGCCTATGGTGGCAGCGATACGAAAGGCCAAGGAGCAGCTGCCGGATGCCAGAGTGATTGCCATGTGCCCGGGAGGCAGAACCTTAAGGCAGGATATTGTTGAAGAATATGCCCAATGTGGACAGGATATGATTTTCGTCTGTGGTCATTATGAAGGCTTTGATGAACGTATTTTTAACTGGGTGGATGAAAAGCTCTCCATAGGTGATTATGTACTTACCGGTGGTGAGATGCCTGCGCTTATTGTTATGGATGCTGTGGCACGATTTATTCCAGGCGTTTTGGGAAAACTGGTCAGTGCTGAGGAAGATTCTTTCAGTACAGGTCTTCTGGAATATCCGCAATATACCAGACCTGTAGATTTTGAAGGACTGACGGTACCTGAAGTGCTGCGCAACGGCAATCATGCGCTGATTAACAGATGGCGGCGCAAACAGTCACTGAAAGCTACTTATCTGCTGCGTCCGGAGCTTTTGCCTCATGATATGGATAAAGAAGACAGAAAGCTGATGACGGAAATAAAAGCAGAGCTGCAGGGTGATGCAGATGGCTGATTTATTTGTAGGTTTGGTGCATTACCCTATTTATAATAAAAGAATGCAGGTCATTGCAAGTGCAGTAACAAATTTTGACTTACATGATATTTCCCGTACCTGCAGAACCTATGATGTCAAAAAATACTATATCATTCATCCGCTTGAGGTGCAGCGTCAGATTGTAGAGCGTATTATCGGTTACTGGCAGCATGGCTATGGCAGCGTATATAATCCTGACCGCAGTGATGCTTTAAACAGAGTATGCTGGCAGCCTGATATAGCGGCAGTGGCAGAGAATGTAAGGCAGCTGATTGGACAGGAGCCATATATCGTAACTACAGATGCCAGAACTTATCCTAATACTGTCAGCTATCAGTTTATGCGCAGAAAGATGCAGGAAGGAACGAGACCGGTACTGCTGCTTTTCGGCACTGGATTTGGTATAGAAGCCAATGTTATGAAGAAATTTGATTATATTTTAGAGCCGGTTTACGGCAGCTGCGACTATAATCATCTGTGTGTGCGCAGTGCAGCGGCTATTATTCTTGACCGCTTGGCCGGTGAGCCATGGTGGGAAAAATAATCTGCAGAAAAGTGTAAAATATATTGCATTAAGCTGCTGATTATGATAAAATCTTTTTTGTGTAATACGGACGGTCCGCTGTGGAGTTCGCACATGAACGTCTATGAATTAGGAGGAAATTATGAACATTATTGAAGTATTGGAACAAGAACAACTTCGTTCCGACATTCCTGACTTCCGTGCAGGTGACACCGTAAAAGTTTATGTAAAAGTTGTTGAAGGCAGCAGAGAACGTATCCAGCTGTTTGAAGGCGTTGTAATTTCCCGCAGCGGCTCCGGCGTGCGTGAAAACTTTACTGTTCGCCGTATCTCCTATGGTGTTGGTGTAGAAAGAACTTTCCCGGTACATAGCCCTCGTTTGGAAAAAATCGAAGTTGCTCGCCGCGGTATCGTTCGTCGTGCTAAACTGTACTATCTGCGTAACCTCACCGGTAAAGCAGCTCGTATCAGAGAAAGACGCTAATTTTTACCAAGATGATGGAAGGGACTGTAGTTACAGTCCCTTTTATTATTTTCGGCAGAAGTGCTGACTGCAAATAAATTTTGTGTTACAATAAAAGACAGCTTTTTATAAGCTGCAGGTGTAAAGATTTTCGGAAAGGAGTGCAGATATGAGCAGTAAAAATAATTCTTCCTGGCAGGATTCAGCCAGTGACTGGCTTGTTTCTATTATTGTAGCTGTTGCGCTGGCTTTTTGTATAAGGACTTTTCTTGTGGAACCGTACATGGTGGAAGGCTCTTCCATGTATCCGACGTTAATAAACCATGAACGGGTTATCGTTGATAAGCTCAGCTATTATTTTACAGATCCAAAAAAAGGTGAAATTATCGTCTTCCGTTATCCTAAAGATCAAAGCCGTGATTTTATTAAAAGAGTTATTGCCGTAGGCGGCGATACTGTTGAAATGAGACAGGGCAAAGTGTTTGTAAATGGTACAATGCTTAATGAGGGCTATATTTATAAAGATGACCCCAAAGGTCCTAATCTTTCCGATTACAGAAAGTCTGTAGTTCCTGAGGGTCATATATTTGTTCTGGGTGATAACCGTAATAATTCTGAGGACAGCCGCTTTGCAGATGTAGATTTTGTACCGCTGAAGCTGGTCAAAGGTCGGGCTGCACTGGTGTTCTGGCCGTTGGATCAGTTCCATCTGATTAAGGCTGATACAGGTATGGCGCAATGATAGCTGATTTTAAAATTCAATGGTTTCCCGGTCATATGACCAAGGCCAAAAGAATGATGGAAGCACAGATTAAACTGGTGGATGTCGTTGTAGAAATGCTGGATGCCAGAATTCCAAAATCGAGTACTAATCCGATGCTGGTTAATTTACTTGGCGGCAAACCGAAGGTTATTGCGCTCAATAAGGTTGATATGGCAGATAATGCCAGAACAGAACTGTGGCTGCAGAAATTAAAGGGCAGTGGATTACCTGTATGTAAAGTAGACTGCGCCACTGGTAAAGGCGTTAAACAGCTGATAGGTCTTATTCAGACAGCGGCAAAACCTGTAATTGATAAGTGGCTGAAAAAGGGTGTGCGCAATCGTCCTATTCGCGTAATGATAGTGGGGATTCCCAATGTTGGTAAGTCAACACTCATTAATCGTCTGGTTGGTAAAAATAAGGTTGTGGCTGCTGATAAGCCTGGTGTAACAAGAGGCCAGCAATGGATTACTATTGCTAAAGGTCTGGAACTTCTGGATACTCCCGGCGTATTATGGCCCAAATTTGAGGATCCGGAGATTGGCTTTAGTTTGGCTGTTACAGGTGCTATTAAAGAGGATGTGTTTGACAGAGAGCAGGCAGCAGAATTGCTGATTGCCCGGCTTATGGAAGCATATCCGCAGGAGCTGAAAACAAAATACACGATAGATTTTGAAAGTCGTGAAGATGTAAAGGATGTAATGGCGAAGATTGCGGCTGCACGCGGTTGTATTAAAGCAGGCGGAGTTTATGACCTTGATAAGGTATATCAGCTTGTTTTGCGTGATTTTCGTTCAGGACGTATGGGTCGTTTTACTATTGACGAACCATAAAGATAACCGCCTTTGCAGGCGGTTTTTTTGTGAGGTGATTTGCATGAAAATTCAGGAAATTAAAACAATTCTTGATAATAAGCCACAAGAAGCATTTTTGCAGCAGCTGGCGATGGACAGCCGCAGTGGGGTACAGAAGTTACTTCAGGGATACTATAAAAAGCTTGCAGCGGCAGAAGCAGAACAGCAGCGCTTTTATGAAATGCTGCGTTATGAGAGAACAGAGTATGACGGAGGAGCAGAATTTGTTGCTGGTGTTGACGAAGCAGGGCGCGGGCCGCTGGCAGGGCCGCTGGTTATTGCCGCTGTAATTTTGCCGCGAGATATTTTTATCAGCGGACTTAATGATTCCAAGCAGCTTTCCGCTAAAAAACGGGAGCTGCTATATCAAGAAATAATTGCCAAGGCTGTAGCAGTAAGTGTGAATATAGTGAGTGTCAGCAATATTGACAGCCTTAATATTTACCATGCTACGCAGGAGGGAATGAGCCAGGTATTAAGACATCTGAACATTAAGCCGCAGACAGCGTTGATAGATGCTATGCCGCTTGAGGTAGAAACCATTAAATGTCTTTCTATTGTACATGGAGATGCTCTCAGTGCGTCTATTGCGGCTGCGTCTGTCATTGCCAAAGTAACGCGTGACAGGATTATGGAAAGATTGGCTGCAGTTTATCCGCAGTATGGGTTTGCTGGTAATAAAGGCTATGGCAGTAAAGAACATATGCAGGCTGTGGCTGAATACGGTGCTACCATATGGCACAGACGCAGCTTTGAACCTGTGCGAAGCATGCATCTTGCTGCTGTGGAGCCGCAGGATAATATTTTATATTCGCCGCTGACTGATAAGTTTGAATATGAACCGGAAGGATGAGCTGGGAAGGTTTGGAGAAGATTTTGCCTGCAACTATCTGCGGCGACAGGGATATACCGTTCTATGCCGTAATTTTCGCTGCCGTATAGGTGAAATAGATATTATTGCTGAAAAAGATGCTGTATTATGTTTTGTTGAAGTAAAGACACGTGCTTCCGGAAGATATGGAAAGCCTGCGGAAGCCGTGACCTGGACTAAACAACAAAAGATTTATCGGTGTGCTGAATATTATATGCAGGTGAGAGGTATAATACAAAATATGCCGGTACTTTCTTTTGATGTTATAGAAATTTTAAAAGAAGGAACTGTGGTAAAAGAGTTTCACCATTATCCGCATTGCTTCTGAGAAAGAAGGGTTTTGTGTAGTGTTTTCTTATGTATTAGGTGAAACCACCATAGGAATTGATGGGGTAAAGATTGCGGTAGAAGTCGATGTTACTAACGGTTTGCCGGGCTTCGATATTGTTGGGCTGCCCAATCTTGCCGTGCGTGAGGCCAGAGAAAGAGTAAAGGCGGCCATACGCAATTCAGGCTATCCCTTTCCGATGACGAAGATAACCGTCAATCTTGCGCCGGCTGATTTGAAAAAAGAAGGGTCGGGATTGGACCTGCCGATAGCGGTAGGTGTTTTGGTAAGTTCTAAATTTCTTTCACAGGAAATGGTAAACGGGAAGATTTTTGTTGGCGAACTGTCGCTTGACGGCAGTGTGCGCAAGCTTTCCGGAGTATTGTCCATGATTATCGAGGCGAAAAAAAGCGGGTTTCAGGAAATCTTTATTCCCGCTGACAACGCTGCCGAAGGTAAGCTTATTGCAGGTATCGATGTTTATGCAGTTGGCAGCCTGATGGAATTAGTAGATCATTTACAGAGTACTAAAAAGTTGCAGCCGCTGCCCAAGGAAAACATTCTTGAAAATGCTGAACGTATTTATCGTGAAGATTTTGCTGATGTCAAAGGGCAACCTGT
Organism: uncultured Phascolarctobacterium sp.; assembly: GCA_949285135.1. Lineage (GTDB taxonomy): Bacteria > Bacillota > Negativicutes > Acidaminococcales > Acidaminococcaceae > URXU01. Next base: position 146,402 of record CASDXO010000002.1, read on the forward strand.
AGCAAGACGCGCGCTGGAAATTGCGGCAGCAGGAGGACACAGTATCCTGATGGTAGGAGCCCCTGGCTGTGGTAAGACCATGCTGGCCAGACGGCTTGTGACTATTTTGCCGCCGATGACTGAGGAGGAAGCTTTAGAAGTTACCAAGATTTACAGCATTGTTGGCATGCTGCCGGAAACGGAAAGTATTATGCTGGAAAGACCGTTTCGCAGTCCGCATCACAGTGTTTCTGCCAGTGCATTATTAGGTGGCGGACCATATCCGCGACCAGGTGAAGTGACATTGAGTCATAATGGGGTATTGTTTTTAGATGAGCTGCCCGAGTTTGAACGTTATACGCTGGAAATGTTACGCCAGCCGCTGGAAGACGGAGAGGTAAATATTTCCCGCGTCAGAGCGGCGATGACTTTTCCCAGCAAATTTATTCTTTGTGCGGCACAAAATCCGTGTCCCTGTGGTTATCTGGGAGATAAAGAGCATCGCTGTCGCTGCCGGCAGAAAGAAATTGACAATTACCGCCGTAAAGTATCAGGCCCTTTATTAGACAGGATTGATATGCAGATAAATTTGACTCGTGTTAATTTCAGCGAATTGGAAAATAAAGAAAAAGGTGAAAGTTCTGCAGCAATACGTAAGAGAGTGGTAGCTGCAAGAAATATACAGCTGCAGCGTTTGCAGGGCAGCGGCTTGTATTGTAATGCGCAAATGGGCAGGCAGGAAGTTGTTCATTACTGCAGCCTGGAAAAGGAGGCGCAGGATATGCTGGGGAAATATTTTAATGCCCTGCATCTGAGTGCGCGTAGCCATGACAGAATTCTGAAAGTTGCCAGGACGATTGCTGACCTTGCGGGTAGTAAGCACATTGCCGCAGCTCATGTTGCAGAAGCCATCCAGTTACGTACAAGTATTACAGGATAAAATACTACAGACAGGTCACATATTATATGATAAAATAAAAACATCACGAAAGTGATGTTTTTATTTTTAAAACAGGGAGGCAACATTATGCGAATAGTATTGACCATTGTAGGTAAAGATAAGGTGGGTATTATTGCCAGTGTAAGTCGTACGTTGGCGGAATGCAATATTAATATTATTAATATTAATCAAAATATTATGCAGGGATTTTTTAACATGGTATTGATAGCCGATATGAGTAATGCCAATGTTACGCTTAAAGAAGCACAGGAAAAATTCGCTGCACTTGGCAAAGAAATAGGTGTGGAAATCCGTCTGCAAAGTGAAGAAATCTTTACTGCCATGCATCGCATATAGGAGGTTGCCATGCTGTTCAATACCAATGATATTTTAGAAACGACACGCATGATTACCGAAAATAATCTGGATGTGCGTACTATTACTATGGGCATTAGCCTGAGAGATTGTGCTCATCCTGATATTAAGGTAACTGCACAAAAAATTTATGATAAAATATGCCAGAAAGCAGAAAAGCTGGTAAAGACCGGTGAAGACTTAGAAGTAGAGCTGGGAGTTCCCATTATTAATAAACGTATTTCCGTAACTCCGGTAGCAATGGTTGGTGAAAGCTGTGACAGCAGCGATTATGTACCGTTGGCACAGGCTCTGGACAAAGCTGGCAAAAATGTCGGTGTTAATTTTATCGGTGGTTTTTCTGCTCTGGTAGATAAAGGTTATACCAAAGGTGATAAAAAATTAATTGCTGCAATCCCTGAAGCACTGGCAGTTACTGATATTGTCTGCTCTTCTGTCAGTGTTGGCTCTACCAAATGCGGCATCAACATGGATGCGGTAGCACAGATGGGCAGAGTAGTAAAAATGGCAGCTGAGCGTACTGCAGAACGTGATGCTATTGGCTGTGCCAAGCTGGTTATTTTCTGCAATGCCGTGCCTGATAATCCGTTTATGGCAGGTGCTTTTCATGGTGTAACAGAACCGGAAACAGTTATCAACGTAGGCGTAAGCGGACCAGGCGTAGTTAAGCATGCGCTGGAATCCGTGCGTGACGGTGATATCGGTATGGTGGCTGAAACCATTAAGAAAACAGCCTTTAAGATTACCCGTGTAGGGCAGCTTGTTGCCCAGGAAGCTGCACGCAGACTTAATACTCAGTTTGGTATTATCGACCTGTCTCTTGCGCCGACACCGGCAATTGGTGACAGTGTGGCACATATTCTGGAAGAAATTGGTCTGGAAAGCTGCGGCTGTCCGGGAACTACTGCTACTTTGGCCATGCTGAACGATGCAGTTAAAAAAGGCGGTCTGATGGCTTCCAGCTATGTTGGCGGTTTAAGTGGTGCCTTTATACCTGTCAGTGAAGATGCCGGCATGATTGCTGCTGTAGAAAGAGGCTGCCTGACTTTGGAAAAACTGGAGGCCATGACCTGTGTATGTTCTGTAGGTCTTGACATGATTGCTGTTCCCGGTGATACTACTGCAGAAACAATTGCTGCCATTATTGCCGATGAAGCAGCTATTGGCATGATTAATAATAAGACTACTGCCGTACGTTTGATTCCTGTTCCCGGCAAAGGTGTAGGCGATAAAGTTGAGTTTGGCGGTTTGCTTGGATATGCGCCGATTATTGCAGTAAATAATTTCAAAGCGGATAAATTTATTGCCAGAGGCGGACGTATACCGGCACCGGTTAGGAGTCTGACAAACTGATGCTGCGTAAAAGTAAACGTGATGCAATTTTAAAGATTCTGGAAGATACTTACACAGGTACTAAAACAGCACTGAATTATAATTCTCCATTTGAACTGCTGGTTGCGGTTATTCTTTCTGCGCAGTGTACGGATGAGAGGGTAAATAAAATTACAGCCCGTTTATTTCCCAAATATAATACACCGGAAAAAATGGGAGCGCTGACCCAGGAGGAAATGGAAGAGCAGATACGTGACTGTGGCCTTTTCCATGCCAAGGCAAAAAATATTCTGGCAGCCTGCCATATGCTGACAGAAGAATTTGACAGCAGGATTCCCGATGACATTGCAACACTGATGAAGCTGCCGGGAGTTGGCAAAAAAACGGCTAATGTAGTAGCAAGCGTTATTTACAATGTTCCTGCTATTGCTGTCGATACTCACGTATTCCGTGTTTCGCACAGATTGGGTCTGGCCAAAGGCGCGGATCCGCTGGCAACGGAAAAGGAGCTGCAAAAGATTATTCCCATGGAAAAATGGAGTGATGCGCATCACTGGTTTATCTGGCATGGACGAAAAATATGTAAGGCCCGTAAACCGTTGTGTACAGAGTGTGTTTTACTGGCAGAATGTCCTTACAAGGAGAAAAATTTAGATTAAAACGACTGCATTGCAGTCGTTTTACTTTTAAATGGATTTATTTTCTATTACGACAATAGTTACAATATTACAGGAAATATAATGATGCAAGAAAATAATAAACTGAAAACAGCATTACAAAAATATTTTGGCTATGACAGTTTTCGCAGCGGGCAGGAAGAAATCATCACGGAAATTATAGAAAAAAGGCCTGTATTGGCTGTATTGCCTACAGGAGCAGGTAAAAGTATTTGTTTTCAGCTGCCGTCACTTTTAATGGAAGGAGTGACGCTGGTAGTATCACCATTGATATCATTGATGAAAGATCAGGCGGAAGCATTATGTGCACGTGGTATTAAGGCAGCCTATCTGGACAGCAGTATGAGCGGCAATGCCTATGGCAAGATTTTATATGATACTCTGAACGGAAATTGTAAATTTTTGTATGTAGCTCCGGAAAGACTGGCTAATCCTCAGTTTGTAAGTTTTGCCAGAAAAGCGGCTATCAGTATGGTCGCGGTAGATGAAGCTCACTGTGTTTCTCAATGGGGCCACAGTTTTAGAAAAGATTATTATAATATACCGCGATTTATTGACTGTTTGCCGCATAAACCTTTGATTGCCGCTTTTACGGCGACGGCTACAGCAGAAGTACGGCGGGATATTATAAGCAAACTGCATATTGAAGGTGCAAAAACGGTGGTAACCGGATTTGACAGACCTAATCTGCATTTTTCTGTCAAAAGATCTGCTGATAAAGAGCGTACTTTACTTGATTTTCTGGAACAGCACAGCAAGGAAAGCGGCATTATTTATTGTTCTACGCGCAAAAGGGTAGAAACAGTGACAGCGCTGCTTGTCAGGCATGGGTATCTGGCGCTGAGATATCATGCAGGACTTACCAGCGAAGAAAGAGAGTTTAATCAAAATTGTTTTGTCAGGGATCAGGTAAAGCTGATTGTTGCAACTAATGCTTTTGGTATGGGTATAGATAAGGCTGATGTACGCTTTGTCATCCATTACAATATGCCTAAAGATATAGAAAGCTATTATCAGGAAGCAGGACGCGCCGGCAGGGACGGGCAAAAGGCAGAATGCCTGCTGCTGTATGACAGGAGTGATATTGCCGTCAATACATATTTAATAGGGCACGACCAGCCGGATCTTGCCTGGAAAGAGCATGAGCTGCAGCTGCTTGATAAGATGATAACCTATTGCAATACGTCTGCCTGTCTGCGCAATTATTTGTTGCAGTATTTTGGCGAAAAGACAGGTGGAGACTGTGGAAATTGCGGCAATTGTAGTCAGCGTGCAAATGTCAGCTGGCGTCGATTTCTCAATTTGTAATAAATAAGTGACAGACCTCTGAATGGCAGGTAAAAATTTTTTTGAAGCGAATAATTATATTATGATATACAGTTTAACAGGCAGGAGGTTTTGTTATGAAGGTTACGTTTTTAGGTGCTGCCCGTATGGTTACCGGTTCCTGCTATCTGGTAGAAGTGGCCGGCAGAAAGATACTTGTTGACTGTGGCATGTTCCAGGGGTCAAAGCTGATTACTGCGTTTAATGAAAAAGATTTTATTTTTAATCCGGCAGAAATTGATGCTGTAGTGCTGACGCATGCGCATGTAGACCATAGCGGCCTGCTGCCCAAGCTTGTGAAAAAAGGCTTCAGAGGCTATATTCATTGTACAAAATCAACTCAGGAACTGTGTTCCATCCTGCTTCCGGACAGTGCTCATATTCAGGAAGGTGATGCTGAACTGGCTAACCGCAAGGGACTGAGAGCAGGTAAAAAAATTGTTGAGCCGCTGTTTACTGTCGATGATGCCTATGAGGCAATGAAACTGTTTAGAATCCATGATTTTGACACAATTATTGATATAATACCCAATATCAAGGTGTGCTTCCGAGTGGCAGGGCATATACTCGGTTCAGCGATTGTGGAAATGTTTGTTAAAGAAGGTGACAAACAGACCAAGCTGGTATTTACCGGTGATATCGGTCAGCCGGATCAGCCTATTATAGAAGATCCGGAACATATTTCCGGAGCGGATTTCATTATTACCGAGTCTACTTATGGAAACAGGGTGCATAAAGAATACGACAAAGAAAGCGAATTGGCAAAGGTCATTAACGATACTGTAGAGCGCGGTGGCAATATCATTATTCCGGCATTTGCTGTAGGCAGGACGCAAGTGTTATTGTATTATTTCCAAAAACTGCGTGCTGAAAATAAAATACCGGATGTGCCTATCATTGTGGACAGTCCTATGGCAAATAAGGCAACTCAGATAACATTGACCAATCCGGAAGAATATGACGAAGAAGCACGTGCGTTGTATGAAATGCAGGGACGCAGGCTCGTTGCCATGAAAAATTTGCGTTTTACGGCTACACCGGAAGAATCACGCGCTATAAATGATGACGAGACAAGCAAGATTATTATTTCTGCCAGCGGTATGGCAGATGCCGGCCGTATTCTGCATCATCTGAAGCATAATTTATGGCGTTCTGACAGCAGCGTTGTTTTTGCAGGCTTTTTAGCAGAAGGAACTTTAGGACGACGTATTGTCGAGGGTGCCAAACAGGTTAAAATTATGGGTGAGGACATTAAGGTCAACGCCAGAATTTATAATATGAAAGGATTTTCTGCTCATGCGGACAAAGAACAGCTGCTGAGCTGGTATGGCAGGATGAGCAGTATGCCGAAAGCATTTTTTGTAACCCATGGCGAATTTGACGCAGCAAGTAATTTAGCTGATGAGTTGCAAAGGCGTCTGGGAACCGCAGCCTATATACCGCAGTTTGGCGATTGCGTAGAAATTAACGGTACGGAATGGCATATTGAGGCGTCTCAGCTTGTTACCGTTGACACTGCTGCTATTGAGCTGAGAGAATATCTCAGACAGATGGAACGTGATTATCTGCTGCATAGAACGAAGATTGAGCAGATTGCAGCACGTGACAGCAGTAAGGTAAATACTATCCGTAAAAAGCTGGATAAGTTGAGGAAATATATGGATGATTTACTTAGTGACCTGTAAAAAGCCATAATTGAAAGTGATATTATAAATAAAAGTGTAAAGGTTAATACAGAAAAAGATAATTTTAAAAAGAGTTTTACAATATAGTTGTGAATTAGTTGACAGAAAATAAGAGCGTTGTTATACTATGTTTAATTTTTAAGAAAATCTTGAAAACTGTAAACATGTATAAGCGATGAACGGAAATAAGGCAGTAACACATTTTAGAGATTTGGCGGGTGGTGCAAGCCAAAAAGCTGAAGCTGTCTTTCTCATCCGTGAGCTCTTTTTCTGAAAGTCATTAGGAAAAAGCGTACTGCTGCGTTAAAGTACAGAGTATAATATAGGGTGGTACCGCGTATTACGCCCCTATCGGTTTATGCCGATAGGGGCTTTTTTTATTAAACTGGAGGGGTGTTGATGGATGTACGTAAAAATCTGCGGGAAAGACTGCAGAAGAAAGATATACTGGTTCTTCCGGGCGTTTATGATGCACTGACAGCAAAAATTGCAGCAGCGGCAGGCTTTGAAGGATTGGTAATGGGTGGTTACGGTGTAGCTGCCAGCAGACTTGGCGAACCGGATGTAGGTTATCTTTCGATGACAGAAATGGCCGATGCACTGAGGACAATTACAAGAGCAGCACAACTGCCGGTATTTGCTGATGGTGATACGGGATATGGCAACAATCTGAGTGCCATGAGAACTATGCGGGAGTATGAAGCTGCCGGAGCTGCTGCAGTCCTTTTTGAAGATCAGGTGTGGCCGAAACGTTGTGGACATATGCAGGGCAAGCAGGTGATTGATGCCAAAGAGCATGCCAAAAAGCTGCGTGCAGCAGCAGATGCTAAAACTTTTGCAGATACGCTGCTGATTGCAAGGACCGATGCCAGAGCGGTATTGGGTTTGGAGGCTGCTATCGAGCGAGGTAAGCTTTATCTTGACAGTGGTGCGGATGCGCTTTTTATTGAAGCACCGCAGAATATTAAAGAAATGGAAACTATCTGTCGTAGTTTTCCTGATACTGTTTTGATTGCCAATATGATAGAAGGAGGCAGGACGCCGAATCTGACTGATGCGGAGTTACAGGAACTGGGTTTCAGAATCGTTTTCTGGCCCTGTGCATCTGTATATACAGTTGCCAAAGCCTTTGGGACGGTAATGCGACAGCTGCGTGAGCATGGTACTACTGCAGGCAGTGGGCAGGAGATGCTCAGCTTTGAAGAATTTAATGAATTTATTGGGCTCAGAAAATACAATGAGCTTGATCAAAAATACAAATAAAATTTTATATTAAAGGGGAGTGTTGTATTATGAAATGGATGAAAAAAATGACAGCGGCGGCTTTGATTGCCGCAATGGCTCTGGTTGGCGGTTGTGGCGGCAGCGACAACAAAAAAGCTGCTGATGGCGGTACTGTGGAACTTAAAATGGCAACGGCTCTGCCAGCAAGCCATCCGCTGGTAAAAGCCATGGATAGTTTGAAAGAAAAGGCTGCTGCTAAGTCAGGCGGAACTGTTAAGATTGCCATTTACCCTGCCGGGCAGCTGTATAATGATAAAAATATGAATGATGCCATTATGTCCGGCGGTATTGATATGGGCCTGAATACCGTAGGCAGATGGGCAAGCATCATACCTGCGATGGACGTTTTTGATGTACCATTCCTGTTCCCGGATTATGAAAAGGTTGACCATGCCATTGATGGCGGCCTGGGCGACAAGCTTGGCAGTGAACTGCAGAAAAAAGGCGTACGTCCTTTGATTTGGGCAGATTATGGTTTTGTACAGTTTGCCAATAATAAAAAGGAAATTAAATCGCCGGCTGATTTTGCCGGACTGAAGATGCGTGGTTACAGCAAATATTCTGCTGAAACTATCAAAGCACTGGGTGCTTCTTCTGTAACTATGGGTGCAAGCGAAGTTTATATGGGTATCCAGCGCGGTACAATTGACGGACAGAGCTCCGGTACACCGGCAATGCGTGACCGCAAGATGTACGAAGTTCATGAATATCTGACCATTACCAATCATGCTTCTCCGGAATTTATTGTTGCTATTAACGAAAAATCTTATAACAAACTGAGCGACAGCCAGAAAAAAGCTTTGAATGAAGCTGCACTGGAAGTACGTAATGATATCAGAGCCAATGCCAAGAAAGAAGATTTGCAGGCATTAGAAGATCTGAAAGCCAAAGGCATGAAGGTATACGTTGTTCCTGAAAGTGAATTGCAGGCATGGCGCGATGCAACTGCTCCGGTTTGGAATGTATTTGTTAAAGAAAATGGTAAACTCGGTCAGGAATTGATTGATATCTGCACTAAATCCTGATTGTTGCTGCAGACAAAAGTGAGAGTGATACAGTGGAAAGATTTATTGGAATATATGACAGAATATTACATGTGATAACCAAGGCTGCCGGTATTATTGCGGGTTTGCTGGTACTGTTTACCGGATTTATGATTGTCTATGAGGTAATCTGTCGTGGAGCCTTTAACGCACCGACAGAATGGGTAATGGAAATCTCGACCTATTGTGTGGTTGTGGCCGGATTTCTTGGTATGGGTGTGGCATATGCGGGCAAAAAACATATCCATGTAGATATAGTTATGTCCAAACTGTCGCCTAAAGTACGCTGCTATGTGGAGATTTTTACAGGCATTATCGGTCTCTTTTACAGCTTTATCTTTATGCAGCAGGCCTGGGAAATGACGATGTTTTCTCTGGAGATTAATAACTGTGCGCCTACGACCCTGAGTACGCCGTTGTGGATACCTCAGATGGCCATGCCTGTTGGTATGCTGGTGCTGCTTTTACAGATTATCCGCACGCTGCTGGTGGATTTCGTAAAAATTAAGAACAATGATTTCAGTGAGGAGGTAAAATAAATGATATTAGGATTTACCGCTTTGCTGTTATTGTTGCTGGTTATGGGTCTGCCGGTGGCCTTTTCACTGGGCATGGCTGGCGTTGCCGGTATGCTGCTCTTTATGGGTGGCGATGGTGCGCTGGCACAGCTGCCTATTATCGGCTATAAATCACTGGATGATTTTGTCCTGACGGCAGTACCTTTGTATATTTTAATGAGCCAGATACTGCTGACAGGTAAGGTAGGCAATGATTTATTCGAGCTGGCAAATAAATGGCTGCGTCATCTTCCGGGTGGTCTTGGCATTGCTACTGTTATGGCATGTGCTGTTTTTGCGGCTATTACCGGTTCTTCGGTAGCCTGCGCTGTTACCATCGGTGCTATCGCTATTCCTGAAATGCTTTCCCGTGGTTATGAACGCTCGCTGGTTTTAGGTGCTGTGGCTGCCGGAGGTACGCTTGGTATACTTATTCCGCCGTCCATCCCCATGATTCTTTACGGCGCAATAACTGATGAATCTATTGGCAAGCTGTTTATGTCCGGTGTGGTTCCCGGAGCAATCCTTACAGTAATGTTCATCATGATTGTTGTGTATAAGTCAAGAAATCTGCCTCTGGAAGCTGCTGCCAGCTGGGAGGAGCGTATCAGTGCATTGAAAAAGTCCTTCTGGGGACTGATGCTGCCGGTTATTGTTGTTGGTGGTATTTATACGGGCATTTTTACACCGACTGAGGCTGCCGGCATAGGTACGGTTTACAGTCTGATAATAACTTTCTTTATCTACCGGACTCTTTCCCTGAAAGATATGCCGGATATTTTGGAAGATACTATTAAGACTACGTGCATGATTTTTGCCATTATGATTGGCGCCAGCCTGTTCGGTTTTGTGCTCACCATTTTGGATGCACCGCAGGCGCTGACTAATTTTGTTGTGGATATGCAGACTAATCGCTGGGTAATCTTTGTTGCCATCAATATTTTGCTGCTGTTTTTGGGCTGCATACTCGAATCTGTTTCCATTATCTTTATCACACTGCCGATACTGTTCCCGTTAATTATGCGGCTTGGCTTTGATCCCATCTGGTTCAATGTTGTAATGCTTATTAATCTGGAACTGGCATTGATTACGCCGCCTGTCGGCATGAATCTCTTTGTATTGCAGGGCATCAGTCCGGACAGTAAGATGACGCAGATTATTAAAGGCGTTATTCCCTTTGGCATCGTTATGGCACTGGAAATCTTGTTGCTGTGCTTCTTCCCGCAGATTGCGACCTGGCTGCCCAATGTTGTTAAATAATATGCGATTTTATTGACATAGTAATATAAAAAGAATATAATGGAAAAGCAGTTAGAAGGATGCTCCTTGACAGGCATCCTTCTTCTTTTTAATTAGTGAAGGAGAGAATCATCAGAATGATTAGAAATGATTTACGTAATATAGCTATTATTGCCCACGTTGACCATGGTAAAACCACTCTTGTTGATGCCATGCTGAAGCAGAGCGGTATTTTCAGAGCTAATGAACATGTTGAAGAACGTGTTATGGACTCCAACGATCTGGAACGTGAACGCGGTATTACCATTTTGTCTAAAAATACCGCCGTTATGCATAATGGCACCAAAATCAACATCCTGGATACTCCGGGCCATGCTGACTTTGGCGGCGAGGTTGAACGTGTCCTGACCATGGTTGACGGTGTACTGCTGCTGGTAGATGCTTATGAAGGCCCCATGCCGCAGACCAAATACGTACTGCGTAAGGCTTTGGAACAGCACCTGAAACCTATCGTTGTTATCAATAAAATCGACCGTCCTGACCAGCGTGTTACTGAGGTTATTGACGAAGTACTTGATTTGTTTATCGAACTGGATGCTGATGAAGATCAGCTGGAATTCCCGGTTGTACTGGCTTCTGCCCGTAACGGTATTGCCAAACTGTCCATGGATGAAGAAAGCAACAATCTGGAGCCGCTGTTCAAGGTTATTCTGGAAAACATTCCTGCACCTGATGTAGATGTGGAAGCTCCGCTGCAGATGCTGGTTAATACCCTGGACTATGATGATTATGTAGGCCGCATTGTTGTAGGCCGTGTGGTACGCGGTACTATTCACAATGGCGAAAACATCACTTTGATGAATGAAAATGAAAGCAAAAAGGCGAAAATTGGCCGCCTGTATACCTATCAGGGCCTGAAACGTGTAGAAGTACAGGAAGTTGCAGCTGGCGATATTGTTGCTCTCATCGGTCTTAATGATGCCAATATCGGTGATACTATTGCCGATTATGAAAATCCGGAACTGCTGAAAGGTCTGAAAATTGACGAACCGACTCTGTCCATGATTTTCTCTGTTAACAACAGCCCCTTTGCAGGTCGTGAAGGTGAATTTGTTACCAGCCGTCACTTACGTGACCGCCTGTTCAAAGAAATCGAAACCAATGTTTCCATGCGTGTAGAAGAAACCGAAAGCCCGGATGCGTTCAAAGTTTCCGGACGCGGCGAACTGCATCTGTCCATACTTATCGAAACCATGCGTCGTGAAGGTTATGAGCTGCAGGTTGGTAAACCTAAGGTTATTATGCACCGTGATGAAAACGGTACTCTGCTTGAGCCTATGGAAGCGCTGACTATAGATGTACCGCAGGATTATATGGGTGCAGTTATGGAAGGGTTAGGTCTGCGTAAGGCAGAGCTGACCAACATGACGGAAATGGCCGGCTATTTGCGTATGGAATTTAAGATTCCTGCCCGTGGCCTGATTGGTTTCCGCAACCAGTTCCTTACTGATACCAAAGGCAATGGTATTATGAACCATGTATTTGCCGGTTATGAAGAATATAAAGGTGAAATTCCTGGTCGTACCCGCGGCAGCCTTGTTGCTTTTGAAACAGGCGAAACTACTTCTTATGGCATTGGTAATGCTCAGGAACGTGGCACCATGTTCATCATTCCTGCAGAACAGGTTTATGAAGGACAAATTATCGGTGAAAACAGCCGTGAAGACGATATGGACGTTAACCCCTGCAAAAAGAAACATGTCAGCAACATGCGTGCTTCCGGCAGTGATGACGCTATCCGCCTGATTCCGCCTAAGACCTTCTCCTTGGAACAGGCATTGGAACATATTAATGATGATGAACTGGTAGAAGTAACTCCTAAGAGCATCCGTATGCGTAAAAAGGTTCTTGATCGTGTAGAACGTGGTCGTATGCGCGGACGTGCTAAAAATAATCAATAAATTTTTATTTCCGGCAGGAGTTTTACCTATGCACAGAGAATATAATTCTCTACTATAGTATTTATATGGGATATGGGGGCAATACCAATGGACTTTAAAAATACGGCAATGAAATTTTTCTCAGCAGAAGAACATGATGAGCAGATTTTTGACGGACCGCGTCTTTTAAAATCAGGACATCTGAATATAATGATCCGCACTCCTAAATCCTTCAGCGATGTGCGTGATTATGCTGACGCACTGATGAGTGGCAGCGCAATAATGGTTTGCTTTGATGCTGTGGATGCGGCACTGAAAAACCGTATTTTTGACTATCTTAACGGTGTAAGTTATATTGTCAATGCTTCCGTATCAAAAGTAAACGATGATTTGCTTTTATATGCTCCTGAGCAGGTAGGCGTGAATAAGGAAACTGTTTTAAAACGCAGCGGCGTTCGTTCCTGGTTAGGCTGATAACTGAACTATGAAACTGCTTTCCCCGGAAACGGGGAGGGCAGTTTTTGCGTTTTACAGCAAAAATGATATCTTTTGGCAGAAAGCGAGGTAAAATATGAAAAAACGGTATTTTGCGTTGTTAGTTATCGTGCTGCTGATCATACAGTCCATGTGCAGTGCTGAAGAAAAATTTTACTGCACAGATAAGGTAAAAGGTTATGATAAAGGCAGCTTTGTCATTATGCAAGGTGATGATGTAAATCTTAGGCAGCAGCCGGAAAACGGACAGATAATTCGCGTATTACCAAGACATACGCTTTTACATGTGCTGGACAGAGAGCAGGATTGGTATAAAGTTTCTGCGGACGGTACGGAAGGCTATGTATATGCACCCTTTACGGAGGAGTGCCGTAAAGATATGCTTACTGCAGAAGATTTTGTTCTTGGCTATATTTCTCTCAACAATAAATTTGTGCAGAATGAAGTAGAAAAAAGCCTTGGTAAGTGTTTGAATACGGAAAAAAGAGATGGCAGATCTTACTATACTTTTGAAAATATCGTGATAGGCGTGCATAAACGCTCTAAAGATATTGTTTATTACAAAATAGGCGATCCTCGCATTATAACCATGCGCGGAGTAAGCGTTGGTGATAACAGTGCCAGAGCGATTGGCCAGTATGGTACACCGGACACGGCTGTCTACAGCGATGCTGGTGTATGCTATGAATATTTTTTACGGGATCAGAAAGATGATGACTATCGTTTTGCCATCGAAAGCAGTAAAGAAGGCATAATCAAAGGGCTGATTATAGAAAGATTGAAATAGTTTGGCAATTTTTTAACTGGAAAAATTTAACAGGCATGTTTCAGAACGACGGAAAATACTTGCGTCGTTCTGTTTTTTTCTTTATAGGAAAGTGTTATAATAAAAAAGTTAAATAATTAGAAGAAGGAGTTGAAGCTTTTATGAAGGCTGTTCAGGAAAAACAGCAGATAGGCGGTATTCTTGGTTTTATTGAACGGATAGGCAATAAAATTCCGGATATCACTATTTTGTTTGTAGCTGCTTTTGTCATTGTTTGTGTCGTATCCGCAGTTTTATCTCAGATGCATTTTGATTATGTGCATCCCACGACAGGCAAAAATATTGTTGTAAACAATATGCTGAGCGGAGAAAATATCGTTAAGCTGCTCAGTACCATGGTGACCAATTATTCAGGGTTCCCGCCACTGGGGATGGTAATAGTTGCTACTCTTGGTATTGGTATTGCCGATGGTTCCGGTTATATTAATACGGGCCTGAAAAAAATTCTGTCTGTTACACCGAAATTTTTGCTGACCCCGATTATTATTCTGGTAGGTATGCTGAGCCATCTGGGACCAGATACCGGCTATGTTATTATCATTCCTGTGGCTGCGTATATGTTCTATGCCAGCGGTAAGCATCCTCTGGCTGGTATAGGAGCTTCTTTTGCAGGTATTGCCGGTGCTTTTGCAGCAAACTATACGCCCTCAGCAATTGACCCTGTCATTCAGGGATTTACTCAGAGTGCGGCACAGCTGATTGATCCAACTTACCAGGTCAATGTGCTCTGCAATTATTTTTATGCTTTTGGTTCCACATTTATTGTCATTGCCAGCTGCTGGTATGTAACGGAAAAAATTTCTGAACCATGGCTGTGGAAAGCCTGCCCGCTTGATAAAGATATTGATATTGGTGAAGATGCCAAAACTGAAGTAACTCCTAAAGAAAACAGAGCTTTTATGATTGCGACAGGTGTACTTATCCTGATGATTATAGCCCTGATTGCTGCAATCCTGCCGGCAGACTCTATACTGCGTGATAAAAACGGTGTACTGGCAAGCTTCCAGGCTCCGATTATGCAGTCCATTGTTTCGCTGCTGTTTGTTTTTACCGGTACTGTTGGCCTGGTGTATGGCATTATGGTAGGTAAATTTAAATCGCCGCAGGATGTTACCAAGGCCATGGAAGACATTACTAAGACACTGGTACAGCTTATCGTATTTTATTTCTTCGCTGCCCAGTTCCTTTATGCTTTTGGTGCTTCCAACATGGGTGCGTTAATTGCCATTGCCGGTGCAGAATTTTTGAAATCGCTGGCCTTGCCGCCACAGGTAACTGTTTTTGGTATTATCATTTTTGTTGCCTGTCTGAACCTCATCATTACTTCTGCTTCGGCAAAATGGGCCATTTTGGCGCCTATCTTCGTACCGATGCTGATGGCTGTAGGCATTGCACCTGAACTTACTCAGGTTGCTTTCCGTGTCAGTGATTCTGCTGTTAACGTAGTAACGCCTATGTTTGCCTTTTATCCGCTTATTATCTTATACTGTCAGCGTTATGTAAAAAGTGCAGGCATCGGTACTTTAAGCTCTCTCATGCTGCCGTATACGGTAGCTCTTCTGGTGAGTCTGACTATCATGCTGTATGTATTCTGGGGTTTGGATATTCCGCTGGGTTTCCAGGCTGATTATGTATATCCCAGACGCGTAATGTAGAAAGAAGGAATAGAATATGGAACTACAAAAAAAACTACAGGAACGCTTCCTGCGCTATGCTGCTGTAGCCAGTCAGAGCAATGAAGGTGCGGCTGTTGTGCCCAGTACTCCTGGGCAGCGCGAACTGGCAGAACTACTGAAAAAGGATTTGGCAGAACTTGGACTTGTTGATTTGGAAATCAGTGAATATTCTGTTTTGACAGGACGACTGCCTGCCAATCTTCCGGCAAGATACCACAATGTGCCCAAGGTTGGCTGGGTTGCTCATCTGGATACTGTTAATGTTTGCCTGTCTCCTGATGTACATCCGCAGGTTGTAAAAAATTATCAGGGTGGCGATATCTGTCTTAATAAAGAAAAGCAGATTTTTCTTACCGTGAAAGAACATCCTGAAATTGAGCGTTATATCGGTGATGACATCATTGTCAGTGATGGTACTTCTGTTTTGGGAGCTGATAATAAAGCAGCTATTAGTAACATCATGGTAGCACTGGAAACTCTTGTGAATGATAAAGAACGTTATCATGGGGAAATTTATGTTGCCTTTGTACCGGATGAAGAAGTAGGCCTTTTGGGCAGCAAAAAAATGGACTTTAGTAAATTTCCCGTTGATTTTGCCTATACCATCGACTGCTGTGAGCTTGGTGAAGTAGTTTACCAGACCTTTAATGCCGGCAGTGCGGATGTCTGTATCAAAGGTATTACCGCTCATCCCATGTCTGCTAAAGGTGTGCTGGTAAATCCGGCTCTTGTAGCTGTTGATTTGGTTAACAGTTTTGACAGAATGCAGACTCCTGAGCATACCGAAGGACTGGAAGGCTTTATCTGGGTCAATGGAATTGATGCCAATGTATCGGAAGCCAGAGTTTCTCTGAAAATACGCGACCATAATAAAAAGTTATATGAAGCACGTAAACAGCAGATTTGTGATGCAGTAGAATTTTTGAAACTGCGTCATCCGAAAGCTGTTATTGAATTGACCATGAGTGATACATATGCCAATATTGAAGATGCTGTGCGTGAAGATAATAAGAAATGTATCGATTTTATTTATCAGGCCATGGATGAGCTGGGCATAACGCCTAAAACCATTGCCATGCGCGGTGGTACTGACGGCTCCTTTATCTCCGGTAAGGGAATTTTAACACCAAACTATTTTACCGGAGCGCATAATTTCCATTCTAACTGTGAATTTATGCCTATGAGTGCAGTAGAAAAATCCTGCTTAATGACTTTAAAGCTTATTGAGCTTATAACTAAATAAAAAATAAAATGTCACGAAAGATTGTCTATGCTTTCGTGACATTTTTTATGTTTGCAATATTTATTTTCCCATATTGAAATCTACGTAATCATTTATGCCTTTACCGGGAGCAACCATGGGTTGTACCATATCGTCAGGATTAATGGCTACTTCAATGAGATAGGGCTCTGCGTGCTGCATTGCTTTTTCGACAGCTGCAGCAAGTTCCTGAGGGGTGGCAACATGCTCACCTTTAATGCCGAAGGCTGAGGCATATTGAACAAAATCAACATAGGCAGGCAGCTCGCAGGCTGTAAAATGTTTATTAAACTGAACTGTCTGCAGCTGGCGAATCATGCCCAGACCGCTGTTATTTAAAACTATTGCTATAACAGGAAGTTTATTGGCAGCAATTGTAAACAGTTCAGAACCTGTCATTTTAAAGCCGCCATCACCGCTTAAACAGATAACTCTGCTGTTGGGCCGTGCCAGCTGTGCTCCCATCGCCGCAGGCAGACCAAAACCCATAGTACCAAGGCCGCCGCTGCTTATCCACTGACGGGCAAACTGGATTTTAATGTGCTGTGCAGCCCACATTTGATGCTGACCGACATCGGTGGTAATAATATAGTCTTTATCTTTAATAACGGGATTAAGCGCACGGAAAAAGGCAGGTGTCTGTTCAGTTCCGTAATCATCGTCTATGCCTTTCCAACTGTCGATAAGCTCCCACCATTGAGATAAATCCTGTGCCTCGCTGCCGCGTTCCAGCATATTCAGAGTCATATTGATATTGCCTGTAATGCCAATGGCAGAGTCAATATTTTTATCAAGTTCGGCAGGATCAATGTCAAGGTGGATAATGGTTTTATTTTTGCTGTAACTTGTACGTTCTCCGGTTACCCTGTCATTAAAACGGCTGCCAACAGCTAAGATAAGATCTGCTTCTTTAATAGCATTATTGGCGCGTTTATGACCGTGCAGACCAGTCATGCCGAGAAACAGTCTGCGGTAGGCACTGATGGCGCCAAGGCCCATAAGGGTGCTTACTACGGGGATATGGAGCTTTTCGCATAAATGCATGACATCATATTCGGCATCGGCAGTAATGACACCGCCGCCGATAAGCATTACCGGACGTCTGGCTTTTTTTAGTGCCTGAATAGCGTCGTCAATACGCTGTTTATCAGGTGGTTGTGGAGGTAAATCATGCAATTTGTTACAAGTATATTCTATTAAAGAGGTCTGTACATCACGGGGTACATCGATAAGTACCGGACCGGGACGTCCGCTTTTAGCTATCTGGAAGGCAAGGCGCATAACCTGCGGCAAATGGGCAGCGTGCTTCACCAGAAAGTTATGTTTGGTAATAGGCATAGTAATACTGGTGATATCAACTTCCTGAAAGGCATCGTGACCAATAAATTCGCAGGCAACCTGTCCTGTGATTGCTACTACCGGGATGGAATCAAGAAAAGCTGTTGCCAGACCGGTAACAAGATTGGTTGCGCCGGGGCCTGATGTAGCTATGCATACGCCTGCTTTACCGGAAGCACGTGCATAACCGTCGGCAGCGTGAGCTGCACCCTGCTCATGGGCGGTCAGGATATGTTTAATATCAGAATTGCGCAAGGCGTCGTAAAAGGGGAGGATGGCACCTCCCGGATATCCAAAAACTGTATCGATACCTTCTTCTTCCAGGCATCTTACCATTATTTCAGCACCTGTTAACTGCATAGTTTCACTTCCTTTATAACGTGCAGGCTCCGGTTACAACCGGCGGCCATTCGTAACGAGATTTATCTACTGCAAGTGATGTGTCACCGCGTTCAAGGGCAAGCAGACCGGTTTGTACCATTTCAGTAACCCCGTAAGGACGCATAACGTCTACAAAGGCTTTCAGTTTGCCTTCATCGCCAGTGATGACGAATATCAGTGATTCGCCGGTAACGTCTACTGCGTGGGCTCTGAATACATCTGCAAGACGCAGAAGTTCGAGCCTTTTGTCGCCGGCATGAACCTTGACCATCGCCATACTGCGTTTGGCACTGCTGTCAGGCGGCAGTATTTTTACTGCTTCTACTTCTACCAGCTTACCAAGCTGTTTGCATACCTGAGTAATCGTTGCTTCATCTGCTTCCATGGTAACTGTCATTCTGGAAAATTCCGGATTTTGTGTCGTACCGACGGCAAGGCTGTCAATATTAAAGCCACGCCTGGAAAACATACCTGAAACACGCATCAGCACTCCAGGCTGATTGCGTACTACTATTGATAAAATCTGTTCCATAAATCTTTCCTCCCCCAAAAAATAAATCCCCTGCCTGCAGATGCAGACAGGGGCGATGATAAACCGCGGTACCACCCTTATTTAGATACTCATTCTGCGCATAACGCCGCTGCAGCGTCGAACCTTACTGATAGTTCAGGAACGCGGCTCCGGGACTACAACCGTACGCAATCGGAACGGCTTGCACCAACCGCCGCTTCTCTTACCGACTTAACGCAAAGTCCTTCCGTTCTTTGCCTTTACAGTATTTGCTTTTAGAAAAAGTTATTTTGTATATTATGTCAAGCAAATCTGTTTCTGTCAAGGATAATCTACTTATAATTTGTAAATTTTTAGGCAAGCAAGTCATAAAATATCTAAAAGTGTAAAGTGTATAACAAATATTTTTATGCTATTCGCCTCTAAAAAGTATATGCGATTAAGCAAAAGGGTGCTTATAATAAGTGCAAACAAGTAACCTGCTTGATAAAAAAGCTGCACCACTAAACTTTAGCGATGCAGCCCAAAAATATTATACTTTAGTTGAAGCCCAACAACAGACCTATATGGCGGATGATAAAAGCAACCAGCCAGGCAATAGCAAGCTGGTAGATAATGATAGCCAGAGTATGTAAATTGGAATTCATTTCCCTTCTGATTGTTGCCAGAGCAGCAACGCAGGGAGGATACAGCAGGCAGAAAACAAGAAAAGTATAAGCAGTCAGCCCGCTGAACATATCGTGCAGAGCAGGAGCACCGTTAGTGCCCACTGCCAGTACGGACAAGGTACTGATAACGACTTCTTTGGCTGTAAGACCGGTCAGCAGTGATGTTGCCGCCTGCCAGCTGCCGAAACCAAGCGGAGCAAAAACCGGTGCAATCAGCCTGCCAATCTGGGCAATCATGCTTTCGCTGGCTTCAACCATGTAAAAACGTGTATCGAAGCTTTGCAGGAACCAGATGACAATGCTTGCCAAGAAGATAACTGTAAAGGCTTTATGCAGAAAATCTTTAGCCTTGCTCCACATGTGCAGCATAATATTACGGGAGGTAGGCAGGCGGTAAGCCGGAAGTTCCATAACGAAGGGAACTGGCTTGCCTTTGTAAATAAAGCTTTTCAGCAGCAGTCCGGTCAGCACAGCCATAATGATACCAAGAAAATAAAGGCTCAGCATAATCAGGCTGCCGTTATTGGGAAAGAAGGCGGCGATAAAGATGCCGTAGATAGGCAGTTTGGCGCTGCAGCTCATAAACGGCGTCAGCATAATCGTCATTTTGCGGTCACGTTCGCTGGCAAGAGTACGTGTAGCCATAATGGCTGGTACACTGCAGCCAAAGCCGATAATCATGGGTACAAAAGAGGAACCGGAAAGACCGATTTTACGCAGCAGCTTATCCATGACAAAAGCCACGCGAGCCATGTAACCGCTGTCTTCCAGCAAGGAAAGAAAGAAAAACAGGGTAATAATCGTAGGCAGGAATGAAAGCACACTGCCGACACCGGAAAAAATACCGTCGATAATCAGCGAATGCATGGGCGCGCTGATGTCAAGCGCTGTCAGGCCTGCGTCGGCTGCAGCAGTAACGGCATCAATAGCTCCTTCCAGTAATGAGCTGAGAAAACTGCCGATAACGTCAAAAGTAAGCCAGAAAATAAGGCCCATAATAGCAATAAAGAAAGGCAGCGCAAAATATTTATGGGTTAAATAATAGTCTATTTTTACCGAGCGCATCTGAGCGTCCGTATGTGCCGGTTTATGTACAGTACGGGCACACAGGTTTTCAATATAAGCATAGCGCATGTCGGCTAAAGCTGCTTCTTTATCGGTACCTAAGGCCTTTTCCATTTCTTCGGTAAAATGGCCTATAATATCCAGCTCGTTGGCACTGAGCTCCAGTTCATGAGCGAAAATGGAGTCGCCTTCGATAAGCTTGGTAGAGGAAAAACGCAGCGGCAGACCTTTGCTGCGTACTTTGTTTTCAATCAGATGGGCGATAGCATGGATGGCTGTATGTACAGGACCGCTGCAGAAATCCAGCCTTTCCGGCAAACGTTTATTCTCAGCCAGTGCAACAGCCTGACGGATAAGTTCTGCAACACCTTCGCCGCTGTTAGCGGTAATGGGCACTACCGGAATAGTGAGTGCTTCTGACATGGCCTTGATATCAATGCTGCCGCCGCTGGCAGTCAGCTCATCCATCATGTTCAGGGCAATGATCATGGGGATGTTGAGCTCAATAAGCTGCAGTGACAGATACAGGCTGCGCTCAATATTGGTTGCGTCGATAACGTTGATAATGGCGTCAGGCTTATTATAAAGCAGCAGATCGCGGGTAACTATTTCTTCCGAAGTATAGGGAGACAAGGAATAAATGCCGGGCAGGTCGATAACACTTGCGTCAGGTACACGCAGCAGAGCTCCTTCCTTTTTCTGGACAGTGACGCCAGGGAAATTGCCTACATGCTGGTTACTGCCGGTAAGATAATTGAAAAGCGTACTTTTACCGCAGTTCTGGTTGCCCACAAGGGCAAAATGAATATTCATCTGTCATCACCTTCCGGTAAGACAGTTATTTTGGCAGCTTCATCAGCGCGAAGCGTAAGTTCATAACCGCGCAGGAATATTTCCAATGGGTCACCTAAAGGTGCCTTTTTTCGTACCATTACTTTGGTTCTGGGGGTTAGCCCCATATCTAAAAGCCTGCGGCGCAGGATACCTTCTCCGCCCACAGTCTGAATAACTCCGCTTTGACCTAAGGGGAGTTTATCAAGCGTTAATATTTGATTTTGCATGATTCTGATACCTTCTGTATGATAAATAATGACTTCTAATAATTATATAATCATGGATTTTTGGTGTCAATTTAAAAGTATATACTTTCTGTAAAGCTTTAATATCCGCATCAGTTATAAAATGAGAATAATTCAATTAAATGAGACAAGATACTCAAAAAGCATAATTTTCAAATGTGATATATTAGAAAAATACCTTTGTTCTGACTTGACTTTTACTAAAATAATTGTATAATTCTAATTAAGAATTATTTTTGATAAAGGATGATGAAGATGGCGAAAAGGAATACTATTCAAAGACAGTTAGTTATTGCCGCCGTACGTTTTCTGGCAGATCACCCCACTGCTGAAGAAGTGTATGACCGCATTACCATGGAGTATCCCGATATCAGCAAAGGTACGGTATATCGTAATCTGAATTCGCTGGTTGAAAGCGGTTTGCTGGGTAAAGTTTCTGTTCCCAGCGGTGCTGACAGGTTCGATCATATCCTGGCCAGACATTATCATATAAAATGTACCGGCTGCGGTAAATTTTCCAATGTGGAAAATTTTGAATATTTCCAGGATCTGGATGAAAAAGTAGCTGCTGTTACCGGTTATAAGATGGAACATCATGACATTGTTTTTAACGGTCTGTGCCCTGAATGCCAAAAGGCAGCTACAGAGAAGAAAAATTAGTTTTTGTACCCTGATCAGGGTAAAATATTATTTTATTTTGAGGAGGAGAAAGAAATGGAATTAAAAGGCAGTAAAACTGAACAAAATTTGTGGGCGGCTTTCGCCGGCGAATCTCAGGCAAGAAACAAATATACCTATTATGCAAGTGCAGCTAAAAAAGAAGGCTATAACCAGATAGCAGCTATTTTTGAAGAAACTGCAGGCAATGAAAAAGAGCACGCAAAAATCTGGTTTAAAGAACTTCATGGTGGCAGCGTTCCTAAAACCATGGAAAACCTGGCTGATGCTGCAGCAGGTGAAAACTATGAATGGACTGAAATGTATGCTGAATTTGCCAAAACCGCTAAAGAAGAAGGTTTTGACAGACTGGCATATCTGTTTGAAGAAGTAGGCAAGATTGAAAAACATCACGAAGAAAGATATCGTGCCCTGCTGGCTAATATTGAAAACGACCGCGTATTCAAACGCAGCGAAAAGAAAGTATGGATCTGCACCAACTGCGGCGAAATCATTGTTGGCGAAGAAGCTCCGCAAGAATGCCCTGTATGTGCTCATCCTCAGGGATATTTCCAACTGCATGTAATCAACTACTAAGAGCTTAATTAAACGCTCCGGCTGTGCCGGGGCGTTTTTGTTTTATCTGCGGCTATGGTATAATCTAATTATTAAGAATGCCAAAGGAGTGTTGGTTAATGCAAGGGAATATACCCGTTAAAAAGGGCGATAATATAGAAGTACAGATTGCCGGACTGGGCAGCAGCGGCGAGGGTGTTGGTAAGTATGAAGGCTTTACTGTCTTTGTGCAGGGAGCGCTGCCGGAAGAATCAGTACAGGCTGAAATAACATTAGTTAAGAAAAACTATGCAGCAGGCAAGCTGATTGAGATAATTGAGGCTTCACCGGAAAGAGTGGGGCCTGTATGTCCTGTATACGCAGAATGCGGCGGCTGTCAGCTGCAGCATCTCTCCTATGCAGGGCAGCTGCGCATGAAACAGCAGCAGGTAAAAGATGCCCTGACTCGCATAGGACATCTTGATACGGAAGTATTGCCCGTTATCGGCTGCACCAATCCGTGGAATTATCGTAATAAGATGCAGTTTCCGGCTGCCAGCGGCGCAGAAGGGACTATCAATATTGGTTGTTATGCAGCGTCTACCCACAGCGTTATTGATACCGGCAGCTGCATGATTCAAAAAGAGGCTAATAATGAGGTACTGACCACAGTACGCAAATGGATGCATAGATATGGTATTAGTGCTTATGATGAAAAGACCGGTAAGGGACTGGTGCGTCATGTCATGAGTCGTGTAGGTGTGCACAGTGGTGAAGTGATGGCAGTACTTATTACATCTGCCTATGATATACCGCATAAAAAAGAGCTGATTGAATGGCTGACAAAATATGTTCCTAATCTTGTCAGTGTGGTGCAGAATATTAACAAAAAGCCTACTAATGTAGTTATGGGCAGCAAAACCAGAGTGCTGTACGGACGTCCTACCATTACCGACAGCTTAGGTGCTTTAAGCTTTAATATTTCTGCCCAGTCCTTTTTCCAGGTAAATAGTGAGCAGGCAGAAAAGCTGTATAACAAGGCTTTGGAATACGCAGCTTTAAGCGGCACTGAAACAGTAGTGGATGTATATTGCGGTACCGGTACTATTTCTCTTTATCTGGCAAAACACGCTGGTAAGGTATACGGTATAGAAATTGTGGCGCCTGCTATTGAAGATGCTAAAAAGAATGCTCAGGATAATAACTGCCATAATGCGGAATTTATCTTAGGTGATGCTGCAGAAAAACTGCCGCAGCTGCTGGCAGAGGGTGTTAAGCCTGATGTGGTTGTCGTTGATCCGCCGCGGGCAGGCTGTGAGCAGAAGGTACTGATGGCTATTGCGGATGTAGAACCTCAGCGCATCGTTTATGTTTCCTGTAATCCGGCTTCCTTGGCGAGAGATTTAGCTTATTTAAATGAGCGAGGATATAGGGCGATGACGGCGCAGCCTGTGGATATGTTCCCCATGACAAGCCATGTGGAGACGGTAACTTTTTTAATAAATAATATATGAAATTATAAAATCTAATATCCAGAAAAGGGAAATCTATATGGATTCAAGCAAGAATATGATAATTGCTAAAGATAAAATAATAACTTTGGTAGTAAAAAAATGCATATATGATAATGAAGCGGAGAAATGGTTAATAACTTTTAATAATGGTAAAGTATATACATATTCTAACAAAAATGTATTATGGTTAAAAGAACCAGAGATATTACCAGTAAAGTTATGTAATGTTTTTTATAAAAATAATCTTTTGTCTAATGTCATAGCAATATTGAAATTTACTGGGCAATCAAAAACTTATTATCATATTCAATGCCGTGATGGAAATGATATTGATTCTGGTGAAGAGGATATTAGAATTGATAAAATTGTTACTATAGAAAATAATAAAATTTTTTTGTATCTAAAAGAACTTGCTAAATTAAGTGAAATAAAAAATACAGTGACAAATGAAACAATTCTTCCAAAGCAATTTGAAAAAATTAAACATATAAATGATGATGTCATACTGTCAAGATATTTAGGAATAAATAAGGAAAGCAGAACAAGACAAGAGTATATACCTATTTTTCCTTTTGGTTGCAATTCGAGTCAATATAAAGCTGTAAAAAAGGCATTAGAGTCTGATTTTAGTATTATTCAGGGACCTCCTGGAACTGGAAAAACACAGACTATTTTAAATATAATTGCCAATATAATTATGATGGGAAAAACTGTACAGGTAGTATCGAATAATAATTCTGCAATAAAAAATATATTAGAAAAACTTTCTTTGCCAGAATATGGTTTAGATTTTATTGTAGCTAATTTAGGGAAAGCTGAAAATAAGGAAAATTTTATTGCCAATCAGAAAAATATTTATCCAGATTTTGCAAATTGGTTATTACCTAATGAAGTGAATATTAATAAAATAAAAGAAAAATCTTTTAAGTTACAAAAAATGTTTCTTTTGGAAGAAAAAGCTGCATTATTAAGACAAGAACTTTCTCAAATAGATATTGAGAAAAAATATTTTAATGAATATGCTAAAAATATATTAACATCTTATAATTTACAGTTAAAAAAAAGTATAAATCTAAATTTATTAATGAATTTATGGCAAGAAAATATAGAGATAAAAGAAAACAATTCAAAAATAAATTTATGGCATAAAATAATTAATATATTTAAATATGGAATAATAAATTGGGATTTTTACAACCAAGATATAGATATTATAATTGCAAGTATACAAAAATTGATTTATGAGTATAGAATAAAAGAAATAAGAAAAGAACTGGATTATATTAGTGATATTTTAAAAAATAATAGAGATTTATTAAATGAAATGATTAATGAATCTATGATGTTATTAAAAAATAAATTGGCAAGTAAATACCAGTACAGAAAAAACAGAAGAATTTTTAATATTGATGAATTATGGAAAGCTGCTGATGAATTTTTGGCGGAATATCCAGTTATTTTAAGTACGACTTTTTCTTCTAAAAGTAGTCTTAATAGTGGTGTAGTGTATGATTATCTTATTATGGATGAGGCATCACAAGTTGATTTAGCAACAGGGGCTTTAGCCCTTTCTTGTGCAAGAAATGCTATAATTGTTGGTGATACGAAACAATTACCTAATATTGTAACGACTAATATTAAAGTAAAAGCAGAAAAATTATTTAAAGATTATGATTTACCTTCATGCTATAGATACGATAAAAGTTTTTTACAGTCGGCAATTGAAGCAGTTGATAATATTCCTCAGACTTTATTGAAAGAACATTATAGATGTCATCCTAAAATCATTAATTTTTGTAATCAAAAATTTTATGGTGGGCAGTTGACTATCATGACGAAAGATGGTGGAGAAAGCGATGTTCTCAAAGTTATAAAAACAACAAAAGGTAATCATGAAAGACGGCATTACAATCAAAGAGAAATTGATGTTATAAAAAAAGAGATACTTCCATATTATGTGAGCAATGGAAATAAAATAGGCATAATAACACCATATAGAGCACAAGTTAATTCTTTATTAGATAATATATCTGAAATAGAAATTGATACAGTGCATAAATTTCAAGGAAGAGAAAAAGATATTATCATTCTTTCTACTGTCGATGATCAAATAACAGAGTTTGTCGACAATCCATATTTGTTAAATGTAGCTGTTTCAAGAGCCAAAAAGCAACTTGTTATTGTTGTATCAGGTAATGAGCAAAAAATAGAGAATAATATAAATGACTTAATTGATTATATAGAATATAATAATTTTGAAATTACAGACAGTAATGTGTTTTCTGTATTTGATTATTTATATAAGCAGTATGATGATTTTAGAAAAGAATATTTACGTAAATATAAGAAAATATCTGAATATGATTCTGAAAATTTAATGTATGCGTTAATATTGGATGTTTTAAAACAAGAAAATTTAATCGATTTAGATGTGATTTGTCATTTGCCACTACGTATGTTAATTAAAAATTATGAATTTTTAGATAGAGAGGACATTGATTATGTAAAGAATTATGCTACCCACTTGGATTTTCTGATTTATAATAAACTTAGTAAAAAGCCTGTTTTAGCGATTGAAGTAGACGGTTATGAATATCATAAAAAAGGTACGAAGCAGTATTTTAGAGATAAAAGAAAAGAAAAAATTTGTAAAATATATGGTATTAATTTAATCAGATTTAATACTAATGGTAGTGGAGAACGAGATATCTTATTAGCTGAGTTAAAAAAGTATCTGAATAACATTTGTTAAGTTAAAGAAGGTTTTTTATACAAAATTTTTTAATTGTCGATTTTGAATTTACCATGTATACCAAACCGGTTGGCAGACCTAACGGATTTTTCCCAGAAATCATTGAAGCAGGTGCAGTAAAACTCTCCGGAGAAGATTTTACATGCACAGGCAAGCTGCAAAGTTTTGTCAGGCCGCATTTCTATCCCAGACAGGCTAAAGTGGCAATGGATTTTTGTATGATTACTGCCGATGATATGAAAAAGGGTATAGAATTTCCTGAGATGGTTGAAAAGCTGGCGGCATTATATGAAGCATGCAATACTTATTTTGTAGCCTGGGGAGATTCTGATTATAAGGTGTTGCAGCAAGGATGTGAGCGTCATAAGATTGCCAACCCCATTGCATTTGAAGATTATCTTGATCTTGCCGAGCATATAAATTGTGGAAGCAGGATGAAAGAACGACAGGATTGAAAAAGGCGACGGAAGAACAGGAAGTGGATACTGCCGGACTGTGGCATACGGCTTTTTGACGATGCCAATAATACCGATAAACTGCTTGGTGCCATGCTGCAATGCTTATGTGTCGTAAAGTAACACACAAGGATTTGGTAGACAGCAGCCTGCTGTTCCGAAATAAAAGCATAGGCTATATCAAGGCTAAACCCATTAAAAGTTGTTCATATTGAGGGTGAAATCTTGACAAGCCTATGCTTTTTAAGTAAAATAAAGTCAAATAATTGACCGTAAAGAAATAGACTAAAGGGGTGGACTATGACTAAAGAAGATAAGAGAAACGCATATCTGTATTGCAAATTTAGAGATGAACAATTTGCCCTATATGACGAATATGCAAAACGACACGGTATGCTGATGAAAACCCTATTAGTAGTAAATGCTCTTTTTTATGCGAAAGACGGAATGACACAGACAGAGATATGCAAGAGAACTTTTCAATCCAAACAAACCGTGAATTTAATCATCAAAAACCTATTATCAGACAGCTATGTTGCTGTAACCGAAGTGCCGGAAAACAAGAGAACCAAAATCGTCCAAATGACAGAAGCAGGCCGGACATACTGTGAAAAAGTTGTTCGGCATATCACATGGGCGGAAGACACAGCTATGTCTATGTTTACGCCGGAGGAACAAAAGCAGCTCATTGACTTGTCGAGGACTTTTACAAAAAACCTTACCAAGCTGGTGAATCAGGAAACGGAGGACTAACAAATGGAATTTTACGAAGTTATCAACAAGAGAAGAAGTATCCGCCAATTTGAGGACAAGGAAATCCCCAGAGAAGTATTAGAAAGAATTTTGGACGCAGGGCTGAAAGCCCCATCCTCCAATCATCAAAGACGTTGGGAACTGGTAACTCTAACAGATAAGAACATCATTATGGAACTTGCTCAATTTGTTCGTCCCTACCCCTGCCGTATAGGGGAGCCGAAAACTCCGCAACAGGAAATGTTTAAGATTGCCTACCCGCGTCAACGTACCATGATTGAAGAAGCCGCTTGTGTGATCCTGCCCTATTTCAAACAGAAGCACCCTTTGAGCGAGGAAAAAAACGGCTATGGATTGATGGACTATGGCGCAACATGGGCGCTGGTGGAAAATATGCTTCTTGCTGCAACTGCGGAGGGGCTGGGGGCTGTTGTCCATATCCCCGTAAAAAAAGAGCCGGAGCAAATCAAGAAATTTTTGAAAGTGCCAGACGGCTGGGCCTTGCCTACTCTGGTGGTTTTGGGCTATGCCGTCAAAGACCCGATCCTGCCGACCCAAGTCAAGGCCACGGTTGAGAACAAAGTGCGCTGGAACAAATGATAATCGCCTGAGGAAATGAGATGGAATTTAACGAGGTTATCAATAAAAGAAGAACAAGCCGGGAATGGACAGAAAAAGCGGTTGATTTTGAAATCATCAAGCGGATTATTGCCGCCGGTATGAAAGCCCCCTCATGGGATCACTACCGAAACTGGCAGTTTATCGTTCTCCATGAGCGTGAAGATAAAGAGCGAGTCTTTGCATACGCAAAAGCTGTTGCCAAGCGTTTTGTAGACAGTAACCGCACCTACTCCCGCCCCAATCTGGCGCAGAAAATGTATGCCTATGCCATGCCAAGGCAATATACCATGTTGGTAGACTGCCCTTATGTTATTGTCCCGCTTTTCAAATGTGCCAAACTCAATGCGGAATGGGTAAGCAAGTTAAATCCTCTTTCGACTGCGTGGTGTGTGGCAGAAAATATCATGCTGGCCGTTATCAATGAGGGATTAGGCTACTCTCTGCGTATTCCGTTGAACAGAGAGCATGATGTGGTACTGAAAGAATTGGGTGTACCGCAAGGCTGGATGACCCAATGCTTTATTGGAGTAGGTTATCCCAAAGAAGATGAACTGGTTTTAGAGCAATATGACAGCACCCCGGACAGTCATATTCACATGGGAGGCTGGCAGTAATGAGCAACCCAATTATTCGAGAAATTGAGGTAAAAAGCGTTATCACAAAATCCAATCTTCCAGTGTGTGAATACTCTGTTAATCCCTATGTGGGCTGTACGCATGGCTGCCAATATTGCTATGCGTCCTTTATGAAGCGTTTTACAGGCCATGCAGAGCCGTGGGGAACTTTTTTAGATGTCAAGATATGGCCGGAAATTAAAAATCCGAAAAAATACGCAGGCAAGGAATTGTTTATCGGTTCTGTTACCGACCCATATTTGCCACAAGAAGAACAATACCAGCGCACACGCGCCTTGCTGGAACAACTAAAAGGGAGCGGTGCCAAGATTAGTATTGCTACAAAAAGCGACCTGATACTACGCGATTTGGATTTGATACAGACTTTCTCGGAAGCCCGTGTTTCATGGTCAATCAATACGCTGGACGAGAATTTCAAAGACGATATGGACAACGCCGTTAGTATCGAGCGGAGACTTGCGGCTATGGAAATATTTCACCGAGCCGGTGTCCGCACAACTTGCTTTGTTTCTCCCATATTCCCCGGCATTACTGATGTAAAAACTATCATTGACCGGTCAAAGGGACAATGCAACTTGATTTGGCTGGAAAACCTCAATCTGCGGGGTAGCTATAAAACGGTAATTATGGAGTACATACAGCAAAAGCACCCGGAACAGCTGTCCCTCTACCGGGAGATTTACCAGAAAGGAAACCGTAGCTATTGGGAATTGTTGGACGCAGAGTTAAAAGCCTATGCCGTAGCGATTGGTCTTGATTATGTGACAAACGACGACAGCATGACGCGCCCCTTTGACGCACCGCCTGTCGTTGTCAATTATTTTTATCACGAGCAGATTAAAAAATCAGCAAGGAAAGGCGGTGACAACTATGCCGGAATTGCCCGAAGTAGAAGTCATAAGACGAGTGATTGAGCCACAGATACAGGGACTTGCGATTGAGCAGATTACAGTCAGCCGCCAGGAAGTGGTTGCCCACCCTACCGCCGATGAATTTTGCCGCTGCCTCACGGGACAAGTTTTTGACAGTATGACACGTCGGGGAAAATTCCTTATTATCCAGCTTAAAAGCAGCGATAAGATTATTATTCATCTGCGAATGACCGGATGTCTGCTGGTGACACCGGCAGATTACCCGGAAGGAAAGCATACACATATCATTCTTTGGTTGAACAACGGCAAAGAACTGCGCTTTTCGGACACACGTCGGTTTGGACGCTTTTGGCTGCTGCGGAAGGGAGAGGAAGATACATACACTGGGATGGAAAAGCTGGGAGCAGAACCCTTTGAACACTGCTTCTCTGAGGAATACTTGTCTACGCACTTGGGAAAACGAAAGAAAGCTGTCAAGGAATGCCTGCTGGATCAGAGCGTGATTGCCAGAATCGGCAATATCTATTCCGATGAAATCCTATTTGCCGCCCGCATCCACCCAGAACGGTTCGCCAACACGCTGACAACCGGGGAATGGAAACGGCTTGCTTCGGTTATTCCAGAACGGCTTACCTTCTTTGTCGAAAAGAACAAGACCACGCCGGAAGAATATCTGGAAACAAAAGGTCAGGATTACCGCAACACACCGTTTTTACAGGTCTATGGACACGGCGGTGAACTTTGTCCAGTTTGTGGAGAAACGCTCTGCCGAACTGTGATCGGCGGTAGGAGCAGCGTGTACTGCCCGGCTTGTCAGAAGATAGAAAGTAAAAAATGATGGATAAGATCCTTCTCCTTCGTGGAGAGGGGGTATTTGTTGCCCTTGTTGAATTCGTCACTTGACAATATGGCAAAGAGCGAATGACCCAGGACGAAATCGCGGTGATGGACGGAGGCAAGCGTATCTTGCAGCTTCGAGGGGTGCGGCCTTTTTTCAGCGACAAGTTTGATGTAACGAAGCATTCCCACTACAAGTACCTTGCCGACGCCGACAAGAAAAACATCTTTGACATTGAACGGTACATGAAACTCAGGCCGGCCATTGTAAAGCCGGACGAGCCCTTCAATCTGTTTGTACGGATTAAAAGCCACCGACCTTCAAACCGACAATTCAACTGAACGAAAGTAAATGTGAATATGAGCTTTTTTACCAATGTTATCGACGTTTTGCATACCCTTGTCATTGCCTTGGGTTGCAGCCTGTGCGTGTGGGGTGGCATCAACCTTCTGAAAGGTTACGGATCGGATACCCCTGATTCCAAAAAGGTTGGAGTACAGCAGCATATTTTGCGGCAAAGGAAGAATTGGGAAAACAAAGCGACATAGTATAAAAATTAAAGAGCAACTAATTTGTAAAAAAGTATACATAATTAACACTATAAAATACAAAAAATAAGAAAGTGTAAAATTTTGTTGACTGCCTTTTACCTGTATGTTAAAATTTGCTCAATTTAAAAAAGCAAACCGTTGAAGCGGAGATAACGGCTAATATGCCTTTACAGAGAGCCTGCGCTGCTGAGAGTCAGGTAAGAAACAGTTTGTCAAATGGACCGCTGAGGGTGCAGTCAAATGCGCGTGAGCGCAGAGTATTCTGCAACGTGTGGGCATACGTTAGTTGCCGGGGATATGTTGGTATCCTGACAAGTGTACGGCGTCGTAGTCGTAAAGCAAGGTGGCACCGCGGATAAAGTTTATTCGTCCTTGACAGAAGAAAGATTTCTGTCAGGGACTTTTTTATTCTTCTGGCAGAAATCGGAGAAGTATTTTTGGAGGTAAAGTAATGAAATTTTATCCGTCGTTAGAAGATGTCAGAAAAATTGCGTCTGAAGGTAAGTACAAAGTGTTGCCTGTAAGCTGCGAAGTTATGGCTGACATACGTACGCCTATTGAGGTGTTGAAAGCTTTAAAAAATGTTTATTCACATTGTTACATGCTGGAATCAGTTACAGATAATGAAAAATGGGGAAGATATACTTTCCTTGGTTTTGAACCGAAATTTGAAGTAACATGCCTTAACGGCAAAATGAAGATAGGCAATGTAAAGCTTGATACGGATGAGCCGGCCAAAGTGCTGCGGCAGCTGCTAACTGATTATAAAAGTCCGAGATTCGATTATTTGCCCAGCTTTACCGGTGGACTTGTAGGCTATTTTGCCTATGACTTTATCAGATACAGTGAGCCGAAAGCTTATGCAGACGTTCAGGACAGCGAAGCATTCAGGGATTTTGATTTGATGCTGTTTGATAAAGTGATTGCTTTTGATAATTACAGGCAGAAAATCATCCTCATTGCTAATATGTCTTTGGAAAACCCGGAGACAGAATATAATAAAGCGGTTATGGAGCTGCGGCAAATGTACGAATTACTGAAAGAAGGCAGACCTGCAGCAGATACTGGCGGTAAACTTTTAAGCAGGATAGAGCCTTTGTTTACCAAAGAAGAATTTTGCAGCATGGTGGACAAAGCAAAGCATTATATCAGAGAAGGCGATATTTTTCAGATAGTGTTGTCTAATCGTTTGAACGCAGCTTTTGCCGGCAGTTTATTGAATACTTATCGTATTTTAAGGACGCTTAATCCGTCACCGTATATGTTTTATTTTTCCGGCACGGATGTAGAAGTGGCGGGAGCGTCACCGGAAACATTGGTCAAGCTGGAAAACGGCGTGCTGCATACTTTTCCGCTGGCAGGAACGAGACCGCGTGGTAAAACGGATGCGGAGGACTTGGCTTTAGAGCAGGAGCTGCTGCAGGATGAAAAAGAACTGGCTGAGCATAATATGCTGGTGGACCTGGGTCGTAATGATTTAGGCAGAATAAGTAAATTCGGCAGCGTACAGGTAGAAAAGCTGCATTCTGTTGAGAAATATTCTCATGTAATGCACATCGGTTCGACGGTGCGAGGTGAGCTACGTGAAGATTTGGACGCACTGGATGCCATTGCGGCGGTGCTGCCGGCGGGAACTTTATCTGGAGCACCTAAGATTAGAGCCTGCCAGCTTATTGGCGAACTGGAAAAGAATAAGCGCGGTATTTATGGCGGTGCTGTAGGATATATTGATTTTACAGGCAATATGGATACCTGTATAGCAATCAGGATTGCCTATAAAAAGAATGGTACGGTATTTGTACGCAGCGGCGCAGGTATTGTGGCCGATTCGGTGCCTGAAAAGGAATATCAGGAGTGTTTGAATAAGGCGCAGGCCGTGCTTAAAGCGTTGCAGCTGGCGGAGGAAGAATTATGATATTACTGATAGACAATTATGACAGCTTCTCTTATAACCTGTATCAGCTGGTTGGAGAACTTGCTGAGAATATTAAAGTGATTCGTAATGATGAGCTGAGCGTTGAACAGATTGCAGACTTACGACCGGAGAAAATTATTCTTTCACCGGGACCTGGCAGACCGGAAAATGCCGGCGTCATTATGGATTGCATTAAACAGTTAGGCGACAAAGTGCCTGTTTTGGGAGTGTGCCTTGGACACCAGGCGATTTGCGCAGCATTCGGAGGTAAAATCGTGTATGCGCCGGAGCTGATGCATGGCAAACAGTCCATGGTAAAATTCCAGACTAATTGTCCATTGTTTGCGGGCTGCACGGAAAAGTCGCCAGTAGCACGGTATCATTCACTGCTGGCTGACAGAGAGACGCTGCCGGAATGCCTGGCAGTTACGGCTACTACTGATGACGGCCTTGTAATGGGAGTGCAGCATAAAAAGCTGCCGATATTTGGAGTGCAGTTCCATCCTGAGTCTATTATGACGACGCAAGGCAAAATTATGTTGCAAAATTTTATTGCGTTGAAATGAGGGAATGATGATGATTAAAGAAGCGATTGTAAAGATTGTCAATAAAGAAGATTTAAGCTTTAATGAAGCCTATACTGTAATGAATGAAATTATGAGCGGACAGACGACACCGACACAAAATTCGGCGTTTCTGGCAGCACTGTCTACTAAAAGTACCAGGGCGGAGACTACCAGTGAGATTGCCGGCTGTGCTGCAGCCATGCGTGACCATGCGACTAAACTGGTAACAGATATGGATTTATTTGAAATAGTGGGCACTGGCGGAGATAATTCTCAGAGCTTTAATATTTCTACTACTTCGGCACTGGTTGCAGCAGCAGGCGGCATGAAGGTTGCCAAACACGGTAACAGGGCGGCTTCTTCCAAATGCGGGACGGCTGATTGTCTGGAAGCTTTAGGCGTAAACATTGAGCAGAGTCCCAATAAGTGTCTGGAATTGCTTCGTGAAGTAGGAATGTGCTTTTTCTTTGCGCAGAAATACCATACGTCAATGAAATATGTTGGCGCCATCCGTAAGGAACTGGGTTTTCGCACTGTGTTTAATATTTTAGGGCCGCTGACTAATCCAGGCAGTCCCAGAATGCAGCTGTTAGGCGTCTACGACGAATATTTGGTGGAGCCGTTAGCACAGGTACTTATTGACCTTGGCGTACGGCGCGGTATGGTGGTATACGGGCAGGACAAGCTGGATGAGATTTCTCTGAGTGCGCCGACTACGGTCTGCGAGTTTAAGGACGGCTGGTTTAAATCCTATACTATCCAACCGGAAGATTTTGGCTTTGCGCGCTGTACAAAAGAAGACCTTGTGGGTGGTACGCCGCAGGAAAATGCATCTATTACGCTTGCTGTTTTACAGGGAAAGGAACGTGGACCGAAAAGAAATACCGTACTGATGAATGCCGGAGCGTCGCTGTATATTGGCGGCAAGGCTGAAAGCTTTAAAGGCGGTGTAGAGCTGGCAGCGCAGCTGATTGATTCCGGCAGTGCATTGGCAACGCTGAACAAATTTATTGCAGTCAGCAACAGAGCGGAGGCATGAGATGACTATTTTAGAGGAAATTGCTGCTTACGCAGCAGAACGTGTGCGGCAGGCGGAAAGGAACTTACCAATAGAAGCGGTCAGGGAGCAGGCGTTGGCGTTAGCAGGCAAAGATTTTGCTTTTGAAAAAGCTTTGCGTAAGCCGGAACTGGCTTTTATCTGTGAGTGTAAAAAAGCATCGCCATCCAAAGGCATCATCGCGGCAGATTTTCCATATTTACAGATTGCCAGAGAGTATGAACAGGCTGGGGCCGAGTGCATTTCGGTATTAACTGAGCCTAAATGGTTTCTGGGCAGCAACAGCTATTTGGGTGAGATTGCAGCGGCGGTGTCCGTACCTTGTCTGCGTAAAGATTTTGTAGTTTCTCCCTATATGATTTATGAGGCAAGAGTTTCAGGAGCTGCTGCCGTATTGCTTATTTGCTCGCTGCTGACAGAAAAGGAACTGGCGGACTATATTGAAATCTGTAACAGCATGGGGCTGTCTGCTTTAGTGGAAGCTCACAGTGAGGCTGAGGTAAAGATGGCTGTACATGCAGGTGCAAAGATTATCGGAGTAAATAACAGAAATCTGAAGGATTTTTCCGTGGATACGGAAAACAGCCGCAGACTGAGAGAATTAGTGCCGCCGGAGATTATATTTGTTGCGGAAAGCGGGGTAAGCTGCGCGGCAGATGTGCAGCAGCTGCGGCAGATAGGTGCTGACGCCGTACTTGTAGGGGAAGCATTGATGCGGGCAGCTGATCGAAAAGCTAAACTGGCAGAACTGCGGGGTGCATGATGACGAAAGTTAAATTGTGCGGACTGAAAAGTGAAGCTGATATTGCTGCTGCCAATATTTTGCGGCCGGACTATGTTGGCTTTGTCTTTGCACCACACAGCAGGCGGTATCTTGCTCCGCAAAAGGCTGCGCTGCTGCGTCAGCAGCTGGATAAAAATATTATTGCGGTCGGTGTTTTTGTAAATGAAAAGGTGGAAGCAGTAGCGACTTTGCTTACTGAAGGCACGATAGATATTGCCCAGCTGCACGGTACTGAGAATGACGAATATATCAGTCAGCTGAAGCAGTTAACTGATAAAGAAATTATTAAAGCTTTTAAAATAGAAAATACCGGCGATGTCAAACTGGCGGCTTTAAGCAGCGCTGATTATATCCTGCTGGATTCCGGTGCGGGTACAGGGACAAGTTTTGACTGGAATTTGCTGCAAGGTTTTGAACGACCATATTTTTTAGCCGGAGGTTTGGACTGCAGTAATGTGAGCGAAGCCGTATGCAGGCTGCGCCCTTATGCGGTAGATGTAAGCTCCGGTATTGAAACCGACGGTACTAAGGATTATGAAAAAATGACTGCATTTGTTAATGCAGTACGTAATATAAAGTGAAGGGATGTAGGAAGATGACTAACAGGAAAGGCAGATTCGGCATTCATGGTGGACAGTATATACCTGAAACATTGATGAATGCTGTTACAGAACTGGAGAAAGCATATAATCATTATAAGGATGATCCGGAATTTAAAAAGGAACTTGCGGAATTGTTCAATGAATATGCAGGCAGGCCTTCCAGACTGTATTATGCAGAAAAGATGACAAAAGATTTGGGCGGTGCCAAGATTTATTTGAAACGTGAGGATTTAAATCATACTGGCGCTCATAAGATAAATAATGTGCTGGGGCAGGCACTGCTGGCTAAAAAAATGGGTAAGACGAGACTGATTGCTGAAACAGGGGCCGGGCAGCACGGGGTTGCAACGGCGACAGCTGCAGCCTTAATGAATATGGAATGTGTAGTATTTATGGGCGAAGAAGATACTATTCGTCAGGCTTTGAATGTTTACCGCATGAAACTGCTGGGGGCAACGGTTGTGCCGGTAAAAACAGGTACTGGTACTTTAAAGGATGCTGTATCGGAGGCGCTGCGTGAATGGACTACCAGAATAGATGACACTCATTACTGTCTGGGGTCTGTTATGGGGCCGCATCCTTTTCCTACTATCGTGCGTGATTTTCAGGCTGTCATTTCACAGGAAATTAAAGAACAGATGCTGGCAAAAGAACACAGACTGCCTGACGTGGTGATTGCCTGTGTAGGCGGTGGCTCCAATGCTATCGGCAGCTTCTATAATTTTATTGATGATAAAGAAGTAAGACTGATTGGCTGTGAAGCTGCAGGAAGAGGTGTAGATACCTATGAAACTGCAGCAACCATCAATACTGGTAGTTTGGGTATTTTTCATGGGATGAAATCCTACTTCTGCCAAAATAAGTACGGACAGATTGCGCCCGTATATTCCATTTCTGCGGGGCTTGACTATCCTGGTATTGGGCCGGAACATGCTTATCTGCATGATATAGGCAGAGCGGAATATGTGCCTGTAACAGATGAAGAAGCTGTTTGTGCTTTTGAATATATGGCGAGGACGGAGGGCATTATTCCTGCTATCGAATCCGCCCATGCTGTTGCCTATGCCATGAAGCTGGCACCGCAAATGCGCAAAGATCAGCTGATGGTAATTACCATATCCGGCAGAGGAGACAAGGATTGTGCTGCCATTGCCAGATACAGAGGGGAGAATATTAATGAGTAAGATAAAATCTGCTTTTACAAACGGCAAGGCTTTTATTGCCTTTATTACTTGTGGTGACCCTGATTTACAAACTACTGAAGAAGCAGTTTGTGCGGCTGCAGCTAACGGTGCCGATCTTATCGAACTGGGCATACCTTTTTCTGACCCTACGGCAGAAGGGCCGGTAATTCAGGGAGCTAATCTCAGAGCGCTAAATGGCGGTGTGACTACAGATAAAATTTTTGAACTTGTTGAAAGACTGCGCACCAAAGTTACCGTTCCCATGGTTTTTATGACTTATGCTAACGTAGTTTTTTCCTACGGGGCGGAAAAATTTATTTCTCAATGTGCTGCAGTCGGCATTGACGGGCTTATTTTACCGGACATTCCTTATGAGGAAAAAGAGGAGTTTTTACCTGTTTGCAGGAAGCATGGGGTAGACCTCATCTCTATGATAACGCCTGCGTCTGCTGACAGGATTGCCATGATTGCTAAAGAGGCGGAAGGATTTCTCTATATTGTTTCCAGCCTGGGTGTAACTGGTACAAGAAGTGAAATTACCACAGACATCGCGTCTATGGTAAAAATTGTGCGTGCAAACAGCAATATTCCCTGTGCGATAGGTTTTGGCATTTCTACACCAAAGCAGGCACAGACCATGGCAGGTTTTGCTGATGGGGTGATTGTGGGTTCGGCCATTATTAAGCTGCTGGAAAAATATGGCATGCAGGCGCCGCAATATATAGGCGAATATGTTAAAAGCATGAAAACAGCCATCATGCAGTAAAGCGTTTTTACAGAGGGCAGATACTGTGCTATAATCAATGATACAAAAATTATAAAGGAAGTAAGCAGATGGTCAGAGATATTGTAAAAGATATGTTCTTTTTAGCACAGAAGTCAGAACCAGCTACGTCCAGGGACAGAAAGGTTGCAGACGATTTATTGGATACTCTGCGGGATAATCGTGAACGCTGCGTAGGTATGGCTGCTAATATGATTGGTGAACGTAAGCGCATTATTGCCATAGCTGATGGCAATAATTATCTGGTAATGTTTAATCCGGTGATTGTTGGAAAAGAGCGTCCTTATGAAGCAGAGGAAGGATGCCTGTCCCTGACGGGCGTGCGCACTACAACGCGCTATGAACAGATAATGCTTGAGTATCAGGATATGAAACTGCGCAAAAAGCGGGAGCAGTTTTCCGGTTTTACTGCTCAGATTATTCAGCATGAATGTGACCATTTGGAAGGTATACTTATTTGAAAATAAAACAACCCTGTATGCTGTCTGGTGAAAGCATACAGGGTTGTTTTATTTCAGGCTTTTTCGTTGAAAAGGGTGAAGCCTGCTTCCGTAAGTTTTTGCTTGATTTGCTCAATCTGCAATGCATCGCGAGTTTCAAGGCTGAGCTTGAGAAAGCAGCTGGTGATAGGCATGTTGGCATCGGCACGATCGTGATGGACGCTGATAACATTGGCTCCGCAGCTGCTGATGATATCGCTGACACAAAGCAGCTGTCCGGGTTTGTCTTCCAGCGCAATCATCAGATTGGTCTTGCGGCCGCTGATGACCTGGCCGCGGGTAATGACGCGCGACAGAATATTAACGTCGATGTTGCCGCCGGAAATCAGGCAGACAGTTTTCTTGCCTGCTATAGGCAGCTTGTTGAACAGAGCAGCGGCAACAGGGGTAGCGCCTGCACCTTCAGCAATGAGTTTCTGTTTTTCTATAAGCGTCAGGATGGCGGCAGCAATTTCATCTTCACTGACGGTAATAATATCATCTACATATTTGCTGATGATGTCAAAGGTCGTTTCACCGGGGGTTTTGACTGCTATGCCGTCGGCAAAAGTCTGTACACTGTTTAATGTTTCATAACAGTGGCTTTTATAGGCATTATACATGCTGGCTGCACCTGCTGCCTGCACTCCGTAAATCCTGATGTCAGGACGCAGGCTTTTCATAGCCAGCGCTACACCGGAAATAAGGCCGCCGCCGCCGATAGGGACTATTACAGCTTCAACATCAGGGAGCTGCTCCAGTATTTCCAGACCGATGCTGCCCTGACCGGCGATTACAAGCTCGTCGTCATAAGGATGGATAAAGGTCATGCCTGTTTCCTGCTGTAATTCTACTGCGCGATCGTGAGCATCGTCGTAGGTACCGGGAACAAGTTCGACCTGTGCACCAAGTTTTTTGGTATTTTCTACCTTCATAATGGGGGCACCGTCAGGCATGCAGATGATGCTTTTAATACCCATACGGGTTGCGGCCAGTGCCACGCCCTGAGCATGATTGCCGGCGCTGCAGGCTATAACGCCGCGTGCGCGTTCTTCCGGAGTAAGCTGGCTGATTTTATAATATGCACCTCTGACCTTAAAACTGCCGGTTACCTGCAGGTTTTCTGTTTTCAGATAAAGGCTGTTGCCTTCACACAGCAGCGGCGCGGCAATCAGGTCTGTTTTGCGAGCAATGTTTTTCAGTACAAAAGCCGCATGGTAAATCTTATCCAAAGTAAGCATTATCTGCACTCCTTTATAAAAAAATAACTCCGCTTGAAGCAGAGCATGAAAAATATTAGTCTTTATAAAATCGATTATAAGTGAATTTTTAGTGTACGTCAATAAATTGTTTTGATGAAAGAGCTTCATCTATGCTATACTTTAAGGTATCATTGCAGATGCTTGATGTTTATTTTGTGAAAATAATTTATGCTAAAGAAATGAGGATAAGAAGATGCAGTGGATAGAAGTAAATATACAGGTCACTCATGAAGCTGTAGAAGTGGTGGCAGATATACTGACGGCTGCAGGTACCAGCGGTGTGGCAATCGAAGACCCGCAGCTGATCAACAATCTGCGTAATAGCGGCACCTGGGAGCTGTGCGATATACCGGAACAGGAAAATACGGAAATAGTTACGATAAGCGCTTATTACGCTGACGATGAGAAACTTCAGGATAAACTCAGACAAATTGAGGAAGAGCTGGCAGCAGTAGAAGAGCGTATCGGCAGTTTCCGTTTTGGCAATATCAGGTTCCGCAGTCTTTCAGAAAAAGACTGGGCCAATGAATGGAAACAGTATTTCCATGTTACGCATGTAGGCGAAAGTCTGGTGATTAAGCCCAGTTGGGAAGAATATGTGCCCAAAGCTGGTGAGCATGTTATCAGAATAGATCCCGGCATGGCGTTTGGTACGGGTACACATCATACTACCAATATGTGTATGGCGCGTCTGGAAAAAGTATTGCCAGAAGATGCAGATGTTTTTGATGTCGGTACAGGCAGCGGCATACTGGCTATTGCAGCCGCACTGCTCGGAGCAAAATCTGTCAAGGCAGTAGATATTGATGCTGTTGCTGTGCGTGTAGCCCGTGAAAATATTGCTGACAATGGTTTGGAAGATAAAATAGAGGTTAAGGAAGGTGACCTGCTGCATGGAACAGAAGGTCAGGCTGATCTCATTATCGCCAACATTATTGCTGATATCATTATCATGCTTTTGAAAGATATTCCCGGAAAGCTGAAAGAAAACGGAATCTTTCTTGCCAGCGGCATCATCAGTGACAGACGTGCCGATGTGGAAGCTGCAGCTGCTGAAGTTGGTATGCAGGTAGATCATGTGGATGAAAAAGGCGGCTGGGTAGTTATGCAGATGAGTAAGGTGAAATAAATGCACAGATTTTTTGTTCCACAGCTGTATGCTGAAGAAATGACTATCAAAGATGTGGATGCCAGACATATCAGTAAGGTGCTGCGTATGAAGCCAGGAGATAAAATACAGATTGTCAGTGATGATGGTGTTACTGCCATAGCAGAGATTGTTGCCATAGAATCTGACAGTGTTGCAGTAAGATGTCTGGAAAAACTTGCTGAGAGTCATGAACCGTCTGTAAAGATAACATTAGCGCAGGGACTTGCCAAAGGTGAAAAAATGGATTTTATTATCCAGAAAGCTGTGGAAATGGGCGTCAGCAGTATTGTGCCTGTCGCTATGGAACATTCCGTTGTGCGCCTGGAAGGTGTAAAAGCGGAGAAAAAAGTGGAACGTTGGCAGAAGATTGCCGAAGCTGCCGCCAAACAGAGCAAACGGGATATTGTTCCGCAGGTGCAGCAGGTACAGACCGTAAAAGAAATGCTGGCAAATAATCCGGTACAGCACAAGATAATTGCTTATGAATGTGAAGACAGGCTGGGACTTAAAACTGCGCTGCAAAACTGCGGTAAGCTTGATGAACTGCTGCTCATTATCGGACCGGAAGGCGGCATCAGCGAGGCAGAGCTGCAGCTGGCAAGAGAAAATAATGCTGTGCCCGTGAGCCTTGGCAGACGCATTTTACGGGCGGAAACAGCAGGAGTAGTTGCACTTGCAGCCATTTTGTATGAAACAGGAGACTTAGGAGATTAAATAATTCATGAAAAGAATTGCCTTTTATACCTTGGGATGTAAAGTTAATCAGGCAGATACGGCCAGTATGGAAGCAATATTCCGTCGAGCCGGGTATCAGGTGGTAAGCTTTACTGAACAGGCTGATATTTATTTGATTAATACCTGCGTTGTTACTAACATGGGACAGCGTAAATCACGTCAGATAATAAACAGGGCCGTACGCAGCAATCCGCTGGCGCTGATTGTGGTGACAGGCTGCTATCCGCAGACTGCGCCGGAAGAAGTAAAAGCCATTGCCGGAGTGGATGTCATCATTGGCAATCAGGAACGCGGACGTATTGTAGAGCTGACAGAGAAGGCGCTTGCGGAAAAGCAGCATGAAGTATTGGATAATGTACATAAGATGACTGTCGACACACAATTTGAAGAATTGGCAGCCGGTACGGAAACAGACAGAACCCGCGCCTTTCTTAAAATTCAGGAGGGCTGCAATCAGTTTTGTACATACTGCATTATTCCCTATGCACGCGGACCGCTGCGCAGCCGCAGCCTCGAAAGCATACGGGAGGAAGTTGGTAAGCTGGTTGATGCTGGCTATAAAGAAGTTGTGCTTATCGGCATTCATCTTGGCTGTTATGGAAAGGAGCATGGCGGCAGTCATACCCTTTATGATGCCGTTAAAGCAGCTCTGAGCGTTAAAGGACTCAAAAGACTGCGCCTTGGTTCGTTGGAATCTGTAGAGGTTGAGCCACGTTTACTGGAACTGATGCAGGAAGATCATCGCCTTTGCAGACATTTGCATCTGCCGCTGCAGTCAGGATGCGATAAAATTCTTCAGGCCATGCACAGGCCGTATGATACGGTACGTTTTAAAGAGCTGCTGACAGAGATAAGAAGTATATTGCCTGATATAACTATTACTACA
The DNA here is from genome assembly GCA_949285135.1 of uncultured Phascolarctobacterium sp. Taxonomy (GTDB): domain Bacteria; phylum Bacillota; class Negativicutes; order Acidaminococcales; family Acidaminococcaceae; genus URXU01. The sequence goes on from CASDXO010000002.1 coordinate 189,686, forward strand.
GATATAATTGTTGGTTTTCCGGGAGAAACAGAAGAGGATTTTAAGCAGACACTTGCCTTTGCTGAAAGCTGTGGTTTTGCCAAAATGCATGTTTTTCCCTATTCCAAAAGAAAAGGTACGCCGGCAGAAAAAATGCCGCTTCAGGTGGATGATGCCGTTAAACAGCAAAGGGCAGCGGCACTTGGCGAGCTGGACAGCAGGATGCAGCGGCAGGCGATGAAAGCTGCTGTGGGCAGCACGGTGGAAGTATTGTTTGAACAACCGGTAGATGCTGCGCATATCGAAGGGCTGGCCGGAGATTATCTGCGTGTGCTTGTTGCTGCTGATGCCAAACTGTGTGGAGAGATAGGCAGAGTTAAGATTACAGGAATAAAAGAAGATTTTCTGTTGGGTGAAATTGTAAATGTTTTATGAAACGGCAGGAGTTTTTTTGTTAAGCGAGAATATTTTAAAGATAATGAGAGGAGGGTCTGAGAATGGCTGAAGATTGTATTTTTTGCAGAATCATCAAAGGTGAAATTCCTTCCAATAAAGTTTATGAAGATGACAAAATGGTAGCGATTCATGATGTTGCGCCGGCTGCACCTGTCCATGTACTACTGCTGCCGAAGGAACATACTGACAATGTGACTACTGCTGCTCCTGAGCTGCTTGCCTATATGCTCGGTAAGGTTAAGACCATTGCTGAACAAACGGGTATTGCTGAAAAAGGCTTCCGTGTGGTTATTAATACCGGTGAAGAAGGCGGACAAACTGTAAATCATCTGCATATCCATGTAATCGGCGGAAAAGCTTTAGGTTGGCCTCCCTGCTGACCTTGACAGAAAGTTAGCTTTCTTATATAATAGGTTAGTAAGTGTTTCTGGATGTTTAACATCCGGTAACTATAAATTGCAGATACACTTCCCTAAGTGTGTGGAGGGAGGGAGAACAGATGGCAGAAATCAAAGTTGGCAAAAACGAAACTTTAGACAGCGCTTTGCGCAGATTTAAAAGAGCAACCCAAAAGGCAGGTATTCTTTCTGAGGTTAGAAAACGCGAACATTATGAAAAACCGAGCGTTGCCCGTAAGAAAAAATCCGAAGCAGCCAGAAAACGTAAAACCAGATAATTGGAGGCGGGCTGTATGTCTATAAAAGACCAATTGACTGAAGATATGAAGCTGGCCATGAAAGACAGAGAAAACGGTAAATTGCGTTTATCTGTTATCCGTATGGTACGTGCCAATATTAAGAATGTCGAAATCAATGACAAAAAAGAGCTTTCTGATGATGAAGTTCTGGCTGTCTTGATGAAAGAGGTCAAAATGCGGCAGGATTCTCTGGAAGAATTCCAGAAAGCCGGTCGCAGTGAATTAGTTGCTCAGGCTGAAGAAGAGATTAAGATTCTGAAAAAATATCTTCCGGAAGCTTTGAGCGATGAAGAATTAAAGGGTATTGTTGCCGAAGTCGTTGCTGAAGTTGGCGCTGCTACCATGAAAGACATGGGCAAAGTTATGCCGGCTGTAATGGCCAAAACCAAGGGACGTGCCGATGGCAAACGTATTAATGCCATGGTTCGTGAATTACTTAAATAACCTGATAATAACCGTGCTGAATTACAGCACGGTTATTTTTATATACAGGCAGATGTAAGTCATAATATTGATAATATGATTCTGCAGCAAGTTTTCTTTGTTTCATTAATTAAAGTCTGCTATACTTATAATAGAAAAATTAGCTTATGGAGGTAGCTTTATGCCGATGGAATATAATTTGCTGATTGTGGGTGTAGTGTTGCTTTTTATTGAGCTGCTTATCCCCGGTTTTGGCATTTTTGGAGTTTTAGGTTTGTGTGCACTGACAGTAGGAAGTTTCTTCGTGATGGGCGGTGGCATGGAAGCCTTCCTTGTGTTACTGGCAATATATGTTTTACTGGCAGCGATAATATTTTTCCTTTTTTTGTATAAACCGGCAAATAGTCGCTGGAATCCATTTATTTTATGGGATAAACAAAAGAACAGCGACGGATATACGGGCAGCGGCAACTTCAGCAATCTGCTTAATAAGACGGCTGTTACTGTTACACCGCTGAGACCGGCAGGAACGGTGCTGTTGGATGATGAAAGAATAGATGTCAGCAGTTTTGGCGATTATATTGACAAAGATGTCATAGTACGTATTGTCAAAATAGAGGGCAGTAAAATTTTTGTAAGAAAAGTATGAAGGAGATGATTTTATGTTTGATGTGATTGATCTTATTTTTAACAGCGGTTTTATTTTTGTCCTGGCTGTGGCGGCGATAGCTGTATTTTTTAATTTTGTGCCGCTGGGACTGTGGATTTCTGCTATTGCAGCCGGCGTAAATGTTGGAATTTTTAATTTGGTGGGCATGCGGCTCAGACGTGTACCTGCTTCTAAAATCGTCTTGCCGCTGATTAAAGCCAATAAGGCTGGCATTGATGTTAATGTTAACCAGCTGGAAGCTCATTATCTGGCTGGCGGCAATGTAGACCGGGTTATAGATGCGCTTATTGCGGCACACAGAGCGCAGATTCCTCTGAGCTTTGAACGCAGCTGTGCTATCGACCTGGCAGGCCGTAATGTACTGGAAGCTGTTCAGATGAGCGTAAATCCTGAAGTTATAGAGACTCCGGTTGTATCAGCAGTGGCAAAGGATGGCATTGAGCTGAAAGTTAAGGCGCGTGTTACCGTACGTGCCAATATCGACAGACTGGTAGGCGGCGCCGGTGAAGCAACCATTATTGCTCGTGTTGGTGAAGGTATTGTTACTAATGTAGGTTCGTCCCTGGACCATAGCAAGGTGCTGGAAAATCCTGACTATATTTCAAAAACAGTTTTGGAAAAGGGTCTGGATGCAGGTACTGCCTTTGAAATTCTTTCTATTGATATTGCTGATGTTGATGTTGGACGTAATATCGGTGCTGCACTGATGACTGATCAGGCAGAAGCAGATAAGCGTATTGCCCAGGCCAGAGCAGAAGAGCGCAGAGCTATGGCAGTGGCTAAGGAACAGGAAATGAAGGCTTATACGCAGGAGATGCAGGCGAAGGTTGTTGAAGAACAGGCCAAAGTTCCGGCAGCATTGGCAGAAGCGTTGGCTAACGGACGTCTGGGGGTTATGGATTATTATCGTATGAATAATATTAATGCGGACACAGAAATGCGTAAGACTATAGCAGAAGTAAGTCCACAAGTGCAGGAGAAGCCGCATAACGGCAAATAGGGAGGCTGCTGACAATGTATGTTGTTATCAGTGTTATAAGTGCCATAGTGCCGATGCTGGTAGTGGTGCTGTTATGGCGGTTGCTGCTTAAAGTACTGAAATCAATACTGGAAAAAGGTGGTACTCAAGCGGAACGGATAAATTTGCCGCAAGAAGAACATGAGAAAGTACCTGATTTGGCTGCAGAATTTGAGCGTAAACTTAAAGAGAAGCGGCAAAGTACGTCTGAACCTGCTCTGAGAGGCGGCTCTGATGTTTACAGAGAACCGGTAGAGCCGGCAACAGTTGTGGCAGAACGGGAAAACTGGCGGCCGGCAGCTGCTGTCACTGCAATACAGGAGAAACAGCAGCCTAAAGTAAGGTTTAATCATCAGACGCTTGTTAATGGCTTTATCATGAGTGAGATATTGGATAAGCCTCGCAGTATAAAACCCTATGATGGCAATTTTTAGTATCGGCAGAAATGATTTTAGGAAAAAGGTGTAAAGATGCTGGAAAAACTTGATCTGACAAAGAAACTTTCCAAAGAAGAATATAGCAGGACTATGGATGTACTGGGCGAAAAACTTGGCGAAGTGCAGAGAAAAGCCCGCGAAGCCAAGCGGCCGATTATTATTGCTTTTGAAGGCTGGCGTGGAGCGCGTCGCAGCACTATTATCAATAAGATAATGCAGCAGATGGATGCCCGCGGTTTTAAGGTTTTTTCTTCTGTCAAGCTAAGTGATGAAGAACGCTGTATGCCCTTTTTTACTTATTTCTGGCAACACCTGCCGCCTAAGGGGCATATTACTGTTTATCATCGCAGCTGGTACTATTTGAAAAATGAATGTGATATAGAGTTCAGAAAAGAAAAAGACAAGTGGCTGGAAACATCTTTTGATCATATCAATAATTTTGAAAAAGAGCTGACAGATGATAATTATATTTTGCTGAAATTCTTTCTGCATATTTCAGAGAAACAGCAGGCAGAAAATCTGGCGAAAAATTATAAGACGCTCGGTAAGGCATGGAAAGAAATTTCACCTGCTTATGACGAAAGCGGTGAGTATAAGACATTTTTGGAGCGCTATGAAAAAATGCTGGAAGCTACTGATACAGCTAATGCACCCTGGCATATTATTGCGGCAGATGATTCCCGCAGTGCTCAGGTGGATGTGTTTAAGGCAGTGATCAGTGCGGTTGAACATGCTTTGAGTGTTCAATGCCAGCAGTGCAGCAGCGTACCTCGTATGGCTAATTATTATAATGTGCTGAGCGGTGTTGATTTAAATAAAGCTGTCAGCAAAAACGAATATAAGGACAAGCTGGATAAATATCAGGAAAAACTGCGCATGCTACAGATAGAAATGTTCAAAGCCGGGATACCGGCAGTAATAGGCTTTGAAGGCTGGGATGCTGCCGGGAAGGGCGGTGCAATCAGGCGTCTTACGGCTGCATTGGATCCGTTGGGATATTCTGTTAATCCTGTTGCCGCTCCTAATATTGTAGAAAACCAGTTCCATTATTTGTGGCGTTTTTGGATTAACTTGCCTAAACCGGGCAGTATTGCTATTTTTGACAGAACTTGGTATGGTCGCGTTATGGTTGAGCGATTGGAAGGATTTGCTGCTCCGCACGAATGGCAACGCGCTTATGATGAAATTAAGGATATGGAAGAGCAGTGGTCTGAATATGGTATTGCCATTGCCAAATTCTGGCTGCAGATTGATAAGGATGAGCAGTATCGCCGCTTTAAAGAACGCGAAGGCAATCCGCAGAAAATATGGAAGATTACTGATGAAGACTGGCGTAATCGTGAAAAGTGGGATGCCTATGAAGAAGCAGTCAACGAAATGCTGATACGCACAGATACATCGTATGCGCCCTGGACTATTGTTGAAGGTAACGATAAATATTATGCGCGTCTGAAAGTGCTGCAGACTGTAATAGAGCTTTTTGAAAAGAAGTTAAATAAAAATAATTGAGCGAGGTAATATTTTGTCCTGGAAGATAAAAAATAAACTGCAGGAGTTGCTGGCTTCTGAATCTGGTACGCAGATTTTCCCGCCTGGACTCAGGCATCCGGTGGCCTTTATTTATCCCAATGTTTATCATCTGGGAATGTCCAATCTGGGAATGCACATTCTGTATCAGATTATCAACAGCCGTGGTGACAGTGCCTGTGAGAGGTTTTTTCTGCCGGAACCAGCGTTGATAAAAGAGCATCAGAAGACAAGGACACCGCTTTTGAGCATGGAGACGCAAAGGCCTCTGTCGGATTTTTCGGTCTTATTTGTTATGCTGTCTTTTGAAATGGACTATGATAATCTGCTCACGGTGCTGGAATTAGGCAACATCAAACTGCGTGCTGCTCAGCGTAATGAGAAGGAACCGCTGCTGATTATCGGCGGGCCCTGTGCAACTTTTAATCCTGAGCCTTTGGCTGCTGTGGCTGATGCTTTTGTTATCGGTGAAGGTGAAGAAACAATACAGCAAATTCTTGATGTAGTTTATACTGGTGGAGGTAAGGAAGATAAGCTGCTGTGCCTTGCTAAAGTACCCGGAGTATATGTGCCTAAATTTTATGAACCGCAGTACGATGAGCAGGGGATATTTTGCGGCATGAAGCATGACGAGCGTGTTCCTGGAGTAATACAAAGACAATGGGTAAAGGAAATAGATGCTTATCCGCATACCTCCGCCATCGTTACGGACAAAACAGAATTTGAAAATATGTTCATTGTGGAGGTGGCACGTGGCTGCGGCAGACATTGTCGTTTCTGCATGGCCGGATACTGTTTCCGCAAACCAAGGGCAAGAACATTGGCAAATATACTGTCAGATATAGAGAAACGCCCTGGCAGGACGAAGAAAGTTGGTCTTATGGGTGCTGCTGTGTCTGACCATCCTCAGATTAAAGAGCTGACCAAAAGTCTTGTTGAGCAGAAAATATCTTTTTCTGTGGCATCGCTGCGGGCAGATACTTTGGATGAAGTTATGACAAATGCTCTGGCTGCAAGTGGGCAGCAGACTATGACTGTGGCACCGGAAGCAGGCAGCAGCAGGATGCGTGACAGTATCAACAAGGGCATAACAGAAGAACATGTTTATCATGCCATAGAACTGGCTGCTGCCGCCGGTATGAAAAATATTAAGCTGTATTATATGATAGGCCTGCCGGGAGAGCAAGACTGCGATATTGACGAAATGATCGCCATGATTGAGCGCATACGTGAAAAAATGGATGAGGCTGGCAATAAAGGTGAGCTGGTAATTTCTGTAAATGGTTTTGTTCCCAAGCCTTTTACACCGTATCAGTGGGAGCCTTTGTGCAATCTGCGTGATTTAAAGAGACGCTTTAAGCTGTTGCAGGAGGCTTTTAAAAAGAACAGACGTATCAAGCTGATTACGGAGTCGCTGAAAGAAACAGTGGTGCAGACTGTACTGGCACGAGGTGACAGGCATGTGGGAGAAATGCTTTTAGAAGCACATATTGGCGGTAAACCTCTAAAACAGGTATTCAGACTTTATGATAAAGATATGGAAGAATATGCCCAGAAGACGCTTGCCATAGGTCAAAAGCTGCCTTGGCAGCATCTGGATATGGGATTTACGGAGCAGTATCTGATAGCAGAACTGCAGCGAAGCAAGGAGGGTAAGTTTACTCCGATGTGCTTTGAAAACTGCCGCCGGTGCGGTGTATGCGGAGATAACGATGAGTAACTTTATCATTGAGCAAAGAAATAATATCTGGTACGGAAGTTTTCCGCTTTTGCGCAAATTGGGATTCATTAATGCCTGCAGCTGCCGCCTTCATGGAGAAAGTATACTGGCAGAGGGGATGCTGAATCTTGCGCTGCATGTCGATGACGATGCAGATAAAGTGCTTGCAAACAGGCGTACTTTTGCTGCTGCTATTGGGGTGCAGGCACAAAGGTTTACGACTTGCAGGCAGGTTCACGGCAGCAAAATTGTGCGGATAACTGAAGATTTGGCTGGCAGCGGTGCTCTCTGCCTTGACGATACGATTGCGGAGACAGATGCTTTGATTACTGACTTGCCAGATGTACCATTACTGTTGTTTTTTGCTGATTGTGTACCGGTTTTGCTGGCAGATATAAAGTCTGGAGCAATAGGGCTTGCTCATGCTGGCTGGCGTGGTACAGTTGCCGGAATTGCTGCTAAAACTGCGGCTGCCATGATGGAGCAATTTAAATCGCGCCCCGAAAATATTATTGCTGCTATCGGTCCGTCAATAGGAGCGTGCTGCTATGAAGTAGATGATTTTGTCTACAGTCAGGCAGACGCTTATAAAGATTGCTTTGTTTCCTTTGGTAAAGGTAAATATCATATGGATTTATGGGCAATAAACAAAAAGCAGCTGCTTGCGCAGGGATTGGTGGAGAAAAATATAATTACTGCAGGTGTCTGCACCGGGCATAATAAGGAACTATTTTGCTCCTACAGAGCTGAACATGGAAAAACCGGACGTATGGGCGTTTGTCTTTGTCGTCCTGCAAAAGTCTGAACTAAAACACAGGCATTTATGCCTGTGTTTTATCTTTATAAGAGCAGAATTTATCTGCATAGACAACGGTCAGGAAATTGTGTTAAAATTACAGGAAGAAGATGGGTACTAAAGAATGCTCTTCTCCTGAATTTTTGCATAAATATGGCGTTTGGGGGAATTATTTTGCTGGCAGAAAATCTTAAATCAGTGCAGGAGATAATAAAAGAATCGCTGCAAAAGAGGAAGGACAGCAAGCTTACTGGCGACAGCGTTACCCTGGTTGGCGTAACTAAAAATCACCCGCCGGAAATAGTAGCTGAGGCGCTGGCGCAGGGAATAAATAATATTGGCGAAAACAGGGTGCAGGAAGCAAAGGCCAAAAGAGAGATTTTGGGCGATGGTGGGTACTGGCATCTTATTGGACATTTGCAGACTAATAAAGTGCGTCAGGCTGTGGCTTTATTTGATTTAATAGAATCGATAGACAGTGAACATCTGCTGCAGACGGTAGAAAAAGAAGCTAAGCGCATAAATAAAGTGCAGGATGTTTTGCTGCAGCTTAATATTGCGCATGAAGAACAGAAATCAGGGTTTAGCAAAGAAGAATATTTGTCTGTATTACCACTGCTGAATAATTATCCGCATGTAAAAATCAGAGGATTGATGGTTATAGCGCCTAAAACTGATGATATGGAATTAGTGCGTGATATTTTTGCTGCCGGTTACAGATGTTTTTGCAGGTTAAAAATGCAGCGGCCGGATATTGACTGCCTGTCCATGGGCATGAGCGGAGATTATGCTATTGCGGTGGAAGAAGGCGCCAATATTGTGCGCGTAGGAACAGCTTTATTCGGTCAGCGTGATTATAGTTTGAAATTTTAAAATACAGGAAGGTGGCCTGATTATACAATGAAGATTATAGACCGTATTACAGAAGCGTTGGGGCTGTACGATGAAGAAGAAATTTATGACGATGTTCCTGAAAAGGAAGCATCTGCCCCAAGCAGGCAGAGAAGTATTTCTGCAGCTGCAAGAAGCAGTGAAGTAAAAGAAGAAGCACCAAAAAGACAGCAGAACTATTCTTTGTTTAAGAAAAAGCAGCCTGCTGCAGGAGAACCTATGAGCAGCAAGACTATTGCGCTGCCGCTGGCTGACAAACAGGTGAAGGTAGTGGTGCTGGAGCCGACAAGTTTTGATGATTCACAAAAAATTGCTGATTATTTGCGCAATAAACAGCCTGTAGTAGTAAATTTTGAAGGAACTGACAGCGTTATTACCAAGAGAATGACTGATTTCATCAGTGGCACTATTTATGCACTGGGCGGCAGCATGAAGAAAATCGGACGCAGCATTCTTGTATGCGCACCTCAGAATGTCGATATTGATGCCGGTGCAAGTATTTATGATGATAAAGGAAGACAGCCATGGGAAAGGGATTAACACTGAAAAAAATTGCATTTATCGGCGGCGGTGCCATGGCTGAAGCCATTATAAAAGGTATTACCAGCAGCGGTGTTATAGCGGGTTCAGACATTGCCGTAGGTGAGCATACGCAGCAGCGCTGCGATTATCTGCAGCAAACTTACGGAGTGCAGGCATATACTGATAATAATAAGGCGGTTGAAGATGCTGAACTGATAATACTGGCTGTAAAGCCTCAGGTTGCACCTGTTGCCCTTACTGCAGAGCTGACTGCTCATTTCAATAAAAATGCCTGGGTGCTGTCCATTATGGGCAGTGTCAGCATTGATATGCTGCACGGCTATGTACCTGGATTTCCTGTTGTACGTACCATGCCCAATACGCCGCTGGCTGTGGGAGAAGGTATGACAGCTGTATGCTGCGATGAAAATGTTACGTCAGAAATGCTGGAAGCGGCCTGTGCTATTTTTGGTTGCTGCGGCGAGGTTGAGGTTGTCGCTGAAAGTGCCATTGAGGCCATAACTGCGATTTCCGGATGCGGTCCGGGATATGCTTTTGTAATTATTGATGCGTTGGCGGATGCCGGAGTGCGTGCAGGATTGCCGAGAGCTCTTGCTATTAAGCTGGCTGCACAGACTCTTGCCGGCAGCGGTAAGATGTGTGTTAAGACCGGAATTCATCCGGCGCAGCTGCGCGATCAGGTAACATCTCCCGGTGGGACAACGATTGCCGGAATACATGCTCTGGAAAATCATGGTGTGCGCGGCGCTTTTTATGATGCAGTACAAGCTGTACTGCAGCGCAGTATGGAATTGCAGGGTAAATAATCATGGCAGACAGAGAGAAAATTTTAAGGTATTTTAAAGCCAGCGGCGATGAACAGCTGGCTGCCAAGCTTATTGACCTGGCAGAAGGTGCTAATAAAAGCAGAAAATTCCGCGTCAGTGAATTTTTAGACCCGCATGCCTGTAATGTTGCTGAAATAGTGGCCGCAAATTTTGAAAATATCCATTTAGAGACCTATGGCGGTTTTGCACATGCAGAGAGAGTAAAAGCTGCTTTTATTGCTGATGATTTTTACGGAAGTCCGGATTACGGCATTGTATGCTTTTTAGCAGTCTGGGATAAACGATATTACGATTTATCGCATAGAGATGTTTTAGGTGCATTTATGGGCAGTGGCTGTAAACGAGAGGCGATAGGAGATATCGTCTTTGTGCCGGAAGGTGCACAGTTTGTTGCAGAAAAAACATTGCAAAACTTTCTGATGGGTAATCTTACTCAAATTGGAGCAGCTCCGGTAACGCTTACTGAAATTTCTGCTGCTGATTTGCTGCAGAAAGAGGAAAAAGTCAAGCTCATCAACGCAACTGTAGCAGATTTGCGCCTTGATGCAGTGGCTGCTGCCGGCTATGGCGTGTCACGTAGCAGGATGAGTGATGAAATAAAAGGGCTGAATGTCAAGCTGAACTGGAAGGAAGCCAAAAAGGCTGCACAGGCTGTTAATGAAGGAGATGTAATCTCTTTCAGAGGACGTGGCAGAGTAGAGGTAACTGAAATACGCGGAACTACAAAGAAGGGACGCATCAGCGTTACTTTGAAAAGATACATATGAAAGGGAAGAACTATGCTTACACCGGCAGATTTGAAAAATAAAACTTTTTCCAGAGGCTTTCGCGGCTATGAAACAGAAGAAGTAGATAAATTTATGGACGAGCTGCGCAAAGAGTACGAGTATCTCTACCTGGATAATCTGGAACTCAAGGAGACGGTAGAACGCGTGAGCTCCAAACTGGAATATTATCAGCAGATGGAAGCAACTATGCAAAGCACATTGACAGTTGCACAGGAAACAGCTGATGAGGTTAAAAGCAGCAGTGAAAAGAAGGCGGCTCTTCTGGAGCATGAAACCAAAGTGAAATGTGAGCAGATGCTTGCGGAAGCAAGAAATGCTGCCGAAAAACTTCACAATGATACTTTGGCTCAGGCGGAAGACCTTTATAATCAGACGAAGAACAAGACGGAAAATATGCGTAACGCAACAGAAGCTGAATGCAGCAGGATGAAAGAAGAAGCGAGAAATTATGCCGCCAAATTGCGTAACGATACCGAAGTGGAAATGGAAAAATTAAGAGTTGCCAACGAAGATGCCTGCAAAAAAAGAGCAAACTCTGCTTCGGCGGAAGCAGGGAAGCTGCTGGAAACAGCCAGAAATGAGGCTAACAGGATGTCGGTGGAAGCTAACAGCAATTACCGCAAGATTGTCGGTGATGCGGAAGAACGCAGCCGTAAGATAATCTTTGAGGCTGAAGCAAGAGCGGCAATGGCTCAAAGTACTTATGAAGACCAGGTTAAAAAAGCTATGGTACACCGCAGGCATATGCAGCATTTGCTGGAAACACAGCTGGAACTGCTGAAAAATTTTGAAGAACAAACATCAAAGTAAACAGGGGATGAATGATGATTATTTTGATACGTCACGGTGAAGCCACCCATCATACCAACAAGCTCACTGGAGGATGGACGGATTCCGTGCTTACTGAAAAAGGAAAATACCAGCTGGCAGCAGCGGCGAAAAAGCTGGCTCGTGATTTTTGCGGCAGAGATACAAAGATAAGAATTCTGGCCAGTGATTTGCAGCGTGCTGCTGAATCGGCAGAAATCATTGCAGGTGCCATAGGAGCAGAAAAAGCTGTAGAAAAATATATTTTCCTGCGTGAAAAAAATAACGGGCAGGCTGCCGGGATGACGGAGGAAGAAGCCAAGAAGATATATTGCCGCCCTGCGACGGAACAGGACCTTAATCATCGTAACTATCCAGGCGGAGAAACGCGTAACGAATTTTACAGAAGAAATATTGAAGGATTGTTGCAGCATACAGATCCTGAAAAAGAGAATCTAATTATTGTTGCTCATAAAGGAACAATTCAGAACATTATTTTTTACTGGTTGGGTATGGACATGCCGCAGGTTGCGGAAAAGAATTTTTCTGTCGATATTCAGCCGGCAAGTATTTCCGTACTGGGAATAAATAAATGGCATGAGCATACGTTATTCAGACTGAACGATATTTCCCATCTGACTGAGGGCGATGGCTTTGGTGTTTTCGATTTTAAGTATGAAAAAAGATAATTGAGTTTTTTCTGTTGACTTGAAATAATTGTTTGCGCTATAATAACAGTGTTTTAATATTGTTAACGCGATGATAAAGACAGTAAGTCGAGAATGCTGGTTAAGCGATTCGGGGATGGTGCAAGCCCGGACAGAATGCGGATACGGCTGAAAATCACTTTGGAGCGGATATATCGAAGCAACAGTAGATATATACGGCTGGCGCCCGATAAAGCGTTGCGAGTGGCAGGTGTATTTGGCCTGTCATGAGGGTGGTACCACGGGTATATACAGTCTCGTCCCTTGCGGGCGAGGCTTTTTTGTTTGTCAAAATTATTGGAGGTGTCTATTTTGGATTACAGCAAAACTCTTAATTTGCCGGAAACAGAGTTCCCCATGCGTGCAGGATTGCCGCAGAGAGAACCTGAATTTTTAAAATTCTGGCAGGAAAATGATATCTACGGTAAAAAACAGGCTCTGCATGCAGGCCATCCTAAATTTGTACTGCATGACGGACCTCCGTATGCTAACGGTCGTATTCATATGGGTACTGCGTTGAATAAGATTTTGAAAGATATCATTATCAAATATAAATATTCCCGCGGTTTTGATACTCCATACGTTCCCGGCTGGGATACTCACGGTATGCCGATTGAACACGCGGCTATCAATGCTCTGGGCTTGAACCGCAATGAGCTTGACCCGCTGACTCTGCGCAGAAAATGCCATGATTATGCATTGGAATGGCTTGATGCACAGCGTGAAGACTTCAAACGTCTGGGTGTTTTGGGTGATTGGGATCATCCTTATGTAACATTGCATAAGGATTTTGAAGCTGAACAGATCCGTGTCTTTGGCGAAATGGCTAAGAAAGGCTATATCTATAAAGGCAAGAAGACTGTTTACTGGTGCCCGCACTGCGAAACTGCGCTGGCAGAAGCTGAAATCGAATATGGCGAGCAGAAGACTCCTACCATCTTCGTAAAAATGCCTATCATTAAAGATAACGGTATGCTGCCGGAAGCTGCTAAAGGCAAAAATGCTTATATGGTAATTTGGACAACTACTCCGTGGACCATGCCTGCCAACGTGGCTGTAGCACTGAATCCTGCCATTGAATATGCATGGGTTGAATGCGAAGGCGAAGTGCTCTTCCTGGCTAAAGATTTGCTGGAACAGGTTGGCAAAGTTTGCCATAAAGATTTGAGCAATATCCTGGGAACCTGCCTGGGCAAAGATATGGAATTTGCAGAATGCAAACATCCCATGCCGGAACTGGACAGGACTTCTTTGGTTGTACTTGCTGATTATGTAACTCTTGAAGCTGGTACCGGTTGCGTACATACAGCTCCTGGTCATGGTGATGTCGACTTTGAAACCGGTCTGAAATATAAACTGCCGATTCTGTGCCCTGTTGATGAGCAAGGCAAACTGACTGCAGAAGCAGGTGAGCGTTTTGCGGGTATGTTTGTTTTTGATGCTAATATTCCTATCCTGAAATATCTGGCTGAACTCAACATGCTGCTGGGCAAGGAAAACATTAAGCACCAGTATGCACACTGCTGGCGCTGCAAAAATCCTATCATCTTCCGAGCAACTGCACAATGGTTTGCTTCTGTAGACGGATTCCGTGATGAAGCTCTGAAAGCTATTGCCGAAGATGTAAAATGGATTCCTTCCTGGGGTGAACAACGTATCCATAACATGGTTGCTGACCGCCATGACTGGTGCATCAGCCGTCAGCGTGTATGGGGCGTACCTATTCCTGTATTCTACTGTGATGAATGCGGCGAACATTTAATTAATGATGAAACCATTAATGCTGTTGCCGGCTGGTTTGAAAAAGAAGGCAGTGATGCATGGTGGGCTCATTCTGCAGAAGAACTGCTGCCGGAAGGTACCGTTTGTCCTAAATGTGGCGGTAAACATTTCCATAAAGAAACTGACATCATGGACGTTTGGTTTGACAGTGGTTCTACCCATATGGCAGTAGCAAGAAAACGTCCGGAACTGTGCTGGCCCGTTGATATGTATCTGGAAGGCAGCGATCAGCATCGCGGCTGGTTCCAGTCTTCTCTGCTGACTTCTGTGGCTGTTACCGGTAAAGCACCGTATAAATCTGTACTGACCCACGGTTATGTTGTAGATGGCGAAGGACGTAAAATGTCTAAATCTGTTGGTAATGTTATTGTGCCGCAGGAAGTTATCAGTCAGTATGGAGCAGATATTATCCGTCTGTGGGCAGCATCCTCTGATTATAAAGCAGATATCCGTATTTCTCCGAAAATTTTAAAACAATTATCTGAAGTTTATCGTAAGATTCGTAACACCATCCGTTATATTCTCGGTAACATCAATGACTTTGACTATGCTAAAGATAAAGTGCCCTTTGCTGAAATGCTGGAACTTGATCGTTGGGCCTTGATGCATTTGCAACTGCTGAAAAAAGAGGTAACTGCAGCTTATGAAAGCTACGATTTCCATGTTCTTTATCATGCAATCCATAATTTCTGCACTGTAGAAATGTCCAGCTTCTATCTGGATATTCTGAAAGACCGTCTGTACGCTTATAAGGCTGACAGTAAAGAACGCCGCAGTGCGCAGACTGCCATGTATGAAATTATGATGGATCTCTTGGTTATGCTGACTCCTGTACTGAGCTTTACTACTGAAGAAGTATGGCAGTTCATGAAGAAACCGGCTAATGCTCCGGAATCTGTACAGATGCTGCCGTGGCCGGAAATCAAAGAAGAATATCTTGATGAAGCCTTAGAAGCTAAATGGGATAATTTCATTGGTATTCGCAGTGAAATTACCAAAGTACTGGAAGTTGCACGCCGCGAAAAAACCATTGGGCACTCTCTTGATGCCAAAGTGGAACTTCATGCTGCCGGCGAAGCCATGGAAATCCTGAAATCTGTAGAAAAAGATTTGGCAACACTTCTGATTGTATCTCAGGCAGTTATCATGGATGATGTTGAAGCAGGTGCCGCTGCAACTGGCCGCGAAGACCTTAAGGTAACCGTTAAAGCGGCTGAAGGTGAAAAATGTGAACGTTGCTGGATTTACAGCGATGAAGTTGGTAAAGATGCGGAACATCCGACTCTGTGTGCACGCTGTGCTGCAGCAGTAAAATAATTTTGTACGGAACATAAATATAAAACGGACAGTCATGGGTACAGGAGCCTTCCTGCCCATGCTGCCCGTTTTTCTTTTATAATTTTAAATGTCATAAAGAAAAGTCAAAAATAGAAGCTTTTGGTTCAGTTAGTGATAAAAAGTCTTTTTTTGCCTTAAATCAGTACAGAAAAAAGGAAAAATATTCTTTTTGCGCCAAAATAATATTTTACGAATAAATAAAGAATATGCTAAAATTAAAAATATATTTAATTACTGGAGGTGAATCTGCTTTTCTTTGAAAAGCAGCATTATTTGGATTATATTGTTATTCTTTTTAATATTTTTGCCATATTATTTCTGGTAGCTTTAAATGGTTTCTTTGTTGCTTCGGAGTTTTCCATAGTAAAAATACGTCCGTCACGCCTTGATGCTTTGTTGAAAGAAGGTAATTCAAGAGCGGTTTATGCCAAACAGGTAACAGAACATCTTGACGCTTATTTGTCGGTTACGCAGCTTGGCATCACACTTGCTTCTTTGGGACTTGGCTGGATTGGCGAACCTTCTGTGGCCAAGATGTTGGAGCCGGTTTTTGCCTGGTTTGATTTGCCCGTTAATTTGCAGCACAGTATTGCTTTTGTCGTTGGCTTTTCTGTTATTACGGCGTTGCATATTGTTCTTGGTGAGCTGGTACCAAAATCACTGTCTATTCAGAAAACAGAACAGATTGTTCTTTGGGTTTCCTGGCCACTCCTGATGTTTAATAAACTAATGTATCCTGCTGTATGGTTCCTTAATCATGTAGCTAACTGGATTTTAAGGCTGATGGGGATTCAGGCAGCAAGCGAAGCTGATGAAGCCCATAATGAAGAAGAAATACGCATCCTTATGGAAGAAAGCCATAAGCATGGGTATATCGATAAGACAGAACTGACCTATCTGGACAATGTTTTTGATTTTTCCGAGCGGCATGCCAGCGAAATCATGGTACCAAGAACAGACATGATTTGCCTGTATGTTGAAGATTCTTTTGAAAGTAATATAAGAACAGCATTAGGAGAGCGCATGACACGTTATCCTATTTGTGAGGAAGATAAGGATCATATTATAGGTTTTCTGCATATTAAAGATTTACTGCGAGCTTTGAATGAAGGAAAAAAACCTGATTTAAGAACACTTGCCAGAGACGTATTAGTAGTACCGGAATCACTGCCTATCAGCAAGCTGTTGCGTATGCTGCAAAAGCATCGCAGCCAACTGGCCATACTGATAGACGAATATGGCGGAACTGCCGGTATGGTAACTGTAGAAGATATTCTTGAAGAAATTGTTGGCGAGATTCAGGATGAATTTGATGAAGAACGTCCAGAAATTGAAGAACGTGGGAATAAGACCTATTCCATAGATGGCAAGATGTTATTAACAGATGTAAACAGCTTTTTTGAGCTGGAGCTTGATACTGAAAACTGTGATACTATTGGCGGCTGGGTATATTCTAAACTTGATGCGCCTCTGGCAGTTGGGCAGCGTATTCAAGCTGAAGGGGCAGAATTTGTTGTAGAAGAGTTACAGAAGACGCGTATTACGAGGCTGACTGTACATCTTACCAGAGAACCGGAAAATTTGCATGAAGAATTACAGGAAGAATATCTTGAAGATGTAAAATTATAAAATAAAAAGGACATCAGCTGATGTCCTTTTTATTTTATTGTTTATCTGTTGTTTTTGAAGAAATTTAAAGCTACTTCCGGGAAAAGCGCATAACTTAATACGTCTTCCGTACTTGCATTAGGATATCCTTCGTTAGCCAGCTGCTGGCGGAGTTTTTCCATCTGGGGCTGAATGTCATCTGCCGGACGATGGTCGATTTGCTGAGCATCACCGATAGCAAGACGCTTGATTTCCGGGTCAACAGGAGCAGGAGTGCGGCCGTACTTACCCAAAATAAGGTCTTTAACTTCACGGGGAATCATTTTATAACGACCCAGCGCTACATTTAAAACAGACATGGAACCGACAATCTGGCTGGTGGGTGTTACAAGTGGGGGATAGCCAAGTTCAGCTCTTACTCGAGGCATTTCTTCCAGCAGCTGAGGGTATTTATCAGCAACACCCATTTCTTTCATCTGGTTTAAAAGGTTGGATAGCATGCCGCCGGGAATCTGGAAAGTAAGAACTTTAGGATCAATGGGGATATTAGTATTCAGATTGAAGTCGTTGGATAAACTGGTTTTAACAGTTTTAAAATAATCTGCCAGATCATGCAGTTTGGTGAGCTGCAGTCCGGTATCACGTTCGCTTCCTTCCAGAGTAGCAACGATAGATTCAGTGCAGGGCTGACTGGTAGAGGAAGAGAAGGGAGAAAGCGCAGTATCAATGATGTCTACGCCGGCTTCGATTGCCTTCAGATAAGTCATATCACCCATGCCGCTGGTAAAGTGAGTATGCAGGTCGATAGGAATATCAATTTCTGCTTTCAGACTGCGGACAAGTTTTTCAGCTGCATAGGGACGCAAGAGACCTGCCATATCTTTGATGCAGATAGAATCAGCACCCATCTGCACAAGCTCCTGGCCAAGCTTAACAAAATCGCTGTCCTGATGATAGGGGCTGATAGTGTATACAATGCATCCCTGAACATGTGCACCTGCTTCTTTCGCTGCTTTCATGGCACATTCCAGGTTACGGGTATCATTTAAGGCATCAAAGATGCGGATAATTGAAACGCCGTTTTCTACGGAGCGATTAACAAATTCTCTTACTACATCATCAGCATAATGGTTATAACCCAGTACATTTTGCCCACGCAGTAACATCTGAATAGGTGTCTTGGGCAGATGCTTTTTCAGGGTACGCAGTCTATCCCAGGGGTCTTCGTTTAAAAAACGCAGGCAGGAATCGAAAGTAGCACCGCCCCAGGCTTCCAGAGCATAGTAACCCATGTCATCCAGCTGCTCCAATACTGGCAGCATATCAGTAATACGCATTCTTGTTGCTGCTAAAGATTGGTGACCGTCACGCAGTACGGTTTCAACAATTTTTACGGGATTAGTTGTCATAGTGGTCTCCTTTATTACATTTTATAATTAATTTGTTGTAAAAAATTAAAAATATAGTTCCTATGTTAATAGTATATCATATTTATCATTAGTATAAAAGACTTTGCATACTGTATACAGTGAAAAGAAAGTGAAAGAAAAATGCCCCGATTAAAAATCGGGGCATTTGCTGTGTTATTTTGAAGGAGTAGGCTTATTGCTTACTACGGGTTCACCGATAAGATCCTGTACCCGTTCCTTCATGGAACGTTTGGCAGGTGCAGTACCCGTATTTTTTGCAGAGCTGTCAGACTGCTTTTTATCGTCAGCTTTCTGCTCTTTTTGTTTAGCGTCTTTTGTTTTATCTTTGTCCTTGTCTTTTTTATCGTCATCCTGCTCTATCTTAGGCTCGCTGGGAATATTAACACCAGGATTGATAAAGCTACTTTTAGGAGTGGAAGCAAGTGCCTTGATCATAAAATCATGCCAGATGGAAAGGGGAGCGCCGCTGCCATACATACCGTTCATGGGGCTGTTATTGTCATCGCCAACCCAGACAGCAGTGCAGAGGTCTGGAGTAAAACCTACGAACCATGCGTCGATAAAGGTATCAGTGGTACCTGTCTTACCGGCAGCCGGGCGGCCGATGCCCATACCGCCTGCAGTACCGCTGACCAGTACATCTTCCATCATGTGTACAGTCATATAAGCTGCAACAGCGTCAATAACCTTTTTGGAAGAGGGCTCTGCTTCATAAAGTACTTTACCGTCACGATCAACAATTTTTAACAAGGCGATGGGTTTATGATAGTTGCCGCTGTCGGCAAGAACAGCATATGCTGCAGCCATTTCCAGCGGATTTACACCTTTGCTTAAACCGCCTAAAGCCATTGCCAAGTTGGTGTCTGCATAAGGGCCGGAGTCTACAAGGGTTGTGATGCCCATTTTTTCAGCATTAGCGACAATTTTATCGACACCGACTTCGCGGGCCAGTTTGATTGTCGGAACATTTAATGAACGTGTAAGAGCGGTGCGCAAAGAAACTTTTCCGTGCCATTTCAAGTCTGAGTTTTGCGGAGTCCAGCCAGGAGCAAATTCTTCTTCCTTATCTTCAATAACGCTGGCAGGAGTAAAGCCATTTTGCATGGCAGTAAGATATACAAAAGGTTTGAATGCAGAACCAGGCTGGCGTACTGCCAAAGTAGCACGATTAAATTTATCCTGACCACGGCCACCAATCATGGCTTTAATATATCCGGTGTGGGGGTCAACTGCAACCAGTGCTACCTGCGGCTGCGTCAGACCGCCGTCGTCGGTATAATAGTTAGGCAGATAGCCAAGAGATTCTTCGGCTGCTTTCTGCATATCAGAATCTAATGTAGTATAAATTTTCAGTCCGCCTTTATACAGGGCATCGGCGCCAAGTTCATCGATAACTTTTTGGCTTATCATATCAAAGAAATAAGAACGTGGATCGTCATTTTTCTTATGTGAAGTCATTAAGGAAAGCTTTTCTGCCTTGGCGGTTTCAGCCTGGCTTTCGTTGATAAAACCATATTTTACCATCTGGTCGATTACCAGTTCCTGACGTTTTTTGCTTTCCTGAGGATTTTCAAAAGGATTAAAATAGTTGGGGCTCTTGGGAATTGCCGCCAGCGTAGCTGATTCTGCAATATCAAGATCCTGTACATGCTTGCCAAAGTAATACATGGAAGCAGCTTCGATACCGTATGCACCCTGACCAAAATAAATCTGATTCAGATACATGGAAAGAATTTCGTCTTTAGTATACTTATGTTCCAGTTCTTTAGCGATGAATGCTTCTTTTATCTTACGGATAATTGTGCGTTCCTGTGTAAGAAAGGCGTTTTTTGCTAACTGTTGGGTAATGGTACTGCCGCCCTGAACTTCGCCACCGCTGAGAGTAGAGAAAAGTGCGCGCAGAGTACCACGATAGTCAATACCGCCATGTTCATAAAAACGGTTATCTTCAATAGCAATAAAAGCAAGCTGGGTGTGTTTGGGAATTTTATCAATGGTCACAGGAATGCGGCGTTCTTCTGATAATGTGGTATAAATAGGATTGCCGGTGATGTCATAAAACTGTGATGCCGCATCGGGAATCAGAGCCTCGTCCATATTGTTTGGTGCAAAAAAGCTTGAAAAGCCATACAATACTGAAAGACCCATAATAATAAAGGATACTATACAGATTAAAATGGTTTTAAAAATTTTCAGCATAATCTACCTCGGTTCGTTTCAATAATAGATCGGTATACAGGCATAAAGAGCCGATATCATTGCTATTATAGCATTTTCATTATTTTTTGTCATAAAATTTAATGTGAAAAAATAAAAGACATGCCCGATAGAAGCATGTCTTAAAATCAGTTAGTAATTTTAAATTGGCTGTAAAAGAAGCGGATATAATGCAGTGACACATACGCGACAATCAGCGTTGCAATAGTTGCTTCAAAGTAATAAAGATACTGGAAGAAAATATGTAATGTTACTCCAATACGTTCATAATAATTTAGTGAAAGACGTAAAGCCGTAGCTGTAATAACAAAAGGAAAAGTAAAAGCTGCATAGCTGGGATAAAAGGGAAGACGCAGCAGCTTGGGCATAAGACTTAAAATGAAAAAGAATAAAAACTGCGCAGCAACCTGCATAATGGAAATTATCAGAAAATTTTTATCAGGAATAACGGCAAAATAGCCTGCAAGACTAAGACTCATAGGCGCGGTGTAGATACAGATGAGAGGTTTTACGGCTGACTCTGCCGGAGGAATCATAATGTACCGGTAGGTTATAAGAATAAGGAGTAAAAGGTAAGCAAGGAACCCAAACCAGAAAATATAGATGCCGACATCAGTAAAGTTAAAGGTTGGCGATGTAACAGCGGCTACAATAATACCTACATAGGCAATGAAGAATGTGGGAAAAACATTCTTTAATTCCAGATTAATCATAAAATTTTTGGTAAACCATACAATTAACAGAATATGTGAAAGAACTGCCAAAAGCCAGATAGAACGACTTAAAACAGGCAGCATTGCAGAGAAATAGGTACATAACTGCATAATCGCCATGAAAAAAGTGGCTGCAACACTGCCCAGTACAGGGTTGCCACTCATATCGGCATGAATCATTTTGGGGTAACGAATAATTTTTAATAAAAGCATACCGCCAAGAATTATTGCTAAGATGCCGCAAAGCCATTTCAAGGTAAAAGAATAAGGTGCAAGCAGATTGCCGAGTGCTGCAAGACCCAGCATGACTCCTGCAGTAGGTATTGGTACTGATTTAATCATAAATTTTCCTTTCAGGGGTAAAAATATTGCTATATCAGAATACTATAGTTATAATAATTAGTAAAATAAATATTTATAATAATAATAATCAGAAAAACAAATAAAAAGGTGAAAAATGCTGGAAGAATTAAATACTTTTATTGCGGTTGCAGAATTAAAAAATTTTACTAAGGCCGGTGAGCAGTTGAATATTTCACAGCCAACTGTCAGTCTGCACATAAAAAGGCTTGAAGAACATTTTGCGGAAAGATTTATAATTCGCAGCAGACATCAGAAAAGACCTCAACTGACAGCTGCTGGAGAAAGAATGTATCATCAGGCCAAGAAGATATTGTCATTATGGAAGTATACATATAACTATGTAAAAGATGACTTTGCAGGTGGCGGCAGTATCACTGTTGGCGTTACTTTTACCATTGGCGAATATTTTTTGCCTGAGTTTTTAGGTGATTTCAATAAAAAGTTTCCTGAAATAAGAGTAGAAGTAGAAATTGGTAATACGCAGAAAATTGGCGAGTTATTGAGTAACTATAAAATAGATGCAGCAATTGTGGAGGGAGATATTACTGACGAACGATTTGAAAGGAAACATCTATATGAAGATAAATTGGTAATTATTGCACCGGCAGCACAAAAATTATGCTCTCTTATGGATGAGCGTTGGATTATCAGAGAGAAAGGTTCTGGGACAAGAAGTCAATGGGAACAGCTAATTGGCAGAGAATTAACAGAGCTAAAATTTAAGCCGTTAATAATGAACAGTAATTTTGCTGTAAAAGAAGCAGTTCGTAATAATTTGGGCGTTGCTTTAATTTCGGAGTATATTGCTGAAAGTGCTGTGAGAAATAATGAAGTGGTAATAAGAAGAGATGCAATCCAGGGCAAAAGATTTTTTGACTTGCTGCTGATAAAAGATAATCAGTACAATAGAATTATTGATATATTCAGCGAGAAAATTGGCAGTTATTTTAAAAAGAAAGGAAAATAGCAGGACAGAATTATTAAAATGTTAACTTGCTTAATATGGGAAATTCAGGCAGCAAGCGCTTTTCAGAGAGTATCAGAAGAAAAAAGTAAAAAAGAATAAAAAAGTTGCAAAAAAGGTGTTGACAGAAGAAGTAAGGGGTGGTATTATATACAAGACGCTGAGATACAGCGAGAACCTTGAAAACTGAACATCAACCTAAACAAAGCGAATGTGCGGGTCGAGCGCAAGCTTGACCAAGTCAATTAATTTCTTTAATAACAAGAGCCAATCGGTTCTTCAATAAACTTTATTGGAGAGTTTGATCCTGGCTCAGGACGAACGCTGGCGGCATGCCTAACACATGCAAGTCGAACGGAGAATTTATTTCGGTAAATTCTTAGTGGCGAACGGGTGAGTAACGCGTAGGC
>CASDXO010000003.1 GCA_949285135.1 uncultured Phascolarctobacterium sp.
CCGTACCACCGACGTAACCGGTGTAACCCAACTGCCGGAAGGCGTAGAAATGGTAATGCCTGGCGATAACGTAACCATGGAAGTAGAACTGATCACCCCGATCGCAATCGAAAAAGGTCTGCGTTTCGCAATCCGTGAAGGCGGCCGTACCGTTGGCGCTGGCGTTGTTTCCGAAGTAGAAGAAGTTTAATTTTAGTTAGTTCCCGTAATATGTGAGGGGCCTAATAGCGCCCCTCATATTCTTATGTTTGTTGGTATGGCCTTGCGATGATGTGAAAGGTTGCTTGCCTGCACGACAGGGAGATTTTCACGGAGTATGTCCGTTCTTAGAAACTGGGCGATTTTAGGAGGAAATTTTTTAATGGCTAAATCTCAAAAAATCAGAATACGCCTGAAAGCGTATGATCATAAAGCACTTGATCAAAGTGCTGTAAAAATTGTTGAAACTGCAAAACGTACCGGTGCGCAAGTTTCTGGTCCGATCCCCCTTCCTACTGAAAAAAATATTTATACGATTCTGCGTTCTCCTCATGTTAACAAAGACTCTCGTGAACAATTTGAAATGCGTACTCACAAAAGACTTGTTGATATTCTGGAACCCACTGCGAAAACCGTTGATGCTCTGATGCGTCTTGATCTTCCTGCTGGCGTAGATATCGAAATTAAACTGTAAGGAGGAGGTGCAAGAATGGCTAAAGGTATTTTAGGTAAAAAACTGGGCATGACCCAAATTTTTGAAGCTGACGGCAGACTGATTCCTGTAACTGTTGTAGAAGCAGGTCCCTGCGTTGTTCTTCAAAACAAAACCGAAGAAACAGACGGTTATAATGCTGTTCAGATCGGTTTCGGTGAAGTTAAGGAAAAACATACTACTAAACCGATGAAAGGCCATTTTGACAAAGCTGGTGTGGCTCCGGTAAAATTTGTCAGAGAATTGCGCTTGTCTGCTCCTTCTGAATACACTGTTGGTCAGAAAATTGTCGCTGACATTTTCGCAGCTGGCGAACTGATCGACGTAACTGGTATTTCCCGCGGCAAAGGTTTCGCAGGCACAATTAAGCGTCATAATTTCGCTCGTGGTCCTATGAAACACGGTTCCAAATCTCATCGTGAACCTGGTTCTATGGGTCCTATGCATTCCGGTCCTGGCGGTCGCGTAATTAAAGGTAAAAAATTGCCTGGCCGTATGGGTGGTGCACAAGTTACCGTTCAACGTCTGACTATTGCAAGAGTAGACGCAGAACGCAATCTTATTCTGGTTAAAGGTGCCATTCCCGGCGCTACAGGTTCTTGCGTAATCGTAAAAGAAACTGTTAAACCTAACAAATAAGATTTAAGCGAAAGAAAGGAGGATGCTTCTAATGCCGAAGTTATCAGTATATAACCTTGCCGGTCAAGTAACCGGTGAAATAGAATTGAATGATCAAGTATTTGGCGTTGAATTTAACGAAGCTGTTGTTCATCAGGCTATCGTTATGCAGCTGGCTAACCAACGTCAAGGCACTTCTGCTACCAAAACCCGCGGTATGGTTCGCGGCGGCGGTCGCAAACCCTGGAAACAAAAAGGCACTGGCCGTGCTCGTTCTGGTTCTACCCGTTCTCCTATTTGGGTAGGCGGCGGTACCACCTTTGGTCCCCAACCTCGCAGCTATGCTAAAAAGATGCCTCGTAAAGCTCGCCGTCTGGCACTTTGCTGCGCTCTGTCCGCTAAAGTTGCTGCCGGTGAAATGGTAGTTGTTGAAGGTCTGGCCTTCGATGCTCCGAAAACCAAAAATGTAGTTGCAATGCTCGGTGCATTTGATGCAGCTGACAAAAAAGCTCTCATCATCACCAACGGTGATAATGTAAACGTAGAACTTTCTGCACGTAACATGCCGAAAGTAACCGCAATTTCCAACATGGGCCTGAACTGCTTTGATATTCTCAACAGCAACAAAGTGTTCCTGGATAAAGAAATTGTAGAACAAATTGAGGAGGTGCTCGCATAATGGCTGCTAATCCTCGCGATATTTTGATTCGTCCTATCATTACTGAAAAAACTTCCGTAATGATGCAGGAAAACAAATACACTTTCCAGGTTCCCCTGGAAGCAAACAAAGTTGAAATCCGCCAGGCTGTTGAAGCTATTTTCGGCGTAAAAGTATTGAGTGTGAACACTATCCGCGTATTTGGCAAAACCAAACGCATGGGTAAATATGTTGGCAAACGTTCCGATTATAAGAAAGCTATCGTGAAGCTTGCTGAAGGCAATACGATTCCCCTTTTCGAAGGAATGTAATTAACGTATTATAAGGAGGTTAAATTAAATGGCTATTAAAAGCTTTAATCCGTATTCTCCTTCCAGACGCTTTATTACTGTGTCTGCCTTCGAAGAGATTACGACTGATAAGCCCTACCGTCCGCTCGTTGAAAAACTCAACAAACATGCGGGCCGTAATAATACAGGCAAAATGACTGTACGCCATCAGGGCGGCGGTCATAAAAGACAATATCGTATCATTGACTTTAAACGCAACAAAGACGGTATCCCGGCTCGCGTTGCTACCATTGAATACGATCCTAACCGTAACGCACGTATCGCTCTGCTGAACTATGCAGACGGTGAAAAACGTTACATTATCGCTCCGCTTGATCTTAAAGTTGGCGATATGGTTGTAAGCGGTCCGGAAGCCGACATTAAAGTTGGTAACTGCCTGCCGCTGAAAAACATCCCTCTTGGTACCATGGTACACAATGTTGAAATGAAAATCGGTAAAGGCGGCCAAATGGCACGCAGCGCCGGTGCTTCTGCACAGCTGATGGCTAAAGAAGGCGACTATGCACTTCTTCGTCTCCCTTCCGGTGAAATTCGCAAAGTACATATTAACTGCCGTGCTACTATCGGCCAGGTTGGCAACCTTGATGCTGAAAACATCTGCATCGGTAAAGCTGGTCGCAGCCGTTGGCTGGGCATCCGTCCTGCTAACCGCGGCGTAGTTATGAATCCTAACGACCATCCGCATGGCGGTGGCGAAGGCCATTCTCCTGTTGGTCGTAAACGTCCTGTTACTCCTTGGGGCAAATGTGCTTTCGGTACTCGTACCCGTAAAGAGAAAAAAGCTTCCAGCAAGCTGATTTTAAAACGTAGAACCAAATAATTATAACAGGATAAGGAAAGGAGGCTAACCTAGTGTCCAGATCAGTTAAAAAAGGACCTTTTGTCCATGCAAGTCTTTTGAAAAAAATTGATGCGCTTAATGCCGCTAATGATAAAAAAGTTGTAAAGACCTGGTCTCGCAGCTCTACTATTATTCCGTCTTTCGTTGGTCACACCATTGCGGTTCATGACGGACGCAAACATGTTCCGGTATTCATTACCGAGGATATGGTAGGCCACAAATTGGGAGAATTCGCTCCCACTCGTACTTACAAAGGTCATGCCGATAAGACCACTGGTTTAAAATAAGGGGAAAGGGGGCACAAATAACATGGAAGCAAAAGCAATTGCAAAATATGTTCGCATTGCGCCGCGCAAACTGCGCATCGTAATCAATCTCATCCGCGGTAAATCCGTTGGTGAAGCATTCGCGATCCTCAAATACACCCCGAAGGTTGGTTCTGAGGTAATCGAAAAAGTTCTGCGCAGTGCAGTAGCAAACGCAGAGCATAACTTTGACATGAACGTGGATAACCTGATCGTATCTACCTGCTTTGTAGATCAAGGTCCTACCATGAAACGTATTCATCCTCGTTCCCGTGGACAGGCTTTCAAAATTTTGAAACGTTCCAGCCACGTAACTGTTGCAGTTAAAGAAAAATAATCCCGTCAGAAGGAGGAAAAGATAGTGGGTCAAAAAGTTAATCCGCATGGTCTCCGCGTTGGTGTTATCAAAGGATGGGATTCCAAATGGTATGCTGACAAAGACTATGAGAAATTTTTGTTAGAAGATATTAAAATCCGTGAATTTATTAAAGAAAAACTGTTCTTGTCCGGTATTTCTAAAGTTGAAATCGAACGTGCTTCCAATAAAGCCCGCATTTCCATCCATACTGCAAAACCCGGTATGGTAATCGGTCGTCAGGGCAGCAACATCGAACTGCTGAAATCTGACCTGAAGAAAATGACTGACAGCGTAATCGACATCAACATTGTTGAAGTAAAAACCCCGGATATGGACGCAACTTTGGTTGCAGAGAACATCGCAGCTCAGCTGGAACGCCGTATTGCTTTCCGTCGTGCTATGAAACAGTGCGTTGGCCGTACCATGCGTATGGGTGCCAAAGGCATCAAAGTACAGGTTGGCGGTCGTCTTGGCGGTGCTGAAATTGCCCGCAGCGAAAGCTATCGTGAAGGCAGCATTCCTCTGCACACTCTGCGTGCTGATATTGACTACGGTACTGCAGAAGCACATACCACTTATGGCCGCATTGGCGTAAAAGTATGGATCTACAAAGGTGAAGTCCTTCCTGAAAGCAAAGAAGCAGTTAAAGCTGCTCCGGCAAAGGAGGCATAATCAGACATGTTATTACCGAAGAGAGTTAAACATCGTAAACAACATAGAGGTCGTATGACCGGTCGTGCTATGCGCGGTAATAAAATCGCTCATGGTGACTTCGGTCTGGTAGCACTGGAACCTGCATGGGTAACCAACCGTCAAATCGAAGCAGCACGTATTGCTATGACCCGTTACATCAAACGTGGCGGTCAAGTTTGGATTCAAATTTTCCCGGATAAACCGATCACTGCAAAACCGGCTGAAACCCGTATGGGTTCTGGTAAAGGTTCTCCGGAATATTGGGTAGCAGTAGTAAAACCCGGCCGTGTACTGTTTGAAATGAACGGCGTTAGCGAAGAAGTAGCTAAGGAAGCTATGCGTCTTGCTAGTCACAAGCTGCCGATCAAATGCAAATTTGTGACCCGTGCTCAACAGGAAGCCGAAGCTGCCGCACAAGAAAAGGGTGGTGAAGCTTAATGAAAACAACAGAAATTCGTGAAATGTCTGCTGCTGAGTTAGACACCAAATTGGCAGGTTTGAAAGAAGAACTTTTCAATCTGCGTTTTCAAATGGCAACCGGTCAATGTGAAAACCCGATGAAAATTCGTGAAGTGAAAAAATCCATTGCCCGTATCAAAACCATTCAGCGTGAACGTGAACTGAACGCTTAATTGTTTTGAAGTATGAACAAGGAGGAAACAGTCGTGACCGAAGAAAGAAACGCACGTGTTACCCGTATTGGTAAAGTTGTCAGCGATAAAATGCAGAAAACTGTAGTTGTTGCAGTAGAACGTTTCGTTCAGCATCCGCTGTACAAAAAAGGCGTACAACATACTATCAAATTTAAAGCTCATGACGAAAATAACGAAGCACATATCGGCGACGTAGTACAAATTATGCAAACTCGTCCGCTGTCCAAAGATAAATGCTGGCGCGTTATTGAGATTTTAGAGCGTGCAAAATAATTATTGCCAATAAGAGATTGGCAAGGGAGGGAAATCCATGATACAACAACAAACTATCCTTAATGTTGGTGATAACACCGGCGCTAAGAAAGTTATGTGTATTCGTGTATTAGGCGGTTCTTACCGTAAATATGCTAATATCGGTGACGTTATCGTGTGTGCTGTTAAAGATGCATCACCCGGTGGCGTTGTAAAAAAAGGTGACGTAGTTAAAGCAGTTGTTGTTCGTTCCGTTAAAGGTGTTCGTCGTCCCGACGGTTCCTACATCCGTTTCGATGAAAACGCTGCTGTTGTAATAAAAGACGATAAGAGTCCTCGCGGTACCCGTATTTTCGGGCCTGTAGCTCGCGAACTTCGTGATAAGGACTTCATGAAAATTATTTCTCTGGCACCGGAAGTGCTGTAAGAAATCAAATAACGCACTAATAAGGAGGTGTTCTTGACATGGCAAATGCTGTAAAGCTGCATGTTAAAAAAGGCGATACCGTTCTTGTTTTATCCGGTAAGGACAAAGGCAAGCAAGGTAAAATCGTTGAAGCTCTGCCTAAGAAAGCCAAAGTTGTGGTTGAAGGCGTAAATAAAGTAAAACGTCATACCAAACCGTCTCAAGCAAATCCTCAAGGCGGTATTATTACTAAAGAAGCTCCGATTTCTTCTTCTAAAGTAATGCTGGTATGCCCGGCTTGCAAAAAAGCTACCCGTATTAAAAAGACCGCTGTTGCTGGTGCATTCGTAAGAACCTGCAAAAAATGCGGTGAAGTTATAGATAAATAAATTCCGGGAAAGGAGGAACTAATTGAATGGCAAAGACCAGATTACAAGAAAAATATTTGTCTGAAGCCGTTAAAGGCCTGATGGACAAATTCCAGTATAAAAATGTTATGGAAATTCCTAAAATTGAAAAAGTTGTCATCAACATGGGTGTTGGCGAAGCAGTTGGCAACAGCAAGGCTCTGGAATCTGCAGTTGCTGATATGACCGTTATCGCAGGTCAGAAACCTGTTATCACTAAAGCTAAAAAATCCATTGCAGCTTTCAAAGTACGTCAAGGTATGCCGTTAGGTGCAAAAGTTACCCTGCGTGGTGACCGTATGTACTATTTCCTTGATAAGCTGATGAATCTCGCTCTTCCGCGTGTACGTGACTTCCGCGGTGTAAGTGCTACATCTTTTGATGGACGCGGCAACTACGCTTTAGGACTTAAAGAACAATTGATTTTCCCGGAAATTGAATACGACAAGATTGATAAAGTACGCGGAATGGATATTATCATTGTTACTACTGCTAAGACTGACGAGGAAGCCAGAGAACTGCTCAGACTCCTCGGAATGCCGTTCAGCGCATAAGGTGAGGAGGGAATACTTTGGCTAAGAAAGCCCTGATTGAAAAATGGAAAAGCGAACCTAAATACGAAGTTCGCCGTTATAATCGCTGCAAAATTTGCGGCAGACCTCATGGCTATATGCGTAAATTTGGCCTCTGCCGTATCTGCTTCCGTGAATACAGCTACAAAGGTGCTATTCCGGGCGTAACCAAAGCAAGCTGGTAATACCGACAACAAGGAAGGAGGGTATATAAGTATGGTAATGACTGACCCGATCGCTGATATGCTTACCCGTATCCGTAATGCAAATTCAGTTCATCACGATAAAGTTGAAATCCCCGGCAGCAAGATTAAAGTTGCTATTGCTGAAATCCTGAAAGCCGAAGGTTTCATTAAAGATTTTGAAGTAATTGCTGATAACAAACAGAACGTTATTCGTGTTAGCCTGAAATACGGTGCTAATAAGGAAAAAGTTATTTCCGGTATTAAACGTATTTCCAAACCCGGTCTGAGAGTTTACTCTCAAAAAGACCAACTGCCTAGAGTCCTTGGTGGTCTCGGTATCGCAGTAATTTCTACTTCCCAAGGTCTTATGACCGATAAAGCAGCTCGTAAAGCTGGTTTAGGTGGCGAAGTACTCGCATACGTATGGTAATACTAAAAAGATAGGAGGTGCTCGTACGTGTCTAGAATTGGTAAGATGCCAATTACTGTTCCCGCTGGTGTAACAGTTACTATTGAAAACAATTTCGTGACCGTTAAAGGTCCTAAAGGCGAACTTTCCCGCCAGATCAATAAAAACATGAAACTGACCCTGGACAACGGTGTTCTGACCGTAGAACGTCCCAGCGATGAAAAAGAAGATCGCGCTATGCACGGTCTGTCCCGTACCCTGATCAACAACATGATCATCGGCGTAACTCAAGGTTTCAGCAAAACTCTGGAGATTAATGGTGTTGGTTACCGTGCTGCTAAACAAGGTCAAAACATTAACTTCACTCTCGGATTCTCTCATCCGGTAGTTAAAGAGCCGCCTGCTGGTATTACCTTTGAAGTACCTGCTCCGAACAAGATCGTTGTAAGCGGTGCTGATAAAGAAGTTGTAGGCGCAGTTGCTGCCGAAATCCGTACCCTGCGTCCGCCAGAACCTTACAAAGGCAAAGGTATTCGTTATGAAGGCGAATATGTACGTCGTAAGATTGGTAAAGCCGGCGCTAAAGGCAAGAAATAATTTCTAAAAGAAGGGAGTGAAACTCTTGCTTAACAGAGTTGATAAAAACGAGAAACGTCAAAAACGTCATCTCCGTTCTCGTAGATATATTTACGGTACTGCAGAAAGACCCCGTCTCAACGTATATCGTTCCTTGTCCAACATTTATGCACAAGTGATTAACGATGAAACCGGTGAAACCATTGCTGCTGCAAGCACCGTAGAAAAAGAATTGAAAGCTACCTATGGCGGCAACATTGAAGCTGCTAAAGTTGTAGGCAAAGCTATTGCTGAAAAAGCACTGGCTAAAGGTGTTAAAGAAGTAGTATTCGACCGCGGCGGTTACCTGTATCACGGCCGTATCGCTGCACTGGCTGAAGCCGCTCGTGAAGCTGGCTTAGTATTCTAAGAGAAGGAGGAAACATAATGGCGAATTTCGAAAATAAAGAAAACGAATTAAAAGAGAAAGTCGTTTTCATCAACCGTGTTGCTAAGGTTGTTAAAGGCGGACGTCGTTTCTCCTTCGCTGCACTTGTTGTTGTAGGTGACGAAAATGGTCATGTAGGCATGGGCTTGGGTAAAGCTGCAGAAGTTCCTGAAGCTATCCGCAAAGGCGTTGAAGATGCTAAGAAAAATCTGGTATCTGTTGCTCTTGTTGGTACCACCATTCCTCATGAAGTAATCGGTGTATTTGGAGCTGGCCGCGTATTCCTGAAACCGGCTGCAGAAGGTACCGGCGTTATTGCCGGCGGCCCTGTTCGTGCGGTATTGGAACTGGCTGGTGTTCGTGATATTCTTACTAAATCTCAGGGTTCTTCCAACCCCAACAATGTTGTTCGCGCAACCATTGAAGGTTTGAAAGCTCTGAAGAGTGCTGAAGCTGTTGCTGCTCTGCGTGGTAAAACCGTAGAAGAATTGTTGGGCTAAGGAGGACTTTGTGATGGCACAAATTAAAATCACCCTGACCCGCAGCCTGATCGGTTACCCGAAAGATCAACGCGCAACCGTTAAAGCTCTGGGTTTAGGCAAAATCAATACTAGTGTTGTAAAAGAAGACACTCCGACTATTCGCGGCATGGTTCATAAAGTAGAACATCTCGTGAAAGTTGAAGAAGCGTAAGACAAGGAGGTGTAGTGAATATGAATTTACATGAATTGTCTCCCGCTCCGGGATCTAAACGTGTTCATGTTCGTGTAGGCCGTGGTTTAGGTTCCGGTCTTGGCAAAACTTCCGGTAAAGGCCAGAAAGGTCAGAAATCCCGTTCCGGCGGTGTAAAACGCCCTGGTTTTGAAGGTGGTCAAAGACCTCTGTACCTGCGCCTTCCGAAACGTGGTTTCTATAACAGATTCGGCAAGGATTATGTTGAAATCAATGTAAGCGTACTGAACCGCTTCGAAGATGGCACCGTTGTTGAACCGGTAATGCTGATTGAAGAAGGCATTGTTAAAAACGTTCGTGACGGTATCAGAATCCTTGGCAATGGCGAACTGACCAAAAAACTTACTGTTCAGGCTATGGGCTTCAGCAAATCTGCTGAGGAAAAAATCATTGCAGCTGGCGGTAAAGTTGAGGTGATCTAAAGTGTTAGCAGCCCTTGCGAACATATTTAGAATTACGGAACTCAGGCAAAAAGTTGTTTTTACTCTCGCCATGTTCATCGTATTCCGGGCTGGAACACATATACCTGTTCCTGGCGTAAATGCCACTGTTATTGAACAGTTATTCCAAAGCGGTAATCTCTTTGGACTGCTGGATATGTTCAGCGGCGGCGCCTTGAGCAAATTCTCAATTTTTGCTATGAGTATTACCCCATATATTAATGCTTCAATTATTTTGCAGTTACTGAAGGTAGTCGTACCGACCTTGGAACAATGGTCCAAGGAAGGTGAGGAAGGATATAAGAAGAATGTTAAGCTCACTCGTATGCTGACGGTGGTGCTTGCATTCATCCAGGCTTGCGGCATGGCTTATGGCCTGAAGATGGCAATCAATAACCCCGGAATCATCTCGATTCTGATGATTGCTGTTACCCTTACTGCCGGCACCGTCTTTTTGATGTGGATCGGCGAGCAGATTACTGCAAGGGGCGTCGGCAATGGTATTTCACTGATTATCTTTGCCGGTATCGTTTCCAGACTTCCTGACGGACTCAAAATTATTTTCCAATATTTACAGGCTGGCACTGTTAACCTGCTGAACGTTATTTTGTTCGCGGTGATTGCTCTGGCGATGATAGTTTTTGTAATTATGATCTCTCAGGGTATTCGCAAAATACCTGTTCAATACGCAAAACGTGTAGTCGGTAAAAAAATGTATGGCGGCCATACCAGTTATATTCCTTTAAAGGTTAATCAGGCGGGTGTTATCCCGATCATCTTTGCGTCTTCCGTATTGATGTTCCCGGTTACGATAGCACAGTTTGTAGACGTACCCTGGGTTAAGACAATGGGTCAGCTGTTTGAGTGGGGCAGCCCGCTGCAGACCACCCTGTATGTTCTGATGATTCTGTTCTTTACTTACTTTTATACAGCAGTAAGTCTGAACATCGGCGATATGTCCGACAATATCAAGAAGAACGGCGGCTTTATTCCCGGACTGCGTCCTGGTAAGCCAACAACCGATTATCTGGACAAAGTAATGTCCAGAATCACTCTGGCAGGGGCAATCTTCTTATCCCTGATTGCGCTTATGCCTCATGTAGTAGGCTGGATTACCAGCATCGAAGGCATCTACTTCGGCGGTACAGCACTTTTAATCGTAGTCGGTGTAGCATTGGATACTATGAAGCAAATAGAGTCCCTGGTACTGATGCGTCACTATCATGGCTTTATGAAATAGGAGGAATTCAGAATGTATATTCTTTTAATGGGACCTCCGGGTGCTGGCAAAGGCACTCAAGCAGAAAAACTTATTAATGAATTCAAAATCCCTCATATCTCTACTGGAGATATGTTCCGTGCAGCTGTAAAGCAAGGCACTGAACTTGGTAAAGAGGCCAAAAAATATATGGACGCCGGCGGACTTGTTCCCGACGTCGTAACCATTGGAATCGTACGTGAAGGCTTGGCAAAGCCCGAATGCGCAAACGGTTTCATTTTGGATGGTTTTCCGAGAACTGAGGAGCAGGCAGTTGCTCTTGACGGAATTCTGAAAGACCTGG
Organism: uncultured Phascolarctobacterium sp.; assembly: GCA_949285135.1. Classification (GTDB taxonomy): domain Bacteria; phylum Bacillota; class Negativicutes; order Acidaminococcales; family Acidaminococcaceae; genus URXU01. Next base: position 11,136 of record CASDXO010000003.1, read on the forward strand.
GCATTAAATTGACCGGTGTGGTTAATATCGTTGTTCCCGATGCTGAACTGGTTGGCAGGGTAACAGGCAGACGCATCTGCAAAGCATGCGGCGCTACTTACCATGTAAGTTTTAACCCCAGCAAAGTGGAAGATGTGTGCGATAAATGCGGCGGTAACCTGTATCAGCGTGATGATGATAAAGAAGCTACCGTTAAAAATCGCCTGGAAGCATATCACTCCCAGACGGAACCGTTGATCGAGTACTACAAGAAACAGGGCGTATATAAAGAAATCAATGGCCTGCAGGCTATTGACAAAGTATATGCTGATGTCAAAGATAGTCTCGCTGGCAATAATTAAGGAGGTACTGCTGTGTCCAAACAAGACGTCATTGAAGTTGAAGGCACAATTCTTGAAGCACTTCCTAACGCCATGTTCCAGGTACAACTGGAAAACGGCCACGTTATTCTGGCGCACATATCCGGTAAGATACGTATGAACTTCATCAAAATTTTGCCTGGCGACAGGGTTACCGTGGAGCTTACTCCTTACGATCTCAATCGTGGAAGAATTACTTATCGGTTCAAATAACCAAGACAGGCAAGAGGAGGTTTTAAATATGAAAGTCAGACCGTCTGTTAAGCCAATATGTGAAAAATGCAAAGTCATCAAACGTAAAGGCCATGTTATGGTAATCTGTGAAAATCCGAAACATAAACAAAAACAAGGTTAAGAAGGAGGTGTGCATGAATGGCACGTATTTCTGGTGTCGATTTACCGAGAGACAAACGTATTGAATACGCTCTGCCGTATATCTATGGTATCGGTCTTACTCTGTCTCGTGAAATCCTGGCTAAAACTGGTATCAATCCGGACACTCGCGTTCGCGACCTGACCGAAGAAGAAGTTGCTAAGATTCGTGAAACGATTGACAGCGACTATAAAGTAGAAGGTGACCTCCGTCGTGAGGAATCCCTGAACATTAAACGCCTGATCGAAATTGGCAGCTATCGTGGCAGAAGACATCGTATGGGTCTGCCTGTTCGTGGTCAGAATACTAAAAACAATGCCCGCACCCGTAAAGGTCCGAAACGTACTATTGCAGGCAAGAAGAAATAATTAGCGAGGGAGGGATAAACCAGTGGCTGGCAAGAAAGTTGTTCGCAACAAGAAAAAAGTTAGCAAAAATATCATCAACGGTGTAGCGCACATCCGCTCCACCTTCAATAATACAATCGTTACCATCGCTGATACCGAAGGTAATGTTCTGAGCTGGGCTTCCGCAGGTGGGCTCGGTTTCCGCGGCAGCCGTAAAAGCACTCCGTTTGCTGCTCAAATGGCTGCAGAAGAAGCAACCAAGGCTGCAATGGAACATGGCTTGAAACAAGTTGAAGTTTACGTTAAAGGCCCTGGCGCTGGTCGTGAAGCTGCAATCCGTGCACTTCAGGCTGCAGGTCTCGAAGTTAACTCCATTAAAGACGTTACTCCGATCCCGCATAACGGCTGCCGTCCGCCTAAACGCAGAAGAGTATAATTGGAGGTGTAACTTAGATGGCAATTGATAGAACGCCTGTCCTGAAAAGATGCAGATCTTTAGGTATGTCTCCGGCTTTTCTGGGCATTAGCAAAGAATCTAACCGTCAGGTTAGACGTCAGAACAGAAAAAAGAGCGAGTATGGCATTCAGTTAACTGAAAAACAGAAAGCTAAATTTATCTATGGCGTACTGGAAAAACAATTCCGTGGCTACTATGATAAAGCTAAAAAAATGGAAGGCATTGCCGGTGAAAACCTGTTAATCCTTCTGGAAAGAAGAATTGACAATGTGGTATTCCGCCTTGGTCTGGCTAATACCCGCCGTCAGGCTCGTCAAATCGTTAGACACGGTCATATTGCTGTAAACGGCAAACGTCTGGACATTCCTTCTGCTTTGGTTAAAGCAGGCGACGTTATCTCCGTTATGGAAAACAGCCGTGCTAAAGAATATTTCAAAGGTATGGAAGAAACTCTGGCAACTAAAGCTGTTCCGGCTTGGTTGGTACTTGACGCTCAAAACCTGGGCGGTAAAGTAGATCGTTTCCCGACTCGTGAGGAAATTGATGTTCCTATTGAAGAACATCTCATCGTAGAATTGTACTCCAAATAATTAGTGAACATCTTATGCCACCCAACTATGAGGCGTATTGTGGTAATACGTGAAAGAAGGAGGCTTTCCGCATGATTGAAATAGAAAAACCCAAAATGGTTACAGCTGATATCAGCGAAGATGGCCGTTATGGCAAATTCGTTTGGGAGCCGTTGGAAAGAGGCTATGGCATTACACTGGGCAACAGCCTGCGCCGTGTTCTGCTTTCCTCCTTACCGGGGGCAGCAGTTACCCATGTAAAGATTGATGGCGTACTGCATGAGTTTGCTACTATTCCTGGTGTCAGAGAAGATGTTGCTGACATCATTCTCAACATCAAGGCCCTGTGCCTGAAAATGGAATGCGAAGAGGAAAAAATCCTGCGTATTGAATGCTCTGGTGAGCAGGAAGTCACTGCTGCAAACATTATTGCAGACAGTGATGTAGAGATTTTGAACCCTGAGCTGCACATTGCGACTTTAGATAAAGATGCTGTGTTCAACATGGAAATCCATGTTAACAAAGGTCTTGGTTATGTACCGTCCGAAAAGAATAAGCTGGCAGATCAGCCGATCGGAGTAATCCCGGTTGACTCTATCTATTCTCCTATTACCAGAGTAAAATTCGGTGTAACCGATACCCGTGTTGGTAATGTTACCAACTACGATAAGCTGACTCTGGAAGTATGGACTGACGGCAGCGTTATGCCGGATGAAGCTGTAAATATGGCTTCCAGCATCATGATTGATTATCTCAAGTTATTCCAGACCGGCGATGTAACTAAACCGATGATTAGTGTTGCCGGTGGTTCCGATCCGGAAGGCGAAGAACCGAAAGTTGAAGGACCCGGAGCAATGTCTATCGACGATCTTGATCTGTCCGTTCGCAGCAATAACTGCCTGAGACGTGCAGGTATCAACACCGTAGAAGAATTGACCCAGAAGTCCGAAGAAGATATGATGAAAGTACGTAACTTAGGCCGTAAGTCCCTTGATGAAGTTAAGAAAAAATTAGCTGATTTAGGTTTGTCTTTACGCAAGAGTGACGAAGAATAATAAGGGGGTCGGAAACGAATGGCATACAGAAAACTGGGCCGTAATTCCAGCAACCGTAAAGCTTTGTTTCGCAGCATTTTAACTTCCTTCTTCAAATATGGCAGAATCGAAACCACCATTACCAAAGCTAAAGAAGTTGCAAGCAAATCTGCACAACTGATTACTTTGGCAAAACAAAACGACCTGCATGCACGTCGTCAGGTTTTGGCTATTCTGGTTGATGAAGATGTAACCAGAAAACTGTTTGAAGAAATTGCTCCGAAATATGAAGGCAGACAAGGCGGCTTTACTCGTATTTATAGAGTTGGTCCTCGTCGCGGTGATGCTGCTGAAATGGCAATCATTGAGCTCATCTAATCAGAGCTTTCAAAGCAGGAACTTTTGTTCCTGCTTTTTTCATTATATGAATAAGTCAATTTTAAAACCTGCCTTCAGGCAGGTTTTTTTACTTTTATGAGGAAGAATAAGTATAATTTACTGGAAAGACACAATTTTTTACCTGAAAAGATTATAATTAAGTTAAATGATAGTTAATGAGCGGGAAGTGGTATTATGGAGACAAACAGAAATCAGCTGGGCAGTGAGAAAATAAATGTGCTGCTGCGTCGTTTTGCTACGCCCAGTATAATCGCTATGATGGTGGGCGCTCTCTATAATATTATCGACCAGTTTTTTATTGGTAATTACATCGGTATGTATGGCAATGCTGCCACTAATGTAGCGCTGCCCTTTACAACAATCTGCATGTCGTGGGCACTGATGAGCGGTCTTGGCGGTGCAGCAGGGTTTAATCTGAATCTTGGCGCCGGTAAGGCAGATGTTGCCGCAAGATATATGGGCACTTCTATTTGCATGCTGTTTGGCGGTGGTATTGCCTTATCAGTTATTGCCGTATTATTTCTGGAACCGCTGCTGCTTTTCTGCGGGTCTACACCGGAGGTAATGCCGTATGCACTGAGCTTTACCAGTATCAGTACTTTAGGTTTTCCCTTCCTCGTGTTTTCTACAGGGGCCTGTCATCTTATCAGGGCTGATGGCAGCCCGCGTTACGCCATGTTTACGGCTTTAAGCGGTGCGGTGCTAAACTGTTTTTTAAATCCGTTGTTTATTTCAGGGTTCAACATGGGTATAGCTGGTTCGGCGATGGCTACGGTAACGGGGCAGGCTGTTTCTTCACTGATTGCTATTTGGTATTTATGCAGACGCCTGCAGTCAGTAACGCTGGATAAAGGCTGCTTTATGATTACGCCTGGCAGGATGCTGCACGTTATGGCGCTGGGGTCGTCTAACTGTATTAATCAGCTGGGTATGATGGTAGTACAGATTACCCTTAACAATACACTGGCCTATTATGGAGCTCAGTCCGTTTACGGCAGCGATATACCGCTGGCGGTAGTTGGCATCATTACCAAGGTTAATATGATTTTCTTCTCTGTTATTATTGGTATTTCCCAGGGAATGCAGCCTATTGCCAGCTATAACTATGGTGCCGGTAACTATAAACGAGTGGCCGCAGTTTTAAAACTGGCATTGCAAACGGGAGCCTGCATATCTGTATTTTCTTTTATCTGCTTTCAATGTTTTGCCAGAGAACTGGCAGGAATATTTGGTACCGGTTCAGAAGTATATTTTCAGTTTGCTGAGGAATATTTTCATATTTATCTGTTTGGTACGCTGTATAATTTTCTGCAGCCAGTTATTTCCAATTTCTTTTCTGCTATCGGCAAAGCGCAAAAGGGGGTATTATTATCTTTAACACGGCAGGTAATTTTTCTGCTGCCGCTGATAGTACTGCTGCCAAGATTTTTTGGCATCGACGGCGTTATGTATGCAGGGGTAGCTGCTGATACCTGCGCCGGTATATTGGCACTTGTCATGGCCGGCAGACAGGTGCGGCTGCTGCTTAATGACAGTTTGAAATAAACATGGAAGGAAGGTGCAAGATGCTTACTAAGAACTTTATTGAATTTCTCTATGAGGCAGCGCATATCCAGCGCTGGAATGACCATATCAGGCCAGGAGGTTTTACGGAGCTGGACAAGCAGGCCCATAAGATGATGATTTTGTATGTCCTGGCGCGTCATGAAGAAGATGACCACGGGGCAAAGCTGAACTGGCGCGTACTGATTGAAGGTGGTATTTTTGAATTTCTGCATCGTAACGTTCTGACGGATATCAAGCCGCCTGTGTTCCATGAGCTGATGCGTGTGCATGGCGATAAACTGAATAAATGGGTTTTTGATGAGCTCAAAAGGCGTATTCCTGATATAGATGCGGGCTTTATGCAGAAGATGGGGCAATATTTTGGTGATGTGTCTTATTATCCGCGGGAGAAAAAGCTGCTGCGCGCCGCTCATTATCTGGCTACCCAGTGGGAGTTTGAGAAAATCTATCATTTTAATCAGGGAATTTATGGTATTGAAGAAACTAAGCAGGCTATTGAAAGTGAAGTAGAAGATCATTTTGATCTGGCCGGGGTACAGAAACTGGCGCTCAAAGGAAAAAGCAGTAAGTTTATTGATCTGGTGGGGCAGCTGCGTTTTCAAAAGCGCTGGGCGCAGTCTCCCCGTGTACCGGAAACTTCGGTTATGGGCCATGTGCTGCTGGTAGCGATTATGGCTTATTTCTGTGCTGTGCAGCTTAAAGCATCCGATGAGCGTATTGTGGGCGACTTTTTATGCGGACTTTTCCACGATTTGCCGGAAGTGCTGACCAGAGATATAATCTCGCCGGTTAAACGCAGCGTGGAAGGGCTGGATGAACTTATCAAGAAAATAGAAGAGCGTCAGATAGCAGAAAAAATTCTGCCGCTTTTGCCGTACAGCTGGCATAAGGATATTATTTATTATACTCAGAATGAATTTGCCGATAAGGTGATTATCGACGGCCGCGAGGTAATTACGACGGCGGAAAAAATCAATCAGGAGTATAATGAGGATGGCTGCGGCTATCATCCGATAGATGGCAGTATGCTCAAGGGCTGCGATAATCTGGCTGCTTTTGTGGAAGCCTGGCTGTCACGGCGTTATGGTATTACTTCCAAGCATTTAGAGGAAGCAGAGCAGGCTATCAGAGAACAGTATGCAGGCAGGATTGTGGGTGGAATTGATTTTGGCAGTATTTATCAGGAGTTTTAATGACTAATGTGTTAAAAAATTAACAATGTTTTCCTGCTGATAATAAAATACTGTATGCATGAGTAGTTTTGTAGACAGAGCGGGCGCTGTATCAGTATAATAAAAATGTATTGAGCAATTTACTGAAACAAGGAGGCTATTAATTATGAATATTTTTGAAATGGCAAAAATTCCTCTGCAGAAAGCTATTGAAACCATAAATCTTGACCCGGGTGCGGCTGCTATTATTGCAGTGCCGGAGCGTACGCTGGAAGTATCCATCCCTGTGAAGATGGACGACGGCAGCACCAAAGTGTTTACCGGTTATCGCAGCCAGCACAGCAGCATTCTTGGTCCTGCCAAAGGCGGCGTACGTTATCATCAGAATGTATCTCTTGATGAAGTAAAGACTCTTGCTTTCTGGATGACCTGCAAATGTGCGGTAGCCGGACTTCCTTATGGCGGCGGTAAAGGCGGCATTATTGTCGATCCTTCTACTTTGTCCAAACGTGAACTGGAAGCTTTGACCAGAGCATATATTGATAAGATTGCACCTATTATTGGCGAAAAACGTGATATTCCTGCACCGGATATGAACACCAATGCGCAGATTATGGGCTGGATGATGGATGAATACAGCAAGATTACCGGCCAGTTCGAGCCCGGTTTCATCACCGGTAAGGCAATCTGTGTGGGCGGTTCTCTGGGACGTACTGCAGCAACAGGCCGTGGTGTCGTTGTTGCCGCACTGGAAGCACTGAAACTGAAAAATATTGCTCCGGCAGATGCAACCTGTGCTGTACAGGGCTTCGGCAATGTTGGCAGCTGGACTGCAAAACTGTTCTATGATGCAGGGGTGAAGATTGTTGCCCTCAGCGATGTTAACGGTGCAGTTTATAATAAAGACGGTTTCAATCCGTATGAGGTTGATGAATTTGTGCAGAAAACCGGCAGCGTAGTTAACTATCCCGGCAGCGTAGCCATCAGCAACGCTGATTTGCTGGCAATGGAAGTTACCGTACTTGCTCCCTGCGCTATGGAACTGCAGATTACCGGTGAAAATGCCGATGCTGTTAAAGCTCTTATCGTGGCTGAAGGTGCTAACGGCCCTACTACTCCGGATGCTGATGAAATTCTGGATAAAAAAGGCATCATGGTTATTCCTGATATCCTTGCCAACGGCGGCGGCGTAACCGTAAGCTATTTTGAATGGGTACAGAATCTGTATCGTTATTTCTGGTCTGAAGAAGAAGTTATCGAAAAACAGACCGTTATGATGCGTACTGCTTTCAAGAATGTTTATGAAGCAGCACAGAAATATAAAGTTGATATGCGTGTAGCAGCTTATATTGTTGCTTTAAGTACTCTTGCTGAAGCAATGAAGATCAGAGGAATGTATTAAGCAGCTGGTATAAAATGAATATACTGCAATGAATTAAAAAGCAGCCTGCCTGTGCAGGCTGCTTTTTAACTTTAGTAAGCATAATGGTAAGTTATAAATTTTGCTTCAAGAAAATTATGTCAGTTGTAAAGTATTTTACAAAATTAAGCAGCAAGAAAAAATTTTTTCAGAAAATAAAAAAAATAATATTTTTACTGTCTTTACCATAAAGACAAATGCTAAAAGTGTTTTGAAAAATGTGCTTTGCAAAAATACAAAATATGGGAATAACAGGAAATGTCTACAAGTGATTGTTGCATTATCAGAAATATTATAAAAATATAACAGAAAAAATGTTAAGTTTTTTGTGAATTTTGTGTGTTGTCAAAAAAATCAGGTAATGCTATAATCTGCTTAAACTTACAGCTGCAAAGTTAGGCAGCAGAAGGAAGAGAGGTTATGTAATATGAAGATGAAAAAGGTGTTATCTATTCTGCTGGCATCTGCAGTTATGGTAAGTGCCCTTACAGGCTGCGGCAGCGATAAGAAAGAAAGTGCTGCTGACAGCAATACCATTAAACTGGGTGTATTTCTGCCTTTGACCGGTGATAATGCAGCCGGTGGCGAACTGGAGCTGCGCGGCATTAAACTGGCCAACAAGCTGCATCCTGAAGTATTGGGCAAGAAAGTTGAACTGGTTGTTGCTGATAACAAATCTGATAAGGCAGAGGCTGCTTCCGTTGCAGCACGTCTGATTGAAAAAGATAAAGTAGTTACCCTGCTGGGCAGCTATGGTTCATCTCTGGCCATGGCAGCAGGCAATATTGTTAAGGAAAGCAAGGTTCCGGCTATCGGCACCAGCTGCACCAATCCTCAGGTTACTGCCAACAATGATTATTATTTCCGTGCCTGCTTCATCGACCCCTTCCAGGGTACTGTAATGGCTAACTACGCATATAATAAAGGCGCCCGTAAGGTTGCCATCGTACAGGAAGTTTCCAACGACTATTCTGTTGGTCTGGCAAAATTCTTCAAAGAAGCCTTCGTTAAACTGACCGGCGATAAGGATGCCATCATTGACATTGCCAACTATCAGACCGGCGATAAAGACTTTACCGCAGTACTGACCAATCTGAAAGCTAAAAATCCTGATGCAGTATTTGCACCTGGTAACTTTACTGAATCTGCTCTGTTAATTAAACAGGCGCGTCAGCTGGGTATCGAAGCTCCCTTCATGGGCGGCGACACCTGGGAAACTCAGGAATTTATTGACGTAGGCGGCGAAGAAGTAGAAGGCGCAGTAATGTCTACCGCATTTGACCGTGAAAAAGCTTCTACTGAAGAAGCTCAGAAATTCCTGAAAGCTTATACTGATGAATATAAGAGTGAACCTTCCGCTCTTACTGCCATGGCTTATGATTCTTATCTCATTGCTATCGACGCTATTAAACGCGCTAACAGCACTGATCCGCAGAAGATTCGTGACGCTATTGCCAAGACGAAGGATCTGGAAGCCGTTACCGGTAAGACCACTTTGGATGAAAATGGCGACGCTATCAAAGCTGCTGTTATCAAAGAAGTTAAGAACGGCAAATTCAAATATCTGGATTTTGTTGACGTAAAATAATATCTGGAACCTGATATGCTCCTTCTTCCGGCGGAGGCGGGAGCATATTTTGTTTGACAGTGTATGGTGGTGACAAAATGGATTTTTTCAGTGAATTTTTTCAGGCTATTACCAATATGTCTGCAACCAGCCTGGCGCAGCACGTAGTCAACGGTGTTTCACTGGGCAGCCTGTATGCGCTGATAGCAATAGGTTATACCATGGTATACGGCATTTTGCTGATGATTAACTTTGCTCATGGCGATATAGTTATGATGGCCTGCTATTTTGCCTTCTTTGGCATTACGGTCTTTCATATTCCCTGGTATTTTACTTTTATCGGCGTTATTATCGCTACGGCATTGCTGGGTGCAGTAATTGAGAGGACTGCTTATCGCCCGCTGCGCGATGCGCCAAAAAATTCTGTCCTTATTTCCGCAATCGGCGCTTCTTTCCTGCTGGAGAATCTGGCAAACTATCTGTTCAGCGGCCGTCCGCTCCGTTTTCCGGATATTCCGCTGCTCAGTGATAATATCGAGGTTGGAGGCGTGCAGATTCAGGCAATCTGTATCGTTATTCCGATTATGACCTTTTTAAGTCTGTGGGTATTGCTGCATATAGTAAACCATACCAAGATTGGTATGGCCATGCGTGCGGTTTCCAAAGACTATGAAATTGCCCGGGTAATGGGTGTTAATATCGACAGAGTTATTTCCATTACCTTCATTATCGGCAGTGCGCTTGCTGCAATCGGTGCCTTTATGTGGGGTGTACGTTATCCGGGTATTACGCCCATGCTGGGTGTTATGCCGGGTCTGAAATGCTTTATCGCTGCAGTTATCGGCGGTATCGGCAATATCAAAGGTGCGGTTATCGGCGGCTTTATCCTGGGTTTGGGCGAAGTGTTTATCGTCGCTTTCTTCCCGCAGCTTTCAGGCTACCGCGATGCTTTTGCTTTTATTGTACTCATTATTATCTTATTTTATAAACCTACGGGACTTTTGGGTGAAAAAACTACGGAGAAGGTGTAAGCATGGACAAGAAAAGAAATATTTTGCTGACGGCAGTCTGCGTTATTGTCCTTTTTGGTGCTGCCTGCTTCGCTCAGTTTGAACTTGATTCTTATATCCGCAGGATTATTAACCTGTGTCTGATTTATGCCATTATCGGCCTTTCCATGAATCTGACCAACGGCTTTGCCGGGCAGTTCAGTCTGGGACAGGCGGGCTTTATGGCTGTTGGCGCCTATGTGGTAGGCGTCTTTACGGTACCGGTAGAGCTGAGGGAGAACGTATTTTACGCTGTACCTATGAACCCGCTGATTGCTGATATCGAAATGCCCTTATGGCTGGCTTTAATTGTCGGCGGCCTTTTATCTGCGCTGATAGCCTTTTTGATTGGTACGCCTGTACTGCGGCTGCGCGGCGACTATCTGGCGATTGCTACCCTTGGTTTTTCGGAAATTATCCGTATCATTATTACCAATGCGCAGAGCTTTACTAACGGTGCTTTGGGTATCAAGGATATTCCTGCCTTAAATGATGTACGTTATATCTATGTGGCAACAGCGGTAACCTTCCTTTTTATTACGGCGCTGATTAACTCTTCTTACGGCCGTGCTTTTAAGGCTATCCGCGAAGATGAGATTGCCGCAGAAGCCATGGGTGTTAATCTGTTCCGTCATAAATGTCTGGCTTTTATGCTCAGCGCATTTTTTGCCGGTATAGGCGGCGGACTGTACGGCGCGCTGCTGGGTACGGTAGACCCGAAAAACTTTCTCTTTACTTTAACCTATAATTTCCTGCTGATTATCGTTTTAGGCGGTATGGGCAGCATCACCGGCAGTATGCTGGGTGCAGTTATTGTAACGGCAGGACTGGAATTTTTGCGTGTATTTGATGAGCCGCTGGTTATGTTCGGTATGGATATTCCGCTGTTCCGTCCGGGCTTCCGTATGGTAATTTTCTCCCTCCTGCTGATGATATGCGTGCTGTTCTGGCGCAAGGGCATTATGGGCACCAGCGAGTTTACCTGGGATAAATTTATTGCGTTTTGCAAAAACCCCGTAAAATACTGCCTGCAGAAAGGAGCTAAATGATGAGCACCGTTCTGAAAACTGACAGAATCACCATGCGTTTTGGTGGTGTTACCGCTGTCAATGAGCTAAAACTTGATATCCGCGAACATCAGATAGTGGCGCTGATTGGGCCTAACGGCGCCGGCAAGACGACGGCGTTTAACATGATTACCGGCGTATATACACCAACAAGCGGTGATGTTATGTATACGCTGCCCTCAGGTGAGGCTGTAAAGATTACCGGTAAGCGTCCCAGCGATATAGCCAAAATGGGTATTGCCCGTACTTTCCAAAATATCCGTCTGTTTAAGGATTTATCCGTCTATGAAAATGTTATGATAGCCAAACATCTGCATTTACAGTCCGGCTTTATGTCGGCAGCACTGCATTTGCCCTGGTATAATAAAGAGCAAAAGGCCATGGAGCAGGACGTTAAGGAGCTGCTGCAGAAAGTAGGGCTGTGGGAACTGCGGGAGGAAAAGGCTTCCAGCCTGCCTTACGGACAGCAGCGCCGGCTGGAGATTGTGCGTGCGCTGGCAACCGGCCCGCGGGTACTGCTGCTGGACGAACCTGCAGCAGGCATGAATCCCAAGGAAACAGAAGAACTGACGGAATTTATCCGCCGCATCCGTGACGAATATAATTTGACTATCTTTATGATTGAACATCATATGGATCTGGTTATGGAAATATCCGACTGGATTTATGTGCTTGACTTCGGCATGGAGATTGCTCAGGGTACGCCTGAGGAGATTCAGAATAACAGCCGCGTTATCGAGGCTTATCTGGGGGTTGAGGAAGATGCTTAAAGTAGAAGATCTGGTAGTTGCCTACGGCGGCATCGAAGCTTTAAAAGGCGTATCGCTGGAAGTGCCTGAAGGCAAGATTGTAACACTTATCGGCGCTAATGGTGCAGGCAAGAGTACCCTGCTGCGCAGTATTATGGGGCTGGTAAAACCTAAAAGCGGCAAAATAGAGTATGACGGTAAAGAACTGATCGGACTCAATTCGCAGAAGATCGTGCAGAACGGTATTACTCTTGTTCCTGAAGGCCGCCGTGTTTTCGTCAATTTGACGGTATTGGAAAATCTCAAGATTGGTGCCTATATGCGCCAGGATACGGAAGGTATTGAACGTGATATCAAACGTATTTATGAAATGTTTCCCCGCCTTGAGGAACGCAGCTGGCAGATGGCAGGCACTCTTTCCGGCGGTGAGCAGCAGATGCTGGCAGTAGGCAGAGCGCTGATGTGCCGTCCTAAGCTGCTGATGATGGACGAACCGTCACTGGGACTTGCACCGCTTGTTATTAAAGATATCTTCAATATCATTCAGGAGATTAACCATCAGGGGATGACCGTCCTGCTTATTGAGCAGAATGCCAATATGGCGCTCAAGATCGCCGATAAAGCCTATGTGCTGGAAACCGGCAAGCTGACCATGCAGGGTACGGGGCAGGAACTGCTGGAAAATCCTGATATTAAAGCGGCCTATCTGGGTAAAAAGAAAAAATAAAGGTTTAGAACAGTCAACCGGTGCTTTGCCACTGGTTGACTATTTTTTTTTACAATTATATAATAAGGGCAATGATTAAAATGTGGGGGCAGATGCTGTGATCTCTGTAAAAGAGCTTAAACATATATATACAGATGCTGACGGTAATGAAGTCAGCGCTTTGAACGGAATCAATCTTGATATTCCGGAAGGTGAGTTTATTGCCATTATCGGTGCTAACGGCAGTGGTAAATCTACGCTGGCGCGGCATTTAAACGCTTTGCTGCTGCCAACTGCCGGCAAGTGCATCGTAGATGGGATGGATACGACCGAAGAAAAAAATCTGTGGCATATCCGCCAGCATGTAGGAATGGTTTTTCAAAATCCCGATAATCAGATTGTTGCCGCCATAGTAGCAGAGGATGTTGCTTTTGGACCGGAAAATGTCGGCGTTCCGGGCAGTGAAATCAAAGGCAGGGTTGACAGAGCTCTGGCAGCTGTCGGGATGACGGAATATGCCGGACACGCGCCTCATCTTTTGAGCGGTGGACAGAAGCAGCGTGTCGCTATTGCCGGCGTACTGGCACTGGAGCCGAGGGTCATCGTACTGGACGAACCTACGGCAATGCTTGATCCGCAGGGCAGGCGGGAGATAGTACGAACGGTTAAGCAGCTGAACAGGGAAAAAGGCATTACCATCGTTTATATTACTCATTATATGACAGAAGCGCTGGAGGCCGACCGGGTAGTGGTGATGGAAAAGGGCAATATACGTTTTTCCGGAACTCCCCATGAAGTGTTCAGCAGGGTGGACGAGCTGGAAAAAGCCGGACTGGAAGCGCCGCTGGCGGCAAAAATAGCTAATGAATTGCGTAAAGGCGGCGTAAAAATACCTGAGGAAATTATTACCGATGAGGAGCTGGCAGAGGTATTATGTCGATAGATATAAAAAATATTTTCTATACATATATGCGCGGTACACCGTTTGAGAAAAAGGCGCTGGATGATGTGTCTGTAAGTATCGAAAAAGGCGAAATTATTGCTGTCATCGGACATACAGGCAGCGGTAAATCTACCCTGGTGCAGCATCTTAACGGCTTACTGAAACCGGATGACGGGCAGGTTGCCGTTGATGGTGTAAACCTTGCGGGTAAGGAGGCAGCTGCCAGAAAGGCACGGCAGCTGGTTGGTATGGTGTTCCAGTATCCTGAACATCAGATTTTTGCCGAAACTGTTTATGAGGACATTGCTTTTGGTCCCCGTAATCGTGGTTTCAGTGAAGCAGAAGTGGATAAACAGGTGCGTGAGGCTATGGCCTTTGTCGGACTGGATTTTGAAACATTTGCCCGTCGTTCTCCTTTTCAGATGAGCGGCGGCCAGATGCGCCGGGTAGCGATTGCCGGTGTGGTGGCCATGAATCCTGACTACCTTGTCCTGGACGAACCGTCTGCAGGGCTGGACCCGCGCAGTCGCAATGCTGTGTTTAAGGAAATCATGGCACTGCATCAAAGCCGCGGTATTGCCATCGTGCTGGTTACCCACAGTATGGAAGAGGCAGTTAAATATGCCAGACGTATGCTGGTAATAAATAAAGGTAAAATATTATTTGACGGAAATCCTGCCGATATTTTTAAAAACCATCAGCACAAGCTGGTGGAAGTCGGTATGGACGAGCCGCAGGTATTTAAACTGGCTGCATTACTGCGGCAAAAGGGTTTAGAACTGCCGCAGGGCATTACTGATGATGTTACGCTGCTGCAAATGATTAAAAAAGCAAAGGGGTGGAGATAATGCTGAGTGATATTACCCTGGGACAATATTTTCCGGGAAATTCTTTTATTCACCGGCTTGACCCCAGAACCAAGATTTTAGCGACACTTATTTATATTATTGCTATCTTTTTTGCCGACAGTTTCCTGTCTTATGCCATTTTGACAGGTTTTGCCTTCGCGGTAATTTTATTTTCCCGTCTGCCGGTGCTGATGGTGTTAAAATCACTGAAGCCCATTATGATTATCGTACTGCTGACATTGGGCATCCATATGTTTACTGCGCCTGGCGAGCATGTAATCTTTACCTGGAAGTTTTTGTCCGTAACGCAGGAAGGTTTGGAACTTGGTATTAAGATGTCTTTGCGTCTTATGCTGCTGCTGCTTTTTTCTTCAGTGCTGACCTTTACTACGTCGCCGATTATCCTCACTGACGGTATTGAAAGTTTGCTGCGCCCCTTTAAAAAGGTTGGCGTACCGGCTCACGAATTGGCCATGATGATGACCATTGCCCTGCGCTTTATTCCTACGTTGCTGGAAGAAACCGACCGTATTATGAAGGCACAGACAGCAAGAGGTGCAGATTTCAGCAGCGGCAATCTGCTGCAGCGCGCTAAAAATATGCTGCCGCTTCTGGTGCCGCTGTTTATCAGCGCCTTCCGCAGAGCCGACGAACTGGCTGTGGCTATGGAGTCTCGCTGCTATCGCGGCGGCGAGGGGCGTACGCGAATGCATGAACTGATGTATAAAGGCATTGACTACGCTGCTTTCGGTACAGTTTTTGTCCTGACGGCGCTGCTGGCCTTTTTGCGCTGGGGTACTGCTTTATGCGCACTGTAAAGCTTGTTATTGCCTATGACGGCAGCGGTTATCGCGGCTTTCAGAAACAGAAAAATGTGGTAGCGGTGCAGAATGTGCTGGAAGAAGTATTAAGCAAACTGTGCGGAGAAAAGATTACTACGACAGGCAGCGGGCGTACCGATACCGGCGTACATGCTTTGGCGCAGACAGTAAGTTTTACTACAAATGGGCGCATTCCCTGTGCCAATATTGTGCGGGCAGCGGAAAAGATGCTGCCGCCTGACATCGTCATTATCAGTGCCGAAGAAGTTGCAGCAGGCTTTCATGCACGCATCAGCGCCTGCTGGAAACGGTACTTATATAAGATTTTGGAAAACGAGCATAACGACCCCTGTCAGGTACGCTATGCCTGGCAGCTGCGGCAAAAGCTTGACCTCGATGCGATGAACGAGGCAGCTGCCATGCTGCTGGGAACCCATGATTTTTCTGCTTTTCGCAGCAGCGGCAGTGTAGATACATCTCCTGTTAAGACCATGTATGAGGCAAAATGGCAGCGCAGCGGTAACGAGGTACGTTTTACCATCGCTGGGGACGGCTTTTTGTATCATATGGTGCGCAATCTGGTCTGGTCCATGGTGCAGATTGGTCTTGGCTTACGCACGCCCCAGGACTTTGCCAGAGAACTTGCGTCCAGCCGCTGTGAATTTCTCAACGAGCCGGCACCGGCGCAGGGATTATACCTGCAGGAGGTTTTTTATGAGCCCTATGCAGCGCTGCAGACAGATTGCAAAAAACTGTAATTTTTTTACATTTTTTCTTGACTTACATGGAGCAGATAGCTATAATAAATATACGTGATTTTCCGCTAGATTTCACTAGCCCCGAAAGAAAGTGAGAAGATCGCAACGAACTGTATATTTCTTAGGAGGGACATAAGGATGAAATCTTTTATGGCTAATCCGTCCAACATCGAACGTAAATGGTTCGTTGTTGACGCAGCTGATAAAACTCTCGGCCGCATGGCTGCTGAAGTTGCAAAAATCCTGCGCGGTAAACATAAACCGACTTTTACCCCGCATATGGACACCGGTGATCACGTAATCGTTATCAATGCAGACAAAGTTGTTCTGACCGGTAAAAAACTTACTCACAAAATCTATTTCCGTCATTCCGGTTATCTCGGCGGCGACAGCTACACCAAAGCTGGCGACATGCTGAAGAAAAACCCGGTAAGAATGGTAGAACTTGCTGTTAAAGGCATGATTCCTAAAAACCGTCTTGGCAGCCAAATCTTCACTAAACTTCATGTATATGCTGGCAGCGAACATCCGCATGCAGCTCAAAAACCTGAAGTATTGGAAATTAACGTAAGATAATAACATCCGGGAGGGAACAATAAATGGCAGTAGTTACTTATAATGCGACCGGTCGTCGTAAATCTTCCGTTGCTCGCGTTCGCCTGGTTCCGGGTGAAGGCAACATCGTTATCAACGACCGTGAATTAGACAAATATTTCGGTTTAAAAACCTTAGAACTCATCGTTAACCAACCGCTGGAAATCACTGAAACCAAAGGCAAATATGATGTTTTGGTAAATGTTAACGGCGGCGGCATTTCCGGCCAGGCTGGCGCTATCCGTCACGGTATCGCTCGTGCTCTGCTGAAAGTTGACGAAGAATTCCGTCCGGCTCTGAAAAAAGCTGGTCTCTTAACCCGCGACCCGCGTGAAAAAGAACGTCGTAAATACGGCTTGAAGAAAGCTCGTAAAGCTTCTCAGTTCTCCAAACGTTAATCGCAGCGTACGTGTACAGCGTATTTACAACCCCGAAAGCATATGCTTTCGGGGTTTTTTGCTGTTCGTTTTTTCTGTTGTCTGCAGCGGGAAAAATATTGAGTAAAAGTATATCTTGCGGCAAAAAGCCTGCTTCTGCCATTACATGGATTACTGACAGACTTTGCCTGAAATTTTATTTCAGTGTCTGAATAATTAATTTTTACTTATAAGTTAAAATGCACTTTTTTGTATTTTAATAAATTGTTATTGTTTTAAAATTATTGGAAAACTACTGCTGTACAACAATCAGTTATTATAAAAGATATATTAAAATACTTTTTACAAAAAGATAATTTGCATAAAAATAAATAATAAAATAAAAGACACAAAAAAGTATTTTAAAATTCACACAAAAGACATGTAAATGAAATAAAAGATATTGCTGTTTAAGACAATAAATGTTATGCTTGGATTGCAATAAAATTAAGTCGAGGTATAACAAATGAAAAAAATTACCGCAGGCCTGCAAGGGCTGATTGTAAGTTATTTGCTGACCTGCTGGTGTTACGGCAGTGTTCAGGCTCAGGATATGACTGTAACTGATGTAAGTCAGTACAAGTCTACTGGTATCAATGCCAGCTTATATGATGATAAGCTGGTAGATAACACTGTTGTAGTTGATTTGCAAAACGGGCAGGCAATTAACAGATTTATCTGCTACGGCGCACGCAGCGATCAAAATGATAATAATTACGATCTGCATGGCAACAGTATTCAGATCATAAACGGCAATTTTACCAACGTCAGCGTCTTTGGCGGCTACAGTGATTATCGTTTTGTCGATAATAATAAGATTCAGATAGATGAAGGCTCTTTTAAAAACAATTACTATGGCATTAACGGCGGCTATTCCATTAAAGGCACTGTTTATAATAACAGTGTGCTGATTAACAACGGCAGCTTTGATAATGTAGACATTTCCGGCGGTTACAGTGAATATGGCAGTATCAGCAAAAATCATGTCATTATTAATGATGGCAGCTATACTGGTTATTTGGATGTTTACGGCGGCAACAGCAAGAACATAGGCATAGTTACTGACAACTGCGTTACTGTCAATAAAGCAGGAGAAAATTACTTTGGCGGCATTTATGGCGGCTTCAGTTCTGCCGGACTGGTGGCAAGAAACAGTGTGACTGTAAATGACGATATTACTGCTTTTGATGTTGTGGGCGGCTATGGTGACCACAACAGTCTGGCAGCTGTTTACGGTAATAAAGTCAATATGAATAACAGTAATTCTACTGTATATACTCTGGCCGGAGGTAAAAATTATAATGGCAGCGTATTCAGTAACAGTGTTGATATTGAGAAAAGCAATATTACCGGTGAAGTATACGGCGGCGTGACAACGCAGGGTAATGCTTATGCCAATACAGTAAAAATAAATAACAGCAATATTAACGGCACTGTGACAGGCGGTTCTCAAAAAAATCAGCAGCAGGAAGGCTCCGTATACAATAATACTGTTATTGCCGCTCACAGCAATATTACTGGTGATATTATCGGCGGTTACAGTGACGGACTGGCTGCAAGCAGCAATAATACGGTAGAAATTATCGATACTCAGGTAAAGGGCAGCATTATCGGCGGCTACAGTGCCAGCGGAGCTGCCAATGATAATACCATCGTTCTGAAGGGCACAGGAACAGATTTTTATAATATGGATGAAACTGGCATTACAGGCGGTTACAGTGGCAGCGGTAACAGCAGCAATAATCATCTGGTTATTGATTCCTGGCAGGGAACGGTAAAAAATATTGATGGGTTCAGCGATATCATTTTCGGTGACTTAAACTGGAATAATGCCGGTACAGTAATAAAAGTTACCGGCGGTAAAGCGACAGATTTATCAGGTACATCGATTAACGGGCGCTGGATAAACTTTAATCTTGCTGACCCCCGTAAGCACATTGGTGAGAGCATGCAGCTGATTCAAAATGATGCCGGCATTAATTTTAATAAGATGTACGATGAAAAAGTAAAGGTAGAATTTCTGGACGGACTGGCATATGAAGTTTATGGTGATGTCTATAATAATACTGCAGCCAACAGCGTAGATTTTACGATTGATGGCAGGAAACAGGACGAACAGCTGAAACTGATGACCTATAACAGAAATATTGGTATGGCACTTGTCAACCAGGGCAGCGATTTACTGGCTGATGCTTTTCCGGATAAAGAAAATTTGACAGGCAGCACTACTTTTGCGGCTGTTCAGGGAAATTCCAGCAGCTACGATGTGGGCGGCAATGCGAAGCTGAACGGCTGGAGCGGCATCGTCGGCATTGCCGATACACGCGAGTTTAAAACCGGCAGTCTGCGTTACGGTATTTTTTATGAAAATGGCTTGGGCAATTATCGGGATTATAACACTTTTGACGATAATTATTTCCGTTTTGACGGAACAGCAGTATATAATGGCGGTGGTGCCGTGGCAAGATATGATTTCCGTAACGGTTTTTACACCCAGGCTGCACTGCGTGCCGGAACTGTAAAAAATGAACTGAAAAACGGACTGGCCGATGCATTTGGCAACAGCTACGGATATACGGCAAACACCAGCTATTATGGAACCGACCTGTCCATGGGTAAAATTTTCCGTCTGGATGACAGAACAAGGCTTGATGTCTATGGCAGCTTCTGCTATACACATTTTGGCACAAGCGATTTTACTATTTCCGGCAGTAATTTCAGTAATGACTTTCATTTCGGTACTGCAGATTCTGAAAGATTGCGTGCAGGGGGCAGAATTGTACGCGATGTTGATGAAAACCTTAAATTATATTACGGTGCTGCCTACGAATATGAATTTGGCGGCCGCAGTAATATCAGTACGCAGGGAGAATATATTGATGATGATGGCGGCCTGCGCGGAGGAACTGCTATCGGTGAGCTGGGTATAAGCTATGGCAATCTGAAAAAATCTCCATGGGTAATTGATGTGAGCCTGCATGGTTACGGCGGTAACAGAGATGGCTTCAGTGCCAATATACAGGCAAACTACTATTTTTAAATAAGACAAATAATAAAACAGAAAACGCTGTTTCCGCTCGCGGTTGCGGAAACAGCGTTTTCTGCTTAGAATTACGAAATCATACAGTTTAAGATATCTTTAAAAGAGGGTGTAAGATTGATATCCTTGTCTAAATTGTAGCAGTAAAAGTGTACAGAAACAAATTAAATCTTTGTAAATTATGTAAAGAATATGTGATTTTACATTAGAAGGCTAAAATCAGCGGCATATCTTTTTATCTTTATGCTATAATATGAATACACTTTATCAGGATAGAAATTGAGGCTGACCAAATGGAATCAATAAAGATTAACGGGCATGAACTGACGGGCGCAAGTCTTGAAGCTATTGCAGAGAAAATTTTAAACGGAAAGACAAGTTATGAAAATCTGCCTTGGATGCAGGAACTGCAAAAAGACCTGCAGCAGGCTGCCACAGATGGCACTGCTGCGGGCGGCGCATTGCTCAGACTGCTGGGCGAGGAAGGGCATCCTTACCACTTCGGGTTTCTGTCTTCCAAAGAGTACGATGCATCGGAGCTGGAACGGCTGCAGCAGCTGGTAAAATAATAAAAAGCAAAGCCATGCCTTACGGCAGGCTTTGCTTCTTTGTTTTTGTGTGTCGCTTGCTTACCAGCGGCAATAACCATTATCGTCGCAGTGGCGGCGTTGGTGATGACCATAGCTGCCATAATATTCATCAGCGGCATTATAGTTCTGGTAGCAGCCGTGATGACGACTGTTATGGCAATGGTAATACTGTATATTTTCGGCAAAAGCGCTGGTAGAAAAGGCGAGCACTAACAGTGAGAGTATAACAAAAATTTTCATAAGCAGGCTCCTTTCTTTAATATAATTGTAAATTTTCCTTATTTTTCTGTCAATGGCTGTGAAAAATATTGTAATACGGTGTACAATAGAAACAGCTTTTTTTAATAACAAAATTCATCAAAAATATAAAAATACAGGTAATGGGAGTAAATACATGCAGAACAATATCGTGGTGGACAGAAATTTTTTCTGGCAGCTGTTTAAATCAACCTTTATTATCAGTGCCTTTACTATTGGCGGCGGCTTTGTCATCATACCGCTGCTGAAAGCAAAATTCGTAGATGAATTTCACTGGCTGGAAGATAAAGACGCTCTGAACATGGTAGCCATTGCTCAGTCAGCACCGGGTGTGGTGGCTGTTAATGCTGCTATCAGTATCGGTTATCGTCTGGCAGGCCTGCGGGGAACACTGGTGGCCATTCTGGCGACAGTACTGCCGCCGTTGATAACGCTGAGTGCCATCAGCTACTGCTATGACGCTGTGGCGGGCAATGAATATATCCAGCTGCTGCTGAAAGGTATGCAATGCGGCGCAACAGCTATTATTATCAATGTAGCCTATGGACTTTTAGTCAAGGAATTTAGCAAGAAGCTGGTGCTGCCGCTGCTGATTATCATCGGCACTTTTACAGCCAATTACTTTTTTCACGTTAATCTGATGACCGCAGTTATTGCAGATGGCATTTTAGGATTGCTGCTGCTGCGGGATGCAAAGTACTGCTAAGGAGAAAATGATGATTTACTGGGAACTTTTTTGGAGCTTTGTGCAGGTAGGCGCCTTCTGCGTCGGCGGCGGTTATGCTTCCATGCCGCTTATCCAGGCGCAGGTCATCGAACATCATGGCTGGCTGACGCTGCAGGAATTTATTGATATTTTTACGATTTCACAGATGACCCCCGGCCCGATCGGTATTAATGCGGCCACCTTTGTCGGTACCAAGGTAGCAGGTATTCCGGGAGCCATAGCGGCAACAGCGGGTTTTGTCTTTCCTTCCGTGCTGATTGTACTGCTGTTGACCAAACTGTTTTTTAAATACGGCAACGTAGCTGCTGTGCGGGGCATTTTAAACGGTTTGCGTCCGGCTGTGGTGGCGCTTATCTGCTCCGCGGGGATGAGCTTTATCTTTCTGGCACTGTGGAATACGGAAACCATGCCGGCTGATTTTACCAGAGTGGACCTTATCGGCTGCATTGTGCTGCCCGTATCTGTCATCGCTATTCACAGAAAAATGAGTGTCATCCGCGTGCTGTGTCTTTCCGGCTGCCTGGGGCTGGTACTGGGCATTTTGGGGATAAGATAACATGAAGCTTATGCAGGATTTAACTAAAGGCAGCGTAACCGGTACGATGCTGCTTTTTTCTCTGCCGCTGATACTGGGCAATCTGCTGCAGCAGTTTTATAATATTGCCGATACACTGATTGTCGGCAAATACCTGGGCGCAGCTGCACTGGCTGCCGTAGGTTCTTCCTATGCCCTGATGGTCTTTTTAAACTCCATATTGCTGGGTATGTGCATGGGCTGCGGTGTGCTGTTTTCCATCTGCTGGGGACGCGGCGATATATCTGCTTTGAAGCAGAAGGTGTATCTTTCATTTCTCAGCATCGGTTTTTTCTCCGTCCTGATGACGGCAGCGGTCTTCTTCTGCATCGACGATATTCTGCGCTGGCTGCAGGTGCCTCAGGAGGTCTACCCGCTTATGCGCAGTTATCTCTGGTATATTTTTTACGGTATCATCTTTACTTTTATTTATAATTATGGAGCTTCGCTTCTGCGCGCAGTGGGGAATTCCGTCGTGCCGCTGTTTTTCCTGGGTGCGGCTGCCCTGCTTAATATCGCGCTGGATATAGTGCTGATTCTCTGTTTTAATATGGGCGTGACCGGTGCTGCACTGGCTACTGTAGCAGCTCAGCTGGCAGCGGCAGCAGGAATAATGGTCTATATCTTTCTGCGTTTTCCGCAGCTGCTGCCGGACAGGGCAAGCAGGTGCTTTTCCGGTCTTGCTCTGCGTGAAATTATGCGTTTTTCACTGCTTACCTGTATGCAGCAGTCTGTAATGAATTTCGGCATCCTCATGGTGCAGGGACTGGTCAACAGCTTTGGCACGGTGGTAATGGCTGCTTTTGCCGCTGCGGTCAAAATAGATTCCTTTGCCTATATGCCGGTGCAGGATTTTGGCAATGCTTTTTCTACGTTTATTGCCCAGAATTTTGGTGCAGGCAAAATGGAACGCATCAAACAGGGGCTTCGCAGTGCTTTTATTACGGCTACAGGCTTTTCGCTGGCAGTTTCCGTACTGGTATGTGTTTTTGCCCGGCAGCTGATGGAAATCTTTGTCGACAGCAGTGAAACGGCCATTATTCAGGCAGGGGTGGAATATCTCCGGATAGAAGGCAGTTTTTACTGCGGCATTGGCTGCCTGTTTCTTTTTTACGGTTTGTACCGTGCCGTTAAAATGCCGGAAATTTCCATCGTGCTTACAGTTATTTCTTTAGGTACAAGAGTTGCACTGGCCTATATTCTCTCTGCAGTGCCTGCTATCGGCGTAACCGGAATCTGGGCTGCCATCCCCATTGGCTGGTTTTTGGCAGATGCTGCAGGCTGGCTCTATTACAGAAAACGCAGGGGCGAGATTGCGCGTATGCTGCTGCCACAGCAAAGTAAACCGCTGTAAAAAAATAGTTGACGATAATAGCGGGCAGCTATATAATATGAGATAGTTAACTATATACAGAATAAGGTTTACATAGGAGTGGTAATATGCAGAAGATTATTGCATTGGCTGATAAAGTTTTGGCAGGAGAGGATATTTCCAGACAGGAAGCAGAGTATCTGATTAACGTAAGCGACGAAGATACCATGCTGCTTCTGGCCATGGCAGATAAAATCAGACAGAAATTTGCCGGTAACGATGTAGATTGCTGCGCTATCTTAAACGGTCGCAGCGGTAAATGCAGCGAAAACTGCAAATTCTGCGCTCAGTCAGCGCACTATAACACTGGTGTTAAAGAATATCCGCTGCTGGCGGAAGAAGAAATATTTGCCGCAGCGCAAAAGGCCAAAGCTGCAGGCGCAGTACGTTTTTCCGTGGTTACCAGCGGCAGAGGGCAGAGCAAGGCAGATGATTTTGCCAATATCTGTCATGTGCTGAAACGTATAAAAAAAGAACTGGGCATCGAGGTCTGCGCTTCTTTGGGTATTCTTACTTTGGAACAGGCCAAAGCCCTGAAGGAAGCAGGCGTAACTCGCTATCATTCCAATCTGGAAACAGCAGGCAGTTATTTCCCGGATATCTGCACAACCCACACCTACGAGGATAAATTCGTTACCATCAAAAATGCTCAGGCAGCCGGACTGCGTGTCTGCAGCGGTGGTATCATGGGTCTTGGCGAAACGCCGGAGCAGCGCGTGGAAATGGCCTTTACGCTGAAAGAGCTGGGCATTGACTCCGTGCCGCTCAACCTGCTGACACCTATCGCCGGCACACCCTTTGCAGGCAATAAGGCGCTGGCTCCGCTGGAAATACTGCGTACTTTTGCAGTCTTCCGTTTTATCCTGCCCCATGCGCAAATCAGAACGGCAGGCGGGCGTGAAGTAAACCTGCGCGACCTGCAGGCACTGGCTTTAAACGGCGGTGCCAGCGGCATTATGATTGGCGGCTATCTGACTACGGCTGGCCGTGGTACGGACAAAGACCTGCAAATGCTCCGCGATCTTGGTCGTGGACGTTCACTGCCGCAGTTAAATTGACAAGTATAAACTATCAGACAGCGCGGCTGCTTTTCGGCAGCCGCGTTTTTGCATCTCTGTATCAGGCAACTTTTTTGTAATATCTTGCGATAATAATAGCAGCTGCTTTAATTTATGGTATAATAAAAGGTACTAACTTCTCAAAGAGGTGATAGTTATGCAGGCTCACTTTCTTATAATCACCGGTATGTCAGGTGCCGGTAAGACACAGGTAATACGTACGCTGGAAGATTTAAATTTCTTCTGTATTGATAATCTGCCGGCAACTCTCATTCCCAAATTTGCCGAGCTGTGCCGCCAGACTTCCGAGCAGAACGTGGCTCTGGTAGTCGATATCCGCGGCGGTCGCTTTTTTGATAAACTGCTGAAAGTTTTAAATGAAATGGAAGCAGGCGGACAAAAATATGAACTTATTTTCCTCGATGCTTCTGACAGTACCCTGGTAAGGCGCTACAAGGAAACGCGCCGCCGTCATCCGCTGGGAGCAGGTACGGAACTGCTCAAATGCATCAGCAACGAGCGTGAACTGCTCAAGCCGCTGCGTGAAAGGGCAACCCGCCTGATTGATACTACCAATCTGGCTACCAGCCAGCTGAAAAATCTTATTTTTGATTTATTCAGTGAAAGCACTGAAAAAGAAAGACTGAATATCATCGTTCGTTCCTTTGGCTTCAAACACGGACTGCCCATGGACAGCGATATGGTACTGGATGTGCGTTTTCTGCCCAATCCGTTCTATGTGGAGGAACTGCGCGCACTGACCGGCAACGATAAACCTGTAGCTGATTTTATCTGCCGCTATCCGCAGACCTTCCAGTATCTGAAGCTGGAAGAACAGCTGCTGGATTTTCTGGTACCTCAGTATGTCAGCGAGGGTAAAAGTCAGCTGGTCATCAGCGTTGGCTGCACCGGCGGACAGCATCGCAGTGTATTCATTGCCAATAAACTGTATGATTATCTGCGTACCCAGGGGTATAATGTGGAGATTACCCATCGTGACGTACCTGCAAAATAACGGAGGCTGATTATGGGCTGGATTACCTGGCTGTGTCCGGGCATCAATATCAAACGCTGGCTGTTGCTGTTTGCAGTAGGCGTTTTGATGTGTGCGCTGGGACTGGCGTTTTTCTTTAATTATCAGATTATGGGAACGGCAGAGGAACTGCTGTTCCAGATGACTTATATTACCACTGGCCGTTATTCTAACGGCATGATTATGCTGGCAGGCGGCATTTTGCTGCTGCTGGGTTTCGGGGTGATGATATATGGCACCAGACGGATGATTTTTTCCGTTGTTGGTGCAGTCATCCCCGATAAAAACGGCTCGCTGATGGAAACTATCTTCATCCAGCGCAAGCTGACCAGAGGGCCTGCCATTACCGTGGTAGGCGGCGGCACGGGACTTTCCACGCTGCTGCGCGGCATGAAATACATTACCAATAACTGTACGGCAGTAGTAACATCTGCCGATGACGGCGGTTCTTCCGGACGCCTGCGTAAAGAGCTGGGCATTATCCCGCCCGGCGACCTGCGCAACTGCCTGACGGCGCTGGCTGACCGTGAGCCGCTTATGGAAAGGCTGATGCAGTACCGTTTTCAGGGCGATTCGCCGCTGGCAGGACATTGCTTCGGCAATCTCTTTATCGCTGCCATGGCGCAGGCTGAAGGCGGTATGGAAGAAGGGCTGGATGCTACCAGCCAGATTCTTAAAGTGCGCGGTAAGGTTGTGCCTTCCACGCTGGAAAATATCCAGCTGCAGGCAGAAATGAACGACGGCACACTGGTGCTGGGCGAATCAGAAATTCCCAAGGCACACAAACGTATCCGTCGCATGATGATGTTGCCGGAGGACGCGCCTGCTGCCAAGGCTGCCATCAAGGCTATCGAGGAAGCCGATGTGCTGATTTTTGGGCCGGGCAGTCTGTATACCAGCGTTATTCCCAATCTGCTGGTTAAAGGCATCCGTGATGCTGTGGTTAAATCCAATGCAGTAAAAATCTATATCTGCAATGTAATGACGCAGCCCGGCGAGACCGACTTTTTCGGTGCGTATGAGCATGTACGCGCGCTGATTGACCATGTGGGCGTGCAGTTTTTGGATTTTGTCATTGTCAATGATCAGGAGATAACCGGTGAACAGCTGCTGCAGTATAATGCGGAAGGCTCTACGCCGGTAACGCCGGATGTGGAAAAAATCCGCAATCTGGGAATTACTGTAGTGCCGGCGCGGCTGATAAGCAAAAACGATCTGGTGCGCCACGATCCGCGCAAGCTTTCACGCGTGCTGATTGCGCTTATTTACCGTCTGCGTCTGTTTGGCAAGGGCGTACAGTTTTTTGACTACTTCTTTATGCGTCAGGGCATGAGAACCCTGCATAAAGGTGAATAAACCAAAACGGAAGATTATAAGAAAGGGGGACGCCGGATGTCTTTTTCCAATGATGTAAAGAACGAATTATCGCGTATCGAAACCAATGATGCCTGCTGTGACAAGGCAGAGCTGTTGGGACTGCTGCGCATGAGCGGTGCCATTATTATCAGGGGCAGCAATGTCGGCATCCACTTTTCTACAGAAAATGCGGCACTGGCAAGGCGTGTGCTGCAGCTTTTGAAAAGCAATTATCAGGTGCAGACGGAAGTGGTTATTACCCGTTCACGTCGTTTGAAGAAAAATAACCGTTATCAGGTGCGCGTTATTCCTGCACCGCAGGTAAGCAAAGCGCTGACGGAGCTGCAGCTTTTGTCAGTAGAAAGCGACTTGAAAAATCCGCTGCTGAACAATCACTGCTGCAAACGTACCTTCCTGCGCGGTGCCTTTTTGGGCGGCGGCAGCATCAGCCGTCCTTCCAGTGACTACCATCTGGAAATGGTTACCGGCAACGAAGATTTTGCCCACAGCATTATCAAGGTCATGCACAGCTTTTCGCTGAAAGCCAAGCTGACCGACCGTAAGAACGATTTTATCGTTTATTTGAAAGACGGCGAAAGTATTACGAAATTTTTGAGCGTTATCGGTGCGCATAATTCCATGATGGATTTTGAAAACGTGCGCATCGTCAAGGAAATGCGCAACAACGTCAACCGCGTGGTAAACTGCGAGACCGCCAATCTGAACAAGGTTGTCAGGGCAGCGGTGCGACAGATTAACTGCATTAAATATATCGACCAGCATATGGGGCTTAATCAGCTGCCGCAGGCTCTGCAGGACACGGCCCGTCTGCGTCTGGAATATCCTGACGCTTCTTTAAACGAGCTGGTGGAATATTCCGGCGGCATCGGCAAGTCCGGCATTAATCACCGCCTGAAAAAGCTGCAGGAAATGGCTGTCGGACTGGGTATGGAAATGGAGAAAGACTGAGATGCTGAAAAAAGTACTGAAACTATCTGCCGTATGCCTGGTAATACTGGCAGCGGCGGCTGCAGTTTACTGGCAGCTGAACGGCGACAGGCTGCGGGCAGAATATGCAGCCTTTAAAAAGACCAGCGCGCCCGTACTCATGTATCATGCCGTAGGCCCGGAAGTTGGCATAGACTGGCCCAAGACCCTGATTATGCCGGAAGCACTGTTTGAATCGCATTTAAAATATTTAAAAGACAGCGGCTATACCATCGTCAGCGTGGAACAGCTGGCAGCAAGGCTGGAACAGGGAGAGAGCGTCGATAAATATATCGCCCTCAGCTTTGACGACGGCTATAAAAATAACCACAGCGTAGTCCTGCCGCTGCTGCAGAAATACGATGCCAAAGCTTCTTTCTTCGTCATCAATAAGGACATCGGCGATGCCATCCACATGAACGAAGCAGAAATAAAAGATATGATTGCTCATGGTATGGAGCTTGGCTCACACACAACAAGTCATGCGCCGCTGGCAAAGATTGACGAAAAATATCTTGCCTGGGAGCTGGCAACCTCCCGCTACTATCTGAAAAAGAATTTTGACGGCTATATTGTCCGTACGCTGGCTTATCCTAACGGTAACTACAACGAAACCGTTATCCGCGAGGCACAGCGTTACGGCTTTTATCGGGCACTGACCGGCAAAGTGGGTGTCAACACCACGGCAAGCTACAAAAATGCACCCATGGAGATGTACCGCGTAACCGTGGCCGATGACGGCAGCGGCGTGCAGGGACTGGCAGACCGCATTGAAAAAGCGTATCTGTGGGGCTTTTTGCAGACCAAAGGCATAGATTTAAACATCATCCGCAATATCTTTGTGTGGTAAAGGTGATTAGATGCTGAGTTATAATATTGAAATTGTTAAGCTCACTTTGGCAAAATATAAGAAAATATTGGCAGCTTATAAGCTTATGAGGGCAGTACTGCAAAGCTGTCCTCATACTGTTTTGTGCCAGGATAAGGCAGTTTTGGCAAAAGCGACCGCCAAAGCGGAACAGGGCTGCCAGCAGGCAGAGCAGAATATCAGCCTGTGCCATCAGCTTATGGCAGGATATGACAGGCAGCAGACTGTAGATAAAGACGGCTACAGGCAGGCGCTGGTTAACATTTCCAAAAATCTGGCTGACCTTTATAAGCTGAACCTGCTCTTATTTAACGATTTGCTGATTGGCACTGATTTAGTGCAGCAAAGCTACCTGCAGGATAATCCGACTGCAGATACAGATTTAAGCGAGTTTTACGGCAGGAATGAAACCGATTTACTTGCTTTACCGCTGCAGGAGCGCATGGAAAAACTGCAGTGCTCCGATTATACGCAGTTTTGCCGTAATTATCCGCAGCTTGTCAGTGCGGCAGAATTTGCGGATTTGGTAAAATCAGGACTGATTACAAGTGCTGATGATATCATATTGCATAATAACAGGATATATGAAAATGAATTCAGTGAGCAGTGGGAAGAATACGAGTACGAATATGACAAATACAGAAAGAAAAAATAAAAACTTAGTTCAGTGCAAGCTGGACTAATTTTTTTAGCATAAATGTTTTAATGCTTGCGTATCTCAAGATTATTTTGAAATAAGAAAAGATATGCTATAATGAGCATATATATTACGTTTGCTTTGTGAAGGGAGAAACGAAAGATGGCTGTCAGTTATAACAGACTGTGGAAGCTTTTAATAGATAAAAAAATAAATAAGACTCAGCTGTGCCGTCAGGCAAAAATTTCTACCAATGCTATGGCAAAACTGGGTAAGAATGAAGATGTCCGTGTAGAAGTACTGGTAAAAATATGTACGGCTTTAAATTGCCGTATTGAAGATATTATGGAAATCGTTCCCGGGAAAATCTGATTGTGAGGGAGATGGAAGCATGGATGCGGTACTGTCTAAAAAACAAATGAGCGAGGAAGATATCAAGCTTCGTTATATAACGCCTGCCATAACCGCTAAATGGCATACTGATAAAATCACTATGGAGACGCCTATTACCGATGGCAGAATAAATTTAAAGGGTAATGTAGCTGTTACGGAAAAGCCCAAAAGGGCAGATTACATTCTGTATCTTAACGCCAATAATCCTGTTGCTGTAATAGAAGCCAAAGACAATAAACACAGCGTTTCCTATGGTTTGCAGCAGGCCATGACTTATGCGCAGATGCTGGATGTTCCCTTTGCGTACAGCTCTAACGGCGACGGTTTTGCCGAGCATGATTTTCTGACCGGACAGGAAAGAGTACTTGCCTTGCACGAATTTCCCGGCGAAGAAGAGCTGATTGCCCGCTATAAACAGGAAGTAAATGGCGGCAAGGGTCTCAGTAAGCAGCAGGAAAAAATTCTGAATCAGCCTTATTACAGCAGTCAGACAACCTTTGCACCCCGCTATTATCAGCGTATTGCTATTAATCGCACTCTGGATGCCATCGCCCGCGGACAAAACCGCATCCTGCTGGTTATGGCAACCGGCACCGGCAAAACATATACTGCTTTTCAGATAGTGTACCGTCTGCTCAAAAGCGGGATGAAACGCAAAATTTTATATCTGGCTGACAGAAATATTCTGATTGACCAGTCCATGAAACAGGATTTTGCTCCCTTATCCAAAATAATGTGCCAGATAAATATGGCAAAGGTCAATAAAAGTACCATTACAGCCCATGAAGTATATTTTTCCCTGTATCAGCAGCTGGTAGGCGATAACGGCGAAGAACGCTTCCGTGATTTATTTCGACCGAACTTTTTCGATTTAGTCATTGTAGACGAATGTCATCGCGGTTCTGCCAAGGAAGAAAGCCGCTGGCGCAAAATTTTGGAATATTTTTCCGGTGCTACGCAGATAGGTATGACGGCTACGCCTAAAGAGACAAAATATATTTCCAACCTGAGTTATTTTGGTGAGCCTGTTTATACATACAGTCTGAAAAACGGTATCGAAGACGGTTTCCTTGCGCCGTTTAAAGTAATAAATATTACTACAGATATAGGTGAAGGCTGGCGGCCGCTCAAAGGTCAGCGCGACAAGCTGGGCAACGAGATACCCGACCGCGTATATACTAACAGCGATTTTGACTATAACATTGTCCTTGAAGACCGTACCCAGCAGGTAGCGCAGGAAATTACCCGTTACTTAAAAAGTACGGACAGGATGGCAAAGACCATTGTTTTCTGTCCTACGGAAGAAGCTGCAGAAAGAATGCGCGTAGCTTTAAATAACGCTAATGCCGATATGGTGCAGAAAAATCCTGATTATGTGGTGCGCATTACCGGCAGCGACGAGTACGGCAAAGGCAAGCTGGGATATTTTATCTCCGTAACGGCAAAATATCCCGTTATTGCCACTACTTCCAAAATGCTTTCTACCGGCGTAGACTGCAAAATGGTCAAGCTGATTGTTTTAGACCAGATGATTGGCTCCATGACGGAATTTAAACAGATTATCGGCAGAGGTACAAGGCTGCGTAAAAAAGAAGGCAAAAGCAGCTTTGTGGTTATGGATTTCCGCAATGTTACCCGTCTGTTTTCCGACCCGGACTGGGACGGCCCTATTGATATTGATGAAGGCTTTATGCCTAAGACACCGGGCGATATGCCGGATGACCCTGGTATACCGGATGGTATTGACCCGGGAACCAAGCCGCCGCGCGAGCCTAAACCTATAGTTGGCAAAGACGGCTGCACGGTAAAAATTATTAACAAAGTTGTTTCTGTTTACGATACTGACGGCAAGCTTTTACGTCAGGAAAGCATAGTAGATTATACCAAGTCCAATATTTTGGGCGAATACGCTTCGCTGGATAACTTTATCCGGCAGTGGTCTGCGGAAA
Source organism: uncultured Phascolarctobacterium sp. (assembly GCA_949285135.1). Lineage (GTDB taxonomy): Bacteria > Bacillota > Negativicutes > Acidaminococcales > Acidaminococcaceae > URXU01. The sequence continues at coordinate 43,192 of CASDXO010000003.1, forward strand.
AGAAAAAGGCCAAAATCAGAGAACTGCTGCTGGAAAAAGGTATCGACCTGGAACTTTTGAAAGCAGAACAGGAGATGGGCGACGTAGATGATTTTGATTTTATCTGCCACGTTGCCTTTGATAAAAAGCCTTTAACCCGCAGAGAACGCGCTAATAACGTGAAAAAGAAAGACTTTTTCAGCAAATACAGCGGCGCTGCTAAAGAAGTACTGGAAAAATTACTGGACAGCTACATGGATTTGGGTATTTATGATATTGAAACAACTGATATTTTAAAAATGGACGACTTCAAAAAATTTGGCAAACCTGCAAGGATTGCCAGCTATTTTGGCGGCAAAGATCAGTATCTGCAGGCAGTAAAAGCCTTGGAAGAAGCACTATATGAAAATGAGGTAGGTTAATAAATGAGCAATCTGACAGGTTTTGTCAAAAGAATAAGAGATATTATGCGCAATGATGCCGGTGTCAACGGCGATGCGCAACGTATTGAGCAGATTACCTGGATGTTATTTTTAAAAGTATACGACAGCAAGGAACGTGACTGGGAAATGGACGACGACGAGTATATTTCCATCCTCCCGGAAAACTGCCGCTGGGAAAACTGGGCTAAGGACGATAAAAGCGGTACAGCCATGACCGGCGACACGCTGCTGAACTTTGTCAACAACACTTTGTTTCCAACTCTTAAAACCTTGCCCGTAGACAGTGCTACACCCATAAAAAAGGCTATCGTGCAGACCACCTTTGCCGATGCCAACAACTATATGAAGGACGGCGTGCTGCTGCGGCAGGTAATCAATATTATTGATGAACTGGATTTATCCAGCTATGAGGAAAGCCACGCCTTTGGCGAAATTTACGAATCCATCTTAAAAGAGCTGCAAAGCGCAGGCTCCTCCGGCGAATTTTATACGCCCCGTGCCGTAACGGACTTTATGGCGAAGATGATTAAACCGCAGATTGGCGAAAAAATGGCAGACTTTGCCTGTGGTACCGGCGGCTTTCTGACCAGCTGGCTCAAAGAGCTGCAGCCACAGATTAAAAATGCTGACGACGTGCAAAAATATGGTCAGTCCATTTACGGTATCGAGAAAAAGCAGTTTCCCTATATGCTGTGCATTACCAATATGCTGTTGCATGATATTGAGCTGCCCCAGATTTACCATGCCAATACCCTGTTAAATGATGTACTCAACTATACGGAAGAGGATAAATTTGACGTAGTACTGATGAATCCGCCTTATGGCGGCAACGAGAAAAATGACGTAAAAAGCCATTTTCCTGCTGACCTTGCCAGCAGCGAAACGGCAGACCTGTTTATGTCCGTTATCATGTACCGTTTAAAGACTGACGGCAGAGCGGCAGTAATCCTGCCTGACGGCTTCTTATTCGGTACGGATAATGCCAAAGTAAATATCAAGAAAAAACTGCTCAGTGAATTTAACCTGCATACCGTTATCCGTATGCCGAGCAGTGTTTTTGCGCCCTATACCTCTATCACTACCAATATACTTTTCTTTAACAACGACGGGGCTACTAAAGAAACCTGGTTTTATCGCCTTGATATGCCCGAAGGCTACAAGCATTTTTCCAAAACCAAGCCTATGAAGCTGGAACATTTTGACCCCGTTATCCAATGGTGGAATAACAGGCAGGAAATTACCGTTGACGGCTTTGATAAGGCAAAAAAATATACGGCAGCAGAACTGGCGCAGGATAAAGGCTATAACCTTGATTTATGCGGCTACCCCCATGAAGAAGAAGAAATACTTGAGCCTATGGATTTAATCCAGCGCTACGAAGAGCAGCGCGCATCCTTAAATGCGGAAATTGACAGAGTGCTGGCAGATATTACCGCTATCCTGGGAGGTAACAAATAATGACGCCGCAGGAATTAAAAAACAGCATCCTGCAGCTGGCAGTACAGGGTAAGCTGGTAGAGCAGCGGGCAGAAGAAGGCACAGCAGAAGAGCTGTATAAAAAAATACAGGCAGAAAAGCAGAAGCTGATAGCAGAAAAGAAAATAAAAAAAGAAAAGCCCCTGCCGGAAATAACGGCAGAGGAAATCCCCTTTGAAATTCCAGAGAGTTGGAAATGGGTACGGTTGGGGGATATTACTTCTATTTTAGGAGATGGAATTCACGGAACACCTTGTTTTGATGATAATGGTCAATATTATTTTATAAATGGAAATAATTTGGTTAAAGGTAAAATTGTAATAAAATCTGATACTAAAAAAGTTTCTTTTGAAGAATTCATAAAATATAAAAAACATTTGGATTATAATACAATTTTAATATCAATTAATGGTACAATAGGAAATTATGCTTTTTATAACGGGGAGCCAATTGTACTTGGAAAAAGTGCATGCTATTTTTCTATTCTGGGTAATAATGATAAAAATTATATTTGTTATTTATTAAATACAAAGCATTTTTTTGATTATGCTGTAAAAAAAGCAACACAAACAACTATAAAAAATATTTCTTTAAAAGCGATGAGAATGTTGCCTGTTGCATTACCACCTTTGGCTGAACAAAAACGTATTGTAACTAAAATTGAAGAACTGTTGCCGCAAATTGACTGTTACGAACAGGTTTACAGCAAACTGAAAGAGTTTAACAAGCGCTTTCCGGAGGATATGCAAAAATCCATCCTGCAATATGCAGTGCAGGGTAAACTGGTAGAGCAGCGAGCAGAAGAAGGCACGGCAGAAGAACTGTATAAAAAAATACAGGCAGAAAAACAAAAGCTGACAGCAGAAAAGAAAATTAAAAAAGAAAAACCCCTGCCGGAAATAACAGCGGAGGAAATTCCCTTTGATATTCCAGAAAGCTGGAAATGGGTAAGGTTAAAAGATATTGTTTACAATAGGGGTCAGATGAAACCTGTTGAACCATTTTCATATATTGATATTGGATCTATTGATAATAAAAGACAATTATTAAATAGCGAAGAAAATATAATTCAGCCTGACAAAGCACCATCAAGGGCAAGAAAAATAGTTGCTTATGGAGATATTCTTTACTCTACTGTTAGACCGTATTTACATAATATGTGTATAATAAATAAAACATTTTCATATATGCCCATAGCCAGTACTGGTTTTGCAGTTTTAACCTGTTGTAAAGGTATATTAAATAAGTTTCTATTTTATTATCTTTTATCTCCCAATTTTGATAGTTATGCAAATTCCAATGATAACTCTAAAGGTGTAGCGTACCCTGCCATTAATGATGATAAACTATACAAAGGATTAGTACCTCTCCCACCATTGGAAGAACAAAAGCGTATTGTTGCTAAAATTAAAGAATTATTGCCGTTGTGTGAGAAGTTGAAAAAGTAATAGCATTATAATTATTAATTTGTTATTGCCTATATTGAGATAGTTAGCTTTTTAGGAGTTGTAAATAATGAAGATAAAAAAGATTACTATACAAAATTATAGAAAAATACATGATGCATTAATTGATATGGAAGATAATATAACAATAATTGCTGGTGCTAATAATAGTGGTAAAACTTCTTTAGTTGAATTGTTTAATGCAATATTCGGTGAGAAAAAAGGAAAATTACGTGGTAACGATATTCCAGTAATAGAATATAAAAAGTGGGAAGACAAAGTATATCCTATTTTCTATCAAGGGTTTCTTGATAAAATGCCTAAAAATCAATTTTTAGAATATATTGACTCAAATATTCTTGCATCTGAAAATGAGAAATTAATACCTCCGCTTACAGTTAAAATACAGGTTGACTATGACAAAGATAAAGATGATATAAGATATTTTGCTGACTATATTATGGAATTAGATCCTGATAATACTAGCTTTTATTTTGTTTATAAATATGAATTAAACAAATCATCTTTTAGGGAATCATTGGATACTCATTATGAAAAATTACTTTCTAGATTACAAAAAATAACTGGTGACGAAAAAAAGGATATAGACATAATTCGTTCTATTAAAGAAATACTTACTACATCATATTCTAATGCATGCGAAGAGAAAGTTTATTTTTGTGATAAAGATTATAGCAATGTCGTTCAATTAGAAATAACGGAATTTAAAAGGCTTTTTAATTATCGTCATATTATGGCGGGAAGAACGTTAGATGATGAAAATTCTGATAGAAGTCATATACTTAGTAAAAATATGATTGACATAGCTAGTAGTGAAGAGGATTGGAAAGATTTTATTGGTAACCTTCCTGAACAAATTCTTTTGCCTATTCAAGATGCAAAAATTAAAGAAAAAGTACGCAAGGCATCTATAGAATCATTAAGTGATGCTATAGATGCCATAGCAAAAACTAATGGAGGGCAAACTGGTAATATTGTTATTGATATGGATATTACCGATGAATCAATTCAATCTTTTTTTAAGTCGATTACATGTGCAAAATATCAGACAGATGACTGTTATTTAAGCGAATCTTCTCAAGGGCTGGGATATAGTAATCTTATCTATATTCATCTTCAGTTAGAAAAATTTAGAAAAACTATTAATAAATATATTGTAAATTTTTTTATCATAGAAGAGCCAGAAGCACATATGCATCCTCAAATGCAAAATGTTTTTACAAAGTATCTGCTAAAGTATTATAAAAATATAGGGAATATTCAAGGTATCCTTACTACACATTCACATGAAGTGGTTAGAAATGCAAATATTTCACAACTTAGAGTATTAAGACAGCTCTCAGCTTTTGAATGTAAGATATATGATTTGAAGAAGTTTTGTAAAAATATAGAAGGTAATAAAAGCCAACTTGAATTTTATGATTTACTTTATACTATTAATTTTCCTGATATTATATTCGCTGATAAAATTATCTTGTATGAAGGTGACACTGAAAGAATGTTAATAAAGGATGTGTTGAAAAAAGATAAAGAGTACGAAGATTTAAGCAATCAATATCTTTCTTTTGTTCAAGTAGGTGGAGCATATGCTTACAATTATAGAGATATTATTGATTTTCTAAAAATTAAAGCTGTATTAATTACAGATATAGATTATAACAAAGCAGCTAAGACCAAAGAAACAATTTTGTCTTCAACTACGACTAATGAGACAATAAAAAAATTTGCAATAGAAATGGTGAGTATTGAACAAGTAACAGTTGAGGATTTGTATAAATGGAAAGATGATTCTTCATCAATAGTCATTAATACTATTTATCTTGCTTTTCAGGGTAAAAATGATGGTATGGCACGAACGTTGGAAGAAGCAATGTTGGCTAAATATTATAACGTTTCTGTAATAGAACAAAAACAAAAAGAAGACTGGAAAGAGTTACGGAAAAATGACAAATTAAAATATACAATACCAAAGGATGGAGACGAATGTAACATCAGAGATATTGTCGCTCATACTTCGGATAAAAAAACTGATTTCATGTATTCTGTAATTTTAAATCGTTTATCTGAACAAATGCTACCTAGTTATATAGCGGAGGCTTTAAAATGGCTGGCAAAATAAAAAATTGTTTTTTAGTGAATGCGGCTGCTGGCAGTGGGAAGACTACAAAAATAAAATCTATGATAAAAAGTTTTCTTGAGGAAGATAAGAAAAATAATATTTTGTGTATTACCTATACGAATAGGGCAGCAGATGAGTTGGCAGAAGGATTTGATATCAATAGATTATACGTGGGAACAATACATTCATTTCTCCATAGTTTCATGAAAAATTATTTTAAACATAAAGATATATTAAAATTATATTTTGATTTTTTTGGCAAAAGTATATTGGAGAGAATTACAAATGTGGAGAATAAAAAAAATATAGAAGAAAGTAATCAAAAGTATATAGAAAAATATGGGCAATTAAATCTTGATATTATCAAAGAAAATATTAAATGTATTTCGTATAATGAGTCTCAATTTAGTACATTATATTATGGTGGATTGTCACATGATGACTTAATTGCTTTTTCAAAATATGTTTTTGATAACTATCCGATTATGCTTAAAAGATTATCCTCTAAGTATCAATATATTTTTATTGATGAATATCAAGATACTATGGCGGAAGTTTTAAAAATTTTTTTTGAGAGTGTTAAAGAATCTTCAAGTGAATTATATTTATTTGGAGATCGCATGCAGCAGATTTATAAAAATTACGATGGTTCATTTGAAGAACAGTTTAATCTTTTTGATGACACTCAATTATTATCTACTAATTATCGTTCGGTGGAAGAAATTGTAAGTATTTTGAATAAAATATATAATGACAAATGTTTTATTCAAAAAGTTTCAGAGTCAATGAAAGAGGTAATACCAGATTTTTTGCCTAGAGTGGTAATAAGTAATAACGTTGAGTCATATATTAGAAATATAAAATTAGAGAATCCTAATACATTGGTTTTATATATTCTCAATAAAGAACGGTTTAAAGATATTGGAGTATCTAACCTTTACCAAGCGTTTTTCAATATGAGAAAATATTCATTTGGGAAAAATTATTCACCTGCAGATGTTTTAACTACATCATACAATGATAATCCTGACTCATTTTTAAAATTATTATATTGTGTAACAGAAATGGAAGAGCATTTTAGAAAACAACAATATGGAGTTATAGTAAAAATTTTAAAATCAAACAAATCAATGTTTTCAAAAGAAGCTTGTTGCATACAAAAACATTCAGATAAAGAGAGATTATTTGATAATCTAAAAAAATTTTTCTGTGTTTTTGAAGATACAAATAAAACTATATCTGATTTAATTGATATATTAAAAAGTACTTCCTTTTTGGAAGAGTCTTATATAAATGAAATTTTATCTGATGAAGATAACGCACAAGTTCTTGATGTTCCTGCTATTGAGTTAAAGCGAATTGTCGAATATTTAGATAGTCCAAAAGTGTCTACTCAACATGGCGTAAAAGGAGAAAGCCATGATAGCGTGTTATTTGTTGCAGATGATAGTATGAATAATCCTTTGGTTCATATGTATAGTTTCTTTGAGATGTGGGGAAGATTACAAGTATCTTTAAAGTCATTTAATGAATTTTATTATGCTTATTGTAAAGAAATTATTGATTTACAAAATAAAATTGGGATGAAGCCAAATGAGTTAAAAAAGGAATCTTATTTGGTTAATAAAAGCTGTATTGAAAATAAACTTAAAGAAATCCAATCTGAATTTTATGGTAATCCATATTTTTCCTTTTTGTATGAAGAACTCTATGGCAAGTATTTTAACAAACCAGGAGTAACTGCAGCCAAAGATTGTTTAAAGGATAGTACAATGTTTGGAGTTTTAAGTGCATATAAACTTTTTTATGTTGGTTGTTCTCGAGCAAGAAGAAATTTAACTATATTATTAGATAGGTCAAAAATAAAAGGTGATTTATCTATATTAAAAGCAAAGCTTATTGAAATTGGTTTCAAAGTAGAAGAAGTATAAATTAATATTGAAATTTAACTGTTTGACTGATACATATAATTAATATTTCTTTTATTCAAATCAGTGTAGTAAATAAATCGTTAAATTTTTGAATAAATTAGTTGTCTGTTTTGATATAGTAAAGGATTATTTGCCTTGCTTGATAAAGGTTATCTAAAAATCCCTTGCAATAACGGCTAAAAAACGGTAAAATAATTTAAAGAATAATAAATTTTGGAGGTATTCATGATGAGAAAACATATTAAAACTGTTAATAAAGCTATGCTGAACAAAACTCTCCGCACCGGCGGCTGCGGCGAATGCCCGGCTTCCTGCCAATCCGCTTGCAAAACTTCCTGCACCGTTGGCAACCAGGTTTGCGAACACAGCAAATAATTTGTAATAATTGCAGCTCCCTGTATGTTGCAGGGAGCTTTTTACTGTTTAGGGCGAAAGGTGGAAACTTATGCTTATACATAAAATGCGTTTAGATGATAATATGGCGGTGCTGGACGTTAACAGCGGCGCAGTGCATCTTGTGGACGAGGTTATCTACGATTTGCTTGATTATTATGATGGCAGCAACGATGAAGCAGCAGTTGCCGCTTTAAAAGACCGTTATAGTGAAGAAGATCTGCGCGATGCGCTGCAGGAGCTGCACGGACTGCAGGAAGAAGGCCTGCTGTTCAGTCCTGCTTTTGATGTGCCGCCCACTTTTTCTGAAACGCCGATTTTAAAATCTCTGTGCCTGCACGTTGCCCATGACTGCAACTTGCGCTGCGGCTACTGCTTTGCCGGTACCGGAGATTTTGGCGGCTGCCGTGAGCTGATGAGCAAGGAAACCGCGGAAAAGGCAGTGGAATTTGCCATTAAAGGCAGCCGTCAGCGCCATAATCTGGAGCTTGACCTTTTTGGCGGCGAACCGCTGATGAATTATGATGTTGTGCAGCATATCGTCAACTATGTGCGTAAAAGGGAAAAGGAAACAGGCAAAAATATTAAACTGACCCTTACTACCAACGGCACTTTGCTGAATGATGAAAATATCAAATTCCTCAATGATAACCGTGTTATGCTGGTGCTGAGCCTGGACGGTAAAAAGGAAACCCATGACGCCATGCGTCCGTTCCCCAATAAGACAGGCAGCTATGATGCGGCTGTGCGCGGCTTTAAGAAGGTTATCGACAGCCGCAAAGGCAAAAACTACTATCTGCGCGGCACTTATACCCATTTCAGCCGTCATTTTGCCGACGAGGTACTGGACATGCTTAAAGTAGGCCGCGAAATTTCCGTCGAGCCGGTAGTGGGCATTGACGAACCTTATGTACTTACCGAAGAAGATTTACCCGTATTATTTGAAGAATATGACAAGCTGGCGCGCGCTTATCTGGAAAAACGCCGCAATGGTGAGCCGTTTGACTTCTTCCATTTCAATGTGGCGCTGGACAATGGCCCCTGCGTGGCTAAACGTCTGGCAGGCTGCGGTGCGGGGCACGAATATTTTGCCATCACTCCCGAGGGAGATATCTATCCCTGCCATCAGTTTGTCGGTCGTGAGCAGTACAAGCTGGGCACCCTTGACACCGGCGTGGTAAAAAATGACTTGGTGCAGAAATTCCGTCATACCCATGTTATGACGAAGCCCGAATGCAGCAAATGCTGGGCGCGTTTCTTCTGCAGCGGCGGCTGCCATGCCAATGCTGACCTGATTAACGGCGACATCAGCAAGCCTTATGAATACGGCTGCAAGCTCCAGAAAAAACGTCTGGAATGCGCAATCATTATTCAGGCACTTTTGGCTGCCGAAGCACAGGAAGGCAAGGATCTGCGTCCGCATATCAACAATTTTACCTACGAAAAATAAGCCTTTACGGCTGTTTTGACGTAACCGGCACGTTTTTACGTGCCGGTTTTTGCTTTTTATATGGCAAGCAGCGATAAAAATAAAAAGCTTTTGCTGTATATTTTTTAAAAAGTTTTTTACTTTTTCAGGTATTTTTTTAGGAAAAAAACGGCTGAATGCAGCTTTTTTAGTAAAAAATATCATAAATTTTCAGGGAAATTACAGCGCTGCAAAGGCAGGTATAGCAGACATCTGTAAAACAACCATGCCGGGAGTGTCAGAAGAAAAAAGCAAAAAAGAATAAAAAAGTTGTAAAAAAGGTGTTGACAGAAGAGATGAGGGGTGGTATTATATACAAGTCGCTGAGATACAGCGAGAACCTTGAAAACTGAACATCAACCTAAACAAAGCGAATGTGCGGGTCGAGCGCAAGCTTGACCAAGTCAATTAATTTCTTTAATAACAAGAGCCAATCGGTTCTTCAATAAACTTTATTGGAG
>CASDXO010000004.1 GCA_949285135.1 uncultured Phascolarctobacterium sp.
AATTAATTGACTTGGTCAAGCTTGCGCTCGACCCGCACATTCGCTTTGTTTAGGTTGATGTTCAGTTTTCAAGGTTCTCGCTGTATCTCAGCGACTTGTATATAATACCACCCCTTACTTCTTCTGTCAACACCTTTTTTGCAACTTTTTTATTCTTTTTTGCTTTTTTCTTCTGATATACTTGGTGCCGTTGTATAATAATGTATGATTATATCAGCTTTTTACATAAATAATTTTCTGTGCTGTTCTCTCTAATTTTCTTAATAAAATTCTATAAAACACATACAAGCAGCATGCCTTTAAGAATCATGCTGCTTGTATATAAACTATATTCTTACTCTGAAATACACTTTTTCTGCTGAAGACACGTCTCTTAAAAGATAGAAATTATCCACCTTAGCATTTTCCGGATCGGCCTTAAATAACTCTATCGGATAATATTTATTGATTTGGCGCCAGCTGCTGAATCTGTAGCCTGGCAAATATTTTTTTACAACATCTTCGTTTCTCCAGAATGAAGAAACTTTATCAAAAATACGCTCTGTATTCCAATTCAGCCACTCTGGTCGCCAGCCATCAATATTGATAAATACATCATAACGCAGAATTTCTGTTAAAATCATTCTGCTTTTTTCTTCATCAATATTTTCCATGATATATTCAAATAAAATTCTGGCAATCCCTTTATTGTTATGTACCTGAGGATAATAGCCTTTCTCTGTCCACCAGTCAGTAAGACGTCTGTAGAAAGAAAAAGCATTCTCTTCTTTCTTTATCAAAAAATGTAGGATATGTTGAAAACACCCACTGTTATAAGTTTGCTCGAAAATATTTTCAATTTTTTTTAGCAGCTGCATATCTTCATACGGCATATATGCAGTGGCCAGAATCTCATAGGGAGGCTCATCCATATAAATTAATTTATGTACTTGTGCTTCATCATTCATCTGCGTACCCGGCAGTACTTTCAGAAAACCCAGCTGCAGCATTTGTGGCTGTAATTCATAAACATCATTAAAAGATTTCTCAAATTCCTGTAATCCTTCGTACGGCAAACCAGCAATCAGATCAAGATGAATATGCATGTTCCCTGCCTGCAAAAGTTCTTTTACATTATATGCAAGTTTTTCCCAATTATCACGTCTGTTAATAGCATGTAATGTAGCCCTGTTTGTTGTCTGTATACCAATTTCAAGCTGAAATCTACCTTTGGGTACACTCTTTAGAAATGCCAAAACTTTAGAGGTAATCAAATCAGCCTTGATTTCAAAGTGAAAAACAGTCTTGGTATCGGCTGCTGCCAAATATTCCATAATCGGCAAAAAATATTCTTCATCAAGGTTATAAGTTCTATCAACAAATTTTACTAAAGGTGTACCAGCCTTGATAAATCGCTCCATATCCTGAAGCACCATATCAAGCGGACGCCTGCGCACAGACCGCGAAATACCGGAGAGACAATACGAACAATGAAAAGGGCAGCCGCGGCTGCATTCGTAATAAACAATTTTATGTTCATTTATTACTTGCAGTAAATCCGGATACGGAAACGGCAGTATTGTTAAATCCTGAATGACCGTTACCCCACCATTGATATTCACCCTACCGTTATCCATATAAGCAATATGCGGCGGTATCGCAGTTTTCTTTTGTAATGCATTTAACAGCTGCGCAACAACAAGCTCTCCTTCACCCTGCACTATATAGTCAATAGCCGGCTGTTCAGAAAATATTTTAACGGCATCAAAAGCAACCTCAGGCCCGCCCACAATTACTACAGCCTGCGGGCGCAGTTTTTTCAACATGGATATAAGTCGATATACTACGAGTTTATTCCAGATATGCACTGAAAAAGCATAAACATCAGCCTGCTCCTTCATCAGCTTTTCCAACACTGTGAGAACTGGCGTATTGATAGTTTCTTCAATTAAGGCAACCTCATTCCCCTGCTGCCTGCAATACTCACTGATATAGCGAAGTCCAAGGGCTGTATGAATATATTTACTGTTGATGGCCGCAAAAATTACCTTCATATGTTTTTTCTCTCCCACTTTCAGCGTATGCTATAATAATAGAGTATTAAATTTATTTTTGCAAGGAGTGATAAATGTGACAGACAATATAATTCCGGAGCACGGCAGCAACACTGCTCGCTCTTTTATACCTGCAGCCTGCAAATGGCACGTAAACGATATTTACAGCGATGATAATGCCTGGAGAGCTGCCTGCGCTGAATTGCGGGAAGAACTTCCCGTTATCCAAAAATTAAAAGGTCTGCTGAACGATAAAAAAATACTGGTTGCAGTTTTAAATCTGCGCAATAAAGCAGCTCAAAATATTGAAAAAATTTATGCTTATGCACGACTGCAGCAGGATGCAGATAATACCGATCAAAAATTTCAATCTTTAACCGGAGAAGCCGAAAGCTTACTTGCTGCTTATAATAACGCCATTTCTTTTATAGAGCCGGAAATTCTTGCTTTAGATAAAGATATACTTGCTGCAATGCTGGCAGAAGAACCGGCACTGCAAAAATATGCTTTTTATCTGGAAAATCTTACCCGTCTTTCTGATCACATCTTATCAACAGCTGAAGAAGAACTGCTCTCCCAAAGCAGACTATCCACTTCTTCTGCAGCAGCATCTTTCCGTGCCCTTGTGAGTGCTGACATGCAGTTTCCTGCGGCCAAAGACAGCAGCGGCAACGACGTCGCTGTCAGTGAAGGGGCATATCTGCTGAATATGACTTCATCTGACAGAGTGCTGAGAAAGAATACTTTTGGCAGCTTGATGAATACCTATCATCAGTATCGCAACACTCTGGCAACAACGCTTACAGGTAACTGCCGCAGCAGTAATTTCTATGCCTGCGCCCATAAATTTTCCGATACCATGACAGCCAGTCTTGCCGAAGATAATATTCCTGTGTCCCTGTACAACGGACTTATTGATACCGTCAACAATCATCTTGAAGCGTTGCACGAATATATGCAGCTCAAAAAAGATGTGCTTGGCTATGATGAACTACATGCTTACGATATTTATGTTCCGCTTTCCACTGCCGGTGAAACGCTTGCCTGCGATTTCCATGAAGCATGCAAGAAAGTAAGTGCTGCACTTGCTCCGTTAGGCGAACAATATAATGCTGTATTGCACAAAGGCTTTAATGAAGGCTGGATTGACATTTATGAAAATAAAGGTAAGCGTTCCGGCGCTTACTCCTGGGGTGTGTATGGCGTACATCCTTTCGTACTGCTGAACTATCAAAAGCGCTATAACAGCATCTCTACTCTGGCTCACGAAATGGGACATGCTATTCACAGCTATTTCAGCAGTCACAGTCAGGAATATATAAATTCTGATTATACTATTTTCTGTGCTGAAGTTGCTTCCACAACCAATGAAATTCTGCTGTTGGAACACACCTTGCAGCAAGCTTCTGCTGAGCAAAAAATATTTCTGTTAAACCAATTTCTTGAAGCAGTACGCACTACTGTATACAGGCAGGTGCAGTTTGCTGAGTTTGAAAAATATATTCACAATGAAATTACCGCCGGACGTTCCCTGCAGGCAGAAAGGCTGGAAAACTACTGGCTTGAAATCAACAAACGTTATTACGGCGACGCACTGACTGTCGATAATGAACTGGCCAGCGAATGGTCGCGTATCCCACATTTTTATACTCCTTTTTATGTTTATAAGTATGCTACCGGCTATTCTGCTGCTACAGCATTTGCTACTGCTATCTTGAACAAAGAACCTGGCGCTGTAGAAAAATATCTTGGCTTCCTGCAGGCAGGCGGCAGTGATTATTCTCTGAATATCCTGCAAAAAGCAGGCGTAGATTTAAACACACCACAGCCTGTTACTGTTACTTTACATAAATTTGCCGAAAAGTTAGCCGAACTGAAAGCATTACTCAATAGAGCATAACAGATAAAAAATCCGTTGATGTAAAACATCAACGGATTTTTATTTAGAGCAGATTTGCTTTTATTGTATTTTTCATATCAGCTGCAGCAATTACGTCATTATGTATTGCAGTCATTTTTTCCAATTCAATCATTTTTACCGGAATCGGAACACCTGTACGTTCATTTAACTCATGTAACAGCGCAAAAGGCTCTTTACCTACACTGCTGCGATCATCCAGCGCTTCCAGAACACTGTCGGAAAACTTGTATGGACTCGCAGTTGAAAGAATGATACTGAACATTTCATCACTGGTAAGCAGTCGATATTTCTCCAGAGTCCTCCACGCAACAGCAGTATGAGTATCCATCAGATATTTATAATCATTATAAATACGTCCGATAGCCTCTTTCGTTTCCAGTTCATCTACCCAGGCGCCAAAAAACTGGCTTTGGATTTTCTTTAAATCTTCAGAATCAATCTTATAATTGCCTTCATTATTCAGGCTGGTCATATATTCAGTAACTTTTTCTGCGTTATTTTCTGTAATATTATACAGCAGGCGTTCCAAATTACTGGAAATCAGGATATCCATAGACGGAGAAATAGTTTTATAAAACTCACGCCGACGATCATAAATGCCGGTATTAATAAAATCAGTTAAAACATTATTACTGTTAGAAGCACACAGAAGCCTTTCAACTGGCAATCCCATTATTTTAGCATAATAGCCTGCCAAAATATTACCGAAATTTCCTGTAGGCACTACAAAATTAACTGGCTGGCCTAAGGTAATATAACCATTTTTTACTGCGTCGGCATAAGCACTGAAATAATATACAATTTGCGGCACCAAACGTCCCCAGTTAATGGAATTTGCAGAGGAAAAAACATAGCCCTGCTGTGCCAATTCATCAGCCAGTGATTTATCACTGAAAATCTCTTTTACGCCTTTTTGCGCATCATCAAAATTACCCTCAATACCAAACACTCTGACATTTTTGCCGGTTTGGGTAATCATTTGCTGCTTCTGAATATCGCTTACACCTTCACTGGGATAAAAAACAATAATTTCAGTATCTTCTACGTCAGCAAAACCTTCCAGGGCCGCCTTGCCGGTGTCGCCGGAAGTAGCAACAAGAATAATCACCTTATTTTTTTCACCAGTTTTTGCTATTGCACGTGTTAAAAGATGCGGCAAAAGCTGCAGCGCCATATCCTTGAAAGCCGAAGTGGGACCATGCCACAGTTCCAGCACTGCAGTATTATCATTTACTTTGACCAAAGGTACCGGTTCACCGCCAAATTTTTCAGCAGCATAGGCCTGTTGCACACATTCTCTCAGCTCATCCTCGCTGTAATCAGTCAAAAACTGGCATAATATATCTATTGCCCTTTCCGTATAAGGCTTATTTTCCATAGCTTTAATATCACTCATACGCATTTTAGGAAAATGCTGTGGCACAAATAATCCTCCGTCAGCAGCCAAACCGCGGGTAATTGCATGTGCGGAAGAAACAAGATCAGTTTTACCACGTGTACTTACAAATAACATTCTCATCGGCCCACCTTTACAGAAACATTCTTAAAATAGATACATTCTATTATTTTTATCACTTATATTCGCATAATATCATATTTTTCAGCTGTCAACAAGTAAATATTACCTTTAACTGTAAATCAGCTGTGCTACTGTAGCTTTTGTCGCTTTCTGTAAATCACTCGGTGCAGCAATAATCTGCATACCTCGCTGCCCTGCGCTGATAGCGATATGCTCCCACTGCTCACTGCTGCTGTCCATGAATACCGGATAAGCCTTTTTAGCACCAAGCGGAGAACAGCCACCGCGTATATAACCGGTCAGGGGTAGTACTTCCTTCAACGGTACCAGTTCAGCACGTTTATTACCGCTTACTCGCGCCAACGCCTTCAAATCAAGTTCTCCGTTTCCAGGAATAACTGCAAACATCACACCATTTTTATCCCCTCGAACAACCAATGTTTTGAACACCTGAGCAGCCGGCATGCCGACTGACTCTGCCACATGCACCGCATCCAGATGTTCTTCATCCACTGCATATTCAACAAGCTGATAGGATATTTTCATTTCGTCCAAAATCCTGGCAGCATTGGTTTTTTTGTTATGTTTCACTTTAATCCCCTCCTCTAAAGTGGCATAAACCCTGCTTCTCTGCTATAATAACATCATAACTCAGCTAATGCAACTTAAAGAGGTGCCTTAAGTGCTCATAAAGATTATTTGCGGTCAGATGGAAATCATTCCCGGCCGTCCTGATTTAAATTATCAAAAAATCTCACAAATTATTTGTCAGGCTAAAGCAAAAAAAGCTGACATCCTGCTGCTGCCGGAAATGTGTCTGCCCGGTTATCTGATCGGCGATTTATGGGAGCAGCAGACCTTTCTTGACGACTGTTCGTATTATGCCGGCCAGATTGCTGCCCAGTCGCAGGATATCTGCATAATTTTTGGCAGTGTAGCCACAGAAGCAGCAAAAATAAATGAAGACGGGCGCATTCGTAAATATAATGCAGCCTATATCTGCCAAAACGGTAATATGCTTCCCGGCTATCTTGGACGCAATTTCGTTATCAAAAACTCTTTGCCTAATTACCGTGAATTTGATGATGCCAGATATTTCCACAGCCTGCAAAAATTATGTGCAGAAGAAAATGTTGCTATTGCTGATGCTCTGTCACCTGTTGCTTTTACAATTAAGGGTCAGCAGATTAAACTTGGCGTCATGCTGTGCGAAGATGGCTGGACTGATAATTACCAATATAATATTCCCAATATACTTGCAGAAAAAGAGGCTTCTTTACTATGCAATTTATCCTGTTCTCCCTATTCACTGGAAAAAAATAAAAAACGTCATCGTTTATTGGCAGCTCAGTCCAAAACAGCTGCTAAGCCTTTAATTTACTGTAATAATGTGGGTATTCAAAATAACGGCAAAAACATCTTTACCTACGATGGTTCTTCCTGCGTTTATAACGCATCTGGTAAGCTTGCTGCTGCGCTGCCCATGTTTACTGATGAGTTATTGGAACTTACCTGGAACACTGAAACCAACGAAATCCATTCTGCTACTCTTCCTGCTGCTCCTCAGCAGGAAACTGACATCATCTATCATACTTTGCGTTATGGTACGCAGCAGTTTTTAAAACAATGCGGCATTAATAAAATGACTATCGGTCTTTCCGGCGGCATCGACTCTGCAGTAACAGCAGCCATGTATACAGATATTTTAGGGCCGGAAAACGTATTGCTGCTCAATCTCCCCTCCCGTTACAATTCGGAAGCAACGAAAAATATTGCTCAGCGTCTGGCAGAAAAACTGCATACCAACTACGCAGTCATGCCCATCACAGAAAGCTGCCAGCATACGGAACAGCAGCTTACCAGCACGCCTGTTACCAATTTTAACAGCAATACAACTTTTAATCTGCAGCTTTCGGATTTACAGCGCGAAAACATCCAGGCCCGTGACCGTGGTGCAAGGTTAATTGCCGCAGCAGCTGCAGCATTTGGCGGCGCCTTCTCCTGTAACTCCAACAAAAGCGAAATAGCTATCGGCTATGCAACCTTTTACGGTGATATTTGCGGTGCACTGGCCATGATTGGCGACCTTTGGAAGCATCAGGTATACGCTTTGGGGCATTATCTGAACGACGAAATATTTAAAGATGAAGTTATTCCCAATGAAATCTTTACCATCCGTCCCAGTGCAGAACTGTCTGAAGAACAAACTGTCGGCGTCGGCGGTGATCCTCTGGTTTATGAATATCATGACTATCTTTTTAAAGCCTTTATGGAACGCTGGCATAAAATTACTCCAGCTGATATTCTCCGCTGGTATAAAAATAATACTCTTGTAGCAGAGCTTGGCTGCAGCGACAAAATAATACAGGACACTTTCCCTGATAATCATGCTTTGATTGCTGATTTGGAACGCTGGTGGAAACTTTTCAGTGGTTTTGCTGTTGCTAAACGTATTCAGGCCCCGCCTATTCTTTCTCTCAGTAAACGTTCCTTTGGCTATGACCACCGCGAAGCACAGCTTACTCCATATTTTTCCAGAGAATATTATCAGTTAAAAGAAGAATTGCTTCGCTAAACAAAACCCCAGGTTTAAACCTGGGGTTTTATTGTATATTTTAAAATTTAATACTTTTAATACGCTCTACTGCAGCCTGTGCTTCTGCCATAATACGGTCAATAACTTCCTGACAGGTCAGAATTTCGTTTAATACATTCAGGCTCTGACCAACCATAACAGTACCGTCAACAATATCGCCTTCCATAATACCGCGTTTGTTGGTGCCGGCACCCATAGCATTTAATTCATCCTGAGAAGCACCGCTGATTTCTCTTTCGGAGAATTTCTGAGTAAAAGCATTTTTCAGGCAGCGTACACCATGACCTCTGCTGAAACCGGTAACAGTGCTGTCGGTATCGGTAGCATCAATAATAGCCTGCTTTGCTGCCGGATGTGCCGGACATTCAGTAGTCAGCAGGAAGCGTGAACCAATCTGTACGCCCTCAGCGCCCATCAAAAGAGCTGCTGCCAATGCACGTCCGTCAGAAATCCCGCCCGCAACCAGTACGGGAATATTTTTAATCTGCGGCAGCACATTCTCCATCAAAGCCATGGTAGTCTGCTGTCCTACATGTCCGCCGGCTTCCATACCTTCCACTACCATTGCATCTGCACCGGCTGCTTCAATACGTTTTGCCAGCTTCACATTGGGCACAACTGGAATAACCTTAATACCTGCCTGATGAAATTTCTCAATATGCGGCACGGGATTGCCTGCACCTAAAGTAACAAAGGCAACCTTTTCTTCACACAGCATGTCGATAATCTCTGCAATATTGGGGGCCATCAGCATCACATTGACGCCGAACGGTTTATCAGTAAGAGTTTTAGCCTTGCGCACTTCATCTCTGGTCCATTCGGTAGTACGCCCGCCACTGCCGATAATACCTGCACCGCCTGCATTTGAAACAGCGGCAGCCAGCACAGCATCAGAAGTCCAGGCCATACCGCCCTGAATAATCGGATATTTGATTCCCAGGAGTTTTGTAAGTTTTGTTTCCATAATTCTGGCACCTCTTTATATAAAAATAATTGTACTTCCAGTTCATATTATATAATAACCGGCCACCTTCGCGCGTGAAAAATCAATGAATTATTTTCTGTACAAACCTGTCGCATTTAATCAAGATAATAGTGTTAAATTTTTTATATTTTTAACTGCTGATTTGTAAATCATTATAGTTAAATTGACATTTTTTATAAAAAAAAGTAAAATTTCAATAATGTCAAAAAGCAATGTATTTTTAAGGGAAAGAGGTAGTAAAAACATGCGCAGTACAGAAGTAAAAAAAGGCTCTACACGTGCCGCCCATCGCTCCTTATTCTATGCTATGGGTTATACAGAAGAAGAATTAAAGAAACCGCTTATCGGCGTAGTAAACGCACAAAATGAAATTATTCCCGGTCATATGCATCTGGATACCATTGCGAAAGCTGTAAAATATGGCATTCTGGAAGCTGGCGGTACTCCTATCGAAGTACCGGCTATCGGAATCTGCGACGGTATCGCCATGGGGCACAATGGTATGAAGTATCCTCTGGCCAGCCGCGAACTTATCGCTGACAGTATCGAAGCCGTAGCCAACGGTCATGCTTTTGATGCTCTCGTACTCATCCCCAACTGCGATAAAATCGTGCCCGGTATGCTTATGGCAGCAGCACGGCTCAATATTCCTACAGTAGTAGTCAGCGGTGGTCCCATGCTGCCCGGACGTTTAAACGGCAAAGACATCAGCGTTTCCACTGTTTTTGAAGCAGCCGGACGTTTTGAATCCGGTCAAATAGACAAAAATGAACTGGCAGAAATCGAACATGCCGCCTGCCCAGGCTGCGGCAGCTGCTCCGGTCTGTTTACCGCTAACACCATGAACTGTCTTACAGAGGTTCTCGGTATGGGTCTGCCCGGTAACGGTACCATTCCTGCTGCATTTAACGGTGCACGCATTGCGCTGGCCAAACATGCAGGCATGACTGTAATGGAACTGCTCAAAAAAGATATCCGTCCCCGTGATATTATGACTCTGAAAGCCTTCAAAAACGCTATCACCGTTGATATGGCTATTGGCGGCTCTTCCAACACAGCACTGCATCTTCCGGCAATCGCCCACGAAGCAGGCGTCGAACTGCCCCTTGATTTGTTCGACAAAATCAGTAAAAAGACCCCCTACCTTACTAAACTGAGCCCCGGCGGCACTCATCATATTATCGACCTCAACGAAGCCGGCGGCATCTCTGCCGTAATGCATGAGCTGGATAAGCTGAAACTTATTACCAAATCCTGTCTCACGGTTACCGGCAAAACCATCGGTCAAACTATTAAAGATGCTGTCGTTACCCGTCCAGACGTTATCCATCCAGTCGACGCTCCCTACCGCAAAACAGGCGGTATTGCCGTATTGAAAGGCAATATTGCTCCAGAATGCAGCGTTGTCAAAGAAAGTGCTGTAGCAGAAGAAATGCTCAAGCACACCGGTCCGGCCAAAGTATTTAACTCTGAAGACGAAGCTATCGCTGCTATTTGCGGCAGAAAGATTGAAAAGGGTGACGTTGTCGTTATTCGTTACGAAGGTCCTAAAGGCGGCCCCGGTATGCGCGAAATGCTTAACCCCACTTCTGTTCTTGCCGGTATGGGACTCGATAAAGACGTGGCACTTCTCACCGACGGCCGTTTCTCTGGCGCAACCAGAGGCGCCTGCATCGGACATATTTCGCCGGAAGCACGTGAAGGCGGCAACATTGCACTGCTGCAAGACGGCGATATTATCGAAATTGATATTCCGAATCGTACTCTCAATGTAAAACTTACAGATGCAGAGCTTGCTGAACGCCGTGCAAACTGGGTATGCCCGCCTCCTAAAGTAAACAGTGGTTATCTGGCGCGTTATGCTGCACTGGTAACTTCTGCCGCAACTGGTGCTGTTCTCAAAGTTCCAGAAGTAAAATAAATATTATAAAAAATAAACCTCCTGCTTGCAGGAGGTTTATTTTTTATTGATTAAACAATTAAGCTACTTCTGTTTCCACCCTTGCCAGAATAAAGCACAGGTCGGATAAACGGTTCAGGCAGATCAGTACCTGAGGATTAACAGGCTCTGTCTCTGCCAGACGCAGCAGGCAGCGCTCCGCTCTTCTTGTAGTGGTACGGGCAATATCCAGAGCTGCTGCACCAACAGTATCCCCAGGAATCAGGAAATGTGCCAGCGGCTGCAGCATAGCGTCATATTTATCAATAGTTTCTTCAAATAATTTAACATGTTCTTCTTTAATATAGGGTTCGGGCAAATTCAAGCTGGCAACATCGGCCATAACAGACATTAAAAGCTTCTGCACCTGATAAATAGTTTCCTTAACATCGTCACGCTGTACATGAGCACGCGCCAACCCCAGAGCGGAAGTTATTTCATCCACCGTCCCATATGCCTCTACACGCAGGCTCTGTTTGGGAACACGTTCACCGGTATAAAGACCTGTTGTTCCTTTATCGCCTGTTCTTGTATATACTGCTGCTTTCATTTGACACCATCCTTTCGTAAGAAGAAATGAAAATTAATAGATTTCTTCAGCTTTGAAGAAGTTAGCAATTTCACGTGCAGCAGATTCTTCGCTGTCGCTGCCGTGAACAATATTTTCACCGATGCTCAGTGCATAGTCACCGCGGATGGAGCCCGGTACGGAATCCAGAGGATTGGTAGCGCCCATCAGACCGCGAACAGCTTTAATTGCGTTTTCACCGGAAATTACCATAGCAGCAACAGGGCCGGAGGTAATGAAGTCAACCAGTTCGCCGAAGAAGGGTTTGCCTTCATGCTCAGCATAGTGGAATTTAGCTTGTTCTTCAGTAATTTTAACGAGTTTCAGAGCGGATACTTTCAGGCCGCGACGTTCAAAACGAGCAATGATTTCGCCAATAAGATTTTTTCTAACTCCGTCAGGTTTTACAAGTACGAGTGTTTGTTGCATAGTTAATCTCTCCTTAAAATTGATATAAAATTTATACTAAATCGTTAAAACGATTTTAGTCCTTTAAGCCTGCAGCAATTTTTTATACTGCTCACAGTCCAGTTTCTCTACCATAGCAGTGATAAGCTTAACTGCCCCCAGATAATCATCCATATGGATTACTGACTGATGACTGTGAATATAACGAGTGGGAATACTGAAAGTAAGTGTCAGCACGCCTGAGTCATGCAGATGGATACGTCCACCGTCCGTAGCCCCGCCCTCAGAAATACTGATTTGAACAGGAATTCCCAGCTCTTTTGCTGTCTGCATGGCAAAATCACGTAAAGCAGTATTAGGTATCATGCCAGCATCAAAAATAGTAATCGCCACGCCGCCGCCAATCTTGGCCGGAGCCACATCATCACTCACACCAGGAGTACCACCGGCAACACAGGTATCAATTACGAGTGCAATATCAGGTTTCAGCAGATTTACACTGGTCTGCGCACCACGCAGCCCAACTTCTTCCTGTACAGTGGCAACACCATAAACAGTGCTGTTTAAAGCTTTGGCACTGATATTTTCCATAACATCGGCCATTACTGCGCAGCCAATGCGGTTATCCCAAGCTTTACCAAGTAACGTCTTGCCATCACCCATCACAGCCATTTCTGCATAAGGAGTTACCGGACAGCCTTCAAAAACACCAAGTTGCCGAGCAGCATCTTCACTTTCAGCGCCAACATCTATATACATATCTTTTTTGGCAACTACTTTCGTGCGTTCTTCTGCACTCAAGATATGAGGTGGCTTACTGCCGATAACACCAACTAAATCACCCTTGTTGCCATGTACTGTTACGCGCTGACTGAGCATAACCTGCTCCCACCAGCCGCCAAGGCAGGTAAATTTAAGGAAGCCTTCTTTTGTTATATGTTTGACCATAAAGCCGATTTCATCCATATGGCTGGCCAGCATAATTTTAGGTGCAGCTTCCGCACCTGATTTTTTAGTGAAAACCACACTGCCAAGTTTATCGTAACTTACTTCTGCAATTTCTGCAAGCCGCTCCAGCATCAAGTCTTTCATACGACCTTCAAAACCGGACACTCCGCAAGTTTCTGAAAATCTTTTCAGCCATTCAAGTTTTTTATCCATTATAAATTACCTCTTTTTTTACTGCGCATTTCCTGTGCCTGCTGACGCAGCAGCATAACACGTTCTTCTGTACTGGGATGAGTACTGAACATTTTTTGCACATTGGCAGCCGTAAACGGATTGA
Organism: uncultured Phascolarctobacterium sp.; assembly: GCA_949285135.1. GTDB lineage: Bacteria > Bacillota > Negativicutes > Acidaminococcales > Acidaminococcaceae > URXU01. Next base: position 13,255 of record CASDXO010000004.1, read on the forward strand.
TGATGAACATATGTGCAGTAGCTTCAGTAGCATCAGGCATGACACCACGTCTGGAATATGCTTCCAGTTTCAGCAAGGCATCAGCCAGTGCATCCGGATTACCACAAATTTCACCGCCAGATTTATCAGCCATATATTCACGGGATCTGGAAACTGCCATCTGGATAAGCATTGCAGCAAGCGGTGCCAGCAGCATTACAAGTATGGAAGCAATAGGGTTTCTGCTTTCACCGTCTTCATCACGGCCGCCGCCCAGAAACATGCCCCATTGAGCAATTGTAGAAATTGCACCCGCCATAGTTGCAGCAATAGTGCTGACAAGGATGTCTCGATTCTTAACATGGCTGAGTTCGTGAGCCAGTACACCTTCAATTTCTTCTCTGCTGAGCAGATCTACCAAAGAACTATTTACTGCAACTGCCGCATGCTCAGGATCCCTGCCGGTTGCAAAAGCATTGGGAATCGGGCTGTCAATAATATATACTTTCGGCATAGGCAGATTTGCTTTTTTAGCCAGTTTAGCTACAATACCATACAGTTCAGGCGCAGTGTGTTCATCAACCTGCTGCGCTTTATAATGAGCCAAAACCATTTTATCACTATTCCAGTATGCAAAAAAATTCATACCTATGGATACTATCAGCATAAAGGTCATACCCTTGATACCGCCAAAAAAATCACCAATCAACATTAATAAGGCTGTCATCAGCGCCATCAAAAATGCTGTTTTCATTAAAATTTATCCTCCTCATAAACATGAAATAATATTAAATAAAACATTTTCGCTTTTAATTATAACAAGCTGTCACTTATTTTTCAATTTGTGCTTTAATGGATGTCAACATATTTTCACTATTTTCACGAACTTTTTTCTTCAAAATGGGGTTTAACAATCCGGCAATCATCGGAATGCCAAATTCAAAATCAACGGACAGCGTAACTTCACAGCCATCGCCGCATGGTACTATATTCCACTCACCTTCCATTTTTTTTAAATCACCTTCTGTCTGACAGTAGGTAATTTTTAATTCTTCAGGATAGAAACAATCTTTCTCAGTCCAGACAATCTTTCTGCCGTCAACATTGGAAACCCAATGCGATACTGTATATCCTGCACCGCGTTCCAATATTTCCACACTGACAAGATCCTTCATAAAATCAGGATAGGCAGTCATGTTGCTGATAATATCATAAATTTTGCCGCCTTCACCTTTAATAACAGTCTTGGTTTCTACATAAGGCATAATAGCACTCCCTTACAAATCTTCGATAGCATCCGCAGTCATCTTCACTGCTGCCCTGAATTCTTCCAGCACGTGATCCACAACTTCTACAGGCATAATTAACGGTGGCTCAATGCGGATAACTTTCGGATTATTAAGCGTATATGCAACGATAATTTTCTTATCAATCATCAGGCTCATCAACATACCGCCAGCGCCTTCCTTAGTCAGCTCTACACCCAGCATCATGCCACGTCCGCGCACCTCGGCAATAACTTCCGGGTACTCCTGCATGATTTTTTCCAGTCCTGCTTTAAAATACGCGCCGGTTTCACTGCTGCGACGCAGTAAATCCTCTTCCTGAATATATTTGATGGTAGCAATACCGGCAGCACAGGCCATCTGATTGCCGCCAAAAGTAGACGTATGCAGAAAAGGCGCTTCAACAAGTCCCTGCCATGCCTTGGGCGTACCTATGATAGCACCTATGGGCATTACCCCGCCACCAAGAGCCTTGGCACAGGCCATAAGGTCAGGAGTTACACCGTCGTGGTTAACACCAAACCATTCTCCAGTACGCCCGATACCAGTCTGCACTTCATCAGCAATAAGCAGTGCACCTTTCGCCTCGCAGACTTCCTTTACCTTACGCAGATAACCGTCCGGAGGCACAATAATGCCGCCTTCTCCCTGCACAGGTTCCAAAATAACAGCTGCAGTTTCTTCATCTACTGTATTTTTTATAGCATCAATATCACCATATGGCACATGGGTAAATCCGTCCAACAAAGGTTTAAACGGATCACGATATAAATCACGGCCAGTTGCTGTTAAAGAACCCATGGTTTTGCCGTGAAAAGCATTTTCAGCCGCAATAAATTTAGTACGCTTAGTTGCCAGACGTGCTACCTTCAGGCAACCTTCAACAGCTTCAGTTCCGCTGTTAACAAAAAAACTGTATTGGAGGTCACCAGGAGTAATTTCTGCCAGCTTTTCAGCCAGATCAGCCATCTGCCTGTTAAACAATACTTTGCCGCACATCGGCATGGTATGCAGTGCATCTTCTACAGCCTTTACAACGACCTGATTACGGTGTCCGACAGCAAACATACCATAGCCACCAAGGCAGTCGATAAACTTTTTGCCTTCACTGTCAGTAATAATCCAGCCTTCGGCACTCCCTTCCACACTGTCCAATCCCATAAACCTGAACAATCTTGCCTGAGAAGGGTTAATATATTTTTCATATTTGGCAATAGTTTCTTCTACAAACATATCAAAACCTCTTTTTAGTATAGTAACTCTGTTATCGGAACAATAGTAATTCCGCTATTTTTGATTTCATCAGCATACATATTCCACGCTTTAGCCGTATTAGGACGCGCGTGACAAATTGCTACAGCACTGCCATTTTTTTCAGCCATCTCCATCGCTTTATAAATTTGCTTTCTGATAGCCTGCACATCACTGCTGTTATCCAGGAAAATGTCATTACGGGCAGTCGGAACACCCATCGCTACAGCTTTATCACGTGCAACAGATTTAGAGGATGTCCTGCTGTCTACAAAAAACAAACCCTGATTCTTCAGCTCCTGCAGTACGGTCATCATTGTTGCAGCATCAGCTGTAGCTTTTGAGCCCTGATGATTATTAACTCCGCTTACTCCCGGCAGACTGTTAACAGCCTTTCTGGTAAGCGAAAGAATTTTTTCCTTGCTCATATCGGTACATATGGTACTGCTGCCTTCAGACATGGCACTCCTGTCCATTGGTTCCATAGGCAGATGCAGCATGGCAACACGACCTGCACTTTTAATCATTTCCAGTACATCACTGCTATATGTTTTATAAGGCAATACAGCAAAATTAAAAGGCAAGCCCGTATTCAGCAATGTCCGTACTGATGACATATCATAGCCGCAATCGTCAATTATTATGGCTAATTTGCCGCTGTAACGTTTGCTTTCCGGTTTGGTCTGCTCTTTACTGACCTCTTTGACATCCTTATCTTCGCCATGCAGATTACTGTTATGAAAGAAATATACTGTATCTGTTACAAACTGCTTTTTACCACTGCCTGCTTTCACAGCCAGGCCTATTTCAACCTTATATGCCGGCCAATCTTTATATTTACTCTCACTGCCGGAAATATTTATCAGCCCCGCTGCAACTGCTTTTTCCTGCAGCCATGAGCCGGCTGCTTGAAGATCAGTGCTGGCAGGAATACCGACAGCCAGCTGACGCTGAGCAATCTTCACGCTTGTATTGGCACCTGTTACACGCACATCATTTTCTCCGTGTTCTCTTTCAATCAGCTGCCAGTTACTTTTCCTGAGCAAAATATTATCAAGAACTCTTTGCGCCTCTATTGATTCATCCAGCAGGCTTATTTCTTTTTTCTCCTGGCTGTCCTTGTTATCTAAAACATCCTTATCACTACGACCAAATGCATAAAACATTCCTGCCGCTACCGCCAGTACCGCTAAAATTGTTACTATTGCCAGAATCACAATATGATTTCCGGAAGATTTTTTTCTTTTTGTATTTCTCATCAAAAATCTCCTTTCACTAAGCTCTGGGATGGGCTTTGTCGTAAACAGCCCGCAGCCTTTTGTTAGTCAAATGAGTATAAATCTGCGTTGTCGCTATATCTGCATGTCCTAAAAGCTCCTGCACAACACGCAGATCAGTCCCATTATCCAGTAAATGTGTAGCAAATGAATGGCGCAGCATATGCGGCGTTATATTCTTGGTAATGCCTGCATTTTTGCCATATGCTTTAATAATTTCCCAAAACCGCTGCCTCGTCATTGGCTGTCCCCACATACTGACAAACAGATTATCTGCCGGTTTTGCACTTTCTTTAAGTAATCGTGGTCTTATTTCTGTCAGATACTTTTCAAGATATTCTACCGCAGTACGTCCCAAGGGTATTATTCTTTCTTTTGAACCCTTACCGAATGCTATAACATATTTCATCTTTAAATTGACATTGGCTACAGGTATATTTAAAAGTTCTGAAACACGCATCCCGGTAGCATACAGTACTTCCAGCATCGTTCTGTCACGGAAACCTTCCACTGTATGCAGATCTGGTGCATCAAGAAGCAGCTCAACCTCCTGTACACTTATAACTTTGGGCAGATGTACACCTTTATTAGCCGCTTCGATTACCTCAGCCGGATTACTGCTGATGTATCTTTCCGATGTTAAAAAACGATAAAAAGCTTTGATGGAAGCCAGTTTTCTGGCAATCGTCGCCGCCGACTTACCTTCACTTTTCAGCTGCTTTAAGTACATTAAAAGCTGTCTGCGCGTAACAGCAGCCAGTTCGTTTTCAGACTCAAGTCCCAGATACTTCTGCAGCAGATGTAAATCACGTAAATAAGCAGCACGGGTATTTTCAGACAGTCCCAGCTCTACCGTAAGATATTCAACAAATAATTGCAGATAATTGAACATATCTCGCCCCAAAAAAGAAAAACAACGCCTTGGCGCCGTTTTTTCTTTCTTTAATCAGTCCCTTTTCTCCGGCTGCATAATAGTAATGTTAGCTGCAGGAGAAATAGTAGAAATAGCATGCTTGTATACCAGCTGCTGCTTGCCTTCATTTTCAATTATAACGGTAAAGTTATCAAATCCCCTTACCAAGCCGCGAATCTGAAAACCGTTCATAAGATAAATAATAACGCCAAGATTTTCCTTGCGTACATGATTTAAAAAACTGTCCTGTAAATTCATTGCCGGTTTTGCTGTATTATTCACGTAGATTCCTCCAAACCAGATTCTGTACTTCATATATTATTTATAATTGTACAACAGTTTAATTCTTTATACAAGATTGTCCGTCAAAAATACATCATCAGCCGTCAATCCTGCCAGTGCTTACGCACTGCATCACACATAACATTAACTGCAGCTGCATAGTCTGGCTTCTCCCCCAGCTCTATCCAGTTGATATACGGCATCTTTTTGAACCATGTTATCTGACGCTTAGCAAAATTTCTTGTTGCCTGTTTTAGCTTATCTACGGCAATAGCATACGGCATCTCATCCTGCAAATACCACACCATCTGCCTGTAACCAATGCTCTGCATGGACTGACAGTCTGCTGGGACTCCCTGCTGTAACAACTGCCTTACTTCTGCTTCCAAACCCTGCTGCAGCATCAAATCAACACGTGTATTTATTCGCTGATACAAAAATTCCCGCGGCATATTAAGACCGAATACAACAGCATCATATTTCTCTGATCCTTCACTCTCGCAGGCAACTGTTTCTCCCTGCATAGCCGACTCAATGGCACGTATCACTCTGCGGGTATTATTCATATGTATATTGGCAGCAGCTTTCCTGTCAAGCTGCAATAATTTATCATAAAGTGCTTCCTTACCATTAGCAAATAAAAAGCTTTCCAGTTCTTCACGTACTTTACTTACCTTATCCGCCTGATTAAAGGAATATCCTTCCAATAAAGCCTTGATATAAAGTCCTGTGCCACCCACAATAACAGGCAGCCTGCCTCTTGTAGTTATTTCCGTAATCAGCTGTTCAGCCTGATTTTTAAAATCAACAACATTAAATTCGGCATCAGGAGGCAGTATATTTACCAGATGATGCGGTACCGCTGCCAGTTCAGTTTCAGAAGGTTTGGCTGTCCCGATATCCATGCCGCGATAAACAAGCATAGAATCTCCGGAAATAATCTCACCATCCAGTCGTTTGGCCATTTCAATGGCGCAATAACTTTTTCCTGTAGCAGTAGGACCAAGAACAACGACAATTTTTTCTTTCATATCGCAGCCTTACCTCCTTACAATACCGTATTTTACTTTACTGTAGCGACCTCCGCAGATTTCTGTACAGCCATATTCGCGCAGGATTCTTTCACTGCGCTCTTTAATAACAATCATTGGCGCCGCTTTCAGCGCAAGCTGCACAACATGTACTGATAAAGGCTGTGTATAAGCTACCGGACGCAACGCCTGGATTGCCGAAGAACCGTTGACAGGGAATCGAAACATGGGATCAAAATATACTGCGTCAAAAGAATTTTCTCCGCAATGCAGCAGATATTCTTCAGCAGTCATCTGGACTGCTTCGATTCTGCGTAAAGCGTCAGTAAGATCGTTATCTTCTGCTGTATAGGTTTGCAGTCCCCGGCTCACAACAAACCAGAGCAGGAGTGATGCTTCCAGTCCCACAACTTTGCCTGCCGGGCCTGCAAGATAGCTGGCAATAGCTGCATCACTGGCAAGTCCGAGGGTAGCATCAAGAATTCGTGCGCCCTCTCTTATCTGCAGTGATGAAGCAAAATTATCCTTTTCACCATTTTTCAGGCGCTGCAAACGCAGCACTGCCATACTTGGATGATAGAAAAATATTCCCTCATCAGTTACAAGCCTCGGTCCAACAGCAGTAGCCACTAAAACTGCATCTAACTTTTTATCAGCTATCATAACGTCCAATTTGCCATATTTATCACGCGGAATATATTCAGTTGCCAGCTGACGCGCCCATCGCTGAGCCTGTCCCACAAGTTCCACCTGAGAACCACGTCCAGTCGTAACCGCAAATTTCATTAAAAACCCGTCCTTTTAAACATTTTATACAGCTGATCACTGTCAATTTCTATCATACAAGGCCTGCCATGGGGACAGGTAAAAGGATGTTCCGTATTACACAAATCCACTATCAGCTGACGCATCTGACGCATATTAAGCAGCTGCCCGGCCTTTATGGCAGCTTTGCAGGCCGTCATATGCAGCAGTTCCTGTCGCAGATCACTGTGACTTACATACCGCATTTCTTTCAGTCTTCTGCCAACTTCCAGAATGAAGTTTTCCGCATCTTCGGCCTTTATATCAGCAGGCAGGCTTGATATTCGCAGTGTCGCTTCACCGCCAGCACTGGCATCTACGCCAAGGCGCATAAATTCATCATGATATTTTTCTATGAGAGCAATCTGGTCTTCATCCATATCAATATAAAGCGGCATTAAAAGCTGCTGTGCCGGAATATTTTCTCTGGCAGCCACCAGCTTATCATATAATATCCTCTCATGGGCCGCATGCTGATCTATCAGATACAGAGTATCTTCTGACTGTGCAATAATAAAAGTGCGATCAACCTGCCCGATAGGCCAGATGATATCTACGCCATTATCAGTATTGGTGAACTCAACATTCTCCCGTACCTGCGGCTGCAGTGGTTCAGCTGCTGCAAACGCCTCACGCGTTTCATTTATCGTATGGGCAGGCATTTCCTGCGGCATGTGGTAACTATTGCTAAAACTTTTCTGCTTTTCGCAGCTAATAGCTGTATCATCATATTTTTTATCCGCAGGTGCAGCATTGGTTACCCTTTCGGGAGTCTTAAAAATATCTGCTTGCGGGCTGATAGTCTTAAATACAGGCTCAAACACCCATACTTCTTCCTGTTTTGTTGGAACAGACATTTCTTTTTCAGGCAGAAATACTTTTAGCTCTGAATCTGGAAGCAGAGAAACAGTTTCTGCTTTTTTAGCACTCATAGGCCGCGTCAACGCATCAGTCAGTGCTTTATAAACAGCCTTATAAACACTGCTTTCGTCACTGAACTTTATTTCACTTTTCTGCGGATGTACATTAACATCGATGCTTGCTGTATCCACAGTAATATTGAGGACAGCAAACGGAAAGCCGCTTTTAGGTATCTGAGACTGATATGCATGGTCGATTGCCTTACCTATCATTCGATTGCTTATCATACGTCCATTAACAAAAATTGTCTGCCACTGCCGTGTACCCTTTAAAACCGTAGGCTTGCCGATATATCCGCTCACTTTAATTTTCTCATCCGCAAAGTCTACCGCCAGCAATTCGTCTGCAACTTCTTTACCGTATAAAGCTCTGATAGCCACAGCAAGATTCCCGTCGCCAGGAGTGTTGAGCACTTCTTTATCATTGCTGGACAATTTAAAACGCACATCAGGGCGCGACAGTGCCAGTTTTGTTAACAGCTCGTTGATATACCGCCCTTCAGTACCGACAGTCTTCAAAAACTTTCTGCGTGCCGGAACATTGAAAAACAAATTTTCTACCACAACGGTAGTCCCTGCATTACCGCCTACCTGCAGACATTCAGTCTGTTCACCGCCATCAATGCGTATGGAGGTTGCAAACTCCTCCGTTTCCGGTCTGGTGATTAAATTAAAGTTGGCAACTGATGCAATACTCGGCAGCGCCTCACCCCTAAAGCCAAGCGTATGCAGCTGCATTAAATCATCAGCACTTCTGATTTTACTGGTAGCATGTCGCAGCACAGCCATTTTTGCATTTTCTTCTGTCATACCGCTGCCATTATCGACGACTCGGATATACTCTGTGCCACCAGCAAAAACAGTTACCTCAATCTTATCAGCGCCGGCATCCAACGCATTCTCCACCAGTTCTTTGACTACAGAAGCAGGCTTTTCCACAACCTCTCCGGCGGCAATCTGATTGGAAGTAGTTACGTCTAACAGTTGCACCTTATTTTCAGTAATCATTTACCGCTCTCCTTCCTGGCTTCATCCTGCAGTTTATATAAAGCATTCATGGCTTCAATCGGTGTCATGCTCATAACATCAAGTTTCAAAATCTGTTCAGCAAGATTACTTGTAAACAGAGATTCCATCGGCTGCTGCCTGCTGTCTGACGGTTTAACCGCACTGACAGGTTCCTTGCCATTATCGTATTCGGCAAGTATTTCGTTAGCCCGTTCCACAACCTTTTTCGGCAGTCCGGCAAGTCGTGCAACATGCACGCCATAACTTTTGTCTGTTCCGCCTGGTACAATCCGTCGCAGAAAAACAATATCGCTGCCACGTTCCTTTACGGCAACGGAATAGTTTTTAACTCCTTCCAGTTCGTCTTCCATAGCAATCAGCTGATGATAATGTGTAGCAAACAAAGTTTTTGCTTTAATACGGCTGTGGATATACTCCATAACTGCCCTTGCAATACTCATACCGTCAAAAGTACTGGTGCCGCGCCCTACTTCATCCAGAATAATCAGGCTGTCCTTAGTCGCATAGCGCAATATCTGGGCTACTTCATTCATTTCCACCATAAAGGTGCTCTGCCCTGTAGCCAAATCATCGCTGGCGCCGACTCTGGTAAAAATCTTATCAACCGGACAAATATTTGCCTGACGTGCCGGAATAAAAGACCCCATCTGCGTCATCAGCACCAGCAGCGCAACCTGCCGCATATAGGTAGATTTCCCAGCCATATTGGGCCCCGTAATGATTATCATGCGCTCGCTGTTGTCAAGGCTGGCATTATTAGGCACAAAGATTTCTTTTTCCAGCAGCCTCTCTACTACCGGATGTCTTCCGTCTACAATCTTTATCTCACCTTTATTATTCAGCTGAGGACGCACATAATTATATTTATAAGCCGCCACTGCCAGTGATGTTAATACATCTGCCGCAGCAAGAGCACGTGCTGTTTCCTGCAGTTCTGTTATCTTAGTACGTATATTTTCACGCAGACAGCTGAAAAGATAATATTCCAGCTGCTGAATTTTTTCTTTGGCACTCAGAATTTTATTTTCAAAATCTTTGAGCTCAGGAACAATATACCGCTCCGCATTAACAAGCGTCTGTTTCCTGACAAAATAATCAGGAACACTGGCTGACTGACCTTTAGAAACTTCAATATAATAACCAAATACTTTGTTGAAGCCTACTTTCAGCGTTTTAATACCTGTTTCGTCTTTAATCTTCTGCTCAAAATTCTGCATCCATGTCTTATTATCTCGGGCAATAAGATGAAGTTCATCAAGCTCACTGTTGTAGCCACTTCTGATCATGCCGCCTTCACGCACTGAAAACGGCGGCTCGTCAACAATAGCCTGCTGCAGTTCTGCCGCCAGTTCAGAATGCAGATACATACGTCTGCATATTTTCTGCAAACTACTGCTTCCGCACTGCATGAGAATATTTTTGATATCCGGCAGCACGGCCAAAGACGCCCGCAACGCTACCAAATCTCTGGCATTGGCACTTCCTACCTCGATACGGGAAATAATTCTCTCAAGATCGAAAACTGATTTCAATTTTTCAGCAACAGCTTCTCGCAGTATATTTTTTTCTAACAGCTCAGCAATCGCATCCTGTCTTTGCCTGATATGACCCATATCAAGCAAAGGACATTCAATCCAGCTGCGCAGTTTGCGTGCCCCCATAGAGGTACTGGTAAAATCCAGCACATCCATCAAGGTTCCTCTTTTTGAACCATCACGCATATTTTTAACCAGTTCCAGATTACGAATTGCAGTAACATCCAGCTGCATAAAAGCATCTTTTTCAATCTCATGCAGCCTGTTAATATGGGTAAGATCCGACATCACCGTCGCATGCAGATAATCCAGCAGATATTCTACGGTCTGCTGTACCAGAGGATTTTTTACGCAGTCATCAAAATGTACTGCAAAATAGCTGCCAGCTTCCTCTGCCCACATGCTTATTACACACTCCGGCAGTTTACTGCGCAGCCACTCCTGCAGCTTTGGCCAGCATTCCGGTTCGTGCCTGATAACTATTTCTGCAGGCTGCAGTCTGAAAAGCTGCTCTGTTATGTTAAGCAGCCTTTCTTCGCCGCCAGTCATAAACCACAGGCACTCACCTGTTGAAACATCAGCCGCTGCCAGACATAACTGTCCGTTTTCTTCATACAGAAACACCAGATAACGGTTACGTTTCTCATCCAATACCTGTTCATTAATTGCTGTACCGGGTGTAATAATCTTAATAACCTTGCGCTGCACAATTCCTTTGGCCAGCTTAGGATCCTCAATCTGCTCACAGATAGCTATTCTGTAACCTTTTTTTACCAATTTGGCAATATAGCCGTCAACAGAATGGTACGGCACCCCACACATAGGCATATTATCCATACCGCCGGCACGCTTTGTCAAAGTTATATTCAATTCTCTGGATGCAGTAATGGCATCCTCGAAAAACATTTCATAAAAATCTCCTAATCTGAAAAACAGCAGTTCATTCTGATGTTCCTTTTTCACATCAAGATATTGCTGCACCATAGGAGTGTAATTAGACATCCTGTACCGCCTTACCTTTCACCAACCACGTCTGTGCTGTATCTATCTTTACCAGCACCTTCTCTCCGGCATTATATATTCTGCTCTCGGCAGGCCATAATACAAGCTTATTTGTACGTGTACGTCCAGTCCATACAGCCGGATTCTTGCTTGGCCCTTCTGCCAGTACTTCTACCGTTTTGCCTATAAGCTCTTTATTCCTGTGCAGGCTGCTTAAATTCTGCACTTCCATCAGCCTGTTAAGTCTGTCTTTCTTTACCGCCAGCGGAACCTGTTCTTCCATTTTAGCTGCCGGAGTACCACTGCGTTTGGAATAGATAAACGTGAAGGCCGCATCAAAACCAACCTCTTGTACCAATGCCAGAGTATCCTCAAAATCCTGTTCTGTTTCTCCCGGAAATCCTACGATAATATCTGTGGTAATAGCTGCATCCGGAACATAACTGCGAATCATCTTAATCAGTTCCAGATATTTTTCTCTGCTATAACCTCTGTTCATCCTGCGTAATATCTCGTTACTGCCTGCCTGAAACGGAACATGGAAATTTTCGCAAACATGCTCGCATTCAGCTACGGCCTTAATGACTTCTTCATTCATGTCACGAGGATGACTGGTCATATAGCGGATACGTTCCACTCCTTTAATCTCATTAACGCGCCGCAGCAGCTTGGCAAAAGCATTTTTTTCGCCAAAATCCTTACCATAAGAATTAACATTCTGTCCAAGCAGAGTAAATTCTTTATAGCCTTCCTCAACAGCCTGCTCAATTTCCGCTACAATATTTTCTATCGCACGACTGCGCTCTCTGCCGCGCACATAGGGCACGATACAGTAGGTGCAAAAATTATTGCAGCCATACATAATTGGTATCCAGGCAGAAAAAGAACTTTGCCGCACCATCTTGCCTTCAAATTCACTTTGATGAATCGTTAAATCTGTATAATATTTACCTTTTCGTTCTGCCAAATATTCCGTTAAAATACTTTTAAAATCATTCACATAAGCAGTACCAAGCAGCAAATCTACCTGGGGATGCTTTTTCAGCAGCTTCTCGCCATCCTTTTGCGCCATACAGCCTGCTACACAGATAACCATGTCCGGATTTTTAATCTTGATATTTTTCAGCTCACCAATCTTGCCGGCAATCTTTTTTTCTGCACTTTCACGTACACAGCAAGTATTAACGACAATAACATCAGCCTTGCGAAAATCTTCCGCCGGAGCATAACCGAGTTCTTCCAGCTGCCCTGCATAATGTTCAGTATCACTGGCATTCATCTGGCAGCCGTAATTAAATATATAGTAGGTATTTTGCTTTGTTTCCATATATCCTCCGAATATTTTTCCTTAATAATCTAAAGCAATTTTTTATTCATATTATATTATTATACCTAAAAAACTATCATCACGACAAGAGTCGGTTATCTATAAGGTTCATTGTCAGAAAATTTATTTTTTTAATTAATCTATCCTTTAATATCTTGATGGTTAATGATATACTACTTATATAATTTATCATAATGAGGTGTGCAGCCATGGATAAAAACAGTAAAGAGCTACAGTTAAAATTTATCAGCGATAAGATTGCCCGTCTTGATATGCAGATTAAGGCTCTGGAAGCTAAAAAAACTCAGTCTCTGGAAGAGTACAAAAAAATTCTCAACTCTCTGGAAAGTACTTTCAATCCTAAAGCTGTTTTCACAAATGCTTCCCTTAAAATCTATCTTTACAGCGACCACGTTGATATTTATGACCCTCTCCACGAATCATCCCCCCTGCGTTTCTATAAAGAAGATATCAAAGCTATTGAAATAGTTTTATCGGATAATGAAGATTTTGCCAGCTTCCGCTTTAACCCCATGGGCTCCCAGATTTTATCTGAAGCAGAATTTGAATCCAACAAAGACTGTTCCTCTGTCATCACAATCGAAGAAGGCAGAAAAATCCACAGTCTGTTTCAGGAAAACTGGCCAGATACCTCTCTTACTTTGCGCACAGGTTTAAACCAGCGCTATTATTGGTGATTCTGCGCTATATTTACTTACCAAGGACAAGATTTCGATCTTGTCCTTTTTTATCCGGCATATTTCGATAAAGGCAGAATTTTTATAGCAAAAATTAGTATCAGGTATTGAAATCTGCTTATAATACGGCTAAAATATAAACCAAGAAAATCAATATTTTTCCTTAAATTTTTTAAGTAAGGAATGAAGTACGATGATGAGAAATAACAAAAAACTTTTACTTATTATCCCGCTTATTTGTATTGCCGCCGGACTGGCTTATTATTTTCTTTACTGGTGCAAAACGCCACTTTATGCTGTCAATGAAGTTCGTACAGCAGTACAGCAGCATAATGTGGAAAAATTTGAAAAACATGTAGACTTGCATTCCGTATTGGATAAAGCTTTTGAAGATGTTATCGTGGCCGAAAGTAAGATTAACAATGATGCCGTAACCGCCAATCCCTTTGCTCTCGGTATCCTGCATATGCTTAAACCTGCCGTAATTGAACTTATGGTTGACGAAGCCAGGACCGCAGTTGCCGGTACCAGTAAGGACGAAACAGACAACAATGCAAAAAAAGAATCTGCGGCTTCCACCGTTCCACGCCGAAATCCTGTTACTGATGCAATGCGCAGTAATATTGAAAAGAAACTCAATATTGACCAGCTCAAAATTTATGATATAGTGCTTGAAAGCACAAATAAAAATAATGCCGTTGTGGCCTTGCAGCTTCACCATAAATCTTTAAACAAAGATTTTTCTCTGAAGCTGAAAATGACAGTCAACGACCAGGGTAACTGGCAAATAAAGGAAATAACAAATCTGGAAGAATTTCTCGTCCAGCTTGACGCAGCTCAAAAAGCTGCTCAGGCAACTCAGGATAAACCGACACTGGAAAAACTGCATAGCTCACTGTCTGTTACTGACCAGAAGCTGACAATTAAAACTGAAAATGATAAACATATTCTGTCTGCTTTGATAACAGTAAAAAATACAACCAACAAAAATATTAACCGTATTTATTACGACATAGAAGTTTTTGACAGCAATAATAACATCATTTACTCCTATCCAGAACATTTCAACGGCATCCTTCCTCCCGGCAACGAACAAATACTGAACAATCATAAAATACTGAATAAGTCTCTTCCCGCTGATAATACACTCATGTCGCTTGATTTTAACAAGCTTAACTGGAAAATCCAGCCAACATTTATCAGCTTCGATGACGGAGAAGTACTTGAATATTCTCATTACTAATTTATAAAAAATCCCTTATACAGATACTGTATAAGGGATTTTTTATAATTACATATCACTTTAATCAGCGGCATTCTCTGCACATCTGCTGATATAAGCTGCTAAACAAATCTTCACTTAAAGTGATCTTATTTAAAATAGTATACCTGTCTTTGCGCACCTGCGGCGCAAACATCCATGCTTTAACAAACTGTTCTTCAGTAACACCGTGCTTTTTAGGATTGGCAGAAACTCCATACGCAGCAAGAAAACCCAGCAGCAGTTTATAATCGCGCTGCTGGAGCGCGCATGCTGCTATACTGCCAATTGCAACTAAAATACCATGCGGTATGTTATGGTCAAATAATTCATCCATGGCATGGCAGAATAAATGCTCTGAACCGCTGCAAGGTCGTGAATTGCCGGCAACATGCATGGCCAGACCGCTCAATACCAGCGATTCTGCCAACATCTTTACGCCAGGCACTGTATCCAGTGATTTAGCTTCCGAATAAAGCAAAGCATTAAAGGCATTTTCAGAAAGCAGATAAGCAAAGTCATTGGGGCGATCATCATTTTCTTCGCAGCCCAGACACCAGTCATATAGCGCAGTATAATTGCTGACAGTATCTCCTACTCCAGCCTCCAATAAGATGCGTGGCGTTTTCAAAATTATGTCCGTATCAATTAACAAACCGTCCGGTATCTTGGAAGTGAAGGAATGTTTCCCCTCATTCTGGGCAAAAAGTACGGAAACAGGCGAACATACACCATCATTACTAAGTGCAGTAGGAATAGCGATATAGGCGACATTGGCAACAAAAGCAGCATATTTTGCCGTATCTAAGGCAGTGCCGCCTCCCAGTCCGATTACAAGACCAATATTATTCATAGATATTTTTTTGGCCACTTCTACCGCAAAATCAAAGGAACTGCGTTTAACAGTAACTACTTCATAAGTCCTCAGCTGCTCCAGAATGATTTTTACCTTACTGTCCAATGTCTGCAAAAGTCCCTCCGTAGTAAGAATCAAAGCTTTTTGTCCAGACTGTTTGGGCAGATACATTTTTAAATTTTTATGAAGATCAGCTACAGCATCAGACTTAACCTGCATAAATAAAGGCAAAGAATAACTGTTCATTATGTCCTCCGATTCAGTATCAGTATTATTCTGGTACTATTCTCTATTTTGAATAAAATACCTGTCAGGCTTGCACTGATTTAACCAGAATTTAACGAAGCAAACTATTTTTTCTTCCGGTACCTGCTGTATGCAAAAAATATCACACCTACAATAATAATCAATACCGCCAGTCTGTCACTGTTTTGTTTAAAATTCACAATATCATGCCCAATGACAACTTCCAAAGCGGTAGAAGGAAATTTGCCTATCAGATTGGCGATAATATAATCCCTTATACTGATAGAACTTACGGCACCTATAGCAGTGAGAATTCCGGACGGAAAATATGGCAAGGCCCTGGCAAAAGCCATCCACTCCAGACCGTGTCTGCCGCTGGCTTCGTCAATATGTTTCAGGCTGTCGCTTTTGGCAATAATTTTTTCTGCAGTGTTGCGAAAAAAGAATCGCATCAGTAAGAAACTTATTACAACACCAGTAGTTTCCGCTAACCATGAGATGAGTATGCCTAACGGCAGGCCAAAAATCAATCCGTTTGCTGTCGACAAAAAAATAGACGGAAAAACACTGCCGGCATTAATTAATACATCCAAAAGAAAGCTGATAATAATAGCCCAATTACCAAAAGAGCGCAGATATTCCACCAGTCCCTGCACGTCTCCGTTTACAGCCAGTGCCAGAGTTCTGCTGAAAAAACCTTCGGCAAAATAGTTTATCGCTGCTATAAGGATGATAAACAGAATAAAAGCCGTTACTTTGGTCAGTAAATCAGGATTTTTCAATATTTCTTGCTTTTTCAAAAACATAACCCCTTTAAGAATTAAAAATCATTTGAAATCTGTCATCAAACTGCCTGTCAATTAATTCTCTGAGCAGTTCCCAGTTGTTACCATGCAGCATAAGTCTTCCTGCAAATTTCCGTGCAGTAACAATTATATCGGTATCACGAATTATATCAGCAATCCGCAAATCAGGCAAACCGTGCTGCTTTAAGCCAAACAGCTGACCAGCCCCACGCAGCAGTAAATCCTGCTCTGCCAAATAAAACCCATCGTCACTGTCATGCAGTACCTGCAGCCGCGCCAGCGTCTCGGGATTATCTGCTCCTGTCAGCAATACGCAATAAGACTGCGCACTGCCGCGTCCTACTCTGCCGCGCAGTTGATGCAGCTGTGCCAGTCCAAAACGTTCTGAATTTTCTACAACCATCAATACCGCATTAGGTACGTTAACACCGACTTCTATTACTGTCGTGCTAACTAAAACATCTATTTTTCCGGCAGCAAAAGCTGTCATAACATCATTCTTTTCACTGTCCTTTAATTTTCCATGCAGCAAAGCACAACGCACATCCTTCAACACGCCCTGACTAAGCTCCTGATAGACATTTTCTGCGCTGCGTACCCCAAGGCTTTCAGACTCCTGAATCAGCGGACACACGATATACGCCTGATGCCCTTTCTGTACCTGTCTGCGCAGCCCGGCATAAACATCAGGCCGCTTTTCTTCCGTATAACAAAGCGTCTGAACTTTTTTACGTCCAGGCGGGCGATTCTTGATAAGAGAAATATCCAGATCTCCATAAACAGTTAACGCCAGTGTTCTTGGGATGGGCGTTGCTGTCATAACCAGTACATCAGGAGCATCCTGACCCTTATTAGCCAAAGCAGCTCGCTGCCCTACACCGAAACGGTGCTGCTCGTCTGTAATAACAACAGACAGTTTTTGAAAAACAACGTCCTCCTGCAGCAATGCGTGCGTACCAATCAGTACATCTATATTACCCACCGCTAATTCGTGCAGCAGCTCTTTTCTATCCTTGGCTTTTATACTGCCAGTAAGCAGTCCTGTCTTAATACCAAGCGGCGCAAAATATTCCTGCAGGGTTTGATAGTGCTGTCCTGCCAATATTTCGGTGGGAGCCATCAAACATCCCTGAAAGCCATTTTCTGCCGCCTTAGCCAAAGCTAATGCGCTGATAACTGTTTTGCCGCTGCCTACATCGCCCTGAAGGATTCTGTGCATTGGTTTAATATCCTGCATGTCCAGCGATATTTCCTGCCATGCCTGCTGCTGTCCGGGTGTCAATTTAAAAGGCAGCGACTCTATCATCCTGCATAGAATCTGTCCATCCCTGCCATGTTTAATACCAATTTTCATGCTGTCATTGCACTGCCTGTAATACAACAGACCGCATTGCAACAGAAATAATTCCTCAAAAATAAACCGACGCTGTGCCTCTTTAAGACTCTTCCAATCCTGAGGAAAATGAATATTTTTTAACGCCGTCAGCCTGTCTGTAAAACCACACTCTTTAATAACATAATCCGGCAAGCTTTCCGGCAAATTATTTTCCGCTTTTTTGATACTCTCCTGGATCCACTGACGCATATTTTTCTGAGTCAGATTACCACTCAGACTGTATACAGGCCATATCCCCACCAGCTTCTGTCCGTCCTCTGCCGCCTGACAGAAAACTTCTGACACCATTTTGACTGTCCGCCCCTGTTTTACCCTGCCAGTAACCAAAACTCGTGCGCCAATCTGCAATTTTTTAGCCATATACCTCTGATTCATAAAAAAATACAAATCAGCATAACCCGTCTCATCCTGTACTGTCACAACAGTAAACTTTCTTCCCCGGCCCTGGAAGCTGTCTCTGATTCTGAATACAGCTGCAGTAAAAATCTGTCTGGCACCGTCAATTGCAAGCTCACGTATCGTCTTCAGATGGGAATAATCAATATAAGCTTCCTGCCGCGGATAATAGCATAACAGATCGCCCAGCGTAAAAATATTCAGTTCCGCCAGATCAGCGGCCTTCTTAGGGCCAATACCTTTCAGCGAAGTTACTGACTCTTTCCACCACATAAATTATCTTACCTGCCTTAAAATTTACTTGCTTTTATCGTTTGTTTATGATATGATACTTTTGTTAAATTTGATGCAATGTGCCTTAATACGTTCAAGGAGGTGGGAATTCATGGCATCTATTTGCGAAGTTTGCGGTAAAGGAAAACTCGCTGGCAACAACGTCAGCCACTCCAATAGACACACTAAACGTGCTTGGAAACCTAACATTCAACAAGTAAGAGCAGTTGTAGAAGGTTCTGTTAAACGTATTAACGTTTGCACCCGCTGCCTGCGTTCCGGTAAAGTTAACCGCGCTATGTAATGTGAAACTTAAAAAGAAGCCAAATACCTGAAGGTATTTGGTTTCTTTTTTATTTTATTTAACTTTTGTACCGCATTCAGGGCAAAACTTAACCAAAGAGCTGATTTTCGCTCCGCATTGAGGGCATAAGATAAAAGCTCTGTATTCACGCAGCTTGTTTTCAAACAAGTCGTAGAAAAGATTTACTTCTTTGGTTTCTCTCTTCCAGTTATAAATCTGCAGTCTTTCCTTGGTAGCATCCATAATAATCTGTATGGTTTCATCATCAAGCTGCTGTACAGCTATCTGCATGATTTTCTTTTTATTATGGAAATGAATCAGTCTTTTTTCTTCATCAACAGAATCAATCGTAACTCCCATTTCATTAATAGAAAGCATAATTATATTCCAGGCAACATCAATATCAAGTTCGTAAACGCGGTTATCAAAGCAGCCGCCTGCCCCTTCAATTCTCATACCGTACAACCTCCAAAAATTACTGCATTTATTATAACATAATTTCAGCTATGCTTCATCAGCTGTCTGTAACTAATATGTAAAAAATCCCGGCAGAACATTCTGCCGGGATTTATTTTTCTATGCTATTTTGCGTAATCAACAGCACGAGTTTCGCGAATAATTACTACCTTAATCTGACCGGGATATTCCATCTCGGCTTCAATCTTTTTAGAAATATCACGTGCCAGTAAAACAGCGGAAGCATCATCAATCACATCCGGTTTTACCATGATACGGATTTCGCGGCCGGCCTGCACGGCATAGCATTTTTCAACACCCTCAAAAGATTCAGAAATCTCTTCCAATCGAGTTAAACGTTTCAAATAACTTTCAAGAGTTTCACGTCTTGCACCCGGGCGGGCAGCAGAAACCGCATCAGCAGCTGCAACAAGAACAGCTTCAACGCTCTTGGGCTCTACATCGCCGTGATGAGCCATAATTGCGTTAATAACCAGCTCGGATTCACGGAATTTCTTGGCAATTTCCGCACCGATTTCAATATGAGATCCTTCCATTTCATGGTCAATAGCTTTACCAATATCATGCAAAAGACCTGCACGTTTAGCCAGAACAACATCCACACCCAGTTCAGAAGCCATAATGCCAGCCAGACTGGCAACTTCAACAGAATGATTAAGTACATTCTGCCCA
Source organism: uncultured Phascolarctobacterium sp. (assembly GCA_949285135.1). Classification (GTDB taxonomy): domain Bacteria; phylum Bacillota; class Negativicutes; order Acidaminococcales; family Acidaminococcaceae; genus URXU01. The sequence continues at coordinate 33,276 of CASDXO010000004.1, forward strand.
TAACTGGTACGATATTTTAAACGTCCCAGCAATTTGATAAGCTCAGGATGCAGTCCATGCACACCAACAGTGAAGGTAGCCTGTTCACCGGCTTCCTTAATTTTCTGTTCCACTTCTTTCTGAGCTTTTTCAACCATTTCTTCTATGCGAGAAGGATGAATTCTGCCATCATTAATCAGTTTTTCCAGTGCAATGCGTGCAACCTCACGACGTACCGGATCAAAGCCGGAAATAATAACAGCCTCCGGAGTATCGTCAATAATAAGATCAATACCTGTAAGTGTTTCCAGAGTTCTGATGTTCCTGCCCTCTCGACCGATAATGCGACCCTTCATTTCATCATTGGGCAATCCTACTACAGAAACAGTCGTCTCTGCAACATGATCAGCTGCACAGCGCTGAATAGCAAGAGAAATTATTTCACGAGCCTTTTTGTCAGCCTCGTCTTTAGCCTGTTGCTCCAAATCTTTTATGAGCATTGCAGACTCATGCTTTACTTCATCCTCCAGAGATGCCAGCAGCTCCTGCTTAGCCTCTTCACTGGTCAAACCTGATAATCTTTCCAGTTCTTCAACCTGTTTCTGATATAAAGCATCAACCTTTTCCTGAGAAGCATTGAGCTTTGCTTCCTTAGAAGCCAGTTTTTCTTCTTTTCTTTCAAAAGAATCAATCTTTTTATCAAGATTTTCTTCTTTTTGCAGCAAACGTCTTTCCTGACGCTGCAGGTCAGCACGTCTGTCTTTATTCTCACGTTCCATTTCAGAACGCATACGATGAATTTCTTCCTTTGCTTCCATCATCGCTTCTTTGCGTTTATTTTCACCGGCCTGCTCTGCATCCTGAATAATACGCAGAGCTGTTTCCTCAGCTGTAGCAATTTTCCCTTCCGCAACATTCTTGCGCACCAGATAGCCAACAGCGCCGCCGGCAATACCAACGACAACAGCAGTACCTATAAGTTCTAAAATAATCCTCACCTCCTGAATACTTATTCTTTCATAAATCATTTTTGCATACTAACAACAGGCTCTTTTGCGGGCCTGTTCCAAATGTCCTTATTCCATTGAATCCTCTAATCTATATTATTTAGCATTACAAAATTCTGAAAAAGGGCAAAAAACAAGGCAACAAATACATGTTGCCTTGCCGAAAACAAGAGACAAATTAACACGATTGGATAATTACATTTTAATTAAATTTAACTGAAATGTCAAGATTAGCCTGTTGCTCAGACACTACATATCGTCCGTAAAATGTAACTTTCCAAGGATAAAATGCACATATCTTGTTGAAAAGCCGCGTACCCCCAGAAAGCGAACCGCGGCCGCATATATTTTTTTATCTATTGGCTGCTGTATTTTTTTCGCATTACGCTGCATAAAAAGTTCACACGCTGCCTGAGCACGCTCCGCCTCTTCCTGCTCACTGAAGCTGTCCAAGATTTCAGCCATGTACTGTTCAGGTACATGTTTGCGCTGCATTTCCGCCAGCAAATGTCTGCGCCCATAATACTTTTTAGCCAGCCAGGCTTCATAAACCCTTACAGCGTAGCGTTTTTCATCTATCAGGCCATATTCTGTCAGTTTCCTGACAGCAGCTGCAGCATATTCTGCCGGAGCTCCTTTTTGCAGCAATTTGTTCTTCATATCAGCAGCACAGTAATCTCTGTAAGAAAGCAGGCTCAGTGCATAGTCATAAACCTGCATTTCATCTTCAAATTTCTTCTTTAAAGATTGTTTCCACATTGCCTGCTGCTTCCTCAACAGCACCTTCTGCCGGTTTTGCTATGGTCATGCTGCGAATCTTATTTTCAATTTCCTGTGCGATCTCAGGATTTTCTTTTAAAAATTCCTTAACTTTTTCCTTACCCTGGCCTAATCGTACATCACCATAAGAGTACCAGGCACCGCTCTTATTAATAACCTCCAGGTCAGCCCCCAGATCCACAAGGCACCCTTCATGGGAAATACCCTGACCATACATGATATCGAATTCAGCCTGTTTGAAGGGAGGTGCAATTTTATTTTTCACTACTTTTACCCTTGTCCTGCTGCCTATCATATCATTACCGTTTTTCAGTGTATCAATACGACGAACATCCATACGTATAGTGGAATAAAATTTCAATGCACGACCGCCGGTCGTCGTTTCCGGGCTGCCAAACATAACACCGACCTTTTCACGTATCTGATTAATGAAAATAGTCGCACATTTAGATTTGGCAATAAGACCTGTCAGTTTACGCAGTGCCTGACTCATAAGCCTTGCCTGCAAGCCAACGTGGGAGTCACCCATCTCACCTTCTATCTCAGCCCGCGGTACCAGTGCCGCAACTGAGTCGATAACAATGATATCAATAGCACCGCTGCGTACCAGAGCATCAGCTATTTCCAGTGCCTGTTCGCCATTATCCGGCTGAGAAATCAGCAGATTATCAACATCTACTCCCAAATGACGTGCATATTCCGGGTCCAGAGCATGTTCAGCATCAATAAATGCTGCATAGCCACCCATCTTCTGTGCTTCTGCAATCATATGCAATGCAACAGTTGTCTTACCGGAAGATTCAGGCCCGTAAATCTCAATGACACGTCCGCGGGGAATACCGCCAACTCCTAAAGCAATATCAAGCGATAACGCTCCTGTGGGAATTACTTCTATATTCATTTTGGCTCTGGCTTCGCCAAGACGCATAATGGAGCCTTTGCCAAAATCTTTCTCTATCTGTCGCATAGCCATATCAAGGGCTTTTAATTTTTCACTGTCCATTCACCAAGTCCTCCTGACTTTCTGTTTTATTTATTTTAAATTATACAAACAAAAGTTCGCTTTGTCAAGGTTGCTGTTTTTCTTTTATAAGCCTGGCAATCTCCTTCTGAGTAAAAGTATAGGTGGAATTACAGAACTGACAATGTACTTCCGTTACCTCATCCTGCTCCAGCTCGTGCAATGCTTCACTATTCAGCAGCGCCAAAGCGTCAAGAATGCGATCTCTGCTGCAGCGACATTTAAAATGCACAGGTACTGATTCCTTAATATCGACCTCAAGACCTCTGGCAATAATCCTGATAATTTTTTCTGGGTCATAGCCTATTTCCAGCAGCTGTGAAACGTACGGCATCATATTGATATTTTCTTCAAGCCTGGCAAGTATCTCATCATCGCAGCCTGGCATGGCCTGCACGAAATAACCACCTGATGCTATCACGTTGCCTTCTTTATCTACCAATACTCCAAGCGCTACAGATGCGGGTGTTTGCTCTGATTCATACAGATATTTTGTCAGATCACTGGCAATCTCACCATCCTGCAGCTCGCAATAGCCTGTAAACGGCTCTGCATTCTGCAGATAACGTGTAACAATTATATTACCCTTACCAATCGCTCCGCCAATATCAAGCTTGCCTTCCTTTAAAGGCAGAAACACATCGTTGTTTTCCACATAACCGCGTACGCAGTTTCCTTCTGCATCAGCAACTACCTCGCCTATGGGGCCGTCCCCCTTTAAGCGTAAAGTTATGCGTTCATTATCCTTCATGGTAGCTGCCAGAAGCAGCGCTCCGTTCATGGCTCTGCCCAGCGCGGCACTTGCCAGATGCGAACATTTATGTTTCCCCGCCAGTTCATTTACCAGTTCAGTCGTACACAAGGCATAAATACGGACACCCTCAACTGTCGCTTTAGTCAATATATCCTGCATAAAAAAGCTCCTTTCTGCAGCTGTTTTTCACAATCATACTTTCAATTATATAGATTATTATCATCAAATACAAGTTTATCTTCCAAAGTAAAAAGCCGGAGGCTCTGCCTCCGGCCCTCAAAACAAATCTTACATTTCTTTAAAAAGATTAACCATTTCCATAGCTGTCATCGCCGCATCAACACCTTTATTACCGGCTTTGGTACCTGCACGCTCCACAGCCTGCTGAATATTTTCCGTTGTCAGGATACCGAAAGCAACCGGCAGACCGTATTCCAGACTAACATGCGCAATACCTTTAGATGCTTCTGCACATACATAATCAAAATGCGGAGTTGCACCTCTGATTACGGCACCCAGGCAGATAATGGCATCATATTTGCCACTGTCAGCCAGTTTTTTGGCAGCAAGCGGCACCTCAAAAGCACCGGGAACCCATGCTACAGTGATGTCATCATCTGCAGCCTCATGTCTTTTCAGACAATCAACAGCACCGCTTAAAAGCTTGCTGGTGATAAATTCATTAAAACGCGCTACAACAATGGCTACTTTCATGCCTTTGGCAGTAAGTTTACCTTCTAAAATATTCATACTTAAATCCTCCTTATTTATGGCAGCAGGAGCAATGCAGCTCATGGCCCATCTTTTCTTCTTTAACATCAAGATAATGTTCGTTGTATTTATTTGGTTCAATGACCAGTGGCACACGCTCAGTAATAGTGATACCGTATCCGGACAAGCCGATGCGTTTAGCCGGATTATTGGTAATCAGACGTATACTGGTAAGTCCAAGGTCAGACAATATCTGAGCACCGATACCATAATCGCGCAGGTCAGGAGCAAAACCAAGTTTGACATTGGCTTCCACAGTATCAAGCCCCTGATCCTGCAAAGCATAAGCCCTGATCTTGTTGGCAAGACCAATGCCGCGTCCTTCCTGACGCATATATATTACTGCACCGCAGCCTTCCTTTTCTATCATGCGCAATGCATTACCCAGCTGATCACCGCAGTCACAGCGCAAGCTTCCCAGAGCATCACCTGTCAGGCATTCGGAATGTACACGTACAAGTACATTTTGTTTACCGGCAATATCACCCTTGACAATAGCTACATGGCAAAGATTATCAAGATCATTTTCATAGGCAATAATCCTGAAATTGCCGTATTTGCTCGGCAGCGCTGCTTCTGCTGCCCTGTGCACCATTTTTTCATGAGCTTTCCTGTAAGCAACAAGGTCTGCTACCGTAATAAAAACAAGCTCATGTTGACGAGCAAATTCAATCAAATCAGGCGTGCGGGCCATATGTCCGTCATCATTCATAATTTCGCAGCAAATGCCCACAGGCTTTAACCCAGCAAGGCGGCATAAATCAACTGTTGCCTCCGTATGGCCAGTACGTACCAGCACGCCACCTTCACGCGCACGCAGCGGAAAAACATGACCCGGCCTGCGAAAATCTCCCGGCTGCGCACTTTCTTCGGCACATTTTTTCATGGTATAAGCACGTTCATAGGCGGAAATACCTGTAGTTGTTTCCACATGATCGATAGATACGGAAAAAGCAGTTTCATGGTTATCAGTATTTCTGCTGACCATGGCACCAAGCTGCAGTTTATCCATAATCTCACCCGCTGCCGGCATACAGATAAGCCCGCGTGCTTCTTTGGCCATAAAATTAATGGCTTCCGGTGTGCACAGCTCAGCCGCCATAATAAGATCGCCTTCATTTTCACGATCCTCATCATCTGTTACCAGTACCATCTTGCCTGCCTTAATAGCAGCAATGGCTTCTTCAATGGTACTATATCTAAATTTTTCTTCCACTTTTTTCACCTCTTACATAAATCCGTTTTCCAGCAAAATATTTTTATCAATTTGCTCTGTATCCTGCTTATTGACAGCAGTATGCAAGAGCCGTTCAACATATTTACCGATGATATCCGTTTCCAGATTGACCTTATCACCAATATTTTTAAAGCCCATTGTTGTTTCTTTGGCAGTATGAGGAATAACAGCCACAGCAAAACTGTTTTCTGTTACTGCCGTTACCGTCAAGCTTATTCCATCAATAGCAATGCTGCCTTTAGGCAATATATACCGTAAAAGCCTTGGTTCCGTCTTTATTTCTACGACGTTGGCAATTCCTTCCGGCTTGCGGCTTATGATGGTTCCCAGCCCTTCTACATGACCGCTGACTATATGTCCATCCAGACCGTCGCACAGCCGCAGCGTACGCTCCAAATTTACCCGGTCACCTGCATGAAGACTGCCGATATTGGTCAAGCGCACTGTTTCCGGCATTACGTCCGCTGTAAACGCACTATCCTGCATCTGTACCACCGTAAGACAGGCTCCATTGACCGCCACACTGTCACCAATTTTTAAATTATGCATAACCTTAACGGCATTTACCGTCAGATGATAAGAATCACCCTGCCGCTCAAGCCGCTGCACCGTCCCCAGTTCGGCTACAAGTCCAGTAAACATTTCAGCAGCCTCCTTTATGTACAATACCTGTAATCATAATATCATTACCCAGCATCTGCTGCTCTGCTTCCTGCAGCTGCCAGCCTGATGCAATAAGACTGCTGCCACATCCTCCTACAGGCGTCATTGCCTTACTGCCGCCAATAACTTTGGGCGCAATAAAAGCATAAACCCTGTCCGCCAGGCCACTGTCGAAAAACGCTCCATGTACAGCGCTGCCGCCTTCCACCAGCAGGCTGGTGATACCACGTTCACCAAGATTTTTTATTACCTGTGCCACAGACAACTGCCCGTTTTCAAGCGGCAAGCAAATGACCTCAACATTTTCTTTTACTGCCAACGCATTTATCTTTTCTCTGTCTGCCCCGGTACCAGTGAAAACAAGCGTTTTCGCCGCTTCATTAAGTACCTGAGCGTGCAAGGGAATTCTCAGCCGGCTGTCTAAAACTATCCGCACCGGATTTTTGCCGCTGACCATACGTGTCGTCAGTTCAGGATCGTCAGCCAGTACCGTACCTATCCCCACAAGTACAGCATCATGCTGCCTGCGCAGTCTGTGAGCAAATCTTCTTGCCTCTTCTCCGGTTATCCATTTGGAATCACCGGTATAACTTGCTATTTTTCCATCCAGAGTCATAGCGTATTTCATACTTATAAAAGGCCGTTTTTCTGTAATCCAGCAAAAGAATCTCTCATTAAGTCTTTTTGCCTGTTTTTCACACATTCCGCAGACAACTTCCATACCTGCCTGCCGCAAATATTCCAGCCCCTTACCGGCAACCAACGGATTAGGGTCAAGACAGGCAACTACTACCTTGCGAACTCCCGCTTCAGCCAAGGCCTTACAACATGGGCCTGTCCGTCCATAATGAGAACAGGGCTCCAGCGTAACATAGGCAGTGGCCCCTTGCGCCTGCTCGCCTGCAGCCAGCAAAGCATTGACCTCCGCATGAGCTTCACCGGCCCTGTGATGATAACCTTCACCAACAATTATGCCCTTATCATCTACAATAACGCAGCCAACCATTGGGTTCGGACTTGTATCACCTTCTGCTCTTTCAGCCAGCATCAGCGCATGCAACATATATTTTTCTTCACTCATAATACTCACTCCGCAAAAATAAAACCGCATTCTTAACCTCTGAGTAAGAATGCGGCATAAATACCAGCTTCACCTTTTTTCATCCAGACTATACTGTCGGTACAGGAATCTCACCTGTTCATGCCTTACGGCTCGCGGACTATACCGCCGGTAGGGAATCGCACCCTGCCCCAAAGGTTATATTATGCAATTATTAGTTCTGCCTGCATTATACCGCAAACACAACTTATAGTCTAATTATATCTGTGCGTAGATATTTTTTCAATGCTGCTGCCCAAAATTTCACAGAAATTACATCTGCGTATGTACATTAGCCGCGTAAGCTGCTGATAGCCTTTTTAACATCCTCGGCTCCGTAAACATAAGAACCAGCAACAAGTATATTGGCACCTGCCTCAGTTACCAGCTTGGCCGTTTTATCATTAATGCCGCCGTCTACCTGAATATCAACTTTCAGTTTGCGCTCTTTAATCATCTCTGCCAGTTTACGTACTTTTGGCACCATAGTTTCAATAAAGGACTGTCCGCCAAAGCCAGGGTTTACTGTCATTAAGAGCACCATATCCACATAAGGCAATATCTCCTCAACCGTACTGAGCGCCGTGGCAGGATTCAGGGCTACGCCTGCTTTCATATTGCCTGCTTTAATCTGCTGGATGCAGCGATGCAGATGTTTGGTAGCCTCAACATGCACAACAATTTGATCTGCTCCTGCCTTTTTGAAATCTTCTATATACTTTTCAGGATTTTCTACCATCAGATGGCAATCAAAAAACAGATTCGTCACCTTTCTTATTTTCTGTACTACAGGCGCACCAAAGGTTAAATTAGGTACGAAGGCACCGTCCATAACATCAATATGCACCCAATCAGCACCAGCTTCTTCAATTTTTTTAATTTCATCAGCCAGAAACGCAAAATCAGCCGATAAAATAGAAGGCGCTATCTTAATCATAACTTTTTACCCTCTCTTTCCTGAAAAGTCTTTATTTCCTTTAAAATATCAAGATAAGACTGATAACGGCTCTCAGAAATGTTACCCTCCTGCACAGCCTGCTTCACACCGCACACCGGTTCATGGGTATGCGTACAGGGAGAAAACCGGCAACTTTCTTCATAAGCTGCAAACTCGCGAAATCCATTAACCAGCATCTTATCATCCAGCTCTTCCAGCATCAGATTGCCAAATCCCGGCGTATCAGCAATATAACCCTTGTCAAAAGGCAAAAGCTGAGCAAAACGTGTGGTATGCTTACCACGTCCTATTTTTTCACTTACAGCGCCAGTCTGCAGCTGAACACCTGGATCTATGGCATTAATAGTAGAAGACTTGCCTGCCCCGGAAGGGCCGCCAAACGCACATATACTCCCTTCCAGCCGCGCTTTGAGAGCAGCGATGCCCTGACGCTCTGTTGCCGAAATACAATATACCTCATAACCAATCTGACGGTAAACCTCACAAATATTTTTCAACGTATTCTCATCTGCCAGATCACATTTATTCAAAACAATTATGGCAGGTATTCTGGCTATTGCGGCTAAAGCAAGCAATTTATCTGCCAGCAGAAAACTGAAATCAGGTGTAACGCAAGCAAACGTTACAACCAAAAGATCAAGATTGGCAATAGTAGGTCGCAGCAGAAAATTTCTGCGCGGCAGCACATTTTTAATCATTCCTTCATTGCCGGTTCCCACTTCAAAAGTAACTATATCCCCGGTAACCAGCGAAAAACGATTTTGCTTCATCCTGCCCTTTACCTTGCAGGTGTAAATACATTCTTCGGTGCTCACATAGTAATAACCGTTATAATTTTTTAAAACTCTGCCTTGCAATTCACTCACAAAGTTTTCTCCTCAATCAGTTTATTATCGCAGTACAACTGTACTCTGGCATTATCAGAAGCATTTATTTTCTGACGCAGCCTTACGCCGCCTTTCTGAGTACCATCATAAATCAGACGTCTGCCGCGGCTGTCGGTAACATAAATCTGTACATGTTGTTCCTGCGTTCCCGGTACAACAAAATCAACATAAATACTGTTTTGAGCATCGCTGCCACCGCTTTCTCCTGCAGATAACGTCAAGTTAATCTTCTCACCTGCAGCCACATGGCTTCCCGGAGCAGGATCAGTGCTGACTACAATATCTTTATCTGCCTGATTTTTACTGTAGCCAACATTGCCAACTGCCAGACCTTCTTTCTGCAACAATTGTTTTGCTGTTGCCAGTTTCTGACCTATTACATTAGGTACAGTTTTTTCGCCCTCGTTGACCACCAGATTAATCTTACTGCCTTTCGGAGCCTTATCCATTGCTTTTGGAGATTGCTCCAAAACTGTACCTACACTTTTACTGCTGTCAAACTTTCTGGTTATATTACCAATAGCATACCCTTCTGTTTCCAGCAGATTCTCTGCTTTTGCCAGTGACATGCCGATAATATCAGGAACTTTTTTCAATTCAGCACCTTTACTTATGGTCAAATAAATAGTGCTGCCCTGTTTACGTTTTTCGCCGGCTTTAGGCGACTGCTCCATAACAGTACCTGGCTTGACATCATTACCGTACCTTTCCTCAAGCTCTACTTCAAAACCTTTTTCTTCCAAAGCGGCCTGTGCTTCAACAACAGTCATCTTCACTACATCAGGAACCGGCAACACTTCCCGATTACGATTGAAAATAAAATGTGCAATTACCGAAAGTACAACCACTGCAGCAGTAATATACACCAGCACCTTGGTAAAATTCCATTTTCTTTTTACCTGTTTTCCCCTGCGTTCCGGCATTTCATCAGCCTCCTGAGTGAGCAATTCCTGACTTTCTGCATCAGCGGCATAATCATATTCACCATCTGAACTTCGCACAGGCTTCATAATCATCGTCGCTTCATAATCATTTGCAGCAGTTTCCTGATTCATGGTGCAGGCAGCAGTATCTGTAACAATGGCCTGCATGTCTTTTTTGTATTCGTCACTGCTGAAAGGATAGAGTTTCATTTTTAACGCTAACAAATCATGACGCAGTTCTTCCGCATTCTGATACCTGTCTTCAGTTTTTTTAGCCAACGCCTTATCGATAATCGGCTGCAATCCTTCCGGAACCTCGGTCATAAAATCACTTAAAGACGGCACCGGCTTTTCTGCATGCATCATGGCAACCGATACTGCCGTATTGCCTGTAAAGGGAACCTGTCCCGTCAGCATTTCAAAAAGCACTACGCCCAATGAATATACATCACTGCTGGCTGTAATCTTACCACCAACAGCCTGTTCCGGAGAAATATAATGCACTGATCCCATGACAGCCGCTGTATAAACTGTCGTTTGACTGCTGATCATCTTTGCTATACCAAAGTCAGTAATCTTGGGATTAAGGTATTTATCTATAAGAATATTCTGCGGTTTAATATCACAGTGAATAATATTGCGGCTATGTGCATGCTGCAGCGCATCTGCCAGCCGCACTGCGATTTCCAGCACAGCATTCAGCGGCAGCTTATGCTCTTTCAGATAATCTTTCAGCGTTACTCCATCCACATATTCCATAATTATATACTGGATGTCGCCCTCTGAAACAACATCATAAATATTAATTATATACGGATGGATAAGGCGGGCAGCTGATTTTGCCTCTCTGCGGAACTGCTCCAGCAATTCTTTATCCGCAAGAAACTGATCACGCAGCATTTTTACGGCAACATTTCTGTCCAACAGATTATCATGGGCCAAAAAGACCTCAGCCATCCCTCCGCTGCCTACAGGACGGACTATTTCATAACGGTTATTTAATATCGTCTTATTCATTGCATCCATCCTCCTCAACAGCAGATAATGAAATCATTATAAAGGACACATTATCACGTCCGCCATTAGCAAGCGCTTCAGCAATAAGTGTATCCGCTGCCACAACTAAATCATTATGCTGCAGAATATCGGCAATCTCACAGTCATGCAGCATATCTGTCAGACCATCACTGCATAAAAGCAGTATATCCCCTGCTTCCAGGGCAAAATGAATAATATCTGTCCTGATATGCTCTTCCACACCTATTGCCTGCAGCAGCATATTTTTTTGCGGATGTGAAAAAGCTTCCTTATCAGTAAGCTTACCTTTGGCAACAAGATCAGCCACATAAGAATGATCGTGCGTTACCTGGCTCAACGTACCGTTACGATAAAGATACAGCCTGCTGTCACCTACATGCGCAGCATAAGCTGTACTGTCGCCGGGAAGATAAAGCGCCGTCAGCGTCGTGCCCATACCGGCATAAGCCTGATTTCTGCCTGCCATGAGGTATATATGTTCATTAGCCTTGTCAAAAGCATCAGCCAATATCTGCTCGGCATCAGCATCCTGTTCATGGCGCAGTTTATAAGTTCCAATTTCAAACGCTTTCAATGTAGCTCGGCTCGCTATTTCGCCAGCAGCATAACCACCCATACCGTCAGCCACAGCAAACAGATACGGCTCTCTAATCAGCAGTGAATCTTCGTTGTTACTGCGCACTTTACCTACATGCGTCCTACTTGTTACCGTTATTTTCATAGGCTCTCTTCTGCTCCTCTGCAAACTTTGCCCGCAGCTGACCGCAGGCAGCATCTATATCCTTGCCCATTTCTTTACGTACAGTTGCATTAATCCTGTTTTTCTGCAAAACACGCAGAAACTTTTCTACTGCTGCCTGCGCAGGACGTTCAAATCCTTTTTCAATGACGGGATTGGCAGGAATAAGATTGACTGCCGCATGCTTAAATCTCAGGCAATTGCTTAAAAGCTCCGCATCTTCCGTACTGTCGTTAATATTCTTCAACAGGATATATTCATAAGTTACCTGCCTGCCGCTTTTAACGGCATACTTTTCTGCAGCAGCAATAACATCAAGATAGTTATAACCTTTATTTACAGGCATCAGACTCGTGCGCAGCTCATTTTTTACGGCATGCAGTGAAATGGCAAGGCTGACAGGACGTGCATCATTTTGCATCCTTGCAATGCCAGGTATTATACCGCAGGTTGAAACCGTCATATTACGATAACTCATATTGCAGGTATCCTCACGATGCAGAAAATCCAGTGCACCCATGACATTATCATAATTCAGCATCGGTTCGCCGCTGCCCATAACTACAACTCTGGACACAGAAGCATTGTGAGTGCGCAGTCTGTTATTAAAAAGATACATCTGCGCAATAATTTCGGCAGTACTCAGATTTCTTATGCAGCCATTAATGCCGCTGGCACAGAACGCACAGTGCATATCACAGCCAACCTGACTGGAAACACAGACACTGTAACCGTAATCATGATGCATAAGTACTGTTTCTACCGAATTGCCATCAGGAAATTCTAACAGCAATTTACTTGTCAGACCATCAGAAGAATCCTGCTCGCGCAAAATTTTTATCTGTTCCGGAAGCACGGTAAAATTTTCCTGCAAAACAGCTATATCAGTCTTACTGATATTATGCATCTGCGCAAAATCAAATACTGCTTTTTCATACAGCCACTGATAAACCTGTTTTGCTCTGAATTTTTTCATGCCGTACTGTACAAACAGCTCCTGCAATTTTTCAATTGTCAGACCGAAAATTTCTTTTTTATTCATTATTCTCCCTGACTTTTACGTTTTAGCGCACAAATATAAAATCCATCAGTACCGTCTTTTTGCGGTAACAGCTGTAACTCCTTTACCATAGTCTTATCTAATGGATGAAGGAATCCCGCATACTGCCATTCTGGCTCAGCCTCCAAAAACTGCTCTATCAAATAATGGTTTTCAGCAGGTTCGATTGTACAGGTACTGTAAACAAGAAGGCCATCCTGCTTAACATATCTTGCCGCATTACGCAGTATCTGCAGCTGCAGCGGCGGAAAAACTTTTAAATCAGCTTTTTTCTTGCGCCATCTTGCCTCAGCACGACGGCGCAGTACACCAAGTCCGGAGCAGGGAGCATCCACCAGTACGCGGTCTGCAGTCTTCTCCAGCTCTGGTACGAACACTGTAGCATCAAGCAGTCTGGGAGTTATGATACTGATTCCCAGTCGCGCAGCATTATCCCCGATAAGTTTGATTTTATGTTCATGGATATCGCCTGCCAGAATACTGCCCTGATTACGCATCAGCTGACCAATATGCGTAGTTTTGCCACCTGGCGCACTGCACATATCTATTATATTTTCTCCCGGCTGAGGAGCAACTACCCTACCGACCAGCATCGAACTTTCATCCTGTACATAAAAAGAATCATGCAACTTGTACATAATATCGCCCAGCGCCGGTAATTTATCACATATTATCCCGTCTTCGCTCCACAAAGAAGCACGCACATCTGCTCCTGCCTGCTGCAGCTTCTGCATCAGTGCAGCTCTGTCTGTTACAAGAGTATTGACCCTCAAACATACGGAGGCCGGTGTATTGTTAAACGCGCAGAGCTTTTCCGTGTTCTCTTCACCAAACTGTCCCAGCCATCTTTTTACCAGCCAGCGCGGATGGCTGTACTTTAAAGACAGGTACCCAGCCAAATCACTTTTTTTCTCCGGAAAAACCAATGTATCCAGCTTGCGCAGCAACCCTCGCAGCACTCCGTTGACAAACTTTGCAGAACCTTCATGGCTGTAAAGACGAGTAAGTTTTACAGCTTCGTTGCAGGCAGCCGAATTGGGAATTCTTTCCAGATACAATATCTGAAAAGCACTGATACGCAAAACCGCAAGCACCATCCTGTCAATTTTACTGAGCGGACGTGTCAGACAGCGTTCCAGATACCAGTCTACAGTGCCCGCAGCCTTGATTGTACCATAGACAAGTTCCGTAAAAAACTTACGTTCCTGTTCTTCCAGATTATGTCTGCGCAAAAAATTATTAACGGCAATATTAGTATACGCTCCGTCCTGCAAAACCTGGTCTACAACTTCAGCAGCAGCGGCACGAGCTGTGATTTTCTCTCTATTTTCCTTTGGCATTGACATCCTCTTCATCCAAAAAAGCTAAAATAGCAGCCTCTAATTTCTTTATATCCACTCTGGTATTAAAACATGGCCCAAACGGACGCTCATTTAATACCCCCAGCACCGGCAACGGAAATACATCCTGAATACCGCTGGTTAAATCACGTTCGCAGGCAACAGCAACAATAGCTTTCGGACGCACCTGCATAACCATCTGCCTTGCCAGTGTGCCACCGGTAGCCACCGCCAGATGACAGCCATATTTATGAGCAAGCCCAAGCATTGCACCCACACTGCACCTGCCGCATTGATGACAGTTTTCGACATTTCTCGTTATCTTGAAAGTACAGGTATCCAACTGGATGCAATGCGGCGTCAGAATCATAATCCTGTCCGCCGGAACCTTTACCTTATGCTGAAGCACAAGGTTGTTGCTGACCTCAATAAATGACTGTTCAATCTTGGCCCGCGGAATATTAAACAGTCTGCCAAGTACTACTGCAAAAGGAAACAGGATATTTATGGCTTTCCATGCACCAAAATAAAAAATCTTGATAATAGGTATGCCCAGCAGAGCCATTACTATACCAAATACACCTGTAAGCATCAGCAATACAACAGCGACACCGATAACGCCCATAACTACCGGCAGCAGATGATGTATCTCAGAAAGTCCCGGAACCGTAACTTTCCAGACAACATAAATCATAAATGCTCCCAGCAGCGCACTTATAGACGTTAACGACATAAATATACGTTTTTTAGGTTTAAATACCGATTCCGTCATCAGAAAGTTACTCCTTACCTAAAACGTCTCCTGCATGAACTCCACGCCCGTTACAGAACACCTGCGCGCTCATGCGCTTTTTAGAAGCAGGCTGCACTTCGAGTATTTCCAGTGCCCCATTACCGCAGGCTACAACAAAGCTTTTTTTGCCAACAGCTGTAACAGTACCGGCAGCAGCATCTGCAGCGTCAGTTACTCTTGACGCCCAGATTTTCAAATTCTTGCCGTCCGGCAATGTAGTAAAGGCACCGGGATATGGATTGAAACCACGAATAAGATTATGTATTTTCACGGCATCCTGCTGCCAGTCGATTTTTTCCATACTGCGCTGCAGTAACGACGCATAGGTTGCCAGCTCATTATCCTGCTTCCGGCGCTGCACAGTGCCTTCTGCAATACCATCTATTGTTTTCAGCAGCAACCGTGCACCTTTTTCCCGCAGCTCATCATGCAGCTCTCCCATTGTCATTTCGTCGCTGATGGGCACGTTGACCTTGTCCAGCATATCGCCTGTATCCATGCCGATATCCATCTGCATAATGGTAACGCCTGATTCTTTTTCACCCTGCAAAATGGCATAGTGTATGGGCGCTGCACCGCGATATTTAGGCAGTAGTGAAGCATGTACATTAATGCAGCCATAAGCAGGCAAATCAAGTATTTCCTGTGAAAGAAGCTGCCCGAAAGCCGCAACTACAATCAATTCAGGTCGTAAATCACGCAGTACCTGTATAAATTCCGGCGTTTTTACTCTTTGAGGCTGGTAAACAGTATAACCTTTTGCCAGCGCATATTCTTTCACAGGAGTCATCAACATCTGTCTGCCGCGTCCTTTTGGTCTGTCCGGCTGCGTAACCACACCAACTATTTCATGTTTTCCAGATTCAGCCAGAGCTTTCAGGCTGCCAACCGCAAAATCCGGTGTTCCCATAAATACAATACGCATTTTTTCACCTACACTATCTTACTCTACAAGCTTTTCTTTCGGCTTAGGCATGATGCTTTTTGCCTTATCAATAAACAGCACTCCGTCCAAATGATCAAGTTCATGCTGCACCGCTATCGCCAACAACCCATCTGTCTGCAGCAGCAAACGTTTTCCGTTACGGTCGGTAAATTCGCACTCAACATATTCAGCACGCTCTACCTCCCCTTCATAATCCGGCACAGACAGACAGCCTTCGCCGCCGATGACGCTGCCCTCTTTTTTCACGATAACCGGATTAATCATTTCCAGCAGCCCTTCACCAACGTCAATAACAACAATACGTTTGGAAACACCTACCTGCGGTGCAGCCAGTCCCACACCGTCCGCTGCGTACATGGTTTCTGCCATGTCTTTCAGCAGTCTGTGCAGTTTTTTATCTATCTTCTTTACCTCTTCGGCTTTCATACGCAGGACGGGATTTCCTGCTACGACAATATTTAACTTAGACAAAATAAGCCTCCCAAAATTTAAATTTAGTAAATTATATTATAACACAAAAAGTTATTTCTTATCAAATTACGCTCAACGGGTCAACATCAAAATAAAGATTGCGCTGTTCCTTAAATTCGCTGTTCAGCAAAGCATTTTTTACCGGCTGCATATCTTTAGCCTTGAGTAGTATATTGAATCTGTATAAATCACGTACACGGGCTACCAACGCCGGCAGCGGACCCATGATAACAAGATCCTGCAGCTCTCCTTGCAGCTGCAATCCCTGCAGATAATTGACTGCCCGCTGTGCCAGCGTAAGGGCTGTTTCTTCTTTTTCATCCCATACCGTCAGTTTTAACATCTGAGCAAAAGGAGGATAAAACAACTCTTTTCTGTCGGCAAGCTCCTGCACGGCAAAAGCATCATAATCCTGCCGAGCCGCCAGACGGATAATCTGATTATCCGCGTCATAAGCCTGAAAAATAACGTGTCCCTGCCTGCTGCCGCGTCCGGCACGACCAGCAGCCTGAGTAAGCAGCGAAAAGGTACGCTCCGAGGCGCGAAAATCCGGCAGATTAAGCATACTGTCTGCCGATAATACTCCTACCAGGGTAACATTGGGAATATCATGCCCTTTAGCTACCATCTGCGTTCCTATAAGTACGTTACGTTCACCACCGGCAAAACGGCTGAGGATTTCGGCATGAGCAAATTTCGCCATTGTGGAATCCTGATCCATCCGCAGAACTCTTACTTCCGGCAGGGCCATTATTTCCTGCTCAGCTTTCTGCGTACCTGTACCAAAAAACTTAATCCTTTTACTATGGCATGCCGGGCATTCTGCAGGTACAGGCATAGTATTACCGCAATAATGACAGCGCATATCTTCATTACTGCTGTGATAAACCATTGCTACCGAGCAATGCGGACACACGATGGACGCACCGCAGTCACGGCACATAACAAAAGTTGAATAGCCTCGCCTGTTCAGGAGCACGATTGCCTGCTCTCCGTCTGCAGCCGTATTAACAAGCGCCTGCTTCAAAGCACGGGAAAGTACGCTGAAATTGCGTTGCTGCAGTTCAAGACGCATATCTACTATTTCCACACGCGGCAACTCACTGCCATTGGCACGTTTGGTCATCCGTAAATGAGTATATTCTCCCTGAAGTGCTTTCTGATACGTTTCTATGTCCGGTGTTGCACTGCCTAAAATAAGGACAGCCCTCGCATGGCGGCATCTTTCTACTGCCACATTACGGGCATGATAATTAGGTCTTTCTTCCTGTTTATAGCTGCTTTCATGCTCCTCATCCATAATAACAAGTCCCAATCTGGCAAAAGGAGCAAACACGGCACTGCGCACACCAATCAAAATATTTGCCTGACCAGTACGCATCCTGTGCCACACATCACCGCGTTCATTCTGCGACAGCTTACTGTGAGCCACAGCAACTGAATCTCCGAACCAGGACTGAAATCTTTTCACCAGCTGGGCTGTAAGAGCTATCTCCGGCACCAGTACCAGTACCTGCTGACCCTGCCGAATGGCCTGTTGTGCTGCACGCAGGTATATTTCCGTCTTACCGCTGCCTGTAATTCCCTGCAGCAGGAAGCTGCCTCCACTACCTTCAGTCATCGCCGTACTTATTTGCTTAAAAGCTGCTTTTTGCTCGTCATTCAGCAATAATTCATTGCCTGGCTGCAGCATATCTGTATAGCTGTTACGCAATATGCGCTTTTTACCTTCTTCCAGCAGTCCCTTTCCTGCCAGAGTGCGCACCGTACTGCTGCTGATATTTTCGGCTGCAACTTCCTGCAAAGAAAGCCAACCCTTCTTCTCGGCAAACAGCCGCAGCGCTTCCAACTGCCGCTGCAGCTGCTTTTTATCATTGCCAGTTTGTAAAAAAGCGTATCCGTCCTGACTTATTTTATAGGCAAGAACAGTTTTTTCTTTCAGTTTTTCTTCATAACGATAATATAAAAGTCTGCCATCTTCATCCCTGACTGCGCTGCGCCTGATACTTGTCTTGCCCGGCACAAAAAGGCGCATTGCCTCAGACAGAGAGCACATGTAATATTCCGACAGCCACTGTGCTGTTGCCAGCATTTCCTCATCAAACCAGGGTCTGTCTCCTAACACAGCTTCCACTGCTTTAAGCTTATCCAGATTATCTGCAAGCTCTCGCCGCCTAACGACAAAGCCTTCTGTTTTCTGTGCACCAAAAGGCACAATCACCCGCCAGCCGCTGTCGAGGAAACTCATATTTTCAGGCACACTGTAGGTAAATTGCTTAAAAAGGCTTTTCACCGGCAAATTTATCGCAACATCAACACAAAACATGCTTCCTCCAATAAATACACATTCTATAGATAATATTCTCGTCAGCAGGCAGAAATCCTGTCAAACAGTGCAAAATAACGTCAAAAAGCCGACACCTGAAGGTGTCGGCTAAAACAAGTACAATGCGATTACAGGCCAGCCTGCTCTCTTAATGCAGCAGCTTTATCAGTATGTTCCCAGGGCAGATCAACATCAGTACGTCCAAAATGTCCGTAAGCAGCAGTTTGTTTATAGATAGGACGCAGTAAGTCCAGTTCTCTGATAATGCCATTGGGACTCAGAGAAAAGTTCTTTTTAACCAGTTCAGCAATCTTATCTTCTGCAATTTTTGCTGTGCCGAAGGTTTCTACCAGTACGGAAACAGGCTGGGCAACGCCAATCGCGTAAGCCAGCTGGATTTCACATTTATCAGCAAGGCCTGCTGCGACAATATTCTTGGCTACATAACGTGCCGCATAAGCAGCACTGCGGTCAACTTTGGAAGGGTCCTTACCGGAGAAAGCACCGCCGCCATGACGTGCCATACCGCCGTAAGTATCAACTATAATCTTGCGTCCGGTCAGACCGGAGTCCCCCTGCGGTCCGCCAATTACAAAACGGCCGGTAGGATTGATATAGTATTTTGTTTCTGCATCCAGCATTTCTGCAGGCATAACAGGCTTGATAACCTGTTCAATAATATCTTTTCTGATTTGTTCGTTGGTAATTTCCGGTGCATGCTGAGAAGAAATTACTACGGTATCAATACGTACAGGTTTGCCATCATCATATTCCACGGTAACCTGAGTTTTTCCGTCCGGACGCAGATAAGGCAACACACCTGTTTTGCGTACTTCAGTAAGTCTCAGAGCAAGCTTGTTGGCCAGATAAGCCGGCATCGGCATATAACTTTCCGTCTCATTGGTTGCATAACCAAACATCATGCCCTGATCGCCTGCACCGGTTTCTTCTTCAGCAGCATGTCCTTCTTTTGCTTCCAAAGCTTTATCAACGCCCATGGCAATATCGGGAGACTGCTCGTCGATAGATACCAATACGCCGCAGGTATTGCCGTCAAAACCATATTTTGCACGGTCATAACCGATATTGATTACAGTATCGCGGGCAATCTTAGGAATATCTACGTAGCATTTAGTAGAAATTTCGCCTACAACATGAATTTGTCCGGTAGTTACAACTGTCTCGCAGGCAACACGGCCTTTAGGATCTTTGCTCAGGATGGCATCAAGCACCGCATCAGAAATCTGATCGGCAATTTTATCAGGATGTCCTTCTGTAACAGACTCGGAAGTAAATAATTTTCTCATAAAATAGAGCTCCTCTCATTTTCTTTCACAAAAAAAGCGTTCTCATACGAGAACGCCACTACTACATATAGCATTCTCATCTTGCGATAATTCGCAGGACTTAGCACCGTTTACAGCAGTTACTCTGCAATGGTTGCTGCGGTTTCACAGGGCCATTCCCTCCGCCGCTCTTGATGAGTAGTATTTATTTGTCTTGTTTATTATAATCTACATTATTCAAATTAGCAATAGACTGATATAAAATATTACAATTTAAACACAATTATTATTTACTGCTTTTAAGTTGCATAACAGTATCAAGCAGTTTTTCTGCTACGGCTGTTTTCGGCATCTGCTCCAATGAACTTACTGAACCATCGGGAAATAAGAATTTCACAATGTTGGTCTCAGCATTAAAGCCAGCACCGGCAGCCGTTACATCATTAGCAACTATCATATCAAGATTTTTCTTAACAACTTTTTCTCTGGCATTTTCCAGCAGATTCTGCGTTTCAGCAGCAAATCCTACCAGTATCTGATGTTTTTTGCGCATGCCTAATTCTTTCAGAATATCAGGATTTTTATCCATAACTACCGTCAGGGCATCGTCAGTTTTCTTTTTAATCTTCTGATCTGCCACATCATGGGGACGGTAATCAGCAACTGCGGCAGCCTTAATTACAATGTCGACGCTGTCATAGGCATCAAGGCACGATTTAAGCATTTCCGCCGTTGTTTCCACCTTGCATGCTTGAACATTAGGCGGCAACGGCAAGGCAGATGGACCTGTTACCAGCAGTACATCAGCTCCTCGTTCTGCTGCAGCCTGCGCTATGGCATAGCCCATTTTGCCACTGGAACGGTTGCCGACAAAACGCACAGGATCGATTGGCTCTCTTGTGCCAGCTGCAGTCACCAGTACCTTCAGACCACGCATGTCTCCTTCGCGTTTTGCAACAAAATTCTTTATAAAATCTACAATCTGCTGCGGTTCAGGCAGTCTTCCGGCACCGGCAGTACCGCAGGCCAGCATACCTACTGCAGGCGGCATTACAGTAACGCCTCGTTGCTGCAGTCTGGCAATATTTTCCTGCGTAGCCGGATTCTCATACATCCCAGTATTCATTGCCGGACAAACAATTATCGGAGCCTGAGCAGCCAGCAAAGTAGTAGATAACAGATCATCAGCAATGCCACAGGCCATTTTGGCCAGGATATTAGCAGTTGCAGGAGCAACGACAAAAACATCAGCCCAGTTAGCCAGAGCAATATGTTCCACATTAAATTCCTGATTGCTTTCCCACATGGATACGGCAACCTTATTGCCACTGATTTCCTTGAATGTCAGCGGCGTAACAAATTCCTGTGCATGCTCTGTCATTACGACACGCACTTCCGCACCCTGTTTACGCAGACGGCTTACAAGGTCAACTGCTTTATAGACAGCAATACCGCCGGTAACACCTAAAACAATCTTTTTACCTTTCAGCAAAATTGTGTCCTCCTGAGCTTAAACGTTTTTAGTACGCTCGTATGTAATTACATCTTTGGAAATTTCTTTCAGAGCAGTGCTCACTTCTTTTTCAGCGGCATTCACACCCGGAACAGTCAGTTCACGAGCGCGTTTGGCAGCCAGGATTACCAGAGTATATTTGCTGTCAACCTTTTCAGCCAGATAATCAATAGACGGATTAACCATTGACATAATTTATTCACTCCTTCTGTGCATTCTTCTTGTTCTTAC
This sequence comes from uncultured Phascolarctobacterium sp., assembly GCA_949285135.1. Classification (GTDB taxonomy): domain Bacteria; phylum Bacillota; class Negativicutes; order Acidaminococcales; family Acidaminococcaceae; genus URXU01. The sequence goes on from CASDXO010000004.1 coordinate 55,098, forward strand.
AAATCTTATCAATAATGAAATATGTTCTGGCAACACGGTATCTTTCAGCATCCATGATTGTCAGTATCTTATTGGCAGCCTTTTCTACAATATCATTAACGATAATATAGTCATATTCAGCTGCGTAGGTCAGTTCACCTGCAGCAGATGCCATTCTTCTTTTAATAACATCCTCACTGTCAGTACCGCGTTTATAGATTCTTGCGGAAAGTTCATCCAGAGACGGAGGAACAATGAAGACAAACACTCCTTCCGGAAAACGCTGCTTAATCTGCAGTGCTCCCTGAATATCTATTTCCAGCAGTACATCCTTGCCGGCATTCAATAAATCCATTACATACTGTCTGGGCGTGCCATAATAATTGCCATAAACTTCTGCGTATTCCAGCAGCTCATCCGCAGCAATCATTTCTTTGACCTGATCTACTGTTTTGAAAAAATAGTTAACACCGTCAACTTCACCTACGCGTGGCTGGCGGGTAGTTACCGATACTGAATAGCCAAGATCCGGCAGCTTTTCACGCAGCAGCTGGCAGATTGTGCCTTTGCCGGCACCCGAAGGTCCGGATACAACAAGCAGGACACCCTGCGGTTTTACAGTTTTTTCCATTTTCTCCCCTGCCTATTCTTCATCTTCGTCATCACTCTGAGCCAGACGATTAGCAACTGTTTCCGGCTGTACAGCCGAAAGAATTATATGCCCGCTGTCCGTAACAACCACGGCACGAGTACGTCTGCCATAGGTTGCATCAATCAGCATCCCTTTATCGCGTGCTTCCTGAATAATGCGTTTTATCGGCGCAGATTCCGGACTGATAATGGAAATTATCCGGTTTGCCGCCACAATATTGCCAAAGCCGATATTTATAAGCTTAATATCCATTAGACCGTACCTCCTGCTATTCGATATTCTGAATCTGTTCTCTGATCTTTTCTATTTCCGCCTTGATTTCTACTACTATCTGAGCCAGTGTATAATCATTAGCCTTGGAGGCAATGGTATTAGCCTCACGATTAAATTCCTGAATCAGAAAATCCAGTTTTCGTCCCACTGGCTGGTCAGAAGCAATAATCTGTTTAAATTGTTTAATATGACTCTTTAAGCGTACAATTTCTTCTGTAATGCTGGCACGGTCAGCAAAAATGGCAACCTCCTGCAGAATTCTTTCCGGTTCTACAGTAATATTATGCTCAGCCAAAAGTCCGTTTAACCGTTCAGTCAGTTTAGCCTGATATTCTTCCACAACCTGTGGAGAACGTTCTTCAATAAGCGCCAGTTTTTCAGCAATCAAATCAGCCCGATAAATAAAATCACCGTAAATATTATTGCCTTCCGCAGTCCGCATTTTAACCAGATTATCAACAGCCATCACCACAGCAGTCTCTACCTTAGGCCAAATACTTTCCACGTCAAAGAAACCTTCCTTGACATTAATAACATCCTGACAGCGCGCCAGATACATTACCTCAGCAGCAGTGTTGATGCCGATATCATCAACTCCTATTGCAGTGCCTATTTCCTGCAATGCCTGATGATAAGCTGCTGCCAGTTTTTTATCAACTTTCAGCGTGCAGTTTTCGCTGCTGGTATAATCAGCTGTTATAAAAACATCAATACGTCCGCGGTTTACTGTTTTAAGGATAGTCTTACGTATTTTATCTTCCAGCGGATTCAAAAAACGCGGCAGACGAATAGATACCTCATTATACCGATGATTAACAGTCTTCATTTCCACCTTGATGGAAAAATCATTATCCTCATATTCACCACGACCAAAGCCGGTCATACTTTTCAGCACAGAACTCCTCCTTACTTTTTACAAGGAATTTCTTACGATTCTTATGAAAAATACTCCACAGTTATCTTGAAAATTTATTATACCATATTTTTCGGCTTTTTTCAGTGTTTTTACAGTTTAGCTCAAAATTTCTTCTTTGCTTTTTGCCAATCCTCACCATTTGCTTAACACATTTTATCACAGCTTTGTTATAATATAGTCACTATACAAAAGGAGTCTGCCATGAATTTAGAAGGTCTTACATTAAGATTACTCACTGATTATTTAAATACAGAACTGCTGGGCAGCAAAATCTATAAAATATCCATGCCTACAGCTCATTCTCTGCTCCTGATGGTTAAACGCGACCGCAGTACCGCCGCGGTGCTTGCCGACCTTGCCGGCTGCGGGCCCATTATTTACCTGCCTGACCGTCTGCCAGAAAATCCAGATATACCACCTGCTTTCTGCATGCTTCTGCGCAAGCATTTGGAGGAAGGACGCATCAACAGGATTACGCAAAACGGTCTGGACCGAGTCATTACCTTTGAAATTGACCTGCTCGGCAGCGGCAGTAAAATTATTACCAAAAAAATTATTTTTGAGCTTACCGGTAAAAACAGTAATATTATTCTGACGCAGGATAACATCATTCTTGACAGCCTGCGTCATGTAAATGCACAGCAAAGCAGTTATCGTACCATTTTACCCGGTAAAGAGTATATCTCTCCACCGCCGCAGACAGGACTTGACCTGCTGGCCAACAGTGCCTCCGCCATAACAGATTATATTTGCGCCATACCCGCAGCCAACATTCTCAAAGCACTGATCAGCGGTACAACAGGTATAGGCAAAAGCACCGCACAGGCACTACTGCAGGCAGCTGACATACTACCTGCCCAAATTGCACTGGACTCAGCAGAAAAGCTTACCCTGACGTCAGTAATTTCCTTACTGCAGCATAGCATCAGCCAGCCAGATAAATTATATGCACATATCGGTAAAACAAATCAGGTAAAAACAATACTGCCTCTGCCACCATTTCTGGCTGAACCGGCAGAAAAAGTAAAAGAATTTACCTGCATCAACGATGCCGTAAATTTTGCAGCAACACTTAAACCCATCCAGCTTCCCAGACATGAACAGCTGCAAAAATTGACTGCAAACGAAATCATGCGGCAGAAAAAAAAGCTGCTGGTGCTGCATGATGACCTGGCTGCCGCACAAAATGCGGAAGAACAGAAAATATATGCCGATACCCTTATGGCAAATATTTATCAAATAAAAAAGGGTCAATCGACAGCTATGCTGCATAACATCTACGATAATTGCCCTGTTGAAATAAAACTGTCACCAGAGCTTACACCGGTAGAAAATGCACAGCTTTATTATAAACGCTATAATAAATATAAACGTGCCCAGACAGAAATATACCAGCAAATTACCGCAGCAGAAGAATTGCTCCGATACCTCGAAAGCATTGAAGCCTCACTGCTGACTGTAAGTGCCAAAACTGAAATTGATGAAATTGCTCAGGAACTGACCGCAGCCGGTCTGCTGCATGAAAATAAAAAGAAAACCCGGCCTGCATCGTCCAGACCACAGCCGCTGCAGATACGGCTTAGTGATGACAGCAGCATCTACATAGGCAAAAATAACCGTCAGAATGACTACGTTACCTTTACTATCGGCAGCCCAGGTGATTTATGGTTCCATACCAAAGATATTCCTGGCTCCCATGTTATTTTAAAAACCACTTTACCTCAGCCATCCACAGAGGATATTGAAACCGCCGTGCAGCTGGCTGCACATTTCAGCAAAGCCGGTACCGGCAGTAACATTCCCGTTGACTGCACGCAGCGGCGTTTTGTTAAAAAGCCCAGTGGCAGCAAACCGGGTTTCGTTATCTTCACTAATCAGAAAACTTATTTTACCACCCCTGATGAAGATAAAATCAGAAAACTGCTCGAACAATAACTTTATTATCCAAAAAAATGCTCAGACGGAGAGTTTTTCGTCTGAGCATTTTTTATAATATTTTTCTGGCTGCCAGGCCCAGATATTCATGTAAAGCGAGATAACTGACAGTAAATGCTTCCTGCCGTGGTACAAAGCTGAAAATATCTGTTATTGCAGTTTCATTACACTGATAATCACAAGGGTATGGCAGCAGGATAAACTGTCCCGCATCATTTTCTCTCCTAAAATTCAGCATACTGCGTGTCATATGAAAAGCAGAAGTTACCAGACAGATATGCTTAAAGCCTCGCTCCCGGCAAAGAGCAATTGCCAGAGCAGCATTTTCTTCCGTATTTCTTGCCCTGTCTTCAACAATAATCATATCGTCTGCAATACCAAGATTAAGCAGCGCTATACGACCTATTTGCGCTTCATTACCAGAGCCGGCAAACACCTTACCGCCGGTAATAAGTATCGGTACCTGCAATCTGTGCTGCAGCTGTGCTGCTGTCAGCAATCTGTTGGCAGAATATCCTCCCGGCTCGCCTGCTTTATTAAGAGGCCCGCTTCTCAAAGATGCTCCTCCGCCAAGTACCAGAATAACATCAGCATTCTTCATTTGAGCTGTATACATATTTTCCAACGGCCGCATCAGCATTCCTGCTGCCCAGCCCGTAGAAAACAAATATAAGCTGACTGTTATTACGATAGCCAGATAGCGCCCTCGCTGTTTACTGTAAAACATATATGCTGATAAAACCAACAGCAATACGATAAATATACCTGGTGGCAGTAATAAGTCGGCAACTATTTTTTGTATATACAACAGCATAACGTGTTCCGTCCTTTCCTTTATCCAGATATTAACGTTAATCATTCATAAATAGCTTGCTGCCAGATAAAAAATGCTGCCAGAAACTATCTGGCAGCATTATAACACCTGTTCAACTCACTGAAAATCTACTTTCAGATGCTGACGTTCAGGCATTCTTCTAAATTTATATTTTGGATAACCTACCATCAACGCTCCCGCAACCTTATGTTTTGGGGGGATATTTATCAAATCAAGCAATGGCTGATACCCTGCAATGCCACACGACTGGATAAAACCGGCAATAGTCGTTCCCAACCCTATGGTAGGAGCAAACAGCTCCGCATAAGCCCAGCATTGCTCTGCATTGCTGACGCCAGTAACATTCAGCCTTCTGGCCAGCGCAAAAATCAATACTGGCGTATGGCGGGCAATAATATCCTGCCCACGTTCACGATAAGCACGCAAGACAGTCATAAAATAGCGCTTGTTCTCGGTGCCGGCAGCTATTTCTTCCTCCATCCAGTCAGCTACAGCATCAGCAATAGCCTGAATTTTTTCTTTATCTCTAATCACTATATAGTACATTCCCTGAGAGTTACCTGCTGTAGGTGCATAACGACAAATATCCAGCAGTCTTGTAAGCTCCTCTTCCGTAGGAACTGCATCTTTAAATACACGAACACTCCTGCGCATACGCAGAAACTCATATGCTGTATCAGCATCAAGTACAGGCTGTGTTATCGGGCGCTGCTTTTCTAAAGGAGTATACTTATTATCCAGCGCTCCAACCGGGCAGACTGCCACACAATGGCCACAACTCATGCAGCCACGGTCAAAATGGCACTCCGGCCCTTTTTCTCCCATAGTAAGAATGCAGGATGGACAACATTCCACACAAATTCCGCATTTCAAACATTTTTCCTGATCAACCTGCAGTAAATCCACTTAAAACACCTCAGTCTTCAAATCGAATAAATTCCAGCCCGCCAAAATCTGTCATATACCGGGCATCCTTATAAGCCTTGGAAGTCAGCCCTTTGTCGCCTTTTTCAACACCCTCAGCATTAGCAAGACCCAGATAGGCACAGGCTGATTGAGCATTAAAATTCTTTGCCTGCTCCAGCAGCGCGGCTTTATCGGCATCGCTGATTTTGCCTTTGTTCGGATAGATATCTGTAGCAGCTATAATAAAAGTCAGCTGATCGCCGCTTTTAGCAACAACATGCGGCAAACTGGCCTTATCAGGCTGTGCAAAATCAATCTCATATCCTTTATTTTGCAGATACTGTATCAGTACCTGTAAACCGAACTCATGAATTTCCTGTTCATTCATCAATTCTCTGCTCATAATTCTACTCCTGTAACTATATTATTATTTTAATCGCATCTGACTAATCAGTCAACCTTTACTGTCTCATAAAAATAAACCCATCGGTATAGAAAAATTCTATCCTCCGGGTTCATCAGAATATAAATTTACTCCTCGCCTATTACCAGTACCTCAGGCTGCAGCAATACTCCATGCGCCGCAAGCACACGATCCTGAACATCTTTGATGAGACCAAGGACATCGGCTGCAGTAGCATTACCTGTATTAACAACAAATCCGGCATGTTTCTCTGAAATCTGCGCTCCGCCTACTGAATAGCCTTTTAAACCAGTCTGCTCAATAAGCGTACCTGCAAAATATCCCGGCGGCCTTTTAAACATACTTCCGGCACTGGGAAGCTCTAAAGGCTGTTTACTTATACGTCGCTGACTGAAATCATCCATTTTTGCCATAATTTTCTGTTGCTCTGCTTTTTGCAAAACAACAGTTACAGAAGTAACAATAAGACCACTTTCCTGTAAAGCTGTCTTTCTGTAACCAAACCGTAGTTCTTCTGCTGACATAATCGTAACCTTACCTGTGGCATCCATTACCCGTACTGCAGCAACAACATTAGCCATTTCGCCATCATAGGCACCGGCATTCATATACACAGCACCACCGATACTGCCGGGAATACCTACTGCAAATTCCATACCGGAAAGAGAATTTTCAGCAGCTTTTCTGGAAGCAAGTGCCAAAGAAACACCGCTGCCAAAAGTTATCTTATTTCCTTCAACCAAAATTTCATTGAGCATATTGCCCAATTTTATTACAAGACCGCGTATACCTTTATCGCGTACCAGCAGATTAGACCCGTTGCCAATCAATGTAACCGGAATATTATTGGCAGCAGCTTTTTGCAGCAGATTACTCAGTTCAGCTTCATTTTTGGGCATGGCCATCATATCAGCTGGGCCGCCAATCCGAAAAGACGTATGCCTGCTCATCGGTTCTTCAAGCAACAGAGGTCTGTCAGTACAGCCACTGAAAATATCCTGCAATTTGAGGCCCTTCATTATTTTTCACCAACAACTTCTTTCACTACATCGTTAATAGATTTAGTAATATCAGCCATCATCATCTGAAAACGCATAAACGCATTAAGATATTCCATTGCTTCACTTTTCAGAGCCAGCAGATTATAGAGATTTTTAATTTTTTCAGTTTTTTCTGCCGGTACTTCCTGACCCTGATACTTGGCAATTTCTACTTCCTGGTTCAGCTGCAGAAATTCATCAACCAATTTCTTAGTCTCAGGTTCTTTTGCTAACACAGCATTCGCTTCTTTTAATTTTTTAAATTCATGGCTGTCACGCATTGCTTTAGCCAGCTCATTGGCACAATCATATACGTTCATTTCATTCACCTCAACAAATATTATTGTATAGACTCAAATGGAATATTAAGATGAGCATATTCATTGCTATTGCCATATTCAAAATGCCACCATTCCATTTCAATGCCTGTAAATCCGTATTTTCCCATCGTTTCACGCAGTAAGGCACGCAGATATCGCTGTCTTTCCGTACCGCCGGCATATGATGAATACTGTCGCATGGAAGGTTCATCAAAACCGCTGATCATTTCTGCAGGCTCTCCCGTCTGTACATCAAACAGGCTAACATCCACTGCTATACCAGTATTATGCACGCTGCCCTTCAAATCCGGGTCTTCTAACATAAATTTCTTGTTTTCCGGCAAAGCCAGATAGGCCAGCTTGCTTACAGACCAAGGCCTGTAGGCATCCCATACCTGCAGTCCATAACCCCAGCTATTAAGCTCTTTATTCACTTTTTCCAAAGCAGCCGCAGCATCAACCGAAAGATACAAGCCTTGAGATTGATACAAAGGGGCTCCAAAACAATTCTCGCTTCCTGCATAGACAGAGTCCAGTTTAAGCCCGGGAACCGAAGCTAAATTTATCAGTTCCGCCTGCTTACCTGCAGCAAGAGCAGCAGGCATTACTGCCTGTTCAGCTTCATTGCGTAGCGTTTCCCAGTCACTTACAGCAGGAAATCTGAACGGAATGGCATTTTCTCCATTACCAGTCCCAAAAAAGTATCTGCTGTAACGATGTCCGCCCACCTTACAGGTAATACCGTAACCATCTTTATCTCTTTCAAAGCTTACATTAGCTTCAGACCCTATAATAGGCCCGGCTTCATTCATCAGATAAGAATCAAAATGCTCCTTCTGTAAAGGAAAAATGTTAGCTCTGGCAAAGCATTTATCCTCATTCAAAGTGCGATATAACAGTTCAAGTCCGCCATTATTCTCTCTGATAAGGATATTTTCTCCATTACCGTAATAAAATCCTAAAATATATTTTACATCTTTTGGTACATCTGCCGGCACTCCTGCCATTGCCATACCCTGAAAGCAGAAAATCAGGCCGGCACATACGCCGGCCAAAAATGTCCCAATCTTCATTATTGAATCAGCTCCCTGCGTATATCTGCCAAAGCATTAATACGCTGACGCGTCCTGTCAACGTCTGCAAGATCAATTGTACAGGATATAACTTCTTCTTCCATCCCTGCTTCTGCCAGAATTTCACCACTGGGAGCAATAATCATCGAGTGTCCGTAAAAAGGCGCTCCCTTGAAATAACCCGAACAGTTTACAGCCAGAATAAAAATATTATTTTCAACAGCTCTGGCCTGCGCAAGTAAACGCCATATATCTCCTCTTGATTCAGGCCATTCTGCCGGACAAACTATAATTTTCGCACCTTGCAAAGTAAGATGTCTGTACAATTCAGGAAATCTTAAATCATAGCAGATAGTTGACGCACAACATATCCCATCCAGCAAAAAACTCTGAAAATTATTTCCGGGAGCAAAGAAGTCTTCTTCATTGAAAAGTCCAAACAAATGCACTTTATCATAAAGACTTACTATATCTCCGTCTCTGTTTACTGTTACAGCTGTATTATAAATCTTACCATCATGCAGCATCGGCACTGAACCGGCAATAATATTACATCTGTATTGTGCCGCTATCCGGCGAATTTCTCTGATTACATAACTATCCAGTGTTTCCGCTTCCTGCTGCAGTCTGCCCAAAGAATAGCCTGTTGTCCATATTTCGGGCATAACTATCAGGTCATGATTGGCAGCAGCTTCTTCCAACATCCGTAATCCTCTGTCCACATTTGCTGCTTTATTTTTTTCCAAAACCAGCATCTGCAGCAGCGCTATTTTCATAATACGCGCTCCTTAGGCATTTTGCCGCTGCTTACAAGACGATTAATCAGGAATTTCTCCAGTTTACGTGTGCAACGTGTAATAAAGTGTTCTTTGCCGCCCAAAGACTGTACCCAGACAACCGGCAGCCCGGAAATCTTGGCACCCAGTACGTCAGTCAGCAACTGATCCCCTACAAAAAGGATCTTGCCACCGCCCATACCTTTAACAATACGTTTGTAGCTGAGCGGCAGCGGTTTAGCCGCACGCATAACAGCACCCAACCCTGTCTGACGCACAATACCTTTAATACGGTCGCCACCATTGTTGGAAATCAGCGCAACATTGATTCCCTGCTGGTGCAACTGTCTAATCCAGGTCATTGCTCTGGGTCCAACAAGATTTTTATCACGTGGTAATAAAGTATTGTCGATATCAACGACAATCTTCATATAACCATTGCGTTTAAGCCATTTCGGAGAAAGATCAAATAAACTTTTTATTCTGTAATCTGGACATACATACTTTAACATCATACTACCTTACCTTTTGGAAATTTTATTTCAAATGTCGTTCCTACACCACATTTGCTGATTACTTCGGCTTTAGCGCCGTGCATGCGGATAATTTCTTTAGCAATAGCAAGGCCAAGACCTGTTCCCGGCACATTACGGCAATGGGACTTATCCACCTTATAGAATCTTTCCCAGATAAAGGGAATATCTTCTTCTGGAATTCCCGGACCTTCGTCGGCAACAGTCAATAATACCGAGCCATCCTCTAATTTTTTCGCACCTAATGATACAGTACCATTTTCAGGCGAATATTTCAAGGCATTATCACTTAAAATAAGCACTAATTGTACCATTTGGTCGCCATTACCAAGAATTTTAATACTTTCATCGGCATGAATATTAAAAGTAATATTGCGCTTGACGCTCTTTACCATTAATTTTTCAGCTACATTGCGGATAATTGCCGCCAGCGGCAATTCTTCCATATTACTCTGCGAAAGTTCATCGCTGGCCTGCAAACGACTGATATCCAGCAGCTCTCTTACCATACGCTCAAGCCGGATGGTTTCTTCGTTAATCAGGCCGCGATAACGCTGAATAAGTTCCACATCTGTTACCATGCCATCAGAAATCGCTTCATTATAACCACGAATTATTGTTATCGGCGTACGCAGCTCATGGGAAACATTAGCAACAAAATCTCTGCGCATCTTTTCAGTTCTCTCCATCTTGGTTACATACGCATCAAGATCTTTGCCAAGAGAATTCAGCGCATTTCCCAGCTCAGCAATTTCATCATCGCCAGTAACGTCTACACGCTTAGAATAGTCGCCGGAGGCCATGGCAGCAGCACTGTTTTTCATTGTGAGCAGCGGCTTAATTATGAGCTGGGACAGCCGTCTTACTAAAAACAGACTGAAAATCAAAGCTATAATGCCGACAATCGCGGTATAAATATAAACGTTACGCAGAAAATTATCAAACCCGCTCAGCGGTTCCGTCATCAGGATAGCCCCATTAGTTTTTGTAACAGGATCTCTATATGGTACGCCTACCAAAATAACCTGTTCCTTATAATACGGATGAAAAATCTGCGACTTAACAGACTTGCCAGCATAGATATCCTTTAAAATTACCTTGACCTTGTCGGAAAGTTTACCTCTTTTTATCTCCTGGTCAAGCATGGCGGTTCCTTCCGCAGTCTGCAGTCTGTTACTGCTTTCACTGGTGCTGCGCAGATTAAAGAAATAATTCAGCACATCTTCACCATCATCCTTTTTTTCATCTACATACGAAGCAGCCAAAAGCTCATACTTGTCGTTGAAAAGCCAGATACGTGCACCAACCAGCCTGTCCACAGCGATAATATAACGATATAGTGTATCACGGTCATTCATACGGATAAAGTATTCTATGGTCTCAGCCATCTCGTTACCTTTATCTGCCAGCTCATGTTCTTTTATTTTAAAGAAGTAATCGGCAATAAGGTAAGAAATGCCTGCCGTAACACCAACTACGATGACAACGATGATAGCCATAAAGCTATACATCAGTCTGGTGCTTAACGATTGTTTCATCGCTTATTCCTTAACCTCGAACTTATAACCAACACCCCAGATGGTAGTAATATCCCAACTGGAATCTGGCGGTATATTCAATTTCTGTCTGATACGTTTAATATGAGTATCCACAGTACGGGTATCGCCATAATAAGAGTAGCCCCAGATAGTTTCCAGCAGCTGATTTCTGGAAAATGCCTTGCCTGGATTGGAAGCCAGACACCACAGCAGTTCCATTTCCTTCGTCGTAAAGGTCATTTTATGACCAAAAGCTGTTACCTGATATTCATCCATATCGATTACCAGGCCATCATAGGTTATTCTGGATACATCACCTTTTTTCTCTTTGCTGCCTACACGTCTTAAAACTGCTTTAACTCTGGCAACAACCTCACGGGAATTAAACGGCTTGGTAATATAGTCATCTGCACCGATTTCCAGCCCTGCAATACGGTCATCATCCTCATCTTTTGCGGTTACCATAATAATTGGCAGATCAGACATTTTTCTAACCTGTTTGCATACTTCGATACCATCCAGTACCGGCATCATTATATCAAGCAATAAAATATCCGGTTTCTCAGACTGCACCTTCAGTATTGCAGCTGCACCGTCTTCAGCTTCGATTACCTCAAAGCCTTCTTTCTCAAAATAGATACGCAGAATCTCTCTGATTTGCGCTTCATCGTCAGCAATCAATATTTTTTGTTTGCTCATAGTTTTCACTCCTGACATATACTGCATTAGTATATATTATAACACAAGTACCTTCCATTACTGTCATCTTTCACAAAAGATTTTCAATAACACACAATTGTCAGAAGGTATAATGCTTTAATAAATCTTCCCTCTGTTGCCAGTCAGGAAGATGCAGTGACATAAAGTCTTTAAATCGTTTGTTATGGCTCGCTTCATACAAATGTGCCAATTCATGTACAACAATAAGTTCCAAACAGGCAACCGGCAAACGCACAAGATTATAGTTGATCGTTATTGCTTGGCTGCCAGTATTGCACGTACCCCATCGCGTCTTCATCCTGCGTATTCGCCAGCAGCTTGCCGTAAGCCGTAAACGCTGCTGCCACACAACAGCCAAATCTTCAAGTTTCTGTTGAAGCTGCTGTCGATAAAATTTATCAATTTGCGATATTTTATCCGAATTCTGCGTCTGTACTCCCTGAAAAATAATAGCATCATTTGTAACAACTGTATTTTGCTTACCTTCTGCAAAGCTAACACTGTATTTTTTACCCCACAGCCACAAACACTCAATGTTTTGTTTCTCTGTAGTAAAAATTGCTTGCCGTTTACTGAGAAAAAGCAGTTTCTCCTGCAGCCAATCTTTTTTGGCATATATAAATCGCTCTATTTCACTTACAGGCATCCTTAACGGTACTGACACCACAACCTTTAAACTATCTTTTTCAATTCGCAGATACATATTCTTTATAGGCTTGCGCCTGACCGCAACTGTTATATCACTTACACTGAGAAATTCCTGCTCTTCGTCCATAAATTATAATTTTTCGTGCAGCAAAAATCTTTGCAGCATTTTATTAAACTCCCAGGGATTTTTACCTTCGTGTGTACTAAACTGATTCATAATAGAATCAATTTCATCTGCGTAATGAACAACAAAAGCCTCTTTCGTTGCACAGGCAACTGGTGACCCTTTTTCATTATCACCATGATGAGACAACAGGATATGCTGCAGTTGCTCCACCCGTGCTGCCGGAATCTTTAATTTACCTGCTGCTTCCTGTACCATCAGCACGGACATGGAAATATGACCTAAAAGTCGCCCTTCATTAGTATACGGAAATCCAATATTGGAGGAAATCTCCTTCAACTTTCCTATATCATGCAGCAAGGCACCGGCAATAACAAGATCCTTATCCATATCGCCAATCTGTTCAGCCAAAGCCAGAGCAATACCGGCAACATCTACCGAATGCTGCAGAAGACCACCAATATAAGCATGATGCAGACGCATACCGGCAGGATTAACGATAAACCGCTCGTAAGTAGTTCCGCTGAAAATATTCTCCAACAAAGCTCTTAACCCTGGAGTACGTACTGCTTTAATGTAATTGCTCAATTTCCTTTTATATTCTTCTTCATTGAAATTGCCACGTGGCAGCAAATGACTGATATCATCTTCAGGCATAAGGCTGTCAATTTTCTGTACAATGACCTGTAATGACATATCTGTAGCAAATTTATTAATATCCACACTGCCGGCTACCATAAAGGCAGCGGGTCCTTCCAGATCACGCAGCTTATCTACCAACCCGGCTTCAAAACAAATAAAAGGTACTCTGCCGCTGTTATCCTCCAGCAATCCGCGGGCAAAAACACCTCCATTAGATGAATTGCCTATCTTCTGCACTCTCACTAATACAGCCTGACATATTTTTATGCCTGCTTTAAAATTATTGATCATAATCTTCCCTCTTTATCAAATATGTCTCAACAACAAAGTTTCTGATGCCACATTAACTACAACATGCATATCCCTTTGTGCAAAACGTTGCGACAGTCTGTCCGCCAGACTATCCATAACATGAAGCTCTGTCGCCTGATGACCGGCATCAATAACATTCAACCCACTGAATACAGCTTTCTGTGCTTCATGGTATTTAATATCTCCTGTTACCAGAGTATCTGCACCACGTAAAAGCGCAAGACTGATCAGATCACTGCCGGCACCACCGCATACCGCTACAGTATTTACTTTTCTGCCAGCACTACCTATAACAACATAATCAGCTTTTAAAGCTGTTTTAACCAAAACAGCAAACTCATCTATGCTGCATTCAGCCACTGTGCCTATCCGTCCCAAACCTGTTTCAGCGTCTAAAACATCAATGTCTTCCAAGCGCAGTTTTTTTGCCAATACATCATTAACCCCATTGCTTACACAATCAAGATTCGTATGAGCACTGTATACGGCAATCCCATGCTCCGCCAGTGTCAGCATCAGCTCCTGCTGCCAGTCCCTGTCAGTAACGGCCTTCATGCCTTTAAAAATAAGCGGATGATGAGTAATAATCATATCAGCTTTTTGAGCTACAGCCTGCCGCACTACCTCTGCAGTAATATCAAGCGCGAGCAGCAATTTTTTTACAGTACTGCTACGACGACCAAGCATTAATCCTACATTATCCCATTCCTCTGCTAATGAAGGAGGGGCAATCTCTTCCATAATTTTTATTATTTCAGCTACATTTACACTCATCGAACAATTCCTCCAACTGCACAAGCAAACAGCTGATTTTACGGTATTTCTCACTTTGCATTGCCTGACTGCTTTGTCCCATACTGGCCAGCATTTTCTTATAAGCATTGATTATTTTTGTTAATTGAGCAGACAATAATAAGTGTCGTGCAGCAATCAAACATGGCCCTGCTTCCAGCTGAACATCAGTATATTGACATGAGTTTCCAGGTACAGCAACAATTATCTCATACAGATGCGTTCCCTCTGCCACAAGATCTTCTGTTTCCAGCCGCCAGCCATTATTGCACAGCCATCTGCGTAATGCAGGCGCTCCTGCCATGGGTTGCAATATAAGTACTTTTGCCTGCAGCGCTAACTTTATATCAGCTTGAAGAATGTCTACGATAGTAGAACCACCCATACCAGCAATAACGATACAATCAGACTCCCCAGCCCGTAATATTTGCAATCCGGAACCACAGCGCACATCTATTTTATCTTTCATACCGTATGCAGCTACAGTCTTTTTAGCTGCCTCACAAGGTCCTTGCGCGATATCACCAGCTATGGCAGACTGAATTCTCTGCTGCTGAAGAAGCCATACAGGCAGATAAGCATGATCTGTACCAATATCAGCCAGCACACTGTCTTGAGGAACTTTGCTGCCTATTGTCTCCAGTCTTTTTCCTATATTCATAAATCCTCCCGCAAATCTCTAATTCTAAAATATTATTATACCATATTTTTTCTTAAAGAAAAAAGCTCTCCCTTGCGGGAAAGCTTTTATGCCTGTTTCTGTTTATTACTATCAGTAAATTGAGCCATATATAATCGATAGTATTCTCCCTGTTTCTGCATCAATTGTGCATGCGAGCCAGTTTCTAAGATACCATCTTTAGACAGCACTATAATTCTGTCTACATTACGAATAGTAGCCAGGCGGTGAGCAACTATCAGTGTTGTTCGATTGCATGCCAACTGATTAAGCGCCCCTTGAATATTTTTCTCTGTTTCATTATCCAAAGATGAAGTAGCCTCGTCCAGAATCAAGATAGAAGGATTCTTTAAGAATACACGGGCAATAGCAATACGCTGCTTCTGCCCGCCAGACAACTTCACACCCCGTTCTCCCAGTGAGGTATCATATTTTTGCGGTAATTGCTCAATGAAACGATCAGCTTCTGCCATTTTTGCCGCCTGCAGGATATCCTCATCTGCGGCATCAGGTTTACCATAAGCAATATTACTTTTCACAGAATCAGAAAATAAAAAAATATCCTGCTGCACAATGCCTATATTTTTCCTCAAAGAAGCCAGCGTCATATCTTTAATGTCAATACCATCAATCAGAATCCTGCCAGATTGTAAATCATAAAATCTGGGCACCAAACTGCATATCGTACTTTTACCGACACCAGTACTTCCAACAAACGCAACAGTTTCGCCTGCTTTTACATCCAGAGAAAAATCTTTGATGACTGGTTCTTTATCATCATAAGCAAAAGTAACATTTTCAAAGCAAATATTGCCCTGTAAAGTACCTACAGCCATCGCACCATCTTTATCTTTAATTTCTGGCTGTACCTGCATTAATTCTTCAAAACGCTGGAAACTTGCGTATCCCTTCTGATACACTTCTGCCAAGGCATTTAAACGTAAAATTGGACGTACAAAAATAGATACATAAAGCAGAAAAGCAACTAAATCACTTATCTGCATCTGCTGATATGCTATTAAAATCCCACCAACAACGATAATTACCAAATTAGTTATATTAGAGAAAAAAACCATACTGGTATTTGAATGCGCCAATAGAGAAAAAGACTTTTCTCTCGCCCGTAATAACAGATTTGCAGCCTTGCCCAATTTAGACATTTCAAGAGACTCATTATTAAATGACTGCACAAGCCTGATGGCATTTAAACTCTCAGTTGTCTGTGCAGTAATATTACCCACCTGGCTGCGTGCCTCTCTTCCCGCCTTTTTTAGCTTACGGTTCACGGTAACAGAATCATAAGCTTTGGCCAGAAGAAGTAAATTAACAATTAAAGCTAATTTCCAATTAAGATAAAATAAGATACTGACTGTACCCAACATAAAGATAATACAAACCAGAAGATAGTTGGGTCCAAGGAAAATAAGCTCCCTTATTTCTCCAATGTCACCAACAATCCTCGAAACCAGCTGACCTACACGCTGATTATCAAAATAACGAAAACTCATGGATTGCACATGACTGAATAAATCTCTGCGCATATCTCTTTCGATACATGCTCCCACCATTCTGCCGCTTACAGCTACCTTATAATTTATATAACAATTAAACACATAAAGGCAAAATAACCCCAAAGCTGCCTGCAGCAATAAAGAAATATCAGCTAATGGCAAAATATCATTCATTATATAACGCATATATAAAGGAAAAACCAGTTCTATTAACGATGTCAGCACAGCCCCACCCAAGGCAAAGCTTAAAATTTTCTGATAAGGTTTATAATATTTTAACAGCTTTTTAATCATTTACACGGCCTCCAAAATATATCTTATATTATTACATAACTTTACCAGAAGCGTCAAATAACAAATATATCCGAATATACAAAGAAGAACAGCACCTGTAAAACAGGTGCTGTTCTTCTTCCAACCGGCAGCTTTCTATCCTCCCAGGCCGCTTCCAGCCAAGTACTTTCGACGTTTAAGGGCTTAACTACTGTGTTCGGGATGGGAACAGGTGGATCCCCTTAG
>CASDXO010000005.1 GCA_949285135.1 uncultured Phascolarctobacterium sp.
AAATTAATTGACTTGGTCAAGCTTGCGCTCGACCCGCACATTCGCTTTGTTTAGGTTGATGTTCAGTTTTCAAGGTTCTCGCTGTATCTCAGCGACTTGTATATAATACCACCCCTTACTTCTTCTGTCAACACCTTTTTTACAACTTTTTTTATTCTTTTTTGCTTTTTTCTTCTGACACTCCCGGTATGGTTGTCTTACAGATGTCTGCTATACCTGCCTTTACAGCGCTGTAATTTTCCTGAAAATTTATGGTGTTTTTTACTCAAAAAGCTACATTCAGCCGGTTTTTTCCTCAAAAAATACCTGAAAAGTAAAAAACTTTTTAAAAAATTTGCAGCAAAAAGCGTCTGCCATATTTGATTACTGAAAGAATCTATTATTTCTTATTTATTTTTATCTAAAATTTTCTTTTGTTTTAATTATACACTTTTTATTTTTCTGTTTTTTTGCTGCAATACATTAATTTCGTCAACAAAAAAACATAAATTCATGGTATATTTATATTGTAAGATATATTATGAATGGAAGTGATTTATATGAAATCCCTGACTATCCTGACTCAGAAAACTATTGCTCTAATACTTGCTACTTTTATCTTTTCTCTTCCTCTGAGCAGTGTTGCAGCTGCAAAAGCCAAAAATGATGCCCCACCACCTCCGCCGCGTCAGGAAGAACGCCATGACAGACGTCCTGAAAGAAAAGATCCTCCAAAGCCACCTAAAGAAGAGCCTCGTCATAACCGCGATGACAGACGTCATGACGCACCGCCACCTCCGCCGCGCGATCACGATGATCACGATAAAGACGATAACGGCAATGCTGTTACCGGTTTCATTATCGGCGCTGCTGTAGGCGCTATTGTGGCGAAAAACACCTAATGTTGCAATGTAGCAAAAGACCCAGGAGACAACTCCTGGGTCTTTTTATATGCCTGTATAGTCTTATTGATTTTTATGGCGCATATGCGGGAAAAACAATACATCGCGAATGGAAGTACTGTCGGTAAGGAACATTACCAGTCTGTCGATGCCAATGCCAAGGCCACCCGTAGGAGGCAGACCATATTCAAGAGCATTGACAAAATCTTCATCCATCATATGAGCTTCATCGTCGCCTGCCTTACGTTCTTCTACCTGTTTTACAAAGCGTTCACGCTGATCGATAGGATCATTAAGCTCGGTAAAGCCATTGCATATTTCACGTGCGTAAATAAAGCCTTCAAAGCGATCGGTAATTTCAGGATTTTCCACACTGCTCTTGGCAAGCGGAGAAATTTCTTTCGGATGACCGGTAATGAAGGTAGGCTGAATAAGCTTATCTTCTACGTGCTCTTCAAAGCAAGCATTGATAATCTTGCCGATGCCATAAGTTTTTTCAATGGGTACATTGATGGCAGCAGCCATTTTACGTGCTTCTTCAATATCGGTAACACCGGTAAAGTCCTGACCTGTATATTTGGCAACTGCTTCAATCATAGTCATGCGGTTCCAGGGAGGAGTCAGATCAATCTCCTGTCCTTCGTAAGTAATCTTCATGGTACCAAGTACTTTTTGGGCAGTCTGAGATACGATGGTTTCAGTAAGTTCCATCATATCCTTATAATCAGCAAAAGCCTGATAAATTTCAACGATAGTAAATTCAGGATTATGCTTGATATCAATACCTTCGTTACGGAATACACGACCAAGTTCGTATACTCTTTCCATACCACCGACAATCAGACGCTTCAGATACAGTTCCGGCGCAATACGCATGTAAAGCTGCATATCCAGTGCATTATGATAGGTAATAAACGGACGCGCCGCAGCACCACCGGCAATGCTGTGCATAATCGGTGTTTCTACTTCCAGAAAATCACGATTATCAAGAATTTCACGTACACTCTTAATAATCTGGCTGCGTTTTACAAAAGTATCGCGCACTTCCGGATTAACAATAAGGTCAACATAACGCTGACGATAACGCATTTCAATATCTTTCAGACCGTGCCATTTTTCCGGCAGCGGACGCAGGGACTTGGACAGCATTTCCAGAGATACTGCTTTAATGGACAGTTCGCCCATATGAGTACGGAAAACAGTACCGCATACACCGATAATATCGCCGATATCCATCATTTTAATCAGCGCATAGTTTTCCTCGCCGATAGCATCCTTACGCACATATAACTGAATACGTCCGCTTTTGTCCATCATATCCATAAAACAGGTTTTGCCATGACCACGGATAGCCATAACACGTCCAGCCAGACGGACAATGGTTTCATTGGCAGAAAGTTCTTCAAACTGTTCTGCAATATCTGCGGCATGATGAGTCCATTCAAATTTATGTCCGAATGGTCTCCAGCCATGTTCTTCAATTTTATGCATCTTGTCAAGACGCACCTGCATTTGTTCGTTGATTTCGGATTCTGTCAGCGGCGCCTTTTCTTCTGCCTGCTGAGTATTTTTTTCTTCAGACATTTTTTTCTCCTTATTATTTTATTTCGATAATTTTATAGGAAAGTTCGCCGGCAGGGGTATTAACCTGTACGATGGTATTTACTTTATGGCCAAGGATTGCCGCACCTACCGGAGATTCATTGGAAATACGATTTTTAAAAGGATCGGCTTCAGTAGTACCGACAATGGTATATGTATCCTCATCGCCTGTTTCCAAATCTTTTACAACTACAGTAGAACCAAGAGAAACAATATCTTTTTTCTTGCTGGCAGAATCATCAATAATGATAGCAGTATTAATCATCTGCTCCAGTTCGAGAATACGGCCTTCAATAAAAGCCTGCTCGCTCTTAGCGTCATCATATTCGGAGTTTTCGCTGATATCACCGTAAGAAATAGCGACTTTCAGACGTTCTGCAACTTCCTGACGGCGGACGCTGCGGAGATTATCCAGCTCATCCTCTAATTTTTTCAGACCTTCAGCTGTCAAAATAGTTTCTTTATTAGCCATATTACTGCTCCTTTATCATTTTATTCAGGTATAACCAAATATAAAACAGCCCGATATTAAACCGTAGCCATTATACACATCTCAGATAAATTATATCACATACATGCAAGCCACTGGCAGTCACAGTATTTAGCCATGATGAACAGCCAGCTCTTCCAAAGCAAAATGCCTTACATTGTCAATTTCCTCTCTGGTAACCGCTCTTTCAAAATTTCTGAAACCGGAAAGTCTAAAGTTATGCTTTTCTGCCAGTTTGGCAATCGTGATAATTTTGTCAAGTTCCAAATTACGTCCCAGAGTAAAGTTTTCATAGCGCCCTTCCAGTGCCAATATCATGGTTTCTGCCATGCAGGCGTAGGAAGTATGCGGCGGAAAGCCGAAATTAAAATGGAAGTCGACATTACCAGGTACGTCAATAACGCCGCCTTCAATAACCAGGACGTCTTTGCGTTTGGCAGAAACTTCTTTGGAAACGTTACGCGGACGCGCTACATCGCAGACAACTGCACCCGGTTTAAGGTCTGCCGGTTCAATCAGAAAATCAAGCGCGCTGGTAACTGTCATAACGATATCGGCATTTTCCAGTGCCGCATGGATATTATCGGTCACCTCAACCTCGCAAGCATGATTTTTAATAACATCCTGAGCAATTTCTTCCAGTGGTGCAAGATGCCTTGCCACCAGTGTAATATGCGGTACCTCGCTGGCTAACAGACGCACTGCTGCCGACCCGATAGAACCGCTGGCTCCAACTACGACGGCCCGACAATCGCCAAGCTTCTTACCCATCATCTTTACGGCAGCCTTTGTTCCCTGTACAGCTGTAGCTACAGTATAACTGTTACCGGAAGTCACTGCTATATCAAGGTGTTTGGCAATGGTAATCCCGGCATCGCCTACAACGGAGGTAAAGGCACCCAGCCCGACAATTTTTGCACCCAATTCCTGCGCAATCTTGCCGGATTCGATAATACGATCCATAACGAATTCTTCAGGAAGTTCCACCATCTGTTTCGCCGTAAGCGGACAACCGACAAACCAGCCTTCTGCCTCGGCATAAGGACTTTGAATTCCCGTAATATGTGAAACCTTAAAAGGTTTTTTCATTTTCAGGCAGGCTTCCAGAACGCCGTCCGGAATATACTTCAGAATCGGCGAAACATGTCCCATATCCTTAATGGACAAAGGATGTATGATAAATGCAAATTTTTCCATCAGTTATTGCTGCTCCTTCGTACTCAGGTACTCCACAGACGACTCAATTTGATAATCTTCTAACAGCTTTATATATTCAGCTGCGCTTAAAGGTTTTTTGCTGCCTTTTAAAGCAACCAGCATTGCTTCCATGACATTGGTACCAAAACTGCGCCCTGCCAGTCGCGGCGTAGTCGTAATAAGCATCTTTACTCCTGCCTGACGCAACATCTCGCGGTCAGTTGCTGTAACCGTATTGGTAATTATAATTTTCTCAGGCAGTTTATCCGGCATAAATTTTCTTATATAGTGAAAATCCCCGGCAATAATATCATTATCCAGAAAATATTCAGCATGGCGCACTGTTCTTGTTTTCTGCTCGCTGCCCATGGGGTAAAACCAGCTCACCGGCATTTTTGTAATAACTGGTGCCAGCAGCGCTGCCCAAAATCCCAGCGCATTAAGCGAATGGAGCGGCTTATTGATATTCAGGCCAAAAATCAGGTCACCAAAGGTAACTCTGGCTCCTTCTTCCTGCAGTGCTTCCGCCATACCAAAACGATCTACTCCGCATACCAGCAGCACTTTGCTGTCTTTTACTGCTACAGTTTTTTCTGCTGCCAGCTTTTTTATCAGACGGCGTTCCAGAGAATTTTTCAACCCGCTGCCGTCTAATACAGGAGTATTTCTGACATTGGCAATTAGTCGGGCTGACTCGCGGAATGTATAACGGCGTCCGCCCGCATAGACATAAAGGTCAGTTCCTCCCAATCCTATAGCATCAGCTTTACCGTCCCAATATTCCAATAACTTTCTGGCCTTATCCAGATCGCCGTCAGTGCCCCGTCTTTCAATCATAATCTCCGTATCACCCAGAGTTAGAGATGCCTCTGCATCACGCTCAGATGACCCAAGACTGACACTGATGACATGCCTGATATGCTTTGCTGAATTCATGCCAAATACTCCCATAATTGCTTCTTTTACAAATTATTATTTTATCATAACTGCAGTATTTACACAATGTTACCCGCAAAAATGTTTTTCTTCAGCATAATATTTTTCTGCACAGCAACGATACTCTTCCAGCAGCTCCATAAACTGGTCATAGGTATCCACTTTATGAAAACGGCTGCGATATTCTGCCGCATGGGGCATCCCTTTCAGGTAGGCAGAAATATGACGCCGCATTTCTTTCACGGAAATATACTCACCTTTTAACTCTATCAACATCCGCAGATGCTCAGCCGCCAAAGCAAGTTTTTCCTGCAGCGGTACTGTTTCGTTATAAGTCTGCTGCCGCAGTACTGCCCGCAGCTGCTGAAAAATCCAGGGGTTCCCGTCGGCACCTCTGCCAACCATCAGACCATCACAACCTGTTTCTGCCAGCATACGCAAGCCGTCCGTAACAGAAAAAATATCGCCGTTGCCAAAGACAGGAACAGCCACTGCCTCTTTTACCTCAGCAATAATCTTCCAATCGGCCTTTCCTTCATAAAACTGCTGCCTTGTCCTGCCGTGGACAGCCACAGCAGCTACACCGGCAGCTTCAGCAGCTTTTGCTATCTCCACAGCGTTGCGATGCTCATCGTCCCAGCCGGCACGGAATTTTACCGTAACAGGCACCTTGACCGCTTTTACCATTGCTGCCAGTATATCATAGGCCAGCCTGGGCTGTTTCATCAGTGCCGAACCCTCGCCGTTATTAACTATTTTCGGCACGGGGCAGCCCATATTCAAATCAATTATATCTGCACCGCTTGCCTCAACTATTCTGGCAGCCTCAGCCAGCTCTTCCGGCACACTGCCAAACAGCTGTATGGCTGTCGGCCTTTCGCCGTTATCAATTTTAAGCATTTCTTTCGTCTTAGCATTATTATATAACAGGCCCTTGGCGCTAATCATTTCTGACACAGTATAACCGCAGCCCAGTCTGCGGCAGATCAGTCTGAAGGGCAAGTCTGTAATTCCGGCCATAGGAGCCAGTACTACCGGAACTTCTATCTCTACATTACCTAATCTCATTATATTCCTTTCACAGACAAGTACAGCCCGCCGAAGCGGGCTGTCATCATGACATATCAATTATTTGGAATTCTTTTCATATAAAATGCGCAGGCCGTCAAGAGTCAGGAACGGTTCTACCACGTCAATAGCCTGTGACTCTGCAGCCATAGTATTGGCAAAACCACCGGTAGCAATAACATAAGCGTCACCGCCCAGTTCAATCTTCATATGACTGATGATGCCTTCCATCTGACCTACAAAACCATAAAGCACACCTGCCTGCATGGAATTTACCGTGTTGCGGCAGATAACTGTCTTAGGCTTAATCAGCTC
Source organism: uncultured Phascolarctobacterium sp. (assembly GCA_949285135.1). Lineage (GTDB taxonomy): Bacteria > Bacillota > Negativicutes > Acidaminococcales > Acidaminococcaceae > URXU01. The sequence continues at coordinate 6,490 of CASDXO010000005.1, forward strand.
GATACGCGGCAGCTTAGCCGTCCTCTGGAACAGCGCTTCGGTAGAAATACCGATACCAGGAGCAATGGCGCCGCCTAAATACTCGCCGTTCGGCAACAGAGCACAAAAAGTAGTTGCCGTACCAAAATCAACAATAATCATAGGGCGATTCAGCTTGCTGTATTTGTCAAAAGCAGCTACTGCATTAACAATGCGGTCAGCACCAACTTCCTTAGGATTATCATAACGCAGCATAATGCCATTTTTAATGCCTGGCCCTACAACCATCGGCTTAATGCCGAAATATCTTTCACACATATGGCACAATGGAATCAGTACCGGCGGTACTACGCTGGACATAATGATAGATGTTACTTCATGCATAGGCACATCGCTGTAATCAAACATACTGCGCAGCAAAATACCATATTCATCAGCAGTCTTGGAACGGTCAGTAGAAAAACGCCAGTGCATTTTCAGTTCCTTATTTTCAAAAACGCCTGCCACAATATTGGTATTGCCTACATCTATTACCAATAACATTTATTATCCTCCTTGGACAGCAAAGCTGTTCCCTCATTTTTCATCAAAACCTTTACTATTATACGCAAAACATTCCTATATTGCAACTGTTTATTGATACGCTCCGTTTTTAGCTGCAGCCGGACGAATCGAAACATCTCCGGCAACAACCTTGTCAATCCTGCCGTCGCTGCGCTGCACAATCAGCAGTCCTTCTTCATCAATATCCAGCGCCTTACCATAATATGTTTCATCAGGAGCAATAACCTTTACCTCCTGACCCAGCGTGCAGGAATACTTGCGCCATTCATCCAGTACAGGTGCAAAGCCATGCTCCAGTACCTGTTCGTACAAATCTTCCATATTCTTCAGGATATCCACTAACAGGTCCACTCTGGTAAACGGTTCCTGTGCTACATCTGCTACAGAAACTGCCAGATCCTGCACTTCTTCCGGATAATCTTCCTTCTGTCCGTTAGTATTAACGCCAGTACCAATAACTACATAGTTAATATGTCCAAATTCTGCATTCATCTCTGTCAGGATACCTACCAGCTTGCGACCCGCAAGCAGTACATCATTAGGCCATTTAATAGACGCATTAACTCCCTGAAGCTTATTGATGGTTTTAACTACCGATACCGCCGCCAGCAAGGTACACTTAGATGCTTCCTGCGGCAAAAACGGCGGTTTCAAGACTACTGAAAACCATATTCCTTTGGCATAAGGAGATATCCAGCCTCGTGACAAACGTCCCTTGCCGGCACACTGTTCCTCTGCCACTACCATTAAGCCGTTCTCACAGCCGCTATTGGCAATAGCCTTAGCTACATTATTGGTAGAATCTACGCTGTCCTGATAGCAGATACTGTGACCCAGCCATTTGGTTTTAAGTCTTGAGCTGATTTCCTGCGGGAAGAGCCTGTCAGGAGCCTCCCGTAATATATAACCTTTTTTCGGTACTGATTCTATCTGATAGCCTTCATTTTTCAGCGTCTGAATATGCTTCCAGATTGCTGTACGGGAAACCTCAAGCTGCCGGGAAATTTCTTCTCCCGATACAGGTTCTGTCCCGCTGGCACGTAAAAGCTCTAAAATACGTTTGCGCATTGCTGTTCCCTCCATTATCATAAGCAAAGGTTATCACCCGGTTAACCAAAAGTCAAGCAAAAATAAACGCACCCCTCAACGAGGGATGCGTCAGCATTTTATTTACTTTCTGTCTCATTTCCGTCAGCAGTCGTCGGTACTGCAGCAGTTTCCTGCATCGTTGCTGCGGAAGTCTCCTGCACTACGGCTTCTCTGGACGGTTCTTTAATCCCCAGTTCTGCCTTCTCCTCAGCAGAAAGGATATGTCCGTATTTGATAAGCTCACGAATTTCTTCAGCTTCCAATGTTTCATGTTCAATGAGAGCTTCAGCAATTACATGCAGTTTATCGATATTTTCAGACAGCAGCTTTTCAGTAGCAGCATAGGCATCTTCAATAAAGGAACGTACTTCCTTATCAATTTCAGCAGCCACTTCTTCACTGTAGTCTTTGTCACGGGCAATATCGCGGCCAAGGAAAACCTGGTCCTGACGATGTCCAAAAGTTACAGGCCCAATATTCTCGCTCATACCATACTCGCAGATCATCTGACGGGCTAATGTAGTCGCACGCTGCAAATCGTTACTTGCGCCGCTGGAAATCTCTTTCAGCACCAGCGCCTCTGCCACGCGTCCGCCTAATAACACTTTAAGCTCATCCAGCATCTCGCTGCGGGTAGCATAATATCTGTCCTCTTTGGGAAGGCTCAGGGTGTAACCACCTGCACGGCCACGCGGAATGATAGTCACTTTATGGACAGGATCAGTATTATCCAGCAGCATGCCCACAACGGTATGACCACCTTCATGATAGGCAGTAAGGCGCTTTTCTTTGTCGCTGATGACACGGCTCTTACGCTCCGGCCCCATGATAACGCGTTCGGCAGCTTCTTCCATTTCCGGCATGTTGATAACCTTTTTATTCTTACGTGCAGTCATCAGAGCCGCTTCATTAACCAGATTGCTCAAGTCAGCACCGGTAAAGCCCGGAGTACGCTGCGCAATAACATTGAGTTCTACATCCTGACCGATAGGCTTGCCCTTGACATGTACCTTCAAAATTTCCTGACGACCTTTGATATCCGGTCTGTCAACCACAATCTGACGGTCAAAACGTCCCGGACGCAAAAGTGCCGGATCAAGAATATCCGGGCGGTTGGTAGCTGCAATCATAATAATGCCTTCATTAGCACCAAAACCGTCCATCTCAACCAGAAGCTGGTTCAGCGTCTGCTCACGTTCGTCATGACCACCGCCGAGACCTGCACCGCGCTGACGGCCAACAGCATCGATTTCATCGATAAACACTATGCAGGGAGCACTCTTTTTCGCCTGTTCAAATAAATCGCGCACGCGTGAAGCACCTACGCCGACAAACATCTCCACAAAATCAGAACCGGAAATACTGAAAAACGGTACACCCGCTTCTCCGGCAACAGCTTTTGCCAAAAGAGTCTTACCTGTGCCGGGAGGTCCGTACAGCAGCACACCTTTAGGAATCTTTGCACCCAGATCATTGTATTTTTGCGGATGCTTAAGAAATTCCACCACTTCTTCCAGTTCCTGCTTGGCTTCATCAGCACCGGCAACATCCTTAAATGTAACCTTTACTTTGTCTTCATCGTAGCGACGGGCACGGCTCTTGCCGAAATTCATCACGCGGCCGCCCCCTCCGTTGCTCTGATTCATCAGCAAAAACCACAAGCCCACAATTAAAAGCATGGGCAGCAGAGAACTTAAAATTCCTGTCCACCAGGGCGGCTGCGGAGGCAGTTCAGCCCTGATTTCCACATTTTTAGCCTCCAGCTTGGGAATCAGCGTATCATCCTTAGGCACAACGGTGGAAAATTCTTTGCCATCCTTCAATTTACCACTGATAATATTATCAACAATAGTTACCTGTTTTACCTCTTCCTGTTGTACATGCTGCAAAAAGCTGGTATAACTCATATCATCTTTTTTCTCGGTACCACCGGAATAATAGTCAAACATCCAAATCATGACGATAATTATCAGCAGATAAAAAGTTACGTTCTTAAAAAATTTATTCAAGTACGTATCCTCCTTCTACTAAAATCTACACTTTTTTATTATAGTATACTCTACTTGATTAAACAACTTTTATTTATTAGCTGCGTGCGTAAACAGAAGATTTCAAAATACCGATATAGGGCAGATTACGATAATCTCCGGCATAGTCAAGGCCGTAGCCTACAACAAACTCATCAGGGATCTTAAAGCCTACGTAATCCGCCTCCAGACCGTTAATTCTGCGCTCGGATTTATCACACAATGCTACGGTTTTTAAAGAAGCAGGCTTCTGGACTTTAAGCATATTGGAAATTGCCGCAAAGGTAACACCGCTGTCAATAATATCATCAATGAGCAGTACGTGCTTACCGGCAATATTTTCGCTGATATCCAGTCTCACCTTAACACTGCCGGTGGTGGAAGTACCATCACCATAAGAAGATGCAACCATGAAATCAACGCGCAGCGGTATATCTATTGCTCTGGTAAGATCAGTAGCAAACCAGGCTGCACCTTTAAGCAGGATTATTACTACTATATCTTTATCCTTATAATCTTCACTGATTTGTTTGCCCATCTCGCTTACGCGAGCGTCAATCTGCTCCTTGGTCAGTAAAATTTGTTTGATATCGTTGTTCATCGTTATGCTCCTTTTCAGTCAACACAATATTTAGCCATAAATCATATTCGCCCGGCTTCCAGGCAGCATTTGCCACACCAAATATACCGATTATCCTGTCCTGACAGCACACTAAAAGCTTACTGTCGCGCTGCTGCCGCGGAATCTTTTTGTCTATAAAATAATCTTTCAGTTTTTTACTGCCGCAGCCACCATAAGGCGAAAAACGGTCACCGTTTTTCCTGCTTCGTATTGTCAGCCATTCTCCCGCAAGTGCGGCAGCCGGATAGATTATATTATTGCCGCTGAATGCAGGCCTCTGCTTTAACAGCTGTACATATATTCTGCCTGCAGCAGTCGCTGCCGCAGCTCCGTCCCTTAGTGGCAGCAATACTTCTTCCTGTTCTGTTTTTGTTTCATTATCCTGCTGCGATGTTAGAAATGTCAGACAGTCATAGGCATAAGCAGCCCGAATCTGCTGTGGCAGCTTCAAGATCTGGCCACTCCGGTTATTCAGGCACAGTGTATCTGCTGCCAGCGTATGTCTGTACCCCAGCTCCTGTCCGCCTAACGCAAAATAGGCACGACGCAGAAGCCTCGTCCTGACAGGCTGCGCCATAGCCTGCCAGCCATTGGTATCAAGCAGCAGCTTACCGTCTTGTAAAACCGCCCTTGCTTTAAATTCATTTTCCACCAGCTGCGAAAAAAAAGCTTCATCCTGCTGCAATAATTCAGCCGTCTGTACCAGTGCTTTCTTCACCGCAGGATTAAAATGTTTCTGCAAATACGGCAGCAGCTGCAGCCGCACTCTGTTACGGGTATAATATACGTCATCATTGCTGCTGTCATGGCAGTAAGCTATTTGCTGCATCTGACAATATACTTCCAGTTCTTTTCTGGTCAGATGCAGAAAAGGGCGCAACAGTCTGCCATTACATTCTGACATGCCGCTCAGCCCTGCGGTACCGGCACCTCGCAGCAATTTAAGCAAAACAGTCTCTGCCTGATCGTCACTGTGATGGGCTGTTACAATCCATTTTGCTCCAACTCTATCCGCTTCCTCCTCAAGAGCTTGATAGCGCAGTTTTCTTGCCGCACTTTCCACTGAGATGCCTGCTTTACTGCTGTATGTACGCACATCGACGTGGCGGCAGCAAAACGGCAGGCCAAGATTACTGCAAAACTGCTTTACCATTTCAGCATCGTGCAACGCTTCTCTGCCGCGCAGTCCGTGCTCCACATGCAGCACGTAGATACGATACCTCTGCTTCTGACACAGACTCTGCAAAGCTCCGGCCAGCGCCATGGAATCAGCCCCACCGCTTACTGCTGCTACAATAGTGCTGCCTGCGGGGACAGCTTTTTGCAGCGTCTTTTTTACTTTATCAATAATCTGCTGCCCATCCATAGGTCTCTCCTATGTAAAATAAAGGGCACCCCATAAGAGTGCCCCTCTTCACAATTATCTTTCGCGTCTGGCACCGCGGCCACCGCGTTTAGATTCAGTATTGCGTTTTAAATCCAGCATACGGTCATCGCTGTCTTTCAAAAATTTAGATAATTTATCTTCAAAAGAAAGAGTCGGCACAGGTCTTGCACTCTGCTGACGCATACCTCCACGGCGTTCACGGTTTTCTGCCTGCGGACGCTGCGGTTTCGGCTGCGGGGCAGCCGGCGGCGGAGTAAGCTGTTTAATGGACAGCCCGATTTTGCCGCGTTCGTCAATGGATAGAACCTTTACCTTTACCTTGTCATGTTCTTTCAGAAAATCATGTACATCTTTAACATAAACATTGGACACTTCGGAAATATGGATAAGACCCACTTTGCCTTCCGGCAGCTGCACAAACGCGCCAAAATTGGTGATGCCTGTAACTTCACCCTCTAAAATAGCACCTACTTCAAGTGACATTGAGAAAAAAATCCCCCTTAAAAAATCTTTATACCTAATCATTATACTCTCTGAAAAAACGCAGTGTCAACATAATGTTCAAAATAGCGCCATGATATTTTATTTTTCAGCCTTAAAAGCCATAACCACCACACCAAAAGAAAAAACAGCTTATTAACATAAGCTGTTTTTTCACTTATTCTGCTGCTCACTGTCTTTTTCATTATCAACAATAAAGACCGGAATTTCATTTTTCTTGACCATATTATATTCTTCACGGGCAAGTTTCTCAATATAGGCTGGATTATGCAGATTCTGTTTTTCTGCTTCCAGTGCAGAATTATTTTTTTCCATCTGCTCCAGTCTCTGTCTGGTAGCTTCTTTCTCCTGTCTGATCTGATAAATCTGGTATTCCTGCCGCGCCAGAATGCAGATACATATAGCAGTAACAAGCAATAAGACCAGCTTAAACACGCGGTTTTTACTTTTCTGTGGTCTTCGCCTTACCATCATCCTCACACCTTTCTGGCTCTGCAGTACTTCTGACTGTCAGAAAACAGGATAAAAAATGCCCAGCTGTAAAAGCCGGGCATCCAGTAAAAAAATTATTTCTTTGCAACAACGTCTTTGAAAGCTTTACCAGCTTTGAAAGCAGGAACCTGAGCTGCGCCAATGACAATTTCTTCACCGGTACGCGGATTTTTGCCCATACGTTCTTTACGAACGCGAGCTTCAAAAGTGCCGAAACCAATCAGCTGTACTTTACCGTCAGCTGCTACTTCTTCTTTTACAGTGTCAAGAAAAGCATTAACAGTCTTTTCAACGTCTTTTTTGGTCAGGCCAGTTTTTTCTGCTACTGCAGTGATTAATTCGGTTTTGTTCATCATGGATTCCCCCTTAATTATTAAATTAAGTAAATAATAATTAATATTTACATAACTTGACTCATACGCCGATAACGTATATCCATTGGTAGTATTCTACGTTAAGCCCTTTATTCCTTCAATCTACCGTGTTATTGTAACAAATGTCGTTAAAAAAATCCAGCTTATTTTTTATTTTTCTTTGAGATAGTTTTTTCATATTTTTTGGCTTCTTCCCAAAATTCGTCCAGTTCTGCCAGCGAAAAATTATCCCAGCTGCGGCCGCTTTTCTGCACCTGTTCTTCTACATAATTAAATCTGCTGGAAAATCTGTTATTTGTCCCGTTTAATGCAGTTTCCGGTTCAATTTTATTATGTCTTGCATAATTAACTATAGCAAAAAGCAAATCCCCTAATTCTGCTTCAGCAGCCTTTTTATCTCCCTCACGCAATGCCGCCATAAATTCTTCGGTTTCTTCCTGTACTTTGTCCCATACTTTTTCCTTGCAGTCCCAGTCAAAACCTACTTTAGCAGCCTTACCCTGCAGTTTATAAGCACGCAGCAATGACGGCAGCCCCTGAGAAACTCCATCTAATACATGGGTCCGCTCTGTTTTTTCCTGTTTCTTAATCTGCTCCCAGTTGCGCAATACCTCATCACTGTTTTGCACATCAACATCTCCGAATACATGCGGATGTCTGCGGATAAGTTTATCCGTTACTTCATCAATAACCTCCTGCAAATCAAATCTGCCTGCTTCTTCTTCAATCTGCGCATGGAATACAACCTGCATCAGCACGTCACCAAGTTCTTCACGCATACCGGCAATATCATCACTATCAACAGCTTCCAGAAATTCATATACTTCTTCAATCATGTTGCTGCGGATACTTGCATGCGTCTGTTCCCGATCCCAGGGACACCCATCAGGCTCTCTTAAAGCTTTCATAACATCTACCAGCGGCTGAATATCTACGTCAGCATAGCTCTGCTCATCAATAAATTCAGTATCTGTCTGCACGTCCTGCTGAGGCAGTACCATATCTTCAGAATCCAGAAGCGGCGGCACAAAAATACTGGTAAGATGATCAATATGCTGCTGTCTGTCCAGCTCATACAGTTTTATGCAGCGGCATTCTTCATCCGGTAAACCAAGATTACGCAGAAAATATATTTCATAATCATCTTCCAGCGCTTCCATCAGCCCCAGCTTCAAATCAGAAGCAACCAGCTTGCTGTACACCTGGGTAATCATCAGCGGATAATTGCCGGCTTCTGCCACAGCACCGAGGTCCTGTGCATCAACAATACGCAGCCCGGCAATAGGATCAATCCCCAGCTCTACATAAGCCAGATCAAGAAAACTCATGGCCGGTTTAATGATTACCTCCATGCCCAGCTTTCTTCCTTCTCTGCGCAGCAGCACAACAGTGCGTTCCGCAACTAACGGACTGCCTGGAACAGCATATACCACGTCACCCTGAGCAGCCAGCTGCAGCACATGTTCCGTTATCTTATCATAAACCTCTTCAAAAGACTTCCCCTGCTCATAAAATTTATCACAGGAAGTAAACTGTATGCCGCGTTTTTCCAGCTCTGCAACTGTTGGATGCACCGCCGTACGCAGAAGCACCTGCGCACCGCTCTGCAAAAGTTCCATCGTCTCCAACGATAAATTGCCGGCAGCTCCCGGTCCTAGTCCGACTACTGTTATTTTACCCATTGCGCGCACCTTCTTTCCATTATTTTAAAAACTTTTTCAGTACAGGCATATGCTTTAGTTCTTCTTTATCAGCAATGCCAAAAACAGGCATTAAAGCAGCATACAATACAGCTGCAGCACCTATCGTTACAGCGGCTGCCAGCGCCTTGAGCGGCAGCATATCAAGCAGCAGCGGATGCAGATAATACGCAGCCGCTCCCATTAGCAACGCCGCACAGATAATCTTTATTATTGTTTGCCAGGGAAAACTGATTTTATATTTGCGCAACACCCAGATATTCAGAATCGTTGCCAACGCAAAGTTTATATTGGTAGCCCAGGCCGCTCCGACAATATTATATGCGGCATCTGTAAGCAGCCACACTGCAGCTACCTTGGCAACAATGCCACATAGCATATTAAACATTGGCACATTGATAATACCTATGCCCTGTAATAAGCCGGTTGTTATCTGGTGCATACCTAAAAACCAAATTGCAGGTCCGGAATGTCTGATAGCCGTAGCAGCCTCTGCCGTTCCGTACAGCAGCAATGATATCGGCTCTGCCAGTACGCTCATCCCCACAGCAGCCGGTACCGTCAGCAGACAGCACAGTTTCATGGCTGTCGACGCTTTTTTCTCAATACCGACGCTGTCTTGCAGTATATGTGCTTCTGACACAGCTGGCACCAGACTTGCAGCCAGCGACATGGTGGGAATCGTCGCCATCATCAGCAGCGGCTGCGCCATTCCTGCCAGATAGCCAAACAGCGTCGTCGCTTCATCAACGGCAAAACCGCTGGCAACAAGCCTGTTAGGCACCAGCAGCATATCAATACTGCTGCTTATCGGAACCATGATATTGGCACATGACACCGGCAGCGCCAGCAGCACCAGTCGTTTCACGATAGAGAAAGCTTTTTCTTTTGGTACAGTTGCCTGCAGCATCTCCCTGTGCCAGCTTTTTTTATACCTGCAGTAAAAAAAGCTCAGTACAATCAGCCCTGTAATACCGCCAGGAACCGCTCCAAACGCAGCTCCCGCTGCCGCATATTCCAAGCCATACGGCAACAGATAATAGGCCAGCAGCACCATGGTCATAACTCTTACCAGCTGCTCCAGTATCTGCGATACTGCCGGCGGTGTCATCAGCTGATGCCCCTGAAAAAAACCACGGAAGCAAGCCAGTATAGTAGAAAAAAATACTGCCGGCGTCAACGCCACAAGCCCATAATAAGCACGGGGATCACTGATAATATTATTTTCAACCAGCCAGCCGGCCGCCGTAAAGAGTGATACGGCAAATATCAGTCCCGTCAGCGCCATCAGTCCCAATGAAACCTTAAATACGCGCTGTACATTGTAATAATCATTACGGGCCACCTTTTCTGCCACAATTATGGAAATGGCAACAGGGATACCCGCTGAAGAAATAGCCAGCAGCAGCAAATATACCGGATAGGCCATCTGATAAAGCCCGATACCCTCGCCGCCTAACAGACGCGAAAGCAGAATACGGTTAAAAGAGCCTATTACTTTGACAGTCAACCCGGCCATTGTTAAAATAGCCGCACCCCGCAAAAACTTTTCACTGCTCATGGCAAATTCCTTTCTGTTTGATTTATTATCTTACAATTATAGAAAATTTTTCTCTGCTTGGCTACCGTTTTTTCTCTACTCAGCCTTTACCAGCTGCGGCAGCCGTTTTTCCAGCCAGTCCAGAACTTTAAGCTCCATACCGGCTGTTTTGAAAATAAGCTGTGGCTCCTTACCGTTTTTAAAGGTCATTTTACCTTTATATTCATTCATCAGTCTAATCAGAGCATCAGATGCCACAACTGCGTGCTCACCAAAAGTAATGCGTATCTCACCTGGACGAACACTGATACCACGTATCTTTATCAGCCTGCATAAGCCACGCAAAGCAGCAATACGCCAAAGCGTTTCTACTTCCTGCGGCGGATTGCCGAAACGGTCGATAATTTCATCCAGCAAGTCGTCACGCTCACTGAATTGCATCTCCGCAAAACGACGATATAACTCCATTTTATAACGCGGGTCAGCAATATATCCGTCCGGAATATAGGCCTCTTCTTCAATCTCCAATACAGGCTCCGGTTCATAGGCCGTAACATCCATACCATTTTTCAGCCGGTTAATAGTCTGCTCCAGCATCTCGCAGTAAGCGGCAAAACCAATACCTGTTATATGTCCATGCTGCTGCGGCCCCAGTAAATTACCTGCTCCGCGTATCTCCAGATCGCGCATGGCGATTTTAAAGCCGGCGCCAAGCTCCGTAAAATCACGAATGGCCTGCAGCCTTTTTTCTGCTACCTCACTAAGTGCCTTATTAGGTTTATAGACAAAGTAAGCATACGCCAGACGGCTGCTGCGTCCAACGCGTCCACGCATCTGATACAGCTGTGACAGCCCAAAATTTTCTGCACCGTCGATAATGATGGTATTGGCAAGAGGCACGTCCAGTCCATTTTCGACAATAGTAGTACACAAGAGCACATCACAGGTTCCCTCATAAAAAGCCACTATGGCATCTTCCAGTGAATCCTCACTCATCTGTCCATGAGCAATTTTGATACTGATGCCGGGAACAAGCTTTCTCAGCTTACCCGCAATGGCTTCCAGCCCGCTGACCCTGTTATGAATGTAATATATACGCCCGCCGCGGCGCAATTCACGCTCCAGCGCTTCTTTAATCATGCCGTCATTATATTCGGCCACAAAGGTTTCCACCGGCAGTCTGTCTTCCGGCGGCGATTCGATAACACTCATATCCCTGCTGCTTACCAGAGCCATATGCAAAGTACGGGGAATCGGTGTTGCCGACAAGGTCAATACATCAATACCGGTACGCCATTTTTTAATTTTTTCTTTCTGCGCCACACCAAAACGCTGTTCTTCGTCAATAATCAAAAGCCCCAGGTCCCTGAAAACAACGTCTGACTGCAGCAGGCGGTGAGTACCAATCAGGATGTCTACCTGTCCTTCTCCCAGCCTTGTGATAATTTCCTTCTGCTCTTTAACGGTACAGAACCGGTTCAGCATAGCCACATTAACGCCAAACCCTTTCATGCGCTCAGCAAAAGTCAGATAATGCTGCTGCGCAAGTACGGTAGTAGGCACCATGACAGCAACCTGTTTACCGTCCATGACAGCCTTGAAAGCTGCCCGAATGGCAACCTCGGTTTTGCCATAGCCTACATCCCCGCAGAGAAGCCGTTCCATAGGCTGAGGTTTTTCCATATCTGCCTTTATTTCCCTGATGGCACGCAGCTGGTCAGGAGTTTCCTCATAGGGAAATGTCTCCTCAAATTCCTGCTGCCATTGGGTATCAGGTGCAAAGGCATGACCCGGCATAATCTGACGCTGAGCATACAGACGCAGCAATTCCTCTGCCAGTTCGGTAATAGCTTTGGCAGCTTTGGCAGTAGTCCGTTTCCAGTCTGCGCCGCCCATTTTGGACAGTCTTGGCACCGCACCTTCATTGCCCACATATTTATGCAGCATTCCCACCTGTTCTACCGGTACATAAAGCTTATCATCTCCTGCATAAGCCAGCAGCAGATAATCACGGTGCACTCCGTCCACTGCGACATTTTCTACCCCGATATAACGTCCGATACCGTGCACTTTATGAACAACATAGTCTCCCGCCTTAATATCAGAAAAATACTCCAGCTGTTTGCCCTGATGTCTGCTGTGCAGCCGCTTACGTTTCTGCATACCGAAAATATCGCTTTCCGTAAGCAGCAGCCAGTCTTCATCCCAGAAACGGAAACCATGGTCAAGTTCACCGAACATTACATTGACGCAGCCATTCTGCAAATTTTCTTCCTCATATACTGCCTTGAGTCCGTAATTACCAAGATTATCGGCAAAGCCGCGCGCCTTGATATTGCTGCTGAGCATAATAACAGGCGTTATTCCTTCCGTCAGCCAGTTATGCAAATCTTCCTGCAGCAAAGCAACATTTTTATTGTAAGGTGCTACACCACGTACAGGTATATTAATTGCCGGCAGCTCAGGCAGATAACTGTGTGCAAGAGCTGACACCAGTACTGCTGTATGCTGTGCACAAAGCTGCACTATCTGCTGGCTGTCAAACAGTTCCTCTGCATAATTTTTATTTTCCTTATCCAGCTTTTCCAGCAAGGCAAAGTTTTTTACCGGCTCATCAATGATAATCAGCGTATTCTTATCACAATAGTCAAATATTGAAGCCGTACATGCAGCATCCTCGCTCACTTTCAGTGGCACAATCTTAACATCGTCAAAGCTCTGCAGACTGCGCTGATTATCAGGATCAAAACTCCTTATTGCATCTATTTCATCGTCAAACCATTCTATCCTTACAGGTCGGTTACTGTTAATAGGATAAATATCCATTATATCGCCGCGCAGACAAAACTGCCCCAGCGCATCTACCTGATCCGTACGCTCATACCCAAACTGAATCAGTTCTTTCACAAGCTCCTGCTGCTCACAAACCGCTCCAGCTTTAATTAGCAGCTGCTGTTCGTCCAAACTCTGAGGCGGAAACTGCTTCTGCTGCCAGGCTTCAGCAGTAATAAATACTATCCCCTTTTCTTCACCCTTCAAAAACCGCAGCGCTGCCGTCCGTGCCGCCTGCAGTTCCAGACTCTGCGTATCCGCCTGTACCCGCGGCAAATCTACCGGATACAGTTCCTGCATGGGCACATCCGGGTACAGATAATTAAATTCGCGCCTGTAAGCACGTATTTCTTCGCGAGTTGCCACAAACAATGCCAAACTACCCTGCCCGCCGCAAGCTTTATCCAGTGCAGACAAAAAGACCGACTTGTTGCTTCCTGACAACCCGGTTAAAATACACGCCTGTTGTTGTTTTTGATAAGCAGCAGCCTGCTGCGTCTCCTGCAGCATGGCCAGCTTATCTGTCAAAATATTTTTCATACCGTTATTCAAACTTCCATTAATTTTAATATTTAAAAAAGGGTTTTAGCACTAAAGCTAAAACCCTTATCAGCATATTTTACAGTTTAACTGCAAAATCTTTACGGTCAAAGCTATGGATAGCATCAACAAATCTTACAGTGCCTGTTTTATATCTGGTAGAAATAGTATGAGTACGGACGCCGCCGCCAAAATAGCGCAGTCCTGTCAGCATATTGCAGTTGGTAATGGCAGTAGCCGTAAACATGCAGTCATCACCTTTAACCAGATCTTCCAGTGTCAGAACCTTGCTGCAGTCGGCAATCCCCATTTCCAGACAACGTTTTGCCTGTGCTTCATCTTCGGGACACAGTCTTGCCTGCATGTCACCGCCAAGACATTTAATGGCTACAGCAGCCAGTACGCCTTCCGGAGCACCGCCACGACCCACATACATATGTACGCCTGTACCTTCAATACCTGCATTTACAATAGGGTTAACATCACCATCAGTAATCAGCTGAATACGAGCACCGGCACTGCGGATTTCATCCATAATGCCATAATGACGTTCACGATCCAGCAGTACTACATTTAAGTCAGCAACTTCACGGTCAAGAGCCTTGGCTACACGCTGCAGATTTTCCTTAATAGGAGCATTGATATCAATACAGCCTTTGGCACGCGGGCCAACAGCGATTTTATCCATGTACATATCAGGCGCATGCAGCAGGCAGCCTTTAGGAGCAATTGCAATAACTGCAATAGCACCGGGCTGTCCTTTAGCAACCAGATTAGTACCTTCAACAGGGTCAACCGCAATATCTACAGCCGGACCGCCAGCACCAACTTCCTCACCGATATAAAGCATCGGTGCTTCATCCATTTCGCCTTCGCCGATTACTACGGTACCGCTAATATTTACGGTATCAAACATTTTACGCATGGCATCTACAGCCAGCTGGTCTGCACCGTTCTTATCGCCTCTGCCTACGCTGCGTCCGCAGGCAATAGCAGCTGCTTCCGTAACACGTACAAATTCCATAGAAAGCTCTCTGTTCATTATTTACACCACTCCTTGTGAAATTTTCAGATAGTTCTCTTTTATTATGACACTTTCAACATATTTACGCAACTGTAAAAACTACGAGAGAAACCGCAGCAGCAAACAGCCAAGAAGCTGCAAAGGCAATACGAAGACAATGTACAGCAGCAGCAAACTGAACAGTACAGTAGCAGCTGCACGTTTAAAGTCTATCAAATACACGACTTCAAGCGATCTCATTAACAGGTACAGCATCCAGCAGGCCCCAACCACTATAAGCCCTCCAAGTAATACCAGTCCTGCCAGGCCCAATTTCCCTGCCAGCAATGATACCGGTGTCAATACCAGAAACGGCAGCGCTGTATATCCTAACAGACAAATAAGACCCTTTGGATCACCTGAAACAGCGCCAAAAGTTTCCAAAATGCCGTGAAGCAAAAAGCCATACAGCGTCAACGCAGTACCTAAAACAATAACGCTGGCAACAATTATGGCAAAGCGTACTTCCAGCGGCTGTTCCAGCAGCCAGACATTAGTGGCAACTCCTGTAAAAAAGCCTGTACTCATTGTAAAATACCAGCCGCTGCGCCACAGACAGGGCCGCTTAACAAGCAGCGTCATTCCGGCCTTAGTGTCAAAAAGCACATCAAAGGTCTTTCTTCTCATAAGCTGTCACCTCTCAGCTCTCGGTGATACTCCCTGCTGCGCAGCATTCGACAGCTGCTGCAGCAGCTGTCCCTTGATGGTATTGGCTATTTCAGCAGAAAGAAAAACTTCCCAGGGCTGCTGTCTTACTCTTTCTTTCACAGGCGGCATACCTTGAATGCCCGCCAACTTACCAGCTTCGGCTAATGCATCATAATAATTTCCTATTTCATCAACCAAACCTGCATTTTTTGCCTGCAGACCGGTATAAACACGTCCATCTGCCAGCTGTTTCACTGCAGCAACATCCATCTTTCTTCCGGCAGCTACAGTATCAACAAAGTTTTCATAAATCTCATTGACGATATTCTGCAGGAGTATTTTTTCCTCCGCAGTCATCGGCCTGTCGTTACTGAGAATATCCTTATAAGGACCGCTCTTGATTTTATCACTGGTAATGCCTATTTTTCTGAACAGTTCTTCCGTATTCATATAAGGCATATACACACCAATGCTGCCGGTAAGAGTCGTAGCATTGGCATAAATCTTATCACTGCTGCAGGCAGCAATCCAATAGGCTGCAGAAGCACCAGTATTCCCCATAGTAGCCACAATGGGTTTCTTAGTTTCTTCCTTAAAACGTTTCAGCTCTCTGCTGATTTCTTCTGCCGCAGTCGCACTGCCTCCGCCGGAATCAATGCGCAGTACCAGTGCCTTAACACTGTTATCAGCTGCCGCATCCCTAATTTGCTCCATAATGCTGCCGCTTGTTACACCGGAAGTCTGCCCAAAAAAATTATCCTCAGCAGTACCACTCATAATAGTGCCTTCAATATTAATAACAGCTACCCGATCATGCATAGTTACTACTTCATCATTATTATTGCCTTTCAGCAAAGATACAACAAAACTCAGTACAGCCAGAAGCAGTACTGCACTGACAAAAAATTTTTTCAGCATTATTTCCCTCCTCTATTTATCATAGTCAGATAAAAACAAAAGCAGACTGCACCAGGCAGCCTGCTTTGTCACTAAACCGCTTTACTGCTTTTGTTCCCGCAAAGCAGCTGCAATGAAATCACGGAACAGCGGATGGGGATTGGTAGGACGGGACTTGAACTCCGGATGGAACTGCGCACCTAAAAACCAAGGATGCACGCTCTGAGGCAGCTCAACAATCTCTACCAGACGGCCGTTAGGCAAAGTACCGCCAATTACAAGGCCGTTTTTAATGATTTCCTCACGGAAGGCATTGTTAAATTCATAGCGATGGCGATGACGTTCATAAATGAGTTCTTCACCATAAGCTTTCTGAGTAAGCGTATCCGGATAAACTTTGCAGGGATACAGACCCAGACGCATGGTGCCGCCCATGTCTTCAACATCAACCTGTTCAGCCATCAAATCAATTACAGGATATTGTGTCTTAGCATCAAATTCAGAGCTGTTGGCATTTTCCATGCCGCATTTATGACGGGCATATTCAATTACTGCACACTGCATGCCAAGGCAGATGCCAAAGAACGGAACTTTATTTTCACGGGCATACTGGATAGCTTTAATCTTGCCTTCAATACCACGGTCGCCAAAACCACCGGGTACAAGGATACCGTCAACATCGGCCAGCACTTCGTCCAGCTTAACGTCATCACCTTCAATAGTTTCTGCATTCACCCATTTAATTTCGAGCTCTGCTTCATTGAACACAGCCGCATGACGCAGAGATTCAGTAATACTAATATAAGCATCCTGCAGTTCAACATATTTGCCGACAACGGCAATAGTTACTTTTTTATCGTATTTTTTCAGAATACGTGCAACCATGTCATGCCATCCGGACATATCTTTCGGACGGTCTTCCACATCAAGCTTTTTCAACACGATGGTATCAAGTCCCTGTTCTTCCATCAGCATAGGCACTTCATAAATGCTCTTGGCGGTAAGGTTCTGGATAACGGCATCAGGATCAACATCACAGAACATTGCCATTTTTTCGCACATATCTTTGGAAATTTCTTTTTCACTGCGGCAAACGATGATATCAGGAGAAATACCAATGCTGCGCAATTCTTTAACACTATGCTGAGTCGGTTTTGTTTTCAGCTCGCCGGCAGCAGAAATATACGGCACCAAGGTTACATGGATATATAAAACATCGCTTTTGCCAACTTCTTTTTTTACCTGTCTGATTGCTTCCAGGAAAGGCAGGCTTTCAATATCGCCTACAGTACCACCAATTTCCGTAATAACGAAGTCTGCATTATCTTCACGGCCGACGCGGAAAACCCTTTCCTTGATTTCGTTGGTAACATGAGGAATTACCTGTACAGTGCCTCCCAGATAATCGCCGCGGCGTTCCTTATTGATAACGGACTGATAAATCTTGCCGGCGGTCACGTTAGAACCTTTGGAAAGATTGATATCAATGAAACGTTCATAATGTCCCAAGTCCAGGTCAGTTTCAGCGCCGTCATCAGTAACAAATACTTCGCCATGCTGGTACGGGCTCATGGTACCGGGATCAATATTGATATACGGATCGAATTTTTGAATAGTAACCTTAAAACCACGGCTTTTCAGCAAACGACCTAAAGAAGCAGCAGTTATGCCTTTACCCAAAGAAGAAACAACACCGCCAGTTACAAAAATATATTTGGTCATTTTAATTCCCATCCCTTTCTTTCCTTAAGAATTAAATGCTTATTACATTCTCTCAGGTGCGGATACACCCAGAATACCAAGAGCATGTCTTACTACATGGCCTACTGCCTTAACCAGTGCAATACGTGCCTGCTGCACATCACCGTCAACACCAAGGATACGGCACTGATTATAGAAAGAATGGAACAATCCGGCCAGTTCATGTACATAATGCGCTACACGATGTACCGCTCTTTCTTTGGCAGATTGCGCAATAAGTTCCGGATATTCACCCAATTTCTTAATAAGTTCCAGCTCACTTGCTTCAGCAAGAACATTTAGCTTCAGCTGCTCCGCAGACACAGTTTCAATACCGGCCTCCTGCAGCTGACGCATAATGCTGCAGATACGCGCATGAGCATACTGGATATAGTAAACAGGATTTTCGTTAGATTTTTCAGCAGCAAGTGTCAAATCAAAATCCAGCTGACTGTCAATGGAACGCATTACAAAGAAGAAACGGGCAGCATCCGTACCTACTTCTTCAATAAGCTCATTTAAAGTTACACTCTGGCCGGTACGTTTGGACATTTTTACCAGCTCACCGTTACGGTACAGGCTTACCATTTGCAAAATCAGTACTTCCAGCTGCTCCGGTTTATATCCTAAAGCACCTACGGCAGCTTTCATGCGGGCAATATAGCCATGATGGTCTGCACCCCACAGATTGATTACGCGATCAAAACCACGGGCAAATTTATTCTGATGATAAGCAATATCAGCAGCAAAATAAGTAGGAATGCCGTTGTCGCGGATAACTACACGGTCTTTGTCATCGCCGTGTTCGGTAGCCTTGAGCCACAGTGCTCCGTCCTTTTCATAAACATAGCCGCGTTCTTTCAGCAGGTCACAGGCTTTGGCAATAGCGTCAGCATCATGCAGGCTCTGTTCACTGAACCAGACATCAAAATCTACGTTGAAAGCTTCCAGATCTTCTTTTAACGCAGCCAATTTTTCTTTCAGCGCAATAGTACGGAACTGCTGTAATCTTTCTGCCTCATCCATATGGAGGAATTTGTCACCGTAAATACGCACGATTCTTTTGGCAGTTTCCACAATATCATAGCCATGATAGCCGTTTTCAGGAAATTCTACCTGCTGTCCCAGTTCTTCCAGATAACGGGCATTAACGGAAGCAGCCAGATTATTAATCTGATTGCCGGCATCGTTAATATAATACTCGCGGGTAACATCATAACCCGCTGCTTTCATCAGATTGGCCAGTGCACTGCCTACGGCAGCACCACGTCCATGTCCAACATGCAGCGGACCGGTAGGATTGGCGCTGACATATTCCAGCTGAATTTTTTCTTTGCAGTCATTATGCAGATTACCATAATTTTCACCGGCTGCAATAATATGCGCCAGCATATCGTACATCCAGTCCTGTTTCAGATAAAAATTGATAAAACCAGGGCCGGCAATTTCTGTTTTGGCGATGTAAGCACATTCCAGATTATCGGTTACTGCCTGCGCAATCATACGCGGATTACATTTCAGGCTGCGAGCAGACTGCATCGCAAAATTAGTTGCAAAATCACCGAACTCTTTCTGAGGCGGTACCTCCAAAAGCACTTCCGGCAGTTCTCCCGCTTTTATATCTCCCTGAGCAATGGCCTTCTGCGCAGCTGCCTTAATAGCCTCTGCCAGTACCTGTTTAATATCCACTATGCTTCTTCCTCCTTGATATCTATTAAAATCTTCATTTCTCCGTAAGGATTGCCATCCTGTGACAGCGTATATTCTATATCTATATGCCAAGCACCTTTACGCGTTTCCGTATAAAGATATCTGGTAAAGGTCTCCAGCGGTATATTAAGATACGGTGTTTTATAAGAGCTCCTGTCCATATATCCCTGAAAGAACTCCTGTCGGTGTTCAAGACTGCCGCTGCGGATGATAACGACTCTTTCCTCATCCCATTTCAGGGTAGTTTTTGTTCCTCCCAGCCCCGTTTCAGCAGATTCATCATAAAAAACGTAATTTTTACCGTTTTTTTCTGCCATGCTGCCGGTATATACATGTCTGGTCTGCTGCTCTTCCTGCCCGTCTTTCATAACGCTGGCTATATATACTTTTACAGATTTCATAAGAATATTTACTTCCCCGCAAACACGATTAGAGCCTGCCCTCTTTTCGTTCAGTACCTTATGATCGAAAAGGAGCAAGCTCCCAAAAGATTTTTGTCAATTTAATGCTTAAAGCAATAAAAAAGACCTTTTATATTCTTCAATATTATATAACAGCTGGTAAAACCAGTCAAGAACAGGATAATTTGTTATATTTTCAGCGGTTATTACAGTAATGCTTGTAACATGCGCCGCTTTTTGTGTATAATATAGTATTATCTGCTATTACTGGAGGGGTTCTTATGCAACAAGACTGGGGCCTGATCTGTGCGTTCGGCCTGTATTTTTTAATGATGTTCGGCATGGGTGTTTACCATATGCGCAAGGAGCAGGATCTGGAAAGCTATGTGCTGGGTGGCCGTAAGGTAGGCCCGTGGGTATCCGCTATGAGCGCCGAAGCTTCCGACATGAGCGGCTGGATGCTGATGGGACTGCCCGGTTACGCTTACGTTGCCGGCGTCAGTGCTTTCTGGATTGCTATCGGTCTGGCTCTGGGCACTTTTTTAAACTGGATTATCGTAGCCAAAAGGCTGCGTGTCTACACGAAGATTGCCAATGATTCCATTACCCTGCCCGACTTTTTTGAAAACCGTTTTCGTGATAAGAGCAAGGTACTACGAATTATTTCTGCTATCTTCATTTTTATTTTCTTCCTTATTTATACTGCCTCCGGCTTTGTTGCCGGCGGACGCTTATTCAACACCGTTCTTGGCGTACCTTATTTTGAATCGCTGCTGATTACTGCCGGCATCGTTATCTTCTATACCTTTACCGGCGGCTATATTGCAGTCTGCCGCACTGACTTTGTCCAGGGCATCATGATGTTCTTTGCCATCATCATTGTTCCTGTTACCGGCATCATCTACGCCGGCGGCCCTGTAACAGCTTATGAAACGCTGCACAATCTAAATGCCAACTACTTCAACTTCTTTACCGATGCTACCGGCGTCACACTGAGCTTCACCGCTATTTTATCCCTGCTGGCCTGGGGTCTTGGCTATTTCGGTCAGCCGCATATCCTTGTGCGTTTCATGGGCATCAGCTCTGCCAGAGAAATCCCCCGCGCTACTAATATCGCCATGGTCTGGGTAATTTTCTCCCTGTTCTTTGCTGTAACCGTAGGTCTTGTTGGCCGCGTCGTACTTGGCGACAGTCTGCAGGGCGTCAATACGGAAACCGTTTTCATGGTTATGAATGATAAATTCTTTGTTTCCTTTATGGCCGGTATCATTACCTCTGCTATTCTTGGTGCAATTATGAGTACTTCTTCCAGCCAGCTTCTGGTTACGGCTTCCGCTGTTTCCACTGATTTTTATCAGGCGTTGCTGCGCAAAAATGCCAATCCCAAAGAACTGCTGGTAGTAAGCCGTGTAGCTGTTATTCTGGTTTCTGCCTGCTCGCTGGCGATTGCATCCAACCCCAACAATCTTATCCTTGATCTGGTAGCTTATGCTTGGGCCGGGTTCGGTGCTTCTTTCGGACCGCTGGTACTGTTTTCTCTGTTCTGGCGCCGCATGACGCTGCGCGGTGCTATCGCCGGCGTATTCTTCGGTGGCAGTACAGTATTGGTATGGAAAGAATTCTTCGCCTATACCGGTATCTATGAAATTCTTCCCGGCTTCATTGTTTCCTGCCTGGCAATTTATCTGTTCAGCGTTACCGATAAGGAACCGCCCGCAGAAATTGTCAAGGATTTTGACGTTGCCAAAAAGCATCTTGCCAATCTGGAAGACTGCGAATAATACTCTCTGTAAATTTTATCAGACGTCTGCTTTACGGCAGACGTCTTTTTATTTTAAAAAGATGTTATTTTAACTGGATTTAACATTTACCTAATATTTTCTTAACAATTACAGGCTATACTAAGCCTGTACTCAAGCAAGAGATAACTTCAAGGAGGTCTGTAAATAATGAAATCTGGTAAAATTATAGCTTTAGGTCTGGCGGCAATGTGTGCATTCGGAGCATGGGGCTGCGGTAATGATAAAAAAGATGCCGCTCCTGCAGCAGGCGGTAAAATCGTAGTGGTTTCCCGTGAAGACGGCAGTGGTACCCGCGGTGCCTTCATCGAACTGTTCGGTATCGAAAAGAAAGGCCAGGACGGCAAAAAAGTCGACACCACCACTGAGAACGCATCCATCACCAACAGCACTGCTGTTATGATGACCACTGTAGCAGGCAATAAAGATGCCATCGGCTACATTTCCTTAGGTTCTTTAAACGACAGCGTTAAAGCGCTGAAAATTGACGGTGCTGAAGCCAGCGCAGCCAACATTAAAAATGCTTCCTACAAAATTGCTCGGCCCTTTAACATCGTTACCAAAGGTGATGTAAAACCGGCTGCCAAAGACTTTATCGCCTTTATCATGTCCAAAGAAGGTCAGCAGGTTGTTTCTGCTAACGGGTATATAGGCGATGAAAAAGCTGCTGCATACAAGGGCAGCAAACAAAGCGGCAAAATCGTCGTAGCCGGTTCTTCTTCCGTAACACCCGTAATGGAAAAACTCAAAGAAGCCTACAAGAAAGTAAACCCTGACGTAAACATCGAAGTACAGCAGAGCGACTCTACTACAGGCGTTAAATCTGCTATCAGCGGTATCTGCGATATCGGTATGGCTTCCCGCGATTTGAAAAAGAGCGAACTTGATGCCGGCGTTAAAAACACAGTTATCGCTACTGACGGCATTGCAGTCATCGTCAATAAAGACAGCAAGGTCAATAATCTTACCAAAACCCAGGTAGCCGACATCTTCACCGGTAAGATTACCGAATGGAGCAAACTCTAATCATCCCAATTCAACAAAATAGCTGCTTTTTAAAGGTTACCTGCAAAGGTAGCCTTTAATTATACACAGCGTTATTTATTATCCTGCATTACAGTACATTGGTGAGGTTTTATGAATAAAGGAAAAGAAAAAATAATGCACTGGGTCTTTCTGGCAGCAGCCTGCGCTTCCGTCGCTCTGGTTGCCATGATCTGCGTCTTCCTGTTCGCTAACGGCCTGCCTACTATCGGCAAAATAGGCGTTACCGATTTCCTACTGGGAGAAAAATGGCGGCCTAATAATGATATATATGGCATCTTGCCCATGATTTTAGGCAGCATCTACGTTACCATCGGAGCAATTTTAACCGGTGTCCCCATCGGTCTTTTTACAGCAATCTTTATGGCCCGCTTCTGCCCGCCTCTGTTTTACAGGTTTCTCAAACCTGCAGTTGAACTGCTGGCTGGCATTCCTTCCGTTATTTACGGTTTCTTCGGTCTGGTCATCATGGTCCCTTTCATCCGCGATCATCTTGGCGGTACGGGCAGCAGCATGCTGACTGCGTCTCTGCTGCTGGGCATGATGATTCTGCCTACTATTATCAGCGTTGCCGAAGCTGCTTTGCGTGCTGTTCCCAACAGTTATTACGAAGGTGCGCTGGCACTTGGCGCCGGTCATGTCCGCAGCGTATTCTTCACTATTGTTCCTGCTGCCAAATCCGGCATCATGGCTGGTATTGTCCTCGGTATCGGCCGCGCTATTGGTGAGACTATGGCCGTTATCATGGTTGCCGGCAACCAGGCGCGCATGCCTCAGGGGCTGCTGGAAGGCGTCCGTACCATGACTACCAATATCGTCATTGAGATGGGCTATGCTGCCGACCTGCACCGCGATGCACTTATCGCCACAGCCGTAGTACTTTTTATCTTCATTCTTATTATCAATCTGACATTCTCCTATCTTAAAGGAAGGGTGGTGCAGCAATGAACAATTTATCAAGTCGTCTGCGCAAAACACTCTGCAGCTACGGCACTGAACCATCTGCTATTTTGCTGCTGATCTGCGTCTGGGGTTCTGCCATTGCAACCTTCCTGACCCTGGCTTTCCTGCTGCTGTATATTCTCTGGCAGGGTCTGCCGCATATTACTCCCGACCTGTTTGCTCTGGAATACAACACGCAGAATGTATCTTTATTCCCTGCTCTGATAGATACGGTAATTATGGTCATTATGGCACTTGCCATGGCTACGCCGCTGGGAATTTTCGCCGCTATCTATCTGGTAGAATACGCCAAACGCGGCAATAAGATTGTCAATGTAGTGCGCGTTACTGCCGACACGTTGTCCGGCATTCCCTCCATTGTGTACGGTCTTTTTGGTATGCTGTTCTTTGTTACTTATCTCAAAATGGGCTATTCTCTGCTGGCAGGCTCCTGTACCGTAGCCATCATGGTACTGCCGCTGATTATGCGTACCACGGAAGAAGCACTGAAATCAATTCCCGACAGCTACCGTGAAGGCAGTTATGGTCTGGGCGCAGGCAAATTACGTACTGTCTTTGCTATCGTACTGCCTTCTGCCATCCCCGGCATTTTAGCCGGCATTATTTTAAGTATCGGCCGCATCGTAGGCGAAACCGCTGCCCTGATTTACACCTCCGGTACCGTCGCTGCACTGCCGACGAATGTGCTTTCTTCCGGTCGTACTCTGGCTGTGCATATGTATGTACTGGCCAGCGAGGGCCTTTTCATGCAGCAGGCATATGCAACCGCTGTCATCCTTGTAATTATCGTAATCTGTATCAATGCTGCTTCCGGTTATCTGGCACGCAAACTTATGAAGGGAAATTAACAACATGCAAGACAAGATTACCATTGAAAATTTAAACTTATATTACAGTGATTTTCATGCTTTAAAAAATATCAATATGCATATCAAGGAAAAGGAAATCACTGCTTTCATCGGCCCGTCCGGCTGCGGCAAATCCACTTTGCTCAAATCTCTGAACCGCATGAACGACCTGGTAGAGGGCTGCCGCATTACTGGCAATGTCCTCTTAAACGGCGAAAACATCTTTCAGACAGAAGATGTCAACCTGCTGCGCAAACGTGTAGGCATGGTTTTCCAAAAACCTAATCCTTTTCCGATGAGCGTTTACGATAATATCGCCTTTGGACCGCGTACCCATGGCATCCATAATAAAGCCAAACTTGATGAAATCGTAGAAGAATCTCTGCGCAAGGCTGCTATCTGGGAAGAAACCAAAGACCGCCTGAATAAAAGCGCCCTGGGATTTTCCGGCGGCCAGCAGCAGCGTCTCTGCATTGCCCGTGCCCTGGCAGTACAGCCGGAAGTCCTGCTGATGGACGAACCTACCTCCGCCCTTGATCCCATCTCTACGTTAAAAATAGAAGATCTATCGCTGGAACTGAAAAAAGATTATACCATTGTCATCGTTACTCATAATATGCAGCAGGCTGCCCGTATTTCTGATAAAACCGGGTTCTTCCTTTTGGGCGATCTGATTGAATTTGACCAGACCAGCGAATTATTCGCCAACCCGCACAATCCCAAGACAGAAGAATATATTACCGGCCGTTTTGGCTGATAAAACAAAGACAGGTGAAAAAATGAACAGAGTATTTTATGTAAACGAATTAAACAGCTTAGTCGAAAACGTACATGCCATGGGCACCGAAGTACTGTCTTCACTTGATAAAGTCATCAAAAACCTGCAGGAAAAAGACTCATCTACCGCGCAGCACATCATGGCTAATGATGATTATTTTGACAATCAGGAATTATCCATAGAAAAGCAGTGCTTTAAGCTATTGTTGCTGCAGGCTCCTGTTGCCAGCGACCTGCGTGAAATCGCATCAATCCTCAAACTTGTAGGCGACCTTGAACGTATTGCCGACCATTGCAGCGATATTTCTCAATATACACTGAACCTTACGGAACACACCCCTGCTCCCATGCCGGAACATTTTATGGATATGATGCAGCTGATGCGCACTATGGTCAGCGAAAGCATTACCGCCATCAGCAGCAACGATGCCGAACTGGCACAAAAAATTATCGCTACTGATAACGAAGTAGATAAATATTTCCATCAGCTGCGCAACGACCTTACCGTACTTATGCAGGAAAAGCCTTACTTTGTACCTCAGTATGTAAACTACCTGATGATTGCCAAATACGTTGAACGTATTGCCGATCATGCTACCAACATAGCAGAATGGGTAATCTATATCGTAAAAAACGAACTGCAGAATTAAACTAAAATAACCTCTCAGGAGGTTATTTTTTTATGCGCTGATGATATAATAGTACTACCACAATCATGGAGGTACTTATGAATAAAATCATTCTTGCTTATAATTTCACACCTGAGCGTCTGCAGGCACTTAAGCTGATCTGTATGCTGCTGAAAGCTCAATGCCGCCCGATATCGCGTCAGGAGCTGCTGCAGCCGGTAGGCTATCTTGCCGGTATTAAAACAGTAGCACCTGCTGACGAAGTATACAGCGGCAATGAAGGTACGGAAGAAATGCTCTTTTTATGCGGCTTTGACCGCCCCAATCTGGATAAGCTGCTGAACGCTGTCCGCAAAAGCCCTTTGAAACAGGTAAAGCTTAAAGCCATGCTCACTGCCCATAACATGAGTTGGAGCGGCCTGCAGCTTATTAAGGAGCTTGTGGAAGAACATAATTACATGACCGGACAAAAGCAGCAGCAACAGCCTGAACATGCTTCCACAAATAACTGAAGATATGTTAAAATAATCTTATAATAAAATTTCGGAGGTATGATTCATGGCTAAAGATAGTTCCTTTGACGTTGTTTCCCAGGTTAATATGCAGGAAATGGACAACGCCGTCAATCAGGTAAAAAAAGAAATCGAACAGCGTTATGATTTCCGCGGCAGCAACGCATCCATTGAACTTGAAGAAAAAGGTGTAAAAATTGCCGCTGAAGACGAATATAAATTGGAAACAATTACCGATATGCTGCGTGTAAAAATGGCAAAACGCGGCATTTCTCTGCGCTGCCTTGTTCCCGGAAAAATAGAGCCTGCTGCCAAAAATACCGTACGCCAGCAGCTGGAAATCCAGCAGGGCATTCCTAAAGATAAAGCAAAAGCTATTGTTGCAGCAATCAAGGCAACCAAGCTCAAGGTTACTGCCCAGATGCAGGATGACCAGGTACGTGTATCCGGTGCCAAGAAAGACGACCTGCAGGCAGTCATCCAAACTCTCAAGGCTGGCGACTTCGGCGTTGACCTGCAGTTTATCAACATGCGCTAAAAATAAAAAGCTTAAACATCAAGGCAGCTGTAATCAGCTGCCTTTTTTGCTTAAATATCACAAATTAAATATCTAAACTGACTTATAATAGTATTATATTTATAAAAACAGGTGATTATATGACTAATACTTCTGCCACAAACGAAAATTTTGATAAAACAAAAATCAATGAAACTTCTCTGCTGCCCTATCGGGATAAATTCAGTGACAGCAGCCTGCTGCTGAAACTGCGTAACTACGGACGCGATATGGGGCTTACCGTTATCTACAATGTGCTGCAGCTATGGTATGTAATGCAAAAGCCGGAAGTCCCCGCCAAAAGCAAGGCTGTCATCATGGGGGCTTTAGGTTATCTGATCGCCCCGCTCGACTTTATCCCTGACCTGACACCGATTTTAGGCTACAACGACGATGCTGCCGCCATCCTGTTTGCCCTGTATATGGTACGGCAATATGTAGATGATGATGTGAAAACCCGGGCCAAAGACATGCTGGCAAAAATCTTCAACGAAGCTGCTGTAAAAAATCTTGATTAAAAAAAGACTATGACGATAATTTTTTATCTGTCATAGTCTTTTTTACATTAAATAATATTTACTGCCATAATTTGTAAAGAACAGTATTATTTCAGCCTGCCATACTCTTCCTCGCTGACCGGCTCACACCATTCACTGGAAGTCTGTTCACCGGGAACTTCTACGGCAATATGAGCAAACCAGCTGTCCGGTGCTGCCCCATGCCAATGTTTAACACCAGCAGGAATATTTACTACATCACCAGGATGCAGCTCGCGAGGCTCCTTGCCCCATTCCTGATAATAGCCCCTTCCTCCGGTAACCAAAAGGATCTGTCCGCCGCCTTTGGCTGCTTTATGAATATGCCAGTTGTTGCGGCAGCCAGGCTCAAAAGTCACATTGCCAATAACCACCTGTTCCAGCGACAGCATATTCAGATAGCTCTGTCCTACAAAATATTTAGCATAGGCTTCATTTTTTCCTCCACGCGCAAAAACTGTAGCAAATTCTTCTGTTGCCATACTATTACTTCCTTTCTCCTGCGGCATACTGGCTTCTATACTGCCAATCATACTAAAATTTAACAAAAGCACTGCTGCAAACGCAGTTAAAATTTTCATATTTTCAGCTCCTTTATCTATTTTGCGGGTACAATTTCGTTAATACAACTAAGTGCATTCAGTGTACGCGGATAGCCAATATAAGGCAAAGCTACGGTGATGGCATCCAGTAAATCCTGCCGTGTATTACCCACAGCTATGTTGGCAGCGGCATGCGCCTTCAGCTGCGGTTCACAGCCGCCCAGGCAGGCAATTGCCGTAAAGGTAATCAGCTCTCTTTGCCGCAGATCAAGCACCTGGCGGGTATAATAATCACCGAAGCAGTTGGCAGAAAGATAATTATTAAAATGCTTCTGGTCTGTCGGTGCACTGCTGTTCATCTTGTAAATTGCATCGCCGAAAATCTCTACCTGTACTGACAAACCCTTATCATAACGAGTTGCATCATCGACTGTGCCGCTATCTTTCAATGGCACTTTGATTCCGTTACGGGCAAAGACTGCATGCATTTTCTCCAATGCAGCTTTAGTACGCGGATAGCCTGTATAAGGAGTACACTGATAAATGGTCTCCCTGATAACTTCAGGAGCAGCACCAGCCTGCAGCGCTCCTGTAGCATAAATTTCCAGGTCCTCAGTTGTATTACTGCTGACAAGTACAACAAGCTTCAGCAGCTCCTGCTGCACCTGACCGAGACGCACCTGACTGCTTATATCAGCATAAATAAATTTCTGCATAACAGCGGATATTTCAGGTTCCTGTTTAACTGCCAGCGGATTTTCCTGTCCATATAAAATATCCATATTCCGTTTACTTATTTCCATCCTGTTCTCTGCCATAACACTATTCCTCCCTGCCATTATGCCAACACACAGCAACATTGCCAGCAAACATATAATTTTCTTTTGCACACCCTGTCCCTCCCGTACTGTTTACTGTTCCGCTCTTATTAATTCCACTGTAAAATCTTCCTGCTTATCTGTCAGCAGCCTGATACCAGCTGCATCCAGATGCCCCAAATAAAACAGGTCGCCGGACATTTTATAGTCACGATAAAATATGCATAAATTTCCCCACGGAGCATATATACAAAGATCGCCGCTGACTGGCTGATGCCCTTCCGGGTGCAGCCCCTCATGTATGGAACGAGGCGGATAGCTTATCTTCTCCGTATGGTTAAAATCTTTAAAACTAAGCTGCAGCGGCAACATGGCATACAGATTTTTTGCTGCCTGACTGTCATTTAAAAGCAGGACGCCCTGCCCGTCAGCGAATTTCATCAGTACCTTTTTCCCGGCTGTAACTGCAGAAACATTGTCCGGCATCTGCTTCTGCCTGCTGTTATCTGCAGTACCTGTGCCGCAGCCCGTAAGCATTAATGCAGCCAGCATAAAAAGCATTATTATTCTCAGCATACCTTATCACTCCTTGTGATGCTTTTAGTAAAACTGAAGGGAATCCCTTTTTATTTTTCTATTTTAATTATAGAAAACAGCATGTTATATGTCTAATACCTATCATGTATCTGTTTATATACATTTCAGGCATGCACTATGCAGTGATATATCTTCTGAAGTAAAAAGAAGCGCCGCAAAATGCAGCGCTTCTTTTTTACTGTTAATATTTACTGTTGTTTTCTTTTTTTCTGCGGGAGCTAAGCTCAGCCAGCAGCTCGGAGGGAGAAATATTATGATAAGCCAAAAGTACCAGACAATGATACCATAAATCGGACATTTCATATACTACTTCGCCGCTGCTGTTATTCTTGGAAGCAATAATTGTTTCTGCAGCTTCCTCACCAACCTTTTTAAGGATTTTATCCTGTCCGGAAACAAACAGATACTTAGTATAGGATTTTTCGCCGCCATGCACGCGTTTTTCCTGAATAACATTGTACAACTCACTTAAAATCGCAGAAGTTACCAATCCATCAACAGCCGGCAGATTATTTTCCCGCCACAGAATGTTATGGAAACAGCTGTATTCCCCTGTATGACAGGCAACACCGGTTTGCTTTACCTGTACTAAAAGACTGTCGCCGTCGCAGTCATATTTTATGTCAACTAATTTCTGTACATTGCCGCTGGTTGCACCCTTATTCCACAACTCCTGACGGCTGCGGCTCCAAAACCAAGTATATCCGGTTTCAACAGTACGCTGGAGCGATACCTCGTTCATATAGGCCAGCATAAGTACTTTGC
Source organism: uncultured Phascolarctobacterium sp. (assembly GCA_949285135.1). GTDB lineage: Bacteria > Bacillota > Negativicutes > Acidaminococcales > Acidaminococcaceae > URXU01. The sequence goes on from CASDXO010000005.1 coordinate 36,982, forward strand.
CCGTATCAGCATCCTGCACTACTGCCGGTACCAATCCTTTCTCATCAAATTTAATCTTCGTAAAATCTGCCTGCATTATAATCTCACCTCAATACCCTGATTACGCAGATATTCCTTTACCTGTCTGACGGTAAATTTTCTGTAATGAAATACGGATGCTGCCAGTACTGCATCAGCAGCACCATCGCGCAGCACTTCAAAAAAATCCTGCAGCTGCCCGGCGCCGCCGGAAGCGATGACAGGAACCTTGACCGCCTTACTTATTTTGGCAGTAAGCTCTATATCATAACCGTCATTCGTTCCGTCTGCATCCATGCTGGTCAGCAAAATTTCTCCTGCACCAAGCTCAACCCCTCTTTTGGCCCATTCGACAGCGTCCAGCCCTGTAGGCACCCTGCCGCCGTTAATATATACTTCCCATTTTTCCGGACCTGTTTTCTTGGCATCAATGGCCAGCACGATGCACTGATTGCCAAACTGCCGCGCACCTTCGGCAATCAGCTGCGGATTATGCACCGCTGCCGAATTGACGGATATTTTATCAGCGCCTGCTCTGAGCGTTTCGCGAATATCATCCACGCTCCTGATACCGCCGCCGACAGTCAGCGGGATAAATACCCTGCCGGCTACACGTCGGATAACATCCAGCAGCGCTTTTCTTTTTTCTACAGATGCACCGATATCGAGGAAAACCAGTTCATCAGCACCGGCAGCATCATAAAAAGCAGCCAGCTCTACAGGGTCACCCGCATCGCGCAACTCCACAAAATTTGTTCCCTTGACTACCCTGTTGCCTGCCACATCAAGGCAGGGAATAATTCTCTTTGTCAGCATTTTTCATCACCTGCCAGCCTGATAGCTTCTTCCAGTTGCAGTGCACCTGTATAAATAGCTTTGCCCACAATGCAGCCGCTGATGCCTTTTTTTGCATACGGCAGCAGGCGTCTGATATCTTCCAGCGAAGCAACGCCGCCGGAAGCAATGACAGGCACGCCGGAGCAGACAGCTATTTCTGCCGTAGCTTCCACATTCACACCGCTCAAAGTTCCATCCCTGCTGATATCAGTAAATATGATGGCAGCAACACCGTAATCCGCCATTTGACGGGCCAGTTCTGCAGCTTTCATATTACTGTTTTTTTCCCAGCCGTCCACAGCCACATACCCGTCTCTGGCATCAATGCCAACGGCGATCCTGCCCGGATAGCGCTGACAGGCCTCTGCCACTAACTGCGGATTACGCACTGCTGCGCTGCCTAATATTACTCTGCTGATACCGATATTCAACCAGTTTTCTATATTTTCCATACTGCGGATGCCGCCGCCCAGCTGCACAGGAATATTAACCGCAGCCAGAATACTTTTGATTGCTTCCATATTCCTGCTAACGCCTGCCACAGCTCCGTCAAGGTCTACTACATGCAGGTATTCTGCCCCTGCACCCTGCCATTTGGCAGCCATGGCCGCCGGGCTGTCGGAAAACACTGTTTCTTTGTCAAAACAGCCTTCTGTCAGTCGCACGCATTTGCCATTTCTGAGATCTATTGCCGGATAAATTCTCATAATTTCCACTCCTTAAAGGCTTGCAGCATTTGCAGTCCTGCCTCGCCTGACTTTTCCGGGTGGAACTGCAGCGCCTGAATATTATCGCGCCCTACAGCAGCAGTTATTTCCGTACCGTAATCGCATACGGCAGTAATAATCGCACTGTCTTGCGGTTCAGCATGAAAGCTGTGTACAAAGTAGACATAGCTTCCCTCTGCTGCATCAGTAATTGGTGACGCCGCTTTTAAACGCAGCTTGTTCCAGCCCATGTGAGGGATTTTATACTGTGTCGGCAGTTTTTTTACGCAGCCCTTAAAAATGCCCAGCCCTGCGACACCCGGGCTTTCCTCACTGCTTTCAAACAGCAGCTGCATCCCGAGGCAAATACCAAGAAAGCCCTTGCCGCTTTCTATATGCCTGATCAGCTCCGGCACCAGGTCAGTCGCCTGCAGATTCTTCATACAGTCACCAAAAGCACCTACGCCCGGCAGGATGATTTTTTCGGCAGCAGCAATAACAGCTTTATCCGCTGTCACAACCGGTACTGCCCCTACTGCCTCAACAGCCTTGCTGACGCTGTGCAGGTTGCCCATGCCGTAATCTATTATTACGATTTCATTTTTCATAATACACCTTTGCTGCTCATCACACCTTTAACCCTGCTATCTATGGCTACCGCCTGCGCAACAGCTCTGGCAAAAGCCTTGAACACAGCCTCGATAATATGATGAGTATTCTTTCCGTATAAAATCCTTATATGCAGCGTCATCTTAGCTTCGCTGGCAACTGCCCGGAAAAATTCTTCCGTCATTTCCGTATCATAGCTGCCCAGCTTGCCTGACGGAATCTCTCCCTGCAGCACCAGATACGGTCTGCCAGAAAAGTCCAGTACAACCTGCGCCAACGCCTCATCCATAGGGATAAAGCATTCACCATATCTGTGCATCCCTGCCTTATCTCCCACAGCTTCACTGAGCATCCTGCCCAGTACGATGCCACAATCCTCTACAGTATGATGACAGTCCACGTCAAGATCGCCCTTAGCCTGCATGACAAGGTCACAAAAACCGTGTTTGGCAAACAGCGTCAGCATGTGATTTAAAAAGCCCACGCCTGTGTCTATCTTGCTGCGGCCCTGCCCGTCCAGTACCAGTTCCGCTGTTATCTGTGTTTCTGCTGTTTCTCTTACAATTTTACTGCATCGCATCTTCACACATCCCCACACAATCTCTTTATCGCCGCAGCTATACGTGCATTTTCTGCCGGCAACCCGATACTAATGCGCAGACAGCCACGCAGATTTTTGTTTTCACTGTAATCGCGCACCAGGATGCCGGACTCCTGCAGCTTAACAAAAATAAATTTACCGCTGTTCATCCGGTCATCACCTGAATCGCGGCTGTATTCAGTCTTATAGCGGGCAGCAAGCCTGGCTGCCATTACACCTTCCGCATAGAAAGTAACGAAATTAGCTGCGGAAGGAAACACCTTAAATCCCAGCTGACGCAGGCAGTCTGCCAGCTGTTCACGCTGCGCTACCGTCTCATTGATTCTGGCAGCATAGGCACCTTTATGAACATATACGGCACCTGCCGTCATCAGAGTATAACCATTGACTCCGTAGGGCAGCATGGCCTTTTTCATGGTGCCAATAAGCTCTGCTGCGCCCAGGCCATAGCCGCAGCGCATACCTGCCAGGCCGTACGCTTTGGAAAAAGTCCGCAAGCAGATAATATTATCATATTCTGCCAGCACTTCCGTTATGGAAGCCTGCCCGGAAAACTCAATATACGCCTCATCGATAATCACCGGACATGCTGCTGCGGCGGCAATCTCGGTAATATCTGTTAAAGCGTTATAATTACCCGTCGGATTATTGGGATTACATAAAATAAGCAAAGACGGTTTTACCTCGGCGGCAGTCTGCAGAAGTGCCTTTTTATCTATGTAGCCATCAGCATCAAGATAATACGGACATACTTCGCTGTCTGATAACTGCACGTATACGCAATACATGGAAAAAGACGGAACTGGCACCATGATTTTTTTACCGCTGCCGCCAAAAACCTGACAGGCAATTCTCAGCAGCTCGCTGGAGCCGTTGCCGATAATAACGTTTTGCGCCTGCAAACCAAAAGCTGCCGCCAGCTGCGCGCATAAATCCTCTGCCTGCATCTGCGGATACCTGTTAAAAGCAAATTTTTGCATTTTGTCTGTCAGCTCACTGAGGACTTCTTCCGGCAACGGCAGATTACTTTCATTGGCATTGACGATTATTTCCGCATCCGTATTTTCCACATGGTATGTTTCCAGTCGGGCAATACTTTCTCTGATTTCAGCATTTATCATAACTTTCATTCCTTTTCCATACGTTTACGGACAGCGTTAGCATGAGCCTGCAGTCCCTCTGCTTCTGCCATAACGATGATATCATCTGCTACAGCGGCCAGTGCGCTGCCGGTATAGGCAATAATACTTGTTTTCTTCATAAAGGTTTCCACATTCAGTACGGAATAGAATTTAGCCGTACCTCCTGTAGGCAGGATATGGTTGGGTCCTGCGTAGTAATCACCCAGCGGCTCCGGTGAATATGCACCCAGGAAAACTGCTCCGGCATTACGGATAAACGGCAGCAGTTCAAAAGGAGCCTTGGTCATAACTTCAAGATGCTCCGGTGCCGACATATTGGCCATTTCAATAACTGTATCCATGCTGCCTGCCAAAATTACTTTGCCCTGTCCTTCCAGAGACGCGCCAGCAATGCCCTTACGCGGCAGCACGTCCAGCTGCCTTTCCAGCTCCTGCAGCGTAGCGCGGGCCACCTGCTCACTGTCTGTTACTAAAATAGCACTTGCCAGCGGGTCATGTTCTGCCTGGCTCAAAAGATCAGCAGCCAAATAACGTGGATTGGCATTGTCGTCCGCAATAATCAAAATCTCACTGGGACCTGCCAGCATGTCGATATCGCAGTGTCCGTAGACAGCTTTTTTGGCCAGCGTTACAAAGATATTGCCGGGGCCGGTGATTTTTTCTACCTTCGGTACGGTCTCTGTTCCGAAAGCCAGTGCTGCCACTGCCTGCGCACCGCCCATCTTGTAAATATCCGTAACCCCAATAGCCTTTGCCGTAGCCAGTACATAAGGATTAACCCTGCCGTCCTTTCCGGGCGGTACTGCCATTACGATTTTTTTCACCCCTGCAACTTTAGCCGGGCAGGCATTCATAATCACTGAAGAGGGGTATGCAGCCGTGCCTCCCGGTACATAGATACCTACGGAATCAAGAGGCGTAACCTTCTGCCCCAGCATGGAACCGTATTCTCTGTTAGTCAGCCAGGTCTTGGGTACCTGCTCTTCATGGAATCGTGTTACATTGGCGATAGCTTTTTTGATGGCTGCCATTACTGCAGGTTTTACCACCGCTTCTGCTTCAGCAAATTCCTGCTCCGTCACTTTGATATTTTCAGCATTCAATTCGGCTTTATCTATTAATTTTGTATAATAAAACAGTTTTTCATCGCCGCCACTTCTGACATCATTTACAATACGTTCTACCACCTGCGCTGCAGTCAGCGGTGCACCGAACATCTCGGTAACGCCAGCCTGCACTCCCGGTGAAAGGGTGCATTCATCAAAGGCTTTTTTCTTCATCAATGCCGCCATTTCAGCAGCATTCATCTTTCTTGCATCTATCAAATCCATAGTGTTACCCCTCTTTCAAAACTTTTCTCAAATCTTCCGTCAGTCGTGCAATTCTGTCAAATTTCAGACGAAAGCTTGCTTTATTGGCAATCAGTCTGGAGGTTGCCGTAAAAATGGAAGCAACCTCCGTCAGATTATTCTCTCTTAAAGTAGTGCCGGTTTCCACAATATCTACAATCAGTTCACTGAGCCCCACAATCGGTCCCAGCTCAATAGATCCATTCAGTTTGATGATCTCTGTCTGGATGCCCAGCTCATCAAAATATCTCTTGGCACAGTTGGGATATTTGGTAGCAACCCGCAGGTGCGCATAATCCTCCAGCCGCGTCAGCCGTTTGGCTTCCGGCACTGCCAGCATCAGGCGACATTTACCGAATTTTAAATCTAACAGCTCAACAATATCTTTGTTTTCCTCTGCCAGTACATCCTTACCGATAATACCAAGGTCGGCAGCACCATATTCCACATAAGTTGGCACATCCACCGTCTTGGCAATGATGAATTTTATTTTGGCCGCTTCGTTAGCAATCACCAGCTTACGAGAATCCTCTGACAGATTTTCTGCTGTATAGCCTACCCTGGCTAACAAATCCACCGCTTTATCAAACAGCTTACCCTTCGGCAGAGCAATGGTAATATATTCGTCCATGCTTTATCCTCCTCAAACATATACCAGACAGCTGCAGCAGTTACTGCTTACCTCAGCAGCGGCCTGCTCCAGTGTCATTGGACTTACTGCCAGTTTTACGCTGCGCCCTTCTTTACGCAGAGCATCAGCCTTGGAGATAGCCTGCAGGATATTACCCTCGCCCCAGGCCACAAACACATCCCAGCGCCTGCTGTAATCCATGGCTCCCTGTCTTTCCAACGCCAGAATGATACGCTCAATACCCATGGCGAAACCTGTTGCCGGGCAGTCCAGTCCAAAATTATCCATCATCCTGTCATAACGACCGCCGCCGGCTACAGAAAAACCTATTTCCGGCAGGTATATTTCAAACAGCATGCCCGTATAATAATCAAGCGACCGGTTCAGGCCCAAATCAAAGCTTACGTAATCGCCATAACCATAGGCTTCAACCAGGCTGTAAATCTGTCTTAAATCATCCAACGCCTTTTTGACTGCTTCACCCTGCAGCAGCACAGCCAGCTCGTCTAAAAGATTACGCCCGCCCTGTAAAAATAACAGTCGTTCAAATACATTCTGTAAACTGCTGCCAGCATCTGCCATAGAAGCAGCAATTTCTTCCATCGCTACTGCATCATGCCTGCGCAGGCATTCTTTCACTTTTCTTACCTGTTCAGGGCTCAGGCCAGCTTCGCGGCACAGCCCATCAATAAAGCCGATATGACCCAAACTGATAATAAAGTTTTTGATACCGGCAGCCTTGAGACTCTCTGCTGCCAGTACGATTACCTCTGCATCAGCCGCTGCTCCGCTGGCTCCAAAAAGTTCCACCCCTGCCTGTTCAAACTCGCATTGCTTGCCGGCCTGGATGTTTTCATAGCGGTACAAACTGGACAAATAGCACAGCCGTTTAACCTTATTGTCATCCTGCAGCCTGTTTGCTGCTACTCTGGCAATAGGTGCCGTCATATCATTTCTCAGCGCCAGCAGATTATTATTGCGGTCGAAAAAGCGAAAATCACTTTCCTTATCCGTAATTTTAAAAATATCTGCATACTCAAAGCTTGGCGTCTTTACTTCGTCATAACCCCACTTACAGAAAATATCTATTATCTTATTTTCTATTGCCCGTCTGGTCTTCATCTCACCGGGCAGGATGTCCTTAGTTCCATAAGGAATTTCATATATCTGCCTGTTCATACTTCTCCCCCATTCTCATCGGATTATTTAGTACTTTATCACTTTACTTGTTTAAAGTAAAGTGATAAAGTAAACTTTTTTTATTTTTAGAATTACTTCTCTATATCTGTAATTTATTTTACATAAATCACCATAAAATGATTCTGCCAGCATGTATGTATAAACTTTAATTATATTTTACTTATGTCATCATTTATCCATTGACAAGCAGTTTTAATTTTAGTATTCTTATTGCATAAGGGAGTAGCTGGCATAAATCTTGATTTATGTTTACACTGTCGTCAGTACGGTTTCCTGCAGGAAATCCGGCTTTGTAAGTAAGTAGCGAGACTTTGTTGCAAAATACTGCAGCAAAAGTCTCGTTTTTTTATTTTCTGGACACTGCTGCACCGAAAATCAGGAGGAAAATATGGAAATCTTATTTCAGGTCTTTTTATTAATTTCAGGTTTTGTTATGCTGGCCAAAGGCGCTGACAAATTTGTAGAAGGGGCAGCCGGTATCGCCTCACGTTTTGGCATCCCCCAGCTTGTTATTGGCCTGACCATTGTCGCTATGGGTACCAGCGCACCGGAAGCCGCCGTAAGTTTGGCAGCAGCGTTTAAAGGCAATGCAGATATCACTGTCGGCAACATCGTCGGCAGCAACATTCTCAATATCTGGATTATTCTTGGTCTTGCGGCAGCTATTACACCGCTTTTAGTAGCGCGTTCTACCATCAGGCTGGAAATCCCCTTTATGATTGCCATTACTGCACTGTTAGGTTATCAGGGTATGGATGGCACAGTTACCTTTTTCGACGGCGTATTACTTCTGGTACTGTTTGTGCTCTATCTTGCCTATCTGTACAATATGGCGAAAAAAAACAAGGTCAATGAAAGTGCGCAGGAATACAGCCATACTCTGTCCCACTGCCTGATCCGGACTGCAGCAGGCCTGGCTTTAATCATTCTGGGCAGCAATGTAACCGTCAATGCGGCTACTGCTATTGCATCTTATATCGGGCTCAGCCAGCGCTTTATCGGTCTTACTATCGTTGCCTTAGGTACTTCGCTGCCGGAACTTTTCACCTCCGTTGCAGCCGCCCGTAAAGGCAATGCAGATATCGCCATTGGCAACATCGTCGGCAGTAATATCTTTAACATCCTGTTCGTTATCGGACTTTCCGCGCTGATTATTGATATTCCCTTTGCCGCAGCATTCAATTTTGATATGTTTATTGCCATAACCGCTGCCGTTATGCTTTTAGCCTGCGTTCTCTTTACCAGAAAGCTGCAACGCTGGGCAGGCATCCTGATGCTTTGCTGTTACGGTGTATATTTGTGGTATATATTATAAGCTAAAAAGCTGACCATTATTGGTCAGCTTTTTTACATCGTAGACAATGTTGTTAAATCATAAGGTGTATCCTGATAAACAATATTCAGCCAGTTCAGATAAAATAAATGTGCATAGCTGCACCATTTAAAACATGGCTGCTGCGAACTGTCATTGTCCGGGTAATAATTTTCCGGCATGGCAATGTCCATTCCCTTCTTTTTATCGCGGGTATATTCGTCCGCCAGAGAATAGCGATCATATTCAAAATGCCCCAGAACAAAAATTCGTTTCAAGTCCTTAGTAGCGCAGATATTTATGCCCTGCTCTACCGAACGCGACAGCACTTCCAGCTCTCTGTTACCGTCAATAGCGCTGTCATCAACCGTTGTATGCCTGGACTGCGGAATAAAATACCTGTCGTCAAAGCCACGCAGCAGCGGATGATTGCGCACGGTAATACCATAAGGGTAGATGCCAAACATCTTCTCCTCCAGCAGACTTTTCTGCACTCCGTAGTAATGGTATAAACCTGCCTGCGCACTCCAGCAATAATGCAGAACGGAATACACATGTGTTTCTGCCCATTTTAAATAACCGGTAAACTCTTCCCAATAATCAACATCTTCAAAGTCATAAGTTTCTACCGGAGCACCGGTAACGATGAAAGCATCGTAATAACGGTCTTTGATATCGGCAAATTCCAGATAGCAGCTGTCCAGATAGGAATTATCCGTATGAGTAGTCTGCCTGCTGACAATGCGGCAAAAATCAATCTCTATCTGCAGCGGCGAATTCCCCAGCAAGCGCAGCAGCTGTAGCTCCGTTGGCTTTTTTAAGGGCATCAGATTCAAAATCAAAACCTTCAAAGGTCTTATATCCTGTCTGGCAGCTCGCTGCTGTCCAATAGTTACTATACCTTCCAGCTGCAGCTTATCTACTGCAGATAAATTATCACTTATTTTAATTGGCATCTTTCTTCCTCCATATTTTAACGAATATTATTCAAAGCATGGGATAAGTCTTCCAGCAAATCATCGACATTTTCCAAACCGACAGAAATTCTCACTGTGCCCGGATTAATACCCGCAGCCAGCTGCGCTTTTTCACTCAGCTGCTGATGGGTAGTAGATGCCGGATGAATAACCAGAGATTTACTGTCGCCCACATTGGCCAGATTGGAAAAAATTTCCAGTCCGTCAATAAACTGGCAGGCTGCATCATAACCGTCTTTTAAATCAACAGAAAAAATTGAACCACAGCCTTTAGGCAGATATTTCTGTGCCAGTTGCCGATATTTATTGCCCTCAATTTCAGGATAATTAACTTTGCTCACCGCAGGATGTTTACTTAAAAACTCTGTTATCTTACGAGTATTTTCTATATGTCTTTCAATGCGCAAAGACAGAGTTTCGAGACCCTGCACCAAAAGCCAGGCGTTAAAAGGACTCAAGGCAGCACCGGTATCGCGCAAAAGTTTGGCTCTGATCCGAGTTACAAAACCACTGCCTGGCAAATCACGGATGAAATTAATTCCATGATAGGAAGCATCTGCCACATCCAGCCTGGTAAATCTGCCGGAAGCAGACCAGTCAAACTTACCGTTTTCTATAATCACACCGCCGATGCTGGTACCATGGCCACCCATAAACTTAGTGCAGGAATGAACAACAATATCTGCGCCAAAATCAAAAGGACGGAACAAATACGGCGTAGCAAAGGTATTATCGACAAACACCGGCAATCCGTACTGATGAGCCACTTCAACAATAGCTGCAAAATCAGGAATATTGATAGCAGGATTCCCCAAAGTCTCCAAAAAAATCAGCTTAGTATGCTCATTTATCTGCGCGGCAAAATTCTGCGGCTCATCAGGATTAACAAAATGAGTTGTAATCCCGTATTCAGGCAGCGTCTCCGCAAACAGATTATAAGTGCCGCCATAAATTGTCGAAGCTGCAATAATCTCATCACCCTGACTGCATAAATTAAGCACAGCATAGGTTACTGCCGCGGAACCACTGGCAACTGCCACTGCTGCCGTGCCTCCCTCCAAAGCAGCACAGCGTTTTTCCAGCACATCTGTTGTCGGATTATGCAGACGGGAATAAATATAACCTTCTTCTTTCAAATCAAACAGCGCCGATGCTGTCTGCGTATCCTTAAATACATAAGAAGTAGTCTGATATAATGGTACTGCTCTTGCTCCAGTTACCGCATCAGGAATCTGCCCTGCATGCTGCTGTAAAGTTTCAAAACGATAGTGTCTTGTCATAAAGTTCCCCTCCTGAAGTTAATTACGTCATGCAAAAAAGAAAATAAAAAACTTCCGTTCCTGTATATATACAGGGACGGAAGTACCGTGATACCACCCTAATTCGCCTGTTACTCACATAACAGGCCTCTTCAAGTACGCGGAATAAAATTCTTGAATACTCTAAGTGCTGTAACGGGCACCCCCGGACGGTTTAAATAAATTCGACCAATCTGCTCCAAGGCCATCTTCGGTAAAAACTTCAGCATCTCCTTGCACCAAACAGAGACTCTCTGCGGCATCCGTTTTTTACTTACTCTTCTTTTCATTGCAATAACGATTTGAAATTTGATACATAAGATACCACAGTTAAATTAAAGTGTCAACTATTATTTACAATTTTATCTGTTTTTTAACTCAAATCGCTATATTTTGTAACATTTAAACAAAAAACCTGTACAGAATCCTGTACAGGCCTAATTTTTCTGGTGTTCCTGGGCAGATTCGAACTGCCGACCTACCGCTTAGGAGTTCGATTCCGTACACTTTCATTATCGCACGTTTATTTTAATGATTTGCCCAATTCCCGCTCTACATGCGCCTTTGCGGACTTTATCCAACAGATAATTACCTGATAAATTTTATTAACTTTTCATATTCTGCTTCCTTTTTTAATATATAAGGTGCAGATAAGGTGCAAAATAAACTCAATATTGCTATACTCAGCCTCCAGCATCATTTCTCCATTAATAACTGATACTCAATTTTCAAAGCCTGTACTATAAGTAAAATCGTCTCAATATTATATGGCCATTTCCCACACTCAATATCAGGTATTTGTGAACGTGATACCCCTGATGCATCTGAAAACTCTTTTTGTGTCCATCCCTTTAATCTTCTATAGTATAAAATCTTTGCTCTATTGCTTTATATTCTAATATAAACATATTTTACACTTTACTTTATTATATAATATTATGCTATAGATATACTAATTATCCCGTTGCACTTATCGTATATATGTGCTTCTTATTTGATATCCTACTTATTTACCAATAATATATCTTCATTCTGAAAAAATTAATGCCAGCGATTAAATTCGCTGGCATCTTTCAATTCCAAAATGCTCTGATCACTTACACCAGTTTATGCTTCTGCGGTGCGCGCATCTTCTTCAGTGACTGCATTTCTTTCAGCATCGTATAAATTTCATCATCGGTCATAACCTTTAGAAACTTTCTCAACCGGATGATAAGTATATTGGCAATACGTTCCATGGTTACTATGTCTTTAAAGTCTTCTTCCTCCTGTACCAGCTCTGTTATCAGCTGCTCGGACTTTCGCAGCATATCGTTGAAAATATAATTCTCTGACCTGCTCCAGTTCTTCATGCCTTCACCTTCCTTATGCAGCTTTATTTGCTTTCTTCTGACAGTCCATGCACAGCGGCTGTCCAAACCTGCTTACGGAGAACTGTACAACTTTTTCACTGGTTATCTCTTCGCCGCAGCCTGCGCAGATGGCAACGCCTTCACTGGCTGTTTTCTTTGGCGTTGATTTTGGCTTACTGCTGGCAGCAGGCTTAATATTTTGTTGGCTGTCAGTGCAGGTTGCTTCGTCAGTCTTACCGTCTGCTTCCGGGTCATCACCGGTTGCTATGCAAAGACTGAGCATAAAGGCATACTTAATTGCTGCCGTCTGAGCTTTCATGACTGCCTTATCGCCGGCATCCTGTCCGGAGCCTATGCCGAACAAGTCAACACTTTCACCGCTGTCGCTGTCGATAATATGAACCTGTACAGTAACAGTAGCCAGATGTTCTGTATTGCCTTTAAGATTAGTAACGTCAACCATGCTTTCTAAAGTAGGACTGACAATACTGGCCAGCTTATTTTTGGTAAGAGATTCATTGACTTTCTGCAGCACATCTTCGGCAGTAGCGTATTTATAGTTATGAAAGCTGTTGATACCGTTCTTGGCTACATGGCTGCATTCGTTCATAACAGTGACAAGTTTTTTAGCTATTTTTGCATTTTCCATATATATTCACTCCTCGTTTTTGTAATTTAATAATCAGCCGGAAAGAGTACGGTGATAATGTCATATTCGGTTTTATCTGTACTTTCAGCTGTAATCCATAACCTGCCTTTACAGGTAGTATAGGCAGCAAGGATAAAATCTTTATATTTCAAGGCATCTTCATTAACTGCTTTATCTTCCGCAGATGTCTCTCCCCAGTCCTTACAATAAAATCTGCGGATAGCAAAAAGAACCTGGGTACTGAAAGCTTTATTCCGCTTGATTTCTTCTGCTACGGCTTTAGTGTAGTAGATGGTAGTCTTAGTGAAAATATTCATAGAAACCTCCATACAAAACAAAAAACAGACAGTTTTAAACTGTCTGCTTTAATAAACTTAATTCTTATTTTATTAACCACTGGTAATCCTGACGGGAATCTAAAACATAATCTACATAAACAACTTCATCCTTAAACTGGTAAATTACCATGAAGCGTTTTAAGATTATCAGCTTGCGATATTTGTTATACGGGATAAATTCTCCTTCAAGAAAGGGCGCTCTTTCCGGTAATACGGATAGTGAACGTATGGCTTTAATCAGTTCTTTTTTGACACCGGCAGCATTTGCTATGCTGTCTGACGCTATATAGGCAATAATTTCTCCGAGTACTTTCCTTGCCTTGTCTGAAACGATGACATTATACTGCTTCAGGTTTTGCATTTTCTATACCTCTAAGAGTATCGTCAAGATAACTTTCCAGTTCGTCAATCGTATATTCTTTACTTCCGGCAAGACGCTCTGCCTCTACTGTCAGTAATGTCTCACGCAGTTTAAGCATTTTTTCACGCCTGTTAAAACTTTCTATATCCATGACAACCAGATCACCTTCACCATTCTTGGTAAGATAAATCGGTTCCCTTGTTCTTTTACACAGTTCAGCTATTTCATTATAATTCTGCCTGATTGCAGCAGAAGGTTTAATCAGCATTATGCTCACCTCTTATAGTATTATTCTATTAATATTATATCAGTATATTGCTATATAGGCAAGGTGATATCTAAAGCAAGTCTTTGCCCAAAGAAAGTAACCTTATGCTGCAATCTTAATATCTTTACTGTGCTTAACCATCCTGCCATACGGACAGTTCTCAGCTACAGCACAGTAATCTATGCATTTTCTGTCCTGCCAGCGTTCTTTAGAAGAACAGAGCTTGGGCAGGTAGCCTTTTTCCAGTGCATCTTTAAGCCTTTTAGCTTTGGTTTCCATGTAGAGTTTAACCCAATGGTCAGATATTTTTTTGATATGGATAATATAGACAGGCTTAGTGATATTGCGTTCACTGGCTACTTTCAGACTGTAGTCCCGGCACATAGCCTGTATTTCCATCCTGTTTACGACAAAACCACGCTGTTCTAAAAGGATACGGTAATAGTTCAGCTGGATGGCCCAGTCTAAGATATGCCGCACTCCATCGGTACGCCATTCTTTTCTTGTCTTTGGCTGTCCTTTCTTCAAACCTGTTTTATATACTTCACCTGTCGGAACATCTACTTTGTAATAGCCTAAAGCTTTCATCAGCTTGTAGGAGCTGGTAATCTTGTAGTCCCCAAGGGTTTTATCGCTGTAGTCGATAATCTGCCCGTAGAGGTCAAATTTGCCGCTGGTTACGTTATCGGCAAGTCTTTCTTCACTGAGCATATTACCTTCGGTATGGCCTTCGTTAATGGTGTGGACTGCGCTGCCGTGAATAGCGTACAGCTGCTGCATCGGATCAACGGCATAGTCAGTTGTTTTCTTGAGATACGTTTCCCTGATGCCGCAGAGCAGTTCCGTTACTGTAGGCTCGTTGATTTTCCTGTCGACTGATTTTGCTATGGCCCTCAGTGTCGGCAGGAACATACATCTCTGCTGATTTGGACAACTTTTTAAACAAGCTGCAATAGGAACTATATTTCCTGTTGGGCATTGAAATTTGGTTACCGGCATGATTAATTCCACCTCGATTCATAGTTACAGGTAAATCTGTCCAGATAGAAGAAGCTGTCTTCATTACTGCTGCCGTAAGCAGTAATGACCTTATTACGGATTTCTTCCGGGCTGTCATAGATGCAGACATCGGCTTTAGGATAATCTTCCCGGATAAATGCGATTACTTCGTTAAAGTCAGTAAAATAGTCGGTAAAGTAGTTGTTATCCAGGCAGCAGTCTATTTTATATCTGTCAGTAAAGAACAGTCCGTCTACATCCGTATTGATGAATACTCCTGAGCCAGGTTCTTCGCTGGTATATACCAGACTGATTTTATTGGCATACTTATCTTGCAGCAGATAGAAGAAGGTAGTCAGATTAGGCTGCCATGCCGATTCGGTGTCTATCTTGAAATAACTGTAACCGCAGGGAAGGTCTGTAATATTATCTTCGGCATAGGTGATATAGTCCCGGCAGTCAGTAATCTTCCTGGCAGCTTCTTCGCTATAGCCGTGTTTTAGTATCAGTTGATAGATGCTATGGTTATTGGTATTATCTAAAACGTCGTTAATCTTGGTGAACAGGTCTTGCAATAAAGCCCTGTCCTTACTGTAGAAAGCAATATTATTACTGCAATAATTAGCCATTGTAGTTTCTCCTTTCAAGGCAAAAAGAAAAAGCAGACAACCAAAGTTGTCTGCTTAATAAGTTTTTATAAATTATATATTCTTTTTAAATATTTATCAAACTGAGGGACGGTAAAACTTATCTCGCCTCTGTTAGTAGCATAGATAAAACCTTTATGAATGAGCTGGGCACGTATGGGAGCTATACGGTTATAACTGCTGTTCATGTTCATCGCGACTTTATTTGTAGAACATGGCAGGCTTCCGCATTTTACCATAGCCTTCATAAACAGCAATTCTTTCTCACTGGCCCGGTCATGCCGTACTTTAAAGAAGCTTTCATCCAGCGCACTGACAAAATTATTATAAGCTTTATCAACATCATCCTCTGTGATGATTTTTGTTTCCGGGTTCAGATATTTCCATACCTGCTGGCCGTATTCCTGCAGAAAGTACGGGTAGCACTCTGTATGCCGAAGAATGGTATTCAGTGCTTCTTCGGTATATTTTACGCCAAAATTTTCAGCAGGCTGCATCAAAGCAAGCTTTGCTTCATCATCAGCAAGCTTATCAACAGCAACAAATCTGAACAGCCTTTCAGCATAGGATTTAATATTTCCGGCAATCCTGGCTACTTTTGGCAGCCCTGCCGCAAATATGGCTATCGGCAGTCCCAGCTGGTTACAACGATGAACTGCTGCTATAAGTGCTTCAAATTCATTGTCTTTTATATACTGAATCTCATCAATGAACAGTACTGCGCCAACGCCTATTTTCTGTCCAACTTTGCCAAGGTGTACAAATAATTCAGTAAGGTCATTTTGCAGATTACCGGTATCGGCAATGCCGACGCTTTTTATCATATCGGGATTAATGCCGATACTTGTTTCACCTTCTTTGTTATAGAAAAGCTGAAAGGACGCAGCGACGTTCATAGCTGTATCAATATACTGTCTGGCTTTTTCCCTGACACTCATTTTACGCAGCAGTTTATTTACATACAGTGATATGCTTTCAGTAAAAGAACCATTTTCCATAGCTTCGATATGCTCAGTATATATTCTGTTTTCTGATGCAATATCTTCAATCGCTGTAAGCAGTACCGTTTTTCCTACCCCACGCAGCCCATAGAATATTGTTGACCTGGTAACATATCCGTTAGCAATATAAGCCAGAGTATCTTTAGCTTCTTCTATTATTTCATCACGTCCGGCAAGATATTTAGGCAGCATACCTGCTCCGGGTGTATATGGATTAATACGTAAATTAAGTACCATAAATGCCACATCCTTACAATTACTTAATTTAATTATACACAATATTATGCCTTATTCAACAGTATTAAACAGCGTTCAACAAAATTTTCCTTATTTTTGTCTTCTACGCTGACTTCGGCAGCAGAATTATGTTTCTCTTGCTGACGGCTTCTACTCCTTCATCAAGGAGAGTACCGCCGATACGTTCCAGTTCCGTTGCTCTGTTATAATCGGCGACATCCTGCGAACTTCTCGTTACTGCATTAACAAGTCCGAAGTGAGAGTAGTCATTGCCCATGATGAAGTGCCGCAGAATGGAAGCTCGCTCCAGCTTATTAAGGACATATCTGTCGCCTAAGACTTCTACGGTCTGCACTGGGTTATCGCCAGTCTTGATGCTCATTGCTGTACGCATCTTATCTATGGTAAGATTAAATTTAGCTTCATCTACGGCAGCACTGACGATATCCTGTACTTTCATAAAGTAGGCTTTGTCATCTGCGGCTAAAGTAGCATCGCTGTACAGCTCGTAAGCATTGTCAGTATCTTCAACCTGCTTGCCCGTATGATATTTCTTGTGGGCCAGGTCTTTAGAAATCATACCGTTTTTGCAGACTAAACGGTAAACTAACGGCTCTACCTTCAAGGCTCCAAGTCCGATTTCGCTGTTGGAAATGACAAAGCCTGCCTGTACAACATCACCGGGAATAATCTCTGCTTTCATGGTCTTGTTGATTACTTTTAAGTACAGGTGGGTTTCGGTAATATCGCAGCTGATAATCTCACAGCCTTTCATTTCAGCTATGACTGGAAGTACATGGTCGACAAGCTCCAGATTATCTAATCTGCGATAACGATCGCTTAAAAAAGCTCTTAATTTGCCGTCTAAGGTTCTAAGCATCCTGCGTTCAGGATTTTTCAGCAGCCAGCCGTTGACGTTCTTGTCTAAGAGAGCCGGATAGTCCAAACGCATACGCTCATAATACTTGTAGGGGATATTAAGTCTGTCGGCAATCTGACGGTGAGCGATGTCGGTAACACGATAACTTAAAATATCTTCCCCGGTAGAAACACTGAGTATGCTTACACCGTTGGTACTGCTGATGTTAATGCTCCTGGTGTCGGCGATTAAGTCCTTTCTTGCTTCACGCTGACGTTCCAGTTCTCCATACAGATTTTGAATAGTTTTGATTCCTTGTTTCATGATACATTCCTCCTGAAAGTTAATATAGATTTTTGATTATATATAAATAACAGCAGTTAGGGGCAAGTCTACTGTTAGGATTTTAGGCATAGAAAAAGCCCAGATGTCGTTAAACATCTGGGCTAAACTGTATGTTCCTATGATCCTTTGCAAGGGTTTCTGTTATATAAACAGAGCTTGCACGTTATTCATATTAATAATATATACCTGAAAAATGATAATATGACATATTTTACTTCATATGTTCATCAGAATGAAGTTTGTTCTTTAAAGCAATCAATTTCAGTGCATCCAGCAAATCTTCTGCAGAAAAACCTGATAGAACATTGTTATCTCTTTCATTATCTTTTAATTGCTTTTTCCCATAGACCAACTCATCTATACTGCAGCCAAGATATTTACTGATTTTTATGGCCGTCGCCAGACTCAGCCCTGTATTGCCGTTTTCTATATTGCTCATGTGTGTCTGTGATATGTCCAGTGATCTTGCCAGTTTTATCTGCGATATGCCTTTTGTCATCCTGATAAGCCTGATATTTTCACCTATTTTTTTATAATCTATATCTTTTATTTCTTCTGACATTATCACAGCCCCCTCATCTTACAAAGCTCTTTTTGTTCTGCCACCGGTTTCTGTTTTCCAGGGCTTTCAGTGCTATGCTATAGGCATTGCTCATCGTTTTATCCTTGCCTACCGGCAAGAGTGTCATATTGCTTCCTACATCTGCACATACTTTCCCCTCAGTATCAACAATATAGGCTGCAGCTATACAGTAATTTGCCCCTCTATTATCAAATAAATACAGATATACGGCTGCGGTTGCCTGCTGCATATCTTCCCCCTGTCTTAAGGAGGCAAGAAATTCTGCGTCTGTATATCTTTCTTCCGCAGCTACAGCAAGGTAGTACTGCCCGTCCTTTTTAACTGTTTTAACCGTATCTGTATCCACATATAAAGTCCCACAGTCAGTATTTCCTGCTTTCTGCATTTTCTGAGCAGCTGCCGGTAATGTTAAAGATAAGCAAAACAGTACAAAAACCGCTATTATTATTAAATGTATCAGTTTCATAGTTTAATTATTTGTTTTGTTCTACAGGGTTGAGAGAAAAATCTACCATCTTGTTATCTTTATTGAAGGCAAGATTAATCACAACAACATTTTCTTTGCTAAAAGCGGCAATATAGGTTACTCTGTCAGTTTGATCAAATCTTTGAAAGGAATAAAATTTTATTTCTTTCATTCTGCCAAATTTATCTTTGACTTGTTCCTGCAGAGCTGCATAGGCTTTTTCATCAAATTTTTCTTTAAGCTGCGCATCAAAGCCTTTGGTAAATTCATTGTATGAAGGTACTGAATAACTGAATGCTTTGACAAAAGTTTCTGCTGTGTTTTGCTGTTTATTCAAGTCTGAACCATCCGCAGCCATGCAGATACCTGCAAAAGCCATAGTAAACACTGCAGTTAAAATCATTACTAATTTTTTCATATGCTTTTCTCCCTATGATAAAAGTAAACTAAGGCAAGACCACCCTGCCTTAGTTTACTAATTTTAGTTTTAATTGATACCCAGAAACTTATTACTATTTAATTATTTTGCTGCTTTTTCAGCTGCCATTTGGGCATGTCTTGCCTGTTGTGCAGCAACTTTAGCTTCTACTGCTGCTTTTTTCATTGCTTCAGCTTTAGCCAGTTTTGCTTTTGCAGCTTTTTCTTTTTCAGCTGCCAGCATTTTTTCCGGAGATTTGCGGCCAAATTTCCAGGTTGCGCCGATACCGCCCATTACTTCATCACCGGAGGTGGATACGGACAGGCTCAGCATGAAGTCTTTATTCGGATAGTGGAACAGGCCGAGAGCTGCACCGGTTTCGCTTCTGTACTGGCCGATGCCTACTGCGATTTCAGTCGGAGCTGCAGGGTCATAGCCCATAGTTCTGAGGTTAGCGATTGCTGCGCTCATTGCACCAACTTTGTCAATGCGGTCTTCTACTTTGGTGATGCGGTTATCCAGACGGTTAACTTCTCCATCAAATTTTTCTTCTACTCTGTTGATTTCATCGTAGTTGTGTTGAATGCTGGTTACTTTTTCGCCTTCTTTATCGAAAATAGCTACGTCGCCTTTACCAATTTCAACTTTTCCTTCATCACCTTTAACAGTGATGTTTCCGTCTTTAATATCAGTGCCTTCACCAACAGTCATGCCGTCACCATTGATAGTGGTATCGCCAGTAGTGATGGTACCTTCTTCCATACCAACGCCACCAATGTTACCAGTGCCTGCAGTAATGTTGCCAGTAATGCCTACATCACCAGTGAAGGTGCCGTTGCCAGTAGTAATACCACTGCCATCGATAGAGGTATCGCCAGTAGCGATGGTACCTTCTTCAATGT
>CASDXO010000006.1 GCA_949285135.1 uncultured Phascolarctobacterium sp.
AATTAATTGACTTGGTCAAGCTTGCGCTCGACCCGCACATTCGCTTTGTTTAGGTTGATGTTCAGTTTTCAAGGTTCTCGCTGTATCTCAGCGACTTGTATATAATACCACCCCTTACTTCTTCTGTCAACACCTTTTTTGTAACTTTTTTAACATTTTTTACTGTACACCAGGTAGCGTTGCCAAACAAATGCTTATTATATCTTTGTTAAATATCCGTCAAAATTTTATATTTTTTATCAACTTTTGTCTGTTTTATCTATTTTCAACTATTTTAAATGACCAGAATTTAACCAAAACACAAAAAAGACATTTTTTATTCTTATAATTCAGATAGATTTTTAAGAAAGCGGTGAAGCATTATGAGAAATATATCCTGTTACTTAAAAAAAATAACAGCATATTCCTTAGCTGTTATCTTCCTATCCTTTCCCAATACCGGCATTGCCTTGGCAGCCAAACATGAACCACCTCCTCCACCTCCGCACAAAGATAAAATGTATCATGACAGACATGACCACCATTGGAAAGATAAAGATGACAAGGATACCAACGGTAATGCTGTAACCGGTTTTATTGTAGGAGCTGTAGTCGGCGCTATCGTTGCTAAAAATACCTGATAAAAAATGCTGCATACCCTATGCATAGGATATGCAGCATTCTTCATTATAAATTTATCTGTTATTTTTAGCATTTTGATCCACAAATTTTCCTGTCGCAGGATCAAATTCCATGCCAGCATATTTGTGGTTTATTTTTACTTTTCCCTTCAGTACATCTTCTTTAAGCTTATCTAGCTTTTTTACAATCTTTTGGGGAACTGCTTCTGATACAGCCAGACGTACTACGTCAGAATCTTCCAAACCAATAACAGTGATGACATTGCCTTGCAGCGTACCCTGCTGATATTCTTTTGCAGCGTTTACAATAGGTACACTGGAATCAGCCACAGCAGAACCGATAAAAATAGGAGAAACTGCAGTCCAATCAATCACGTTGCCGATTTCCTTAACCTTTCCCTCTGTTGCTGCAATTACATCATTAACCCCAAAACGACCGCCGTTCAGCATGGTATAGATAATATCACAGCCTGCGGCAATTTCACCTTCAGCTGCTGCAGCATTGATATTATTATCGTCAAGATTACCGGTAAAATGAGTATAAAATTCAGCATCTTTATTGGCATACATCATACCATCGTAAAAGGCTGCACGTGCCTGCAGACCAGGCTTTGGCCAGGCACCGGAAATATGACCTACCTTATCAGTCTTAGTCATATAACCAGCCAGTGCGCCTGCCAAAAAGGCAGACTGCTCCTGATCCACCTTATAACTGCTGACATTATCACTTTTTACATTTCCTTGAATAACAACGAACATAATGCCCGGAAACTCTTTGCTTATTGTTTCAACAGGTGCATTACACTGTCCGCCGTGAGCAATAATCAGTTTAGGACCCTCCTGGGCAAGCTGGCGTAGCTGCTCTGTCAAAGCACCCTGTTCAGATGTAGCAGAAACATCATAAACACATTTTACATCGTCAGTAACTTCAGCTGCTATGCGCTGATAACCGCGATAACCTGCCTCCATGAAGCCATTATCATGTGCCTGACCAGGCAGCATGACAGAAATTTCCGGCTGATTATTAACAGTACCATCAGGAGTTTCCACTACAGCGGCATGCGCGCTGCCCATAAAGAATGTACCTGCAGCAAGTAATGCAAGAAATTTACCGGAGATTTTCATTATTATTCCTCCTTAATGCCTGACAATCAGATTTTTTCCATATCACGGCTGGCAACAATATCAACATCCAAGCCGAGAATATCTTTCACAACAATATCACCTGTTTTTATCGGAGCCTGTACGCTTACATTACGCAGATAAGCAGCGCATTCAAGAATTTTTCCTTTCGGCAGTACAGCAGCAGATACAACAGGCAGTAACGGCAATAAACCGCCTTCAATAGCAACAGTGGAAGTAAGCATACGTTTAGGCGCTGTTACTTCATCTTTAGCATATTGCGCACCACGGGGGCAGGTATTGCCTTTTACATCAGTAACAGCTCCGTCTTCAACAGTCACTGCCATTTCGCAGCCCAAAGGGCACATAATGCAGTTCATAATTCTTGTTTCAACAGCCATCTTTTACCCTCCTTACTGCTTTAAACCTACGGTAATTTCGTCGCCCATCAGAGCTGTTTTTTCCGCAGGTATTTCTACGGCAATCATTTCACTGGGTTTAGCAACAGGAAGCATTCTGCTTACCAGTACAGTATCGCCGCTCTTTACTTCCAGACGTACTTTGCGCTGCGGAGCAGCAACACGCATAAAGAGTTTTGCTTTTTCACCGCCCTGCGGCAAGGAAAGTTTCTGCGGTACGCAGGTTCTTACGCCATCAACAGGATTTACCTTAACAGTACGCAGATTTTTATCCAGTTTGCCCTGAGCTTCCAAAGCAGCAAATTTACCGGCAATTTCAGCTTCCTCAGATACAAAGTCTACCAAATCATGCACGTGTACTACGTTGCCGGCAGCATAGAAACCGGGCAGACTGGTCTGACGATGTTGGTCAACAACAGGGCCGCTGGTCAGAGGATGCATTTCCAGCATCAGACCGCGGGACAGCTCGTTTTCAGGAATCAAACCAACGGACAGGAGTACAGTATCACATTCTATATCAAATTCGGTGCCGGGGATCGGACACATTTTTTCGTCAACCTTGGCAACAGTAACGCCGGTTACACGGCCTTCACCATGAATTTTAACGATTGTATGGGACAAATGTAGAGGAATATCAAAATCATTGAGGCATTGCACGATATTACGGGTCAGACCATTGGAGAAGGGGCAGATTTCCAGCACTGCTTGTACCTTGCAGCCTTCCAGACTCATACGACGGGCCATAATAAGGCCGATATCACCGCTGCCTAAAATAACGATTTTATGCCCGGGCAGATAGCCTTCCATATTTACCATACGCTGAGCAGCACCGGCAGTAAACACGCCGGCAGGACGCTCACCGGGAATACGGATAGCTCCGCGGGTACGTTCACGGCAACCCATGGTCAAAATTACAGTTTTACCTTCCAGCTGTAATAAACCTTTGGCGGGGCTTACGGCAATAACAGTCTTATTGCGCAGCACATCCAGTACCATGGTATCAACCAGGACTTCAATTTCCGGTTTATCTTTAATCAGTTCAATGCAGCGATGCGCATAGCCCGGGCCGGTCAGTTCTTCTTTAAAATGATGCAGTCCGAAACCATTATGAATACATTGCTGTAAAATACCGCCCAGTTCGCGGTCACGTTCAATAATAATGATTTTTTTCGCACCGTTCTCCCAGGCGCTGTAAGCAGCAGAAAGACCTGCCGGTCCGCCGCCGACGATGATTACATCATATAACTGGTTCATATTATACTTCTCCTTCCTGCGCCTGATTTTTTTCATAGAACATATGGGAATCGGCACGTTCCTTTAAAACTTCCGGAACAGGTATATTCAGCTCACGTGCCAGAATCTGAGTAACACGCGGACCGCAGAAACCACCCTGACAGCGTCCCATGCCGGCACGGGTACGACGTTTTACACCATCAACTGTACGTGCACCGCAGGATTCGTGAATAGCCTCTACAATCTCGGCTTCAGTAATAGTTTCGCAGCGGCAGATTACGCGTCCGTACAGACTGTTTTCTTTAATCAGTTCAGCCTGTTTATCCCAGTTTAATCTGTTAAAGATATGCTTTTTCGGCAGCTCAGCCTTAAAATCAGCTTTAGCCTGAGCACCGCTATTTTTAACAATAGCTTCTGCCAGCATTTCTGCAACGGCAGGAGCTGCAGTCAGACCGGGAGACTGCATGCCGGCAGCATTGTATAATCCTGCTACGGCAGAAGCACCGATAATGAAATCTCCGGTATCGGAAACAGCACGCAGTCCGGAAAACTCGGTAATAGCTGCACCCATGGGCAGATCAGGAATCAATTTGCGAGCCGAAGCAATAATTTCGTTCATACCTTCGGCAGTAACTGCATGATCATCTTTATCTTCCATATCCTGCGCATTAGGTCCGATAAAAGTATTACCGTGAGTAGTAGTGCAGACAAGGATGCCCTTGGATTTTTTGGTAGGAGTAGGGAATACTACGCCAAATACCAGACTGCTGCAGGCAGTTTTATCAAACAGGATGTATTCACCTTTACGCGGAGTAATGGTAAAGCTTTCATCACCGGCAAGCTTGGCAATTTCATCTGCATAAACGCCGGCAGCATTTACCACATATTTAGTCTTAATAACACCTTTACTTGTTTCAACACCGGTAATACGTCCGTCTTCTTTAATGAAGCCTAAAACACGGCAGTCACGCATAACCTCTGCACCGTTTTGTACTGCACATCTGGCAAAAGCCAGAGCAGCACCGAAGGGCCAGCAGACACCGGCACTGGGAGCCCACAAAGCACCTTTTACAGAGGTAAGATTTTTTTCTTTCTGCAGTACTTCTTCACGGCTTAAAATTTTCAGTCCTTCTACACCGTTGGCTTTGCCGCGTTCCAAAAGCTCCTGCAGTGTTTCCATTTCTTCATCATTCGTTGCCGCAACCAATGAACCGGTCCATTTAATATCAAGATCAAGCTCCTGCTCCAATTCATGATAAAGCTGATTGCCACGCACATTGGTAATGGCTTTCAGGCTACCTGTAGGCGCATCAAAACCGGCATGCAGGATAGCACTGTTGGCCTTGGTCGTTCCCATTGCCAGATCAGGCTCTTTTTCTACCAGAATACATTTTAAATCATACTTGGAAAGCTCGCGTAAAACGGCAGTACCTACGATACCGCCGCCGATAACGACTACATCAGCAGATTTAATAAATTCCATTTTTTCACATCCTTGCTGAAATTGTAAAATTTCTTATATCAATTCATTTTATCATAAAAATAATAAAAAAAGAACTGCGTAAAAGCAGTTCTTCAATAGTAAGATAAATTACTTTTTTCGTTCTGATGGTGTAAAAATTTTTAACGGTACTTTTGGCTCCAGCCAGCCAATAAACTTATCAGAAGCAGGTGTCAACAGCAGCCAGCTAAGCACAACTAATACAATGGAAACAGACCCTACAGCCACATCTGTCAGCCAGTGAGCTCCTCCCATAATACGCGGCAGCGAAAAAACAACAAATACCGCCAGACATTTACCGAAAGCAGCTCTGCCAAAATATTTCAGCATATAAGCGCTGAAAATCAACAGCATCATACCATGGTCACCGGGAAAACTGTCTCCGGATCTATCTTTTGTAGGCCAACCACTCAGCTGACTCACAAGATTTACATTGTCAAAAAATACTGTAGGACTTGGTCTTTCTACAGGTATTTCCATGTCACACTGCTTAGCAATAACAGCACTTGCAAGCATGGCTATGCCGATACAGAACATTCTCCTTTTCCCCTGCGCATTACAATGACGATAATAGCTGTAAAAAATAAGCAGCATAAAGATAAAAGCCACAGAATCAAAAGCACGCAGGTTGACAAAAGCTACTAAATACATAAAAGCTTTATTTTCCGACAGCAGATTATTAAAAAAATAAAAAACACTTTTGTCAAGCTGAAACCAAAACCCCTGCGTTTCCGGAGGATACCAGCTGAAAAAAAGAGCAATACCAAGTATATTAAGCAATATTATTTTCACTAAAGCTTTTGCTGTCATCTACTCACCATCCAAAATTATAAATAAAAAATAATAATATATAAAAGGGATGTTTTATGATAACATATATTTAGAGAAATTACTCTCTTTATATTACAAAATCAGCTTTATTTCACTTTTATTTCACATTTATTATCTTCTTAATGTATTAAAGGAGGTTCATTATGAAAAGGTTGGCTACATTTCTTATCCTGATATTATTTACTTTTGCTATGCATGTCTGTGCTGCCGAAACCAATAAAGAAGCCGAGGAAGTACTGCAACCGGAAACAATTACTCTGGCTGAAATGAATCAGCGTCTGCAAAATATACAGGGCGATATATTGTATCTGAAAACCGGTGAAGATGAAGTACTGGTATACCAGGACACTGCCAATAACCGTTCTTTACGTAAACAGATTATCATAACAGCGCCAGCAAGTGAAATGCTGCGATTTTATACAAACGATAAAAATGTCTTTCAGCAAATGTCAAAAATGCTGCAGGACTATGAACGCAGCAATACCAGTTTTGACGGCTATAAAATTATAACAGATACAGATTTACCACAAAAACTCGACAATAACGTACAGGTATACCGTTTCTGGTTTATGAAACTGGCGCAGGAAAAACATGAAACACGCTTTCCTATCGGCATTGGTATCGGTATTGGCGGTCATCATCATCACGGACCCTGGATAGGTATTGGCTGGTAAACCAAAAGCACGAAATTCTTAAGAATTTCGTGCTTTTTTATTCATATTCTGCTGTTAATTACTTTTAATCATCACTTTCATCGTGATGAATAGCTGCAAGAGAAACCACCTTGTCATCATCATTCAACGTCATCAGCTTAACACCCTGAGCGTTGCGCCCAAACTGAGAAATACCGTCCACATCGATGCGGATAATGATACCGGCAGCCGTAATCATCATAATCTCCTGCTGCGGATTGATAACACGCATACCAACCACAGCGCCTGTTTTTTCTGTGATTCTGATATTGATAACGCCTTTACCGCCACGAGTCTGCTTACGATATTCACTGACCGCAGTACGTTTGCCCATACCAAGTTCCGTAGCCGTCAGTACTTCACATTCTTCACTGCCGACACTGTCCATAGCTACCACAGTATCACCATAATTGAGGGTAATACCGCGTACACCATGAGCAGTACGTCCCATTGGGCGTACATCCTGCTCATCAAATCTGATGGCTGTACCATTTCTGGTTGCCAGCACGATTTCACTGCTGCCGTTAGTCATCTCTACGCCAATTAAATCTTCATCATCATCAAGATTAATAGCAATAAGACCGGATTTACGGGTACTGTCAAAATCTTTCAGATTGGTTTTCTTCACCGTGCCTTTATTGGTAGCCATAAACATAAAGTGGTCTTCGATAAATTCTTTAACCGGAATAACAGCAGTAATCTTTTCTCCCTGTTCTAAAGGCAACAGATTGATTATAGCTGTTCCCTTGGCAGTGCGTCCTGCTTCCGGTATCTCATAACCTTTCTGACGATAAACACGTCCCTTGTTGGTAAAGAAAAGAATATTATGATGCGTTGTCGAAAGGAACAGATGCTCTGCACAGTCGTCAGCTTTCTTACCACTGCCGCCTGTCTTGCCTACGCCGCCGCGTTTTTGATTCCGGAAGTTATCAAGAGTCTGGCGCTTGATATAACCCTGATGACTGATTGTTACAACTATATCTTCTTCTGCAATCAGGTCTTCTACATCCATTTCGGAAGTATCAAGAGAAATTGCCGTACGGCGGTCATCACCAAATTTTTTCTTCACTTCCAAAAGGTCTTCTCGGATAATATTCATTACTTTATGCTCATCTGCCAGTACGCTTTCGAGCCAGTCGATAGTTTCCATAACATCGATATATTCATCATCAATTTTTTTACGTTCCAAACCAGTCAGACGCTGCAGACGCATATCAAGGATAGCCTGTGCCTGACGCATGCTAAGGCTGAATTTTTCCATCAGGGCAGTCTTGGCAATATCGGCAGTAGCGCTGCTTCTGATAGTACTGATAACGGCATCAAGATTATCCAGAGCAATTTTTAAGCCTTCTAAAATATGAGCTCTGTCCCTGGCTTTGCCTAATTCATATCTGGTACGTCTGGTAATAACGTCCTTTTGATGGGCAAGATAATATTCCAAAATTTGTTTAAGATTCAGTATGCGAGGCTGACCATTGACAAGAGCCAGCATGATAATGCCAAAAGAACTCTGCAGCTGTGTATGTTTGTACAGCTGATTAAGTACCACATCCGGTACTACATCGCTTTTCAGCTCCACAACAATACGCATGCCGCGACGGTCCGACTCGTCACGCAGGTCTGTTATTCCCTCAACTACCCCATCTTTAACCAGCTGAGCAATGCTTTCAATCAGCCTTGCCTTATTAACCTGATAAGGAATCTCACTGACAACAATTCTGTGCTTGCCTTTGGCCATCGGTTCAATTTCAGCTTTAGCACGAATCTTTACTACACCACGACCGGTAGTATAAGCGCTGCGAATACCATCAGTACCAAGAATACTGGCGCCAGTCGGAAAATCAGGGCCTTTGACGGCTGTCATCAGCTGCGATATCTCAGTATCAGGATTATCAATCAGCATTACCAAACCGTTAACTACTTCGCTGAGGTTATGCGGCGGAATATTGGTCGCCATGCCTACGGCAATACCGGCACTGCCGTTAATCAAGATAGCAGGAACCTTGGAAGGAAGTACGCTGGGCTCCTTTAAAGATTCATCGTAGTTGGGAACAAAATCTACTGTTTCCTTTTCAATATCTTCCAGCATCATTTCGGCAATCTTAGCCATACGTACTTCAGTATAACGCATGGCAGCAGCACCGTCTCCATCGACGCTGCCGAAGTTGCCGTGACCGTCCACCATCAGGTAACGGGTAGAAAAATCCTGTGCCATACGTACAATGGCTTCATAAACAGAAGAATCACCGTGAGGATGGTATTTACCTAAAACTTCACCGACGATACGGGCAGATTTTTTGTATGGCTTATTGGATGCCATACCTGCTTCCTGCATTGCATACAAAATTCTGCGGTGTACAGGCTTTAAGCCGTCACGCACATCCGGCAAAGCACGCTGGATAATAACGCTCATAGCATAGTCGATATAGGACTTCTGCATTTCTTCTTCAATATAGACGGGTAGGACCTTACCGCCGTTATTTTCTAAATCCACTTTATCACCTGACCTTATCACTTACACAATATTTCATAAACCTGCTTGCCTATCAGCAGAGTAGTTACCAGTAAATACAGCGGTCGTACATAGGACGCACCTTTTCTGATGGCCATGCGCGAACCTCCGATGGCTCCTAAAATCATAAAAAAGCCCATCACCAGGCCATAACTCCAGATAATGGAACCGCTCAGGGCAAAAGATACCAAAGCCCCGACGCCGCTGGCAAAATTAAGTGCCTTGGCATTGCCTGCCGCTGTTACAAAATCAAAGCCTAAAAATAAAAAGCCAAAAATCAAAAACGAACCAGTACCGGGCCCAAAAAAACCGTCATAAAAGCCAAGCAGTGCCGCCATCAGAAAAGTACCTAAAAGTGCACCTGCTCCCAGCTTCTTAATGGTAGCATGATCTCCCCAGTCCTTGCGGCGGTAGGTATATACCGCAACCGCTACCAAAAGGATAACGATGACATTCTTCATCAGCTCTTCCGGCAGCAGGTAGACTACATAAGCACCTAATGCTGAACCAAGAAAAGATAGCGGCATCAGGCTCAGTGCCATCTTTTTGTTAATCTTCCCGGCGCGCCAAAAAGAAACAACGCTGGTAAAAGAACCCATAGAAGCCGCAACTTTATTAGTTCCCAGCGCCATAGGCACAGGCAAACCCATCCCCAGCAATGCCGGCGTAGAAATCAGACCGCCTCCGCCTACTGTAGAGTCTATAAATGAAGCTATAAACCCGGCTACTGCCAAAAAAACTACGGAAAGCAGATCAAGCTCCGCAGCAAACTGTTCCACAGACATCCCCTCTTCGTCCAGTTAATTATCAAAGCATATATAAAGTCCTGCAGCACCTTCCAAACAATCACAAGTAAAATCTCCCAGCGGCTCATTACTTACTGCGTAAGGATAAAGCAACTGCAAAGTTGCTTTCTGTAAAGGCCAGCGTACACCGGCTATATTTACGCATGCATTGCTTTCCAAAGGCAATAAGGAAACAGCTTTTATGCTGCTGTTTGAATCCGCATGAAATCGTACGCTTGCAGGTGTAGTCATAAATACCATTACTTCACGTTCGTCAGCCATAATGACCTGACAGCCATGTTTTTTCTTATATCCAAGCAGAGAAAACACATTGCTGTACAGGTGGTCGAAACGACCTCCCCAGATACCGCTGACAATAAGATTACAGCCGGCAAGCTGCTGCAGCAAAAGCTGTAAGTCCGTATCATCCTTGGCAGGAGGGTACTGAAAAATCTGTGTTCCCAGTGATTCAAGCTTGGTATATATTTCTGCACCGGCACTGTCACCATCGCCATAAAGTCTTTTGGGCACAATCCCAGCTTCAAGGCAATATGCTCCGCCGGCATCGGCACAATAAACCTCATATTCTTTTGCAGCCTGACGCAGCCATTCTCCATTCGGCCTGCGTCCGCCTGCTGTGACAAAACATGTTTCCCGCTGCTTCGAGGCAGTAATTTCCACCGTACACTGCGGCAGAATAAATTTTTGCATCAGCATTATTTTTTATTAACTACGGGCTTAATAACAATCTGCCCGTTTTCTTTCAGTACTTTCCAGCTGCAGTCGCCGTTTTTATTTTTCAGCCATTCCATGCTGATTTCCAGCAGAAAACGATTCAGTCTTTCCTGCGCTTCTTCCGGCAGCAGCAATTCTTTGCCGGTATTCTTCTTAGCACTCTTTATCCTGCTTGCTCTGACCTTTTCCTCGCTGTACATACCGTTCTCAAAAGTCAGTTCTTCACTGAATCCTTTCAGCATTTCCTCATCAGAAAGGTTCTTTTTTATCTTCATCAAACCATTCACCTCTGCTTACAAATCAAGATTGCGTACCTTGCGGGCATTTTCCTCAATAAACTGACGGCGCGGCTCTACCTTGTCACCCATCAGAATGGAGAAAATACTGTCAGCTTCTGCTGCATCCTCCAGCTGCACCTGCAAAATTGTACGCGCTTCTGGATCCATGGTAGTTTCCCACAGCTGCTCAGGATTCATTTCGCCCAGGCCTTTATAGCGCTGTACATAGGGGTTGCTGTCACGGCCGATTTCATCCAGCAGACGCTGCAGTTCATCATCACTGTAAGCATAATAATGTTTCTGACCCTTACGTACCAGATACAGCGGCGGCTGCGCAATAAAGACATGGCCTTCCTTAACCAGCGGCTGCATATAGCGATAAAAGAAAGTAAGCAGCAGTGTTCTGATATGCGCACCGTCAACATCAGCATCCGTCATAATGATTATCTTACCGTAACGAGCCTTGCTCAGATCAAAATCGTCACCAATACCACAACCAAAAGCAGTAATCATATTACGAATTTCTTCACTGCTCAAAATTTTATCCAGACGTGCTTTTTCTACGTTCAGAATCTTACCGCGCAAAGGCAGGATGGCCTGAAATTTTCTGTCACGTCCCTGCTTGGCACTGCCGCCTGCAGAATCGCCTTCGACCAGATAAATTTCTGTTTCAGCAGCATCCCTGCTCTGGCAGTCAGCCAGTTTACCAGGCAGACTGCTGACTTCGAGAGCACTCTTACGGCGCGTCAGTTCACGTGCCTTGCGTGCTGCCATTCTGGCACGTGCGGAAATAATGGATTTTTCTACAATTTTTTTAGCAATAGCTGGAGTCTCTTCAAAAAAATCTCCCAACGCTTCGCTGACCAGATTATCTACGATGGGCATAATCTCGCTGTTGCCAAGCTTGGTCTTAGTCTGACCTTCAAACTGCGGCTCGCGCACCTTGATGCTGATAACTGCCGTCAGACCTTCACGCACATCATCGCCGCTCAGATTATCGTCAGCGTCTTTCAGTAAATTATTCTTACGGGCATAATCGTTAATGGTACGGGTCAGCGCCTTTTTAAAACCGCTTAAATGGGTACCGCCCTCTTCCGTATTAATATTGTTAACGTAAGTGAAAATATTCTCAGAATAAGTATCACAGTACTGCATGGCAACCTCTACAATATTGCCGTCCTTTTCACCCTCAATATAAATTGGTTCGGGATGAATCTTGTCCTTGTTTTCATCCACAAAGCGCACAAATTCAATGATACCGCCTTCAAAATGGAAGGTCTCACTTCTGCCGCTGCGCTCGTCACTCAAAGTTATCTTAATGCCTTTATTCAGAAAGGCCAGCTCACGGATACGCAGACGCAGGATGTCATAGCTGTAAACAAGCTCGGTAAAAATAGTGCTGTCCGGTTTAAAATGCACGGTAGTACCAGTATCTGCAGCAGCACCTTTCTCATACAGCGAACGTGTAGTTTTACCGCGGGCAAATTCAATACCATAGGTTTTACCGTCGCGGCGCACTTCGACTTCCATCTGCTCACTGAGGGCATTTACGCAGGTAACACCTACACCATGCAGGCCGCCGGAAACCTTGTAGCCGCCGTCGCCAAATTTGCCACCGGCATGCAGCACCGTCATAATTACTTCTACCGCCGGCTTACCTTCCTTCTTCATCATATCGACAGGTATACCGCGTCCGTTATCACGTACGGTAATACTGTTATCCTGATGAATAGTAATCTCTATATTATTGCAGTATCCGGCCAAAGCCTCGTCAATACTGTTATCTACAACTTCATATACCAAATGATGCAGTCCACGGCCTGAAATACTGCCGATATACATGCTCGGCCTTTTACGCACTGCTTCCAGACCCTCCAGGACATGGATCTGTTCAGCGCCATACTTGCCGTTGACAGCAGTCGCTTCTTCAATATCAATATTATTATTGGCCATACTTACCTCCGTCTTTACCAACTAAAAATTACTGTATACAGCATCAGCAAGAAATCCTTCTTCCAGACGCTTTTTCAGTGTCAGGGCTGAAATAGCCGATAAATAAATAGTATCCTCAGTCAATATGCAGCTGGAAAAATCACCGTCCTCAGAAAGATCTACGACCCTGTACCGCTGACGATATTTTTCCACATAATCATTATAAATATTGGACTGCTGATTGCGCAGATTAAAAATAGCGATTATTTCGCTGTTTTTTACCATGTAGTCTGAGCCCAGATGCAGGTACACTTTGATCCCTCCGTAAATATTCCAGTGTATTGGCATAAAGCTTCTCATCAATTTCTTCCGGCTTTCTGCCTGTCAGAAACATAACAGCCAGCAGGCAGTCGCTCTTGCCGGCACTGCCGAGACGCACCTTTTCAAAATATTTATTTTGCACCCTGTCTCTTACTGCCGTAAATAATATTCTATCACATTTACAGTAATCAAGACACTCTTCATAACTAAGCCAGGGCTGTATTACAAGCAGCTCAGCAATCCTGCTGCCAAGCTTTTCACGTTGCTCCCGCGCACATACGCTGCATAAATCTTCTTTTCCACGCACCGGAACACCGCATATCCTGCAGCTGCTGAAAATATCAGGCTGTTCTGTTTCTTTCTGCTGTATAGTCTGATAACGTTTTATCTGACCGCCGGAATAAAACTTTAAGTCTTTGATAATAACACTGCCTAATAAAAAGGCATTAATTTTTTGCAGAAAAAGATTCTTCATCAGCAGCAGATGATTAGCCCATACTGAGCTGGCTGTCCTGATTATCAGCGTATTTTTTTCTATTTTATGAATGCAGCAGTGCTTTTCCAGATGCTCACCGCAGATATTACGCCAGTTAGACTCCAGTACATGCTGCACATAGGCATTTTTTACCTCGCGGGCAATATATTTATTAGTCCGCTCATATTTGGGATCAAATAGTCTTCTGACAATTTTTTCTGTCTGTTCCAGATTATCCATTACTTTCAAGCCCGCTTTACTGTTCCCTGTACTATCTCATAATAAGAACACCCGGCAAGTTCCGGGATCAGCTCCCTGTCATTAACCGTAATAAATGTCTGTACCCGTCCGTCGATAAAATGCAGCATCTGGGCACGGCGTTCCGCATCCAGCTCGCTCATAACATCATCCAGAAGCAGTACAGGAAATTCTCCTGTTTCCTGCCGCACGTATTCCAGCTGTGAAAGCTTCAACGCCAGCGCACCGCTGCGCTGCTGTCCCTGAGAGCCGAAAGACCTGAGCGAAGTACAGTTTAACAGCAGGCCCATATCATCTCTGTGCGGACCTATACCGGTGCTGCCGCGCAAAATATCTGTCTGCTTACGAGCCTGCAGATTTTCTTCATAAAAACATTCCCAATCTTCACTGCTACTGTCAGGATACAGCCACTGGTCGCTGTTGGCCTTCATTTCATAGCGTACTGTCAAATTCTCCTTATGACCGGTAATAGAAGCATATATTTTTCCGGCTATCTGCTGCAGTCTTATCAGCGAAGCAAGCCTTCTGCGCACTATTGCTGCTGCCAAAGAGCAGAATTCTCTGTCCCATACTGACAGCTGACGCTCAAAAATTTTATCATTTTGTTCGCGTATCTCTTTAAGTAACCTGTTACGCTGCTGCAATACCCGATTATATTTTACCAGCAAATCATAATAGACAGCATCTGTCTGAGCTATCTGCATATCCAGAAAGCGACGTCTCAGTGCAGGCTCACCCTTGACCAGCTGTAAATCCTCCGGCGAAAACATAACCACATTCAAGGTTCCATAATGTTCTTTTGGGCGTATTTTTGTTCCGTCCAGCAGTATTTCCTTTTTGGCACGTCCCAGCTGCTGATATTTTTTTATCCGCAGCTCATGTTCACCGCCAAAACTGCTGAAGCTGATGCTCACAGCCATCTCACCGCTGCCAAGACGCAGCAGTTCTTCTTCGGCTGATGTGCGATGCGACATACCGAAAGCACCATAAAAAACAGCCTCCAGAATATTTGTCTTTCCCTGAGCATTCTGCCCGTAAAAAATATTCGTCATCGCTGATGTTTCCAGCTTCAGACCAGTATAATTACGGAAATTGACAGCAGATATTTCTTTAATTCTCATTTTTCTTCCCGCACAACGGTAAGCTGCAGCTGACCATCTACGGTAACCACATCTCCTGCATAGACTTTACGACGTTTTTCCTGTACCTTAGCGCCGTTAAGCAGGACAATTCCTTCTTCAATCATCATAAAAGCCTGACCGCCGGTATCGGCAATACCGGCAAACTTCAGCAGCTTATCCAGGGAAATATATTCAGTGGTTATCTCAATATTTTCTTTCTGCATCATCAGCACCTCAGAATACCACGCGTACCGGGGTAACAATATAGGTATAGTCATCTTCCTGAGCAGATTTTATGCAGACAGGGCTCAGGGAGGTATTCATTTCAAGAATAGCTTCTTCAGATTCAAGGTTTTTCAAAATATCAAGGATATATTTAGAATTAAAGGCTACATTGAGTTTATCTCCTTCGGTAGCGCAGCCAATCACTTCACGGCCGGTGCCAACATCCGGACTGCTGGAAGTAATGGTTATTTCTTCACTGTCCACACTTACCTTTATAATACTGTAATCACCTTCATTGGAAAACAGTGCCACGCGTTCTACGGCACCGGCAAGTTCTTTTACGTTAACTGTTGTCCGTACGGCAAATTTAGGAGGAATAACCTTTCTGTAATCAGGGAATTTACCTTCAATAAGACGGGAAACTATAACAGTATTATCGATAATGACCATAATCTGGTTATAAAGTAAAGAGATTTGTACCTGCTGAGACAGTTCGCTTACCAGATTACGGGAAATTTCATTTAATACCTTGGCAGGAATAATCATGCTCATAGGTTCTGCTGCTTCTTGCGGCAGTGATTTAATTGCCAATCTGTGAGTGTTCGTGCCAACAAAGGTTATCATACCATCCTGTATTTCTACCAGGATGCCTGTAAATAAAGGTCTTGCTTCATCATTGGAGCAGGCAAAGATGGTCTTTTTAATTAATTCCTTAATTTTTTCGTCTTCTAAAGTAATAGTCTGCTTGCCGTCAAATTCGGGAAATTTAGGATATTCTTCTTCATCCATTAAAAGCAGCTGGAATTCAGATTTTCCTGATACTACTTTAATGGTATTATTTTCTTTGTTTTTGGTAACAGTAATAGCTTCACCAGGCAGCTTGCGGACAAGTTCTGCAAAATGTTTGGCTGAAACAAGTATTTCCCCGGGTTCTGTGATATCAGCTTCAATGGTGCAGGCAATTGCCATATTTAAGTCCATGGCCTGTATTTCCAGTTTATTGTCTTTGGTGAGAAGATGAATACCTGAGAAAATGGGGGTACTTGGTTTGGAAGCTATTGCACGCTGCACAGTCTGTATGGCTTTGTTCAGGTTGGTTGTATTGCAGGTAATTATCATGTTATTCACAATCCTCCTTGTTTTTATAACTGTATATTATTTATAAAACGTAGTAGACGTAGTAGTAATAGCTGTTGATGTTGTGGAAAACCTCTTTCAGGGCAGTAACAGAGTGTTTTTACTGCTGTACATAAAGCTGTTGAAATTTGGGAAATATTATTCACAGAATCTACAGGCAAAAAAGTTGTCAACTTTGTAGAAAAGTTATCAACAGTTTTGAAGTACTTTATCAACAGTTTTTGTGGATAACTTTTATTGTTTCAGTATTTCAGTTAGTTTTTGTAAGTCGTTCTGCAAAGCAAGGTCTGATTTGCTGTTTTTGCTGATTTTTTCATAAGCATGGATAACTGTGGTATGATCGCGTCCGCCGAATTGTTCTCCGATGCGAGGGTAGGACATGTCTGCCAGTTCACGGCAGAGATACATGGCTATCTGACGTGGGTAGGCAATATTCTGGGTACGTTTTTTGGTAAAAAGTTCTTCCAGTTTAATATGATAGTATTCCGCTACGGCCTGAGTAATGCTGTCCAAGGTTATCTGACGATTATGTATTACGTTGCCCATATCGTCCAGTGCCTTTTTGGCTGTTTCAATGGTAATGGGCATATTCATTAAAGAAGCGTAGGCTACAACTTTGGTATAGGCGCCTTCAATTTCTCTGATATTGGTAGTAATATTTGTCGCCAGCAGCGTAATGACTTCGTTGGGAAGTTCAATGCCGTCAGTAGAAGCTTTTTTTCTCAGGATTGCCATACGTGTTTCCAGATCCGGCGGCTGAATATCAGCGGTAAGACCAGATTCAAAACGGGTGCGGAGTCTTTCTTCCAGAGTTTCTATTTCTTTAGGCAGTCTGTCACTGGAAATAATAATCTGCTTGTTTGCTTCATAAAGAGTATTAAAGGTATGGAAAAATTCTACCTGTGTTTGTTCCTTGCCTTTCAGAAATTGGATATCGTCGATAATGAGGCAGTCGATATTACGGTATTTTTTTCTGAAGGCTTCGGTAGTCTTATTGTAGATGGAGTTTACGATTTCATTGGTAAATTTTTCACTGGAAATATATAATACCTTCATGCGAGGGTCATTTTGCTTGATGCGGTTGCCGATAGCA
The DNA here is from genome assembly GCA_949285135.1 of uncultured Phascolarctobacterium sp. Taxonomy (GTDB): domain Bacteria; phylum Bacillota; class Negativicutes; order Acidaminococcales; family Acidaminococcaceae; genus URXU01. The sequence goes on from CASDXO010000006.1 coordinate 17,291, forward strand.
TGCATCAGGTGTGTTTTGCCAAGACCTACACCGCCGTACAGAAATAAAGGGTTATAGGCATTGGCCGGATTATTGGCTACTGCCTGAGCTGCAGCATGCGCAAAACGGTTGGAATTGCCGATGACGAAGGTTTCAAATACATAACGGGGATTAAGGTTGCTTTCTGTATCGCTTTCAGAGGATTCAGTCTGTTTATCATCAAAAAGTTCTGTCTGATGCGTTTCTGCAGGCTGACTTTCGCGTATAATTTCTTTGAAATCGTTGCTGGCTGCCGGTTCCTCCATGGTTTCAATGATCAGATTGATATTTTTGCCCATGATGCCTGACAGGATACCTTCAATAACGGAAGCATAGTGTTCTTCCAGCATATTTTTGAAAAAAGTATTTTTGACTGCAATTTTATAATATTCGTCAGTCACCTCAAGAGGCATGATGGGTTTAATCCAGATATCAAAGATTTTTTCGTTAACCGATTCCCTGATTTTTTCCTTGAATTTAATCCATATTTCTGCTAAGTCATAGGAACTCATCTTTTACTTTCCTTTCTTTAAAAATATGAAAAATAAAACGCCGGCATGCGCCGGTAAAAATTACTTTTTACTGCAAGGCCGAACGGAATATACTTCATTTATACTTATTCACTATTATTTTAACAGACTGTGGATAACTTCGCAAATGCTTCTCTGAAAATAATCGGCAGTGTTGCAGAAAAAATCTTTTTTATTTCTATTTAGTTTAATTTATAGGCATTTTGCAAGTTTTTTACTTGACGTTCATTTTATTTTAAAATATAATATCTTAGTAATACTTTGCATTACTGTATCTATGTCAAATTTTATGTCTCAGCGCCGTGCTGCGGCACAGTCAGGAGATAGAACCAGTATATTGACAGCTATCAATTCAAAAGCATAGAATTTGATAAAATTCGCGGTGGATAAGGAGGGAAGATTTTACAATGAAACGTACTTTTCAACCTAACAATCTTAGAAGGAAAAGAACCCATGGTTTCAGAGAAAGAATGAAAACTTTGGGCGGTCGTCAAGTTCTCAAAAGAAGACGTGCAAGAGGCAGAAAGAAATTGTCTGCATAACATTATAAAATAGGCCGCGCAAGTGGCCTATTTTTTCCATGCGCGCAGGTGTTATTTATTGATGCAGAAAAAAATCTATTCATTTTCCAAATTTAATCGTTTGAAATCCAAGAAAAGTTTCCAGGTCGTCTATAATAAAGGTCGTTCTGTTGTTGATGGCATGTCGGTTTTTTATCTGCTGCCGGAGCAGGGAGACGATATTAAGATAGGTATGGCCGTGGGAAAAAAACTGGGCTGCGCTGTAGTACGTAACCGTATGAAGCGCATGATGCGGGAAGTTTTCCGTATGCACAGGCTCAGATTGAAAAAAGGTTATCATATTGTTTGGGTAGCCCGACGCAAACTGGCAAAGGCTGATTTAAAGACTTATGAACGTGTTTTTTTAAGACTTGCTAAAAGAGCAGCATTATTACAAGAGTAAGGTGTAAATAAAATGAAAAAAATTCTGATTTTACTTATCAGATTTTATCAGTTATTTATTTCTCCGCTTTTTCCGCCTACCTGTAGGTTTTATCCTACCTGTTCGGCGTATGCTATCGAGGCGATTGCCAAAAAGGGTGCGCTGAAAGGCACCTGGATGACGATAAAGCGTTTATCTAAATGTCATCCTTTTCATCCGGGAGGATACGATCCTGTACAATAATGGATTGAGTTAATAAAGTTCTTTACCTGTTAGATTAATTTTAAGGAGTGATATTTTGGATTTTCTGAGTAATATTGTGCAGCAGGTCATTACGTTTCTTTATGGCCTTACTAATATGCTGGGAGTACCAAGCTATGGCCTGGCAATAGTTATTATGACGATTATCGTTAAGCTGATACTTTATCCGCTGACGAAAAAACAGATTGAATCTACCAAGGCTATGATGAGCATTCAGCCGAAAATGAAAGAAATCCAGGAAAAATATAAGGATGATAAACAACGTCTGAATATGGAACTGGCTAATCTTTATAAAAATGAAGGCGTTAATCCGCTGGCAGGCTGCCTGCCTTTACTGGTACAGATGCCGATTATGATCGGTATTTTCTATGGTATCCGTGATTTCAGCTATGCGGGACCTTCAAACTTTTTATGGATGGAAAGTATTTCCAATCCTGATCCCATGTATATTCTGCCGGTATTATCCGCTTTGACTACCTTTATCCAGTCCAGGCAGACCATGCCGGATACTTCCAGTCCGCAAAACAAGATCATGCTGTATTTTATGCCGCTCTTTATCGGTTATATCAGCTTGAATTTCCCTGCGGGCTTGGTTATTTACTGGGTAGTAATGAACATTATGCAGATTGGACAGCAGGCTTTGATGAATAAAGCTGCTGGTAAATAACTGAAATTAGGAGTTGTGCAAGATGGCTTTTGTTGAAAAAAATGGCAAAAGTGTTGAAGAGGCTGTTGCTGAAGCTTTAAAAGAGTTAAATATCACTGCTGAACAGGCTGATATTGTAGTTCTGGAAGAAGCTCGCAAAGGTATTTTCGGCTTTGGCCGTAAAGATGCGAAAGTGCGTGTAACGGTTAAGGAAACTGACGTAATGACGGAAACCGTCGTATATGAGCAGGAAGAAACCGTTATTGCTGTCGCCGAACAGGCAGAAGAACAGCAGGAAGCAGCAGTTGAAACAGCGCAGGATGAAGAACCGGCTGTACGTGAACCGAAAAAATTTGTTGTCAGTGATGAAGCTGTTGCTAAAGCTAAAGAATTTTTGCAGAAAATTTTTACTGCCATGAAAATTGAAGTAGCAATGGAAAAATTCATCAATAAAAATGACGGCAGTGTTACTTTCAAACTGCATGGCAGCGATATGGGCATTCTGATTGGCAAACACGGTCAGACTCTTGATTCTTTGCAGTATCTGACTAATCTTGTTGCCAACAAGAGCAGTGCCGAAAGAGTACGTGTAATTATTGATGTGGAAGATTACCGTGATCGTCGGGTGGAAACCCTGACCAGACTGGCAAGCAGGCTGGCAGATAAAGTTAAGCGTACCGGTGAGCGTGTAGCATTGGAGCCCATGAATCCCCATGAACGCAAAATCATTCATATGGCCTTGCAGGGGGACCGCAAAGTAACTACTTTGAGTGAAGGCGATGAACCGCATCGTCACGTTGTAATTGAATTAAAAAAATAACGCATTTTAAACCCAGTAAAATTTTACTGGGTTTATCTTTTAAAGGAGGTTGCAGGAGTGGCAGAAGATACTATCAGTGCTGTGATTACCGCATTGGGTGAAGGAGCGGTAGGTATTGTGCGCATCAGCGGGGATGGTGCTTTAGATACGGCTGAAAAAATATTTCAGTCCAGGTCAGGAAAAAAGCTGGCTGAATATCCTCATCATACGCTGGTATATGGACATGTAAAAGATATGGACGGAACTATGGTAGATGAAGTACTGTGTGTATACATGCGCGCTCCGCATTCCTATACAGCAGAAGATGTAGTAGAGATTCAGAGCCATGGCGGTATTCAGTCTCTGAAAAAAATTTTGGCTTTAACCTATCAGCATGGTGCAAGACCTGCAGAAGCCGGTGAGTTTACTAAAAGAGCCTTTTTAAATGGACGTATTGATCTGACTCAGGCTGAAGCGGTCATGGATATTATCCGTTCACGCAGCGAGGCTTCACTGAAACTGGCAGTACGTCAGCAGAACGGACAGCTGGCCGGAGAGCTGCGCGATTTGCGTAAGAAACTGCTGGATGTAGTCATCAATTTGGAGGCAGTTATTGATTATCCGGAAGAAGATATTGAGGATGTTACTTTTGAAACTGTGGCAGGCAGTATTGATACTTCCTGCAGTAAGATAGAGCAGTTATTGGCTCATGCTCATACCGGGAAAATATTACGTGAAGGACTGCGTACTGCTATTGTGGGCAGACCTAATGTAGGTAAATCAAGTTTACTGAATGCACTGCTCAAAGAAGACAGAGCCATTGTATCGGAATACGCAGGTACCACCAGAGATGTTATTGAAGAACAGCTGCTGCTTGACGGTGTGCCGTTAGTACTGGCTGATACTGCCGGTATCAGGCAGACTGAGGATTATGTGGAACAAATTGGTGTGGAAAAGAGCAGGCGTCTGTTAATGGATGCCGAGCTGGTTATCTGTGTAGTTGATGGATCTGAAGGTCTGACGGCAGAGGATGAGGAAATTTTGCAGGCTGCAGCGGAGAAACCTTGTGTTATAATAGTAAACAAGAGTGATCTGGATATTGATGCTACATTAAAGCAGCTGCAGGTGCGTTTTGGTACAGATAAAGTGATGCCGCTGTCGGCGCGTACCAACGAAGGTATCGACAGTTTTACTGCCTGGCTGAAAAATTATGTGTATGGCAGTGAAGGAGCATTAAGTGACGGTGTCTATGTGCAAAATGCCAGACATGAAGAACTGCTGCGGCAGGCGTTGCAGGCACTTGTTGATGCAGGTCAGGCTGCACAGGAAAGACTGCCGTATGACTGTATTGTCATTGATGTGCGTAATGCCATTGATTTACTGGGTGAAATAACTGGCGATACAGTGCAGGATGAAATTATTAATGAGATTTTTGCCCGTTTCTGTATTGGCAAATAAAATAGGACTGAAAATTATGGGATATATTACAGATAAATTTGATGTTATCGTCGTAGGTGCCGGTCATGCCGGTGTAGAAGCAGCACTGGCAGCAGCACGGCTTGGTGGGAAAACACTTTTGGCTACGCTTTCGCTGGATAATGTGGCTTTGATGCCCTGCAATCCTTCTATTGGCGGACCGGCCAAAGGACATTTGGTGCGTGAAATTGATGCTTTAGGCGGACAGATGGGAATCAGTGCCGATAAAGCCTGTATTCAGATGCGCCTGTTAAATACGGGTAAGGGTTATGCTGTCCATGCTTTGCGTGGTCAGGAAGATAAGCCCTATTACCATACCTTGATGAAAGAAATCGTGGAGCAACAGGATAATCTGGAGCTTAAGCAGCTGATGATTGATAAATTATTGGTTGAAAATGGTGAAGTTATAGGGGTGGAAGCAGAGACAGGTGAAATTTTTGAAGCCAAATGCGTTATTCTGGCTACCGGCACCTATCTGCGCGGACGGATTGTTTACGGTCAGGTAAATTACGAATGCGGGCCCAATGGACTGCGCAGCGCTACCAGGCTTTCGTCTTCATTGCTGGAAAACGGCGTAGAGCTGATGCGTTTCAAAACAGGCACACCGGCCAGAGTCGATGCCAGAAGCCTTGACTACAGTAAGATGGAGCCGCAGTACGGCGATGAAACAGTTCGTAATTTTTCTTTTATCAGCAATGTTAAAGAAAGAGTGCAGGTTCCCTGCTGGCTGAGCTACACCAACGCAGCAACTCATAAAATCATCCGAGATAATCTGCATCTTTCCGGCATGTTTAACGGCATGGTGGAAGGGGTAGGACCGCGTTACTGTCCGTCGATAGAATCAAAACTGGTGCGTTTTGCCGATAAAGAGCGTCATCAGCTCTTTATTGAACCTGAGGGTATGCACACAAATGAAATGTATGTACAGGGAATGAGTTCATCCCTGCCGGCACATATTCAGCTGCAGTTTATGCAGACGATTCCGGGGTTGGAAAACTGTAAAATGATGCGTGCCGGTTATGCTATTGACTATGACTGTCTGGACCCGCTGCAGCTAAAACCTTCCCTGGAGCATAAGGCCATCAGTGGTCTTTTTTCGGCGGGTCAGTCCAACGGTACCAGCGGGTATGAAGAAGCAGCTGCTCAAGGCTTGATGGCAGGCATTAATGCCATGAGGAAGATTAATGCTCAGGAGCCTGTGGTTCTGCGTCGTGATCAGGCTTATATCGGCGTACTGATTGATGATTTGGTAACTAAAGGTACCCATGAACCGTACCGGATGATGACATCCAGAGCTGAGTACAGGCTTTTACTCAGACAGGATAATGCTGATTTGCGTCTGACAGAGCTGGGCAGAGCGATAGGACTTGTTGACGATGACCGTTACAGTCATTTCTGTGAGAAACGTACGGCACTTGAAAGAACGTTATCTGAACTTGCCCGTATTAATATAGCGCCTACGGAAGAAAATAATGCAAGCCTTACTTCTATGGGCAGTACGCCGCTGCGCAGCGGCATCAGTCTGCTCGAACTGCTGCGCCGCAAGGAAATTACCTATCATAAGCTGCAGCAGGCTTTTGATCTGCCGGAATTAAACAGTCAGACGGCAGAGCAGGTAGAAATACATGCCAAGTATGAAGGTTATATTATCAAGCAGCGCCAGGAAGTAGAAAAAGCATTAAAACTGGAAAATAAAAAAATTCCTGATAATATTGATTATCATGATATTAAGGAACTGTCAGCCGAAGCTATGGAAAAACTGGAAAAGGTGCGTCCTTCTTCCATTGGTCAGGCATCGCGTATCAGCGGCGTATCTCCTGCTGATATCAATGTGCTGATGATAGCTCTGGAAGTTAAACGCCGAAAGGAGCAGGAATAATGGAATTTGCTGAAATTTTAGCGCACAAAGCTCTTGAAGCCGGGTTTAACTTTTCTGAGGTGCAGCTGCAGCAGTTTTCTGTTTATTATGAAATGCTTATAGAAACCAATAAGGTTATGAACCTGACTGCGATTACGGAACCGGAAGAAGTTGCTGTCAAGCATATGATAGATTCTCTGCTTGCTTATGAGCCTGTAATGAAAGAAGGCAAAGTTCTGGCAGATATCGGTACAGGCGCAGGCTTTCCTGGAGTACCGCTCAAGATTTACTGTCCTGAACTTAAAGTAGTTCTGATAGATTCTTTGGGCAAACGGCTTAAATTTCTGGAACAGGTAATAGAGAAGCTGCAGTTAAAAAATATCAGCTGTGAACATGCTCGCGCTGAAGATGCAGGACGCAATAAAAAGCATCGGGAGGTTTACGATATTGTTACTGCCAGGGCTGTGGCAAGGCTGAGTGTATTGGCTGAATACTGCTTGCCACTGGTAAAAAAAGACGGTATGTTTATTGCTTTGAAAGGCAGTAAATACGCGGAAGAAATTGCCGAAGCTCAGGAAGCTGTGAAGATTCTGGGAGGCAGGCTCCTTTCCAGTGAACCGGTAAGACTGCCGGGACTTGATGATGGCAGGGCTATTATCAGAATTAAAAAAATAAGAAATACTCCGGCACAGTATCCGCGTAAGGCGGGGACACCGGAAAAGCAGCCTTTAGGCAGCAGGTAAGGAGGAAGATTATGTTTGTTGATGATGGATTTTCTGTACTTGATACTGATTGCGGCGTTATTAACAGCAGTAATATGATCAGCGAAGTAAAAGTTGTAAAGATTGACATTGAGCAGATTTTTCCCAATCCTTATCAGCCGCGCAAGAATTTTGATGAAGAAGCTTTGCGTGATCTGGCTGCGTCCATAGCGCAGTACGGTGTACTGCAGCCTTTGCTGGTTGCTCCTGCCGAGGATGGCAGGTATATGCTTATTGCCGGCGAAAGAAGACTGCGTGCTTCCAGAATGGCTAAGCTGCAGGAGGTGCCGGTAATTATCAGCGAATATACTTCTCAGCAGATTGCGGAAATAGCGCTGATTGAAAATCTCCAGCGTGAAGATTTACATTTTCTCGAAGAAGCTGAAGGCTATGAACAGCTGATGAAGCAGTTTAAGCTTACGCAGGAGGCAATGGCTGCACGCGTTGGCAAGAAGCAGTCTACCATTGCCAATAAACTGCGCCTGCTGCGTCTTTCTGACAGGGTTCGTAAGATTTTAGTCGAAGGCGGTCTGTCAGAACGTCATGCGCGTGCCTTATTAAAGCTTGATGATGAGGAAAAGCAGGTGCAGGTGCTTACAGCTGTGATTGATAATGGGTACAGTGTACGCCAGACTGAAAATTATGTTGATAAATTGCTGGAAGACAAAAAACAGGACAGAAAAAAACGTCTGGTTATTGTTAATGATGTACGTATTTATCTTAACAGTATCAAACAGGTTGTGAGTGCTATTAAAGATGTAGGTATTCCTGTTGCTATGGAACAGACTGTTGAAGGCGACGATGTAATTGTTAGCCTGCGTATAAAAAATATGAAAAAACCTAAAGGCGGCAATGCCAAACCATTATTCTGAAATAAAGCAGCCCGATGTTTCACGTGAAACATCGGGCTTTTACTTACAATTTTCTGGAGGAATATTATGGAAGATATAAAAGTATGGCTGAAGCTTTTTACTGATAGGATGAGGACCATGTTTTCCGACAATATCTGCTGTCTTGGTATTCAGGGAAGCTACGCACGTGGCGAAGCTGGTCCTGACAGTGATATTGATTTGGTAGTGGTATTTCATAAGCTTTCGTTTGATGTACTGCAGCAGTATAAAAAATTGCTGGGAGAAATTGGCAAAGGTATGACGCTGTGCGGTTTTGTGTGCGACCGGCAAATTCTTTCTGAATGGAACGACGGGGAATTGCTGCAATTATACTTTGACACTTTGCCGCTTTATGGCAATCTTACTTTTATAAGTAAAAAAATTAACAGGCAGGCAGCTCTGAAGCTTGTTCAGCAAAACAGCAATAATATTTATCATGGATGCTGTCATAATTATCTGTTTGACAGAGACTGGCAGCTGCTGCGTAATCAGTATAAGGCTGCTGTTTTTACTGTGAAGGCTAAATATTACTATTCGCACGATACTTATATTACTTCTCATCAACAGCTGCAGCAAAGTGCGGATGCAGATGACAAAGAGATTTTATCCATAGCCGCGATGTTCAAAAACAACTGTCAGAAAAAGCCTGAACTGCTGGAAGAGTACAGCAGTAAATTACTTGCGTGGAGCTCTAAAAATATCATAGAATTTGGCAAAGGACAATAAATGTTTCACGTGAAACATGGATAAATTACAGAAAATCTGTATAAGAAACAGCTAAAATATGCTACAATAAAAAGTACATAATTTTGCATAAGAGGTGAAGTAAGGTGGTAAAAGTAATCGCCATTGCCAATCAGAAGGGCGGAGTAGGCAAGACTACCACAGCAGTCAATCTGGCAGCCTGCCTTGCGGCGTTAGGACGCAAAGTACTTTTAATAGACAGTGATCCTCAGGGTAATGCTACCAGCGGCTTTGGCTTTGATAAGCGTGATATAAAAAAATGCGTTTATGATAATCTGATTAATGAAGTGCCCATGCAGGAAACTGTCAGAGAGACGGCCTATGATAATCTGGCATTGGTGCCGGCTACTATTCAGCTGGCAGGCGCTGAAATAGAACTGGTATCATTAATGAACAGGGAAGGACGTCTGAAAAATGCACTGGAAAGAGTCAAGCACGAGTATGATTATGTGCTCATTGACTGTCCGCCGTCCTTGGGGCTTCTTACCATCAATGCACTGACAGCGGCAAGCTCGGTAATTATTCCTATCCAGTGTGAATTTTATGCGTTGGAAGGAGTTACCATGCTGATGAATACCATTCAGCTGGTACAGCGCAATCTGAATCCGGCACTGAAACTGGAAGGCGTGGTTATGACAATGTTTGACAGTCGTACCAATCTGGCACAGGACGTAGTAGAAGAAGTAAAAAAATATTTTACTTCCAAAATGTACCAGACCATTATTCCCCGTAATGTGCGTCTGAGTGAAGCACCAAGCCACGGGCAGCCGGTTATAGATTATGACGCTAAATCTAAGGGAGCACAGGTATATATGGATTTGGCACGTGAGGTGATCGGTGATGAATAAAAAAGGCGGTCTGGGTAAAGGCCTGGGAGCAATTTTTGGAGAAAATCCGAGTCCTATTACTGAGCCTGTAAAGGAAAAGCTGCAGGAAGAAAAACAGACACAGGAAGCAGATATCAAAGATATTACTGCTAATCCTTATCAGCCGCGGCGTATATTTGATGAAGAAAAACTGCAGGAACTGGCCGACTCTATTAAAGAATATGGCGTAGTGCAGCCCCTCGTAGTACGCAGGAAAGGCAAGAAGCTGGAACTGGTGGCCGGTGAACGACGTCTGCGTGCAGCAAAATTGGCAGGTATAAAAAAGGTGCCTGTACTGCTGCGGGATTATACGGATACTCAGATGATGGAGATCGCTTTGGTAGAGAATATCCAGCGTCATGACCTTAATCCGATTGAAGAAGCACAGGGCATCCGTCAGCTGATGCAGGAGTGCGGCCTTACGCAGGAACAGGCAGCTGCCAAGGTAGGGCGCAGCCGTGCAGCTGTTGCCAATATCCTGCGACTGCTGAATCTGGCGCAGAAGGTACAGGATTATATCAGCAGTAATGTACTGACTATGGGTCAGGCCAAACAGCTGGCAGGACTGCCGGAAAAACAGCAGCTTGAAGTTGCGGAATCAATTATTGCCAATGGCTGGAGTGCCCGTGTTATTGAGGATGTAGTCAGGAAGCTGAAAGATGGTCAGCAGGTAAAAGTTGTAAGAGAAGTAGTTACGGCACTGCAGGACAAAGAAAAGCCAACTGCTGCCAAAACCGACAGTGTGCCGGCAAAAGATGTTTTCTGTACTGATTTTGAAAATCGTCTGATCGAGCTGTTGGGAACTAAGGTTAAAGTACTTCCGAAAGCGCACAATAAGGGCGGCGTTATCGAGATAGAATATTATTCAGAGGAAGATCTGGCACGAATTTATGAAGCGCTGCAGCAAGATAAAAAACAGCCTGCAGCGGCTAAAACAACAATATTAAATGTCTGAATGTTGTGGAGGGGTGTAAATGGCAGGCTTGGGAACGCTTGTCAATGTTGCAGCCATAATTGCAGGTGCAGTAGTAGGTTTGCTGGTAAAGCGCGGTTTGCCGGAAAACTGGCAGCAGACGATGATGAGCGGTATTGCTTTATGCATTTTTGTTATTGGCCTGCAGATGGCGCTGGCAACAGAGAATATCATTATTACGGTGGTGAGTCTGGCTACAGGTGCCATAATAGGAGAAGCACTGGGCATTGAAGCCAGGCTGAATCAGCTGGGCAACTGGGTAGGTAGTAAGGCTGCCGGTAAAGAAGAAGGTGCTGCCAAAAGAATTGCTGAGGGATTCGTCTCTGCCACGCTGCTTTTCTGTATAGGAGCAATGGCAGTAGTGGGCAGTATTCAGGACGGGCTGGCAGGCGACCATACAACGCTGTTTGCCAAGGCGACTCTGGACGGGATTATTTCTGTTATTTTGAGTGCAAACCTTGGTATCGGAGTGATGTTTTCATCGGTTAGTGTAGGATTGTATCAGGGAGCCATAACAGCGCTGGCCGGGTTTTTGGAGCCATATGTAGCAGGAGGAGTACTGACTGAGATAACAGCAGCAGGCGGTGTTATGATTATGGCTATCGGCACTAATATGCTGAATATAACAAAAATAAGAATCAGTAATATGCTGCCGGGCATTATTACTGCTGCACTGATAGGAACATATTTTTGTTAAGATAAAGAGGATGAGAGAAGTGGAGAATTTAAATTTACTGGCAGGACAATATGCCTTTATTATTTCCGCCGTATTGTTTATTATAGTGTTCATATTGCTTGCGCTGCTTTTTACAACCAGAAAAAAGCTGAATGTTTTACAGGAGAAATATGACTACTTTACTAAAGGCAGCGGTGATATCAATATTGATCAGCTGCTGACACAAACATTGCAGGAACTGGACGCAACCAGGGAGGCACTGCAGCAATTGCAGCAGAAGCATGAACGGTTACGCGAGCAGGTTAAAGGCTGCATTCAGAAAGTAAAGATTGAACGCTATGATGCTTTTGATGCCATGGGCGGTGAAATGAGCTATTCCATACTGCTGGCTGATGAAAAAAATGACGGTGTAATCCTGACCAGTATTTATGGACGAGAAGATAACCGCTGTTATGCCAAAGACGTTAAGGGTGGCAAATCTTCCTATGTATTGGCAGAAGAAGAGAAAAAATTGCTGTAAAAATTCATGCGTTTAAATGCGTTTTAAGGCTTTTTTTACAAGTTTTAGTGTAATTGTATGGATAAAAAACAAAAAACGCTTACAGGCGAAATATGAAGTAATTAAAGCAAGATAAATAAAAAAGACAGTCATGGATATTTCCATGACTGTCTTTTGACTTTGTCTATAATGTCTGAAACAGGTTGAGAAGAATAAAAAGTGTCTGACCGCTCATAAGGTATTTGAACCAAATCTGCGGATAGGTAAAACCAAGCTTATCTATAACATAGGTACCGCTGATATGAGCATGCATAGCATATGATTCCATGGCTGAGATAATAAGCAGCAGGCAGCCTGGCTGCCAGGTGGCGTCATCAAGCATCAGCATGATGCAGAAAAGCAGGAAAAGGATGTCTGCCAGAAAATACAAGGCCAGGAACATGGAGCCTTTGTCGATGATGACTACTTGTCGAATTTTAGGGTTACGGCGTCTGGCCTGCAGCATGAGAGAAAAATTATGAATGAAATAGGCCAGTTCTCTGGTATTAATAAAAGAATACATCTTGATGCAGATAAAAAATAATGCTAAAAAATTCATACACTATACCTCGATTTAAAAATACGTTTTCATTATACAATAAAATGAAAGTTGCTGCCAGTATACATATCTGGATAAAAGTACGTTTATAAAATACAAAACGAAAGATACAAAATACAAAAAATATAAAAACATAAAAAATGTAGCAGTTTTACGATGAATGTAAAAGAAAAAATAAAAAAATCAGGACTAATGTTGACAAAAGTATTAACTTATAGGTATAATGAGACCCATAAGTTATTAAAGTGGCAGAAAATATGAAATCCACTTGATAATCAACGTGATTAAAAAGAAAAGGGGAAAGAAAAGATGAAAAGTTGGAAAAAACTGGCCGGCGCCGCTTTGGCTGCCATGGTCTTTGCCTCCGTTGTAAGCGGCTGCGGCGGTGACAAAAAAGAAGCTGCTTCCGGAGATACCATTAAAGTTGGCGCTTCCTTTGAACTGACAGGTAATGTTGCCAATTATGGTAAATCTATTTTGTCCGGTTTTAAAATGGCTGTTGATGAAATCAATGCCAAAGGCGGTGTAAACGGTAAAAAAATCAGCGTTGTTGAAAGCGATAACAAATCTGAGCCGTCCGAAGCCGGAAATGCAGTAACCAAACTGGTAACCCAGGATAAGGTTGTCGCAGTTGTCGGACCGGCAACCAGCGGCTGTGTAGCTGCTTCTGCACCTATTACTGCAGGCAATAAGATTCCGCACATTGCACCGAGTGCTACTGCACCCGGCATTACCGTAGACAACGATGGTAAAGTAAAACCTTTTATGTTCCGTGCCTGCTTCATTGACCCGTTCCAGGGCCAGGTAATGGCAGAATTCGCTGACAAGACTCTGAAAGTAAAGAACGTTGCAATTCTGTTCGATTCTTCCAGCGATTATTCCAAAGGTCTGGCTGACGTATTCCAAAAAACTCTGGAAGGCAAAGGCGGCAAAATCGTTGCCAAAGAAGCATTCCTTTCCAAGGATCTGGACTTCAAAGCTGCTCTGACTAAGATTAAAGCAAGCAATCCTGATGCAATCTATGTTCCCGGTTACTATGAAGAAGTTTCCAAGATTATCAAACAAGCACGTGAAATCGGTCTGACTGTACCGATGATGGGCAGTGATGGCTGGGAAAGCCCGAAACTTGCTGAAATTGCAGGTAAGGAAGCTCTGGAAAACTGCTACTATGTAAGCGCATTCTCCGCACAGGATAAAGATCCTTCCGTACAGAACTTTATCAAGGCTTATAAAGAAAAATATCAGAAAGATCCTGATATCTTTGCTATGCAGGGCTACAATGCCGGCCTTATCCTTGCTGATGCCATGAAACGCGCAGGCACCACCGATGGTACTGCACTGGCAAAAGCTATTGCTGAAACCAAGGATCTCCCGGTTGCCAGCGGCAAGATTACCTTTGATGAAAACCATAATCCGATTATGGGCGCTCTGATCCTTTCTCTGGAAAATGGCGTACCTACTTTCAAGGAAAAGATCACTCTGTAATATTCTTTGGTAAGAAAGCAGTTTCTGATTTATTTGATAAAGTTTATAGTTTTTAAAAAAGGCATGTTTCATTCATGCCTTTTTTAATAAATTTTTTTGAGGGGGAATAAATCATGAAAAGAGGGACCAAATTACTATCACTATTGACGGCAGGTATGTTGTTTGTAGCATTAAGTACAGGCTGCGGCGGCTCTGATGCAGGCAATTCCGATAAGACTGTCAAAGTCGGCGGACTGCTGGAAATGACCGGCGGCAGTGCAAGCTTCGGCATTTCTTCCAAAAACGGTATTGATCTGGCATTTAAGGAAATCAATGCCAAAGGCGGCGTGCTGGGAGGCAAGAAGCTGGAACTGGTAGTTGCAGATACTAAATCTGAAGCTTCTGAGGCAACTAACGGCATGCAGAAACTTATTTCTCAGGATAAGGTTGCAGCTGTTATCGGGCCTAATCAGTCTTCTGCTGTAATTGCAGCTTCTGCAATTAATAACGGGGCTAAAGTACTGGGTATTACGCCTATGGGAACTAATCCCGATATTACTGTAAATCCTGCAGACGGTAAAACAAGAGCCTATAATTTCAGGGCCTGCTTCATTGACCCGTTCCAGGGTACCGTAATGGCAACATTTGCTTATGGTGATCTGGGCGTAAGAAAAGCTGCTGTCCTGATTGATAATACCAGTGATTATTCTAAAGGTCTGGCTAAATTTTTTACAGAGAACTTTGAAAAGAAAGGCGGAAGCGTAGTTATCGAAGAAGCCTTTTTACAGAAAGATACAGATTTTAAATCCACTCTGACTAAGATTAAAGTGGCAAATCCTGATTTTATCTATATTCCCGGTTATTATCAGGAAGTTGGCCTGATTATCAAACAGGCGCGTGAACTGGGAATTAATGTTCCCATCGCTGGTGGTGACGGCTGGGACAGCACCAAGCTTCCGGAAATTGCCGGTAAGGCTTCGCTGAACAATACTTATTTCTCCAGCCTGTATTCCTCTGATGAAGCTTCAGACATCAATAAGAAGTTTGTTGAAGAATATCAGAAGGCATACAACAGCAAACCGGACGTTTTTGCCGCTCTGGCTTATGACTCTGCCTTGCTGGTAGCTAAAGCCATAGAAGATGCCAAATCTGCTGAGCCGGCTAAAATTGCCGAAGCTATGAACAAGATTTCCGGCTTCAAGGGTGTATCCGGCGATGTTGTTTTCGATGAACAGCATAATCCCATTAAGAGCGCCGTTATTATTGAATACGTAGACGGTGTACAGACTTTTAAGACAAAAGTAAACCCTTAAATAATATTCGGTAAAATTAAAAGGCTGTTGTTGTAACCATCAACAGCCTTTTATATTCAATCAATTTTCTGGAGGATTTCTATGGATACCTTACTTCATCAGTTTTTTCAGCAGCTGATAAACGGTATATCATTAGGTAGTATTTATGCGTTGATTGCGCTGGGATATACTATGATTTACGGTATTATCAAGCTGATCAATTTTGCTCACGGCGATATCTATATGCTGGGAGCGTATTTTGGCTTTTTTGCCACAACGCAGCTGGGGCTGTCTTTTATTCCTGCCATCATCCTTTCCATGGCCTGCGCGGCGCTGGTGGGCATTGTGATCGAGCGTATTGCTTATAAGCCCATGCGTAATGCTCCGCGTATTGCCATCCTGATTACTGCTATCGGCGTTTCCTTCTTTCTGGAATATGGTATGATCCTGCTGGTATCTCCGCAGCCGCGTACTTTCCCGGCAGTATTTACACCTACTGTCTATAATTTCGGACCTTTGGTTGCCAACAGTCAGCAGATTGTTATCCTGGTGAGTGCCATTATCCTTATGGCAGTACTGACTTATATTGTTAATAAGACCAAAGCAGGCAAAGCTATGCGTGCAGTTTCCTTTGATGCTGATGCTGCAAGACTCATGGGCATTAATATTGATAAAGTAATCTCCATGACCTTTGCTCTGGGCAGCGCATTGGCTGCTGCCGGCGGTGTGCTGGTAGGTGTTTACTACAATTCCATTGACCCGCTGATGGGCATGATGCCTGGTCTGAAGGCCTTTGTTGCCGCAGTACTCGGCGGTATCGGTATCATTCCCGGTGCTATGATAGGCGGCATTATCCTGGGCGTGGTAGAGGCTATGGTCAGCGGCTTTGTGTCCTCGACTTTCCGTGATGCTGCTGCTTTCGGCATCCTGATTTTGATTCTGCTCTATAAACCGGCCGGTTTACTGGGTAAAAATGTACGTGAGAAAGTGTAGGTGAGCGGTATGAATCCGATAAGAAAATTCGATTTGACCGCCATCGCCGGCTGTGCTTTGCTGTTTGCGGTTCTGCAGGGCCTGATGTTCGGCGGTTTGATTGGCCCCTTCTGGGAACTGAATATTATTTTGATTTGCATCAATATTATTCTGTCTGTCAGCCTTAATCTGATTAACGGCTATACCGGACAGTTCTCCATTGGTCATGCTGGTTTTATGGCCGTAGGCGCTTATACCAGTGCAATTATTACAGTTAAACTTGGTCTGCCTTATGAGCTGGCTTTAATTGTAGGTACAATTTCTGCCGGTATTTTGGGCTTTATGATTGGTTTGCCGACGCTGCGCCTTAACGGTGACTATCTGGCAATCGCTACCCTTGGTTTAGGTGAAATTATCCGTATCTGCATTCTCAACATAGATTATGTAGGCGGTGCTTCCGGTTTGATGGGTATTCCCCGTCTGACTACCTTTACCTATGTTTTCTGGATTATGATTTTTGTTATCTTCTTTATTAAGAATTTCAAGAATTCTGCCCCCGGCCGCTGCTGTCTGGCTATCCGCGAAAACGAGATTGCAGCAGATACCATGGGTATTAACACTACCAAATACAAAGTAATGGCTTTTACTTTGGGTGCATCCTTTGCCGGTACTGCCGGCGCGCTGTTTAGCCACTATTTCTTCCTGGCACATCCGGCTTCCTTTACTTTTATGCGTTCTTTCGATATTCTGACCATGGTCGTTTTGGGTGGTCTGGGCTCCATGACCGGTGCTATTACCGGCGCCGTGCTGCTGACCTTTATTTCCGCCTATCTGTCAGATTATCCTGAATGGCGTATGATTATTTATTCTATTACTCTTATCGTCTTAATGCTGCGCCGTCCGCAGGGTCTCTTCGGCAGCGTGGAATTAAGCCGTGAAATGTTCAGATTTGGAGGTAAGAAAGATGGCAGAGCTGCTGAAGGTAAATAATATTTCCATGGTTTTCGGCGGTCTGCGTGCCGTTTCCAATCTGACCATGCATATTGATGAGGGCGAGCTTATTGGCCTTATCGGCCCTAACGGCGCCGGTAAAACTACCGTTTTCAATATGATTACCGGTGTTTATACACCTACTGAGGGCGATATTTATTTTGACGGTAAAAAAAGCAGCGGCAAGAAATCCTATCAGGTAACTCAGATGGGTATGGCGCGTACTTTCCAGAATATTCGCCTGTTTTCCGAACTCAGCGTTATTGATAACGTAAAAATTGCCTATAATATGCACGTTTCCTATGGTCTGGCAGATGCTGTGCTGCGTACCGGTAAATATCTGCAGGAAGAAGCTGCCATTACACAGAAAGCGCTGGATTTATTAAAGATTTTCCATCTGGAACATAAAGCTTACGAAACGGCGAAAAATTTGCCTTATGGTGAACAGCGCCGTCTGGAAATTGCCCGTGCACTGGCTACGGAACCAAAGCTTTTGCTTCTGGACGAACCTGCGGCAGGTATGAATCCGCAGGAAACAAAGGAACTGATGGAAATGATTCGCTGGATTCGTAATGAATTTAAGCTGTCCATCCTGCTTATCGAGCATGATATGGGTCTGGTTATGGGCGTCTGTGAACGTATCTACGTATTGGAATACGGTTGTCAGATAGCCGAAGGTACTCCTGATGAAATCAAGAATAACAGCCGCGTAATCGAGGCATATTTAGGCGAGGAGGTTATCAACTGATGTTAAGAGTTGAAGATATCAATGTCTATTACGGCGCTATCCACGCCATCAAAGGCATCAGTCTGAATGTGCCTGACGGTGAGATAGTGGCTTTGATAGGTTCTAACGGTGCAGGCAAGTCTACTACGCTGCGTACTATTTCCGGACTGATGAAACCTAAAACCGGACGTATTATTTACGAAGATAAAGATATTTCAGGGATGCCGGCACACAAAATTGTTGGTATGGGTTTGTGCCAGGTTCCGGAAGGACGCCATGTATTTGCTAATATGACGGTTATGGAAAATCTGGAGCTGGGTGCGTATCTGCGTAAAGATAAAGACGGTATTGCCAAAGATCTGGAAGATGTATTTGAAAAATTTCCGCGTCTGCTGGAACGTAAAAATCAGCTTTCCGGTACCTTGTCCGGCGGCGAACAGCAGATGCTGGCAATGGGACGTGCGCTGATGAGTCGTCCAAAACTTTTGTTGCTGGATGAACCTTCCATGGGTCTGGCACCGTTGCTTGTTAAGGAAATTTTTAATATAATAAAAGAAATTAATGCCAGCGGCACTACTGTACTGCTGGTAGAGCAGAATGCCAACATGGCTTTGTCCATCGCTGATAAGGCCTACGTTCTTGAGACCGGGCGTATCACCCTGAGCGGTACGGCACAGGAGCTGGCAAGCAGCGAGGCTGTACGCAAGGCATATCTCGGCGGCTGATAAGGAGAGTGAAATAATGTTAGTAAAAGAATTTATGACTCCCGTTGTCATTACGGTAAGTGAAGACCAGTCCATGCTGGAAGCGCGTGAACTGATGCGCAGCAAGGGCTTTGTCAGCATTCCGGTTGTGGACGATATTAAACGTGTGCGTGGTATTATCACCATTGATGATATCGGTCGTGCTTCACCCAGTGATGCCAGCACTTTATCCCGTTATGAAGCAAACTACCTGCTGGGCCGTCTGAAAGTAAGCGACATTATGAGCAGGACGGTTATTACTGTTAATGCCGATGATACCATCGAATATGTTGCTTATAAGCTGTATAAGCATAAAGTTAACGCTTTGCCTGTAGTTGATGAAAATAATAAACTGTGCGGTATAATCTCCCAGAATGATTTATTCCGTGCTTTCGTAGAAATTATGAGCATGGATCGCAGCTGTACCCGCATTACCTTTGATGCCAGCGATAAAGTAGGCGTAGTTGCTGAAGTCAGCAATATGTTCAAAGAAAATAATGTCAACATCATTTCCATTGTCAGCAAACAGAATCAGGATGGCAGTGCAGAAATTACTATCCGTGCCGACCTGACAGAACATGGTATGGGCATTATTGAACAAATTCGTGAGGCAGGCTATACCGTAACTGATATTATGACCTTTGAAGGTATTGACGACTGATGCTCAAAGGAACAGTCTTCCATGTAGGTGATGTGGTGAGCATGAAAAAAGCACATCCCTGCGGCAGCAATGAATGGGAGATTACACGTACGGGTATAGATTTTGGTATCAAATGCTGCGGCTGCGGACATTTTGTTATGATTTCCCGCAGTAAGTTTGAAAAAGCTGTTAAGACAATCGTAAAGAGTGCGCAGTAGCGCAGAAATACACCTCTGAAAATGCTTTCAGAGGTGTATTTTGCTTTACAGCGACCTGAGTCCGTATGGTATAATAAAAATATCTTGAAAATGAGGTGATACTGATGAAGAAATCTTTTCTGGTATTTATTGTGGCCTGCCTGCTGACAATGCTCTGCAGTGCTGCAGCACTGGCTTATAATCCCGGTCAGCGTACCTTTAAACTGCTGGGCAATACTTTAAACAGCGACAAGCATCCTGTACATCTGTTGGTAAAACAGCAGATTGATATGGCCGATGTACTGACTGCGGAAGCTTATAATAATTTGCCGACGGCTCAGCGAGTACGTAATATTCGTACCGAGTACAATGAAATGAACGGTATTTATGCCGAACATGTTACCATTACCGATGGTGACGGTAAGGTAATCAGTGACAGCAATACTTTTGTTAAGGGCGGGTACTGGTATACTGTTGATTATGCCAATAAAACATATGACAGACTGCCGGAATTGCCGGGTATGAGCAAACCTTTTGCAGAAACACTGGTCAGCTGGTTTGCTGTAAGACCTGAAGGCGGGTACGACCAGGTCAGTGGCTTTGACTATGACAAGGTTGTCAAGGGCAGTAATGAACTGTATTTTTATTTTGATAAAGATACGGAAAATTGGAGAGGTTATGAAGTAAGTTATCTGCCGCGTTTTGATGTAGTAGAATGCAGCGATGTAGTAGATGCACAAACGGCTTTTGCATTGCCGCCTGCAGATTTTAAACAGGTACCGAACCAGGCGATGCGTAATTTTGCCAACAGACTGATGCAGCATTAATAAAAAGACTGCCGTAAGGCAGTCTTTTTTACAGTTAAGGCGTTAAGGTCAGCAGCTACAAGAGAAATTAATGCAGGGAAGAAAGCTTTTACCATGCCATTTGGCTGCGTTGTTTACCATAATTTTATGGGGTACTGCCTTTATTTCTGCCAGGGTACTGCTGCAGAACTTGACGCTTATTTTTTACGGCCGCTGTCTGCTGTGGCATTTTATTACTCTGTCAGGATAATTTCCCGGGTAATAAAGTAAGATAATTGCATAAAAACTGCAGTTATTGTACAATACTATAAGATATAAATATCTTTGCACATTGTTTGTAAATGGCATATATAAGGAGCGATAAGAGTGAGCACTAATTTAGAAGTAGGTATTGTAGGTTTGCCTAACGTAGGTAAGAGTACTCTGTTCAATGCTATTACCAAGGCCGGTGCAGAAGCGGCCAACTATCCTTTCTGTACTATTGAACCTAATGTGGGCGTAGTAGATGTACCTGATGAACGTCTGCAGGTTCTCAGTGATATGTTTCATTCTAAAAAAATTGTACCGGCTGCCATGCGCTTTGTAGATATTGCCGGACTGGTAAAAGGCGCATCCAAGGGCGAAGGTCTGGGCAATAAATTTTTGGCGCATATTCGTGAAGTGGATGCTATTGCTCAGGTAGTACGCTGCTTTGAAGACGGTAATATTACCCACGTTGAGGGCAGCATTGACCCGCTGCGCGATATTGAAATTATCAATACCGAGCTGTGTCTGGCAGATATGGAAACTGTAGAAAAACGTATGGAGCGCATTGTGAAGCTGCTCAAGACCGGCGATAAAAAAGTACCGCTGGAAAAAGCTGCACTGGAAAAAGTACTGGCAGGACTGGGCGAGGCTGTACCTGCACGCCGTCAGGGTCTGACTGACGAAGAAAAAGAGTTTTTGCAGGAACTGCACCTGCTGACCATGAAACCGGTGCTGTATGTTACTAATGTTGCCGAAGAAGAAGCCGGCGACGCTTCCGGCAATCAGCATGTTGAAGCAGTACGCAAGTATGCTGCGGAAGAAGGAGCAGAAGTAATCGTTATTTCTGCTAAGATGGAAAGTGAGATTGCCGAGCTTCCTGCTGATGAAGCTAAGGAATTTTTGGAAATGGCAGGCTTGGAGGAAGCAGGTCTGAACCGTTTAATTAAAGCAGGTTTTAAACTTTTAGGCCTGATGACCTATCTGACTGCCGGCGAAATGGAGTCTCGTGCTTGGACCATTACCTGCGGCACTAAGGCTCCGCAGGCAGCAGGCAAGATTCATACTGACTTTGAGCGTGGATTTATCCGTGCTGAGATAGTTTCCTTTAATGATCTGGTAGCCTGCGGCAGCAAGGCAGCTGCCCGCGAAAAAGGGCTGGTACGTCTGGAAGGCAAGGACTACGTTATGCAGGATGGCGACGTAGTTGAATTCCGTTTCAATGTCTAAAATATAATCTCAAGCAGCAGCCGCTTCGGTACAATTACCGGAGCGGTTTTTTCGTAAAATAATTTTAAAATCTTTTATGCAGGCGTTGCTGCCTGTTTTCTTTTCCGGTTCTATTTGGTAAAATAAAGACCGTGGAAAGAGGTAATAAAAATGTTATTTGATACACACATGCATTGCAATTATTCCTGCGACAGCCATATGGATTTTGATGATGCTGTAGCAGCAGCAGAGAGTCAGAACATAGGTATAGTCTTTACTGAGCACTGGGATTATGACTATCCGACTAATCCTGACGCTTTTATTTTTGATATAGATGAATATTTTTCTGTAACACAGCCTTTGCGCAACGATAAGGTACTGGTTGGCATCGAGATTGGTATGCAGATACATACTGCCGCAGCAGATGATAAGGTGGCGGCAGCACATCCCTTTGATTTTGTGCTGGGTTCTATTCATTGTGTACAGCGGCAGGATATTTATGAACCTTATTTTTATAAGGGACGCAGTAAGCAGGAAGCAGTACGTGCGTTTCTCAAAGATGCTGTTGCCTGTGTGGAAAACCATCAGGATTTTGATGCGTTTGCCCATATTGATTATATTTGCCGCTATTGGCCCTATGCTGATAAGGAGCTGCGTTTAAAGGAAGAACAGGAGCTGTTTGACAGGCTGTTTCTTACTTTGATAGAAAGAAATATTCCGCTGGAAATCAATACTCGTCGTCTTGATGATGCGCAGGCCTGTGAAGCGCTGCTGACTATTTATCAGCGTTACAGGCAGCTGGGCGGACGATACTGCACGCTTGGCAGTGATGCGCATTACAGTGAACATGTAGGACGCAGGCTGGATAAGGCGCTGTTGCTGGCACAGAAGGCTGCACTGCAGCCGGTTTATTTTAAAGAGAGAAAAATGTATTTAATGGGGGAAGATTAAATGAGATGCGTAAGATTTACAGATAAAAAAACTGGCGCAAAACATATAGGTTTTATTGACGGTAAAATCATTCGCTGCGTATACGGCAGCCTTGATACCTACTGGCGCATTACGGATGAGATTTTTGCTCTTGAGGATGTGCAGCTGCTGGCACCGTGTGTTCCTAAACAAATTATCTGTGTCAGCTTCAATTATCAGGCCCATGCGGATGAATGCGGTTACAGCGTACCGCAGGAGCCTGCACTGTTTGCTAAAGCTGCGCATACGGTTATCGGCACCGGTGAAAATATTATCTGGCCCCGTCAGGTACAGGAGCTTGCCTATGGCGCTGAACTGGGTATTGTAATCAAAAAACGCATGAAAAATGTCAGGACAGAAGATGTTCATAAATATATTTTGGGCTATACCTGTGCTAATGATATTACTGCCAGTGATATTCAGAAAAAAGAAAGTCAATGGCTGCGCTGCAAGTCTTTTGATACTTTCTGCCCCTTAGGCCCGTGGCTGGAAACAGACCTTAATCCCAGCGACCTGGAAATCAGACTGTGGGTAAACGGTGTGTTAAAGCAGCAGGCCCGTACCAGTGATATGGTCTACAGCCCCTTTGAAATCCTGAGTTATATTTCTCAGAATATGACCCTTGATGCCGGTGATTTAGTGCTTACTGGCACTCCTGTAGGTTTTGGTACTATGAACGAGGGCGATGAAGTTACTGTAGAAATAGAAGGTATCGGCAAAATCAGCAATCGTGTAGTAAGAGAATAAAGCGTGTGAAGATGTATGTGGAGATTTGCTCCGCATACATCTTTTTTATTTTAAATAAGTATGAAGAAATTTTTTTATTATGTTATAATAATGACTAATCAGTCAGTATGTTTTATATGAGGTGAGTTTTTATGTTGACCAATATGACGGAAGGCAGACCCTTGAAGCTTATTCTGCCTTTTATGGTACCGCTGCTGATTGGCAATATCTTTCAGCAGCTATACAATATTGCCGATATTATTATTGTCGGAAGGACTATCGGCGTTGACGCACTGGCGGCAGTGGGTGCCATTTCACCGCTGTTTATGCTGCAGGTAGTACTCACTATCGGTCTCAGCAACGGTTTTACCGTAGTAACAGGACAGCGTTATGGTGCGCGGGATATGGATGGAATGCGGCGCAGCATCGCTACCAGTATTTTCCTGAGCGGCTGCTTTGTAGTGCTGATTATGCTGATTATGCATCTTATTATTGAGCCGGTACTGGTGCTGATGAATATACCTGCTGAGCTGGCAGCTGATGCCCGCAGTTATGTAATGATTATCACTGATGGTATTGTGGCTATGATGGCCTATAACCTGCTTTCCGGGGTCATGCGTTCATTAGGTGACAGCAAGACGCCGCTGTATTTTCTGATTATTTCGTCGCTGGTAAATATCGTGCTGGCGCTGGTGTTTATTATGTGGTTTGGCTGGGGCGTACCGGGCAGTGCGATTGCTCTCGTTATTGCCCAGGCAATATCGGCGGCCCTGTGCATTCTTTATATTTACAGGAAGTTTCCGCAGCTGCATATCAGGCGTCGTGATTTCCAGCTTACCTGGTATGAGCTGTGGCAGCATCTGCGTATGGGTCTGCCTATGGCTGTACAGTTTTCCGTGTTGGGACTGGGCATTATTTTTCTGCAGGCTGTCTGCAATAAGTTTGGTGCAGATATGATTGCCGGCTTTACTACAGCTATCCGTGTAGAGCAGCTGGCACTGCAGCCCATGATTTCCTTTGGTATTGCCATGGCTGTTTTTACAGCACAGAATTTTGGAGCCCGTCGTTTTGACAGAATCAGAGAAGCAGTAAAAAAATGCTCGCTGCTGGCGTTGGCGTTCAGCCTGGTAGCTGCAGTGCTGCTTTTCGCTTTCGGACGGGAAGTTATCAGTATCTTTCTGGATCAGCCGCATGCAGAGGTATTGGAGGCAGCACGGCTGTATATCCTTTATACAGTGCCCTGCTATTTCTTCCTTAGTCAGATTTTTATTTTCCGTAATGCAGTACAGGGCATGGGTATAGCTATGATTCCCATGTGTTCCGGCGTTATTGAGCTGATTATGCGTACCTTGTCCGCTGTGTATCTGAGCAAATTGCTGGGCTATGTAGGTATATGTCTGGCAGAACCTATTGCCTGGATCAGCAGTTCTGTTTTCCTGTTTGGCAGTTATCTGTATTTTGTAAAGGTTTTGGAACGTAATTGCCAGCTTACTGAGTAAAAGCATATATAATAAATAAAAGGCAGTCTTACCTGATAGTAAGACTGCCTTTCTCTTTTGGTCTGCGGTTATTTAATTGCTGTAACATCAAAACCGATATCTTCAATAGCTGCACGCAGTGCTGCGTCACTGTTAGTGCCTGCGTCCAATACTGCCTGTCCCTGTTCCAGACTGACGGATACGCTGCTGACGCCTGGAAGTGCTTCAAGAGCCTTAGTTACGGCTGCTGAGCAATGCTGGCAGTGCATACCTGTAATAGAAATTATTTTTTGCATAGTGATTACCTCTTTTCTGTAGAATGAAATATTAAAGCAGCAATAAAGCTGGTCGCCTCAGGAAAATTTAAAATTGCGCAGCCGCAGGGCGTTGCTGACTACGGAAACAGAGCTGAAGCTCATGGCTGCTGCGGCAAGCATGGGATTAAGCTGCAGGCCGAAGCTGCTGTAAAATAAGCCTGCAGCAACAGGGATGCCAACAGCGTTGTAGAAGAAGGCCCAGAACAGATTTTCCCTGATGTTTTTGATTACAGCTTTGCTGAGGCTGATTGCTTTAGGTACGTCCTGTAAATCGCTTTTCATCAGGATAATATCGGCTGCTTCCATGGCAATATCAGTGCCGGCGCCGATAGCTATGCTGACATCGGCACGTGTCAGCGCCGGAGCGTCGTTGATGCCATCGCCGACCATGGCTACCTTGTGTCCCTGCTGCTGCAGCTGGCGTACAATTTTTTCCTTTTCTTCCGGCAATACGCCGGAGATAACGCGGCTGATACCGGTACTGCGGCCGATAGCGCTGGCAGTTATCTGATTGTCGCCAGTGACCATGATAACCTGCAGCCCCATAGTCTGCAGCTGCCGGATAGCAGCAGTGCTGGTTGATTTGACGGTATCGGCTACTGCGATAAGGCCCAGAAGTTTCTTATCGTCAGCAAAAAAGAGCGGTGTTTTGCCTTCCTGCGCCAGCTGCAGTGCTTGCTCATGTAAAGAGCTGATGTCAATACCTGCATGGTTCATCAGTTGTTGATTGCCGCCGTAGCAGGTGCGGCCGTTGATAACGGCGGCAATACCTTGTCCGAGCAGCATCCTGTAATCAGAAGCCTGCGGCAGCGTCAGCTGTTTTTCTGCTGCTGCGGCAACTATGGGAGCGCCCAGCGCATGTTCAGAAAGTTTTTCCAGTGCTGCCGCGGTAGCAAGCAGTTCTTTTTCACTGACAGAGCAGGCCATAATATCTGTTATTTGCGGCTGGCCCAGTGTTACAGTACCGGTTTTGTCCAAAATAACCGTATCAATGCTGTGAGCAGTTTCCAGAGCTGCGGCAGATTTAATCAGGATGCCGGCAGAAGCGCCTTTACCGGTGCCTACCATGATGGCAGTCGGTGTGGCAAGACCAAGCGCACAGGGGCAGGATATAACCAGTACAGAAATGGCAGCCGTAAAGGCAAATTCTGTTTCGGCGCCGGCAAGCAGCCAGTATATACCGGCAGCGACAGCAACAGTCATGACGACGGGTACAAAAATGCCGCTAATTTTGTCTGCCAGGCGGGCAATGGGTGCTTTAGAGGAAGTGGCTTCGTCTACCAGGCTGATAATTTTTGCCAGTGCCGTATTATCGCCTACAGCAGTTACCTGCATCTTAAAATAACCGTTTTTATTGATTGTACCGCCGATTACCTTATCTCCGGCAAGCTTATCTACAGGCAGGCTTTCGCCGGTAATGGCAGATTCATCAAGGGAACCGTTGCCTTCGGTGATGATGCCGTCAGTGGGAACGGCAGCACCAGCCTTAACGATGAGGATATCGCCGTTTATTACTTCTTCAAGGGGGATTTCACCCTGCAGACCATGACGTTCTACAAGTGCCGTTTTAGGTGTCAGCTGCATCAAAGCTGTAATAGCAGCAGAGGTTTTCTTTTTAGCGCGGGCTTCAAGAAATTTACCTAAAGTAATCAGCGTCAGAATCATGGCAGCTGATTCAAAGTACAGCTGATGCGAAAAATGAGCAGCGGCTTCACTCTGACCGTGCCCCAATAACCAGGCCATTCTGTAGATTGCATACAGACCGTAGAAAAAAGAGGCGGACGAGCCCAGTGCGATAAGAGAGTCCATATTAGGTGCTTTATGCAGCAGATTGGCAAAGCCGTGCTGAAAATAGCTGCGGCCAAGAACAAGTACCGGCAGTGCCAGCAGCATCTGAGTCAAAGCGTTGACCAGTGCGTTCGCATCGCCAAGAAAGATTTGTGGCAGCGGCCAGCCGTACATCCTGCCCATGGCAAGATAAAAAAGCGGCAGGGTAAAGCACAGGGAATAGATAAAGCGCTGACGCAGGGCAAAAGCTTCATCTTCTGCAGGCTCAGGCTGCATTTGACACTGCTGTTGCTGCTGATGCAGTGCAGCGCCAAAGCCCAGGGCGGCAATTTTGGCAGTAATCTTGTCCGGCTGCAGCTGTGTTTCATCATAGGTTATCGTCATACTGTTTTTCAGCAGGTTGACGCTGAGCTGCTGCACTCCCGGCAGCTTGCCTACAACTTTTTCAATACGGGCAGAACAGGCAGAGCAGCTCATCCCGCTGATATCATATAATTCCTTACGCATGGCAGTACTCCTTGATTAATTGACGGTGTTAGGTCGTTCTGCTATCATTATATAAAATAAAGTATTTTTTCTTCAAGAATGCACTATTTAGGAAGATAGTATCCAAAAAGATACTATGGAAAGGAATTCATCATGGCAGAAAAGATAAGTAATGTGCATTGTCCGGTAGCGGCAACACTGCACCTTATCGGCGGTAAATATAAGGCGCTGCTGCTGTGGCATCTGTCCGGTAAGGTACTGCGTTTTGGCGAGCTGCGGCGTCTGGTGCCGGAGGCTACAGCCAAGATGCTGACCCAGCAGCTGCGGGAGCTGGAGCAGGACGGGCTGCTTACGCGCAGAGTATATGCGGTAGTGCCGCCTAGAGTGGAATATTCGCTGACGGAGAAAGGCAACAGCCTGTTTCCTATTCTTCAGGCCATGTATAACTGGGGCAGCACGCAGCTGCGGGAGCAGGGTATTACGCCTGAATGCAGCATGACGGCGGCCTGCACTGACTGCTGCGGTGCAGCAGACAAGAAAAAAGACAATAAAATGTGTTAGAATTTAAGTATGTTAATTTATTAGCCAAGTAAAAAGGATACTTCCTATATAGCATAGGAAGTATCCTTTTTTGTTTTAAAATAAGTTTTTTAAGGTTAGTATGGTTTAACAAACTAAACAATGGCAAAAATCCTAAATTTTAGGAAAAATGCTGTCTATATAATATTACTAAAATTTAGTATTATAAAAACAAGCCAAGGCTAGAAAATAAAAAGAGGGTGAAGATATGAAATTTAGTATAGAGGAAATTATCAACAGACATATATATGCTAGAGGGAAGTTAAGAAAGGATATTGCTGAAGTTTTAGATACGGATGAAAAAACTTTATCATATCGTTTGAATAAAAATAATTCATTAAAAGCTAAGGAATTTATAAAGATTATTGAATATCTGGCTTTAAATTATTATAAGTTGTTGCGTTTACATACTGAAGATTATGATGGTGCATTTGGTATGAAAATGATTAGGTTAGATGAAAATATGCACGAGAAAGCTAATAAGGAGGTTATGGTATATATTGAAAAACTTGTTGATGAAAAAAGGAATGATCCGTATGCAACGAAAGATATAGATAAAAAATTAAAGGCAGAATTTGGCTCAATGTCCTATGTAGTAGATGCATTGTTGCCATTAAATAATGAATATGGACAGGAATATAAAATTTATATTCAAAAATCTGATAAAGGTGGGGCAAAAGAAGGAGAATGTTTTATATGGCCTCCTTATGGGGAATGTAAATATCAGGAAGGATATGAAATATATTTGTATGGTCAAAAACAAAAAGATTTCATGAAACAAATTATTAAAAATATAAAAAATGAGGAGAATAAAAAATGAAAAAATTAACTAAAATTTATAAAGATTATGGAAGTATTACTAAAGAAACAATTATGAAAGTATGGGATATGGACTATAGACAACTTGCTGAAAATTCAAGGGCAAGAAATAGAATTGCGGGTAAAAATATTACAAAAGGTAGAGCACCACGTTGCAGAATGTATTCCCGAGCAGAGTATTATACTTTATTAGCTGAAATTAATATGGAAAAAGAAAAATATGAAAGTGCTTTAATAGATTTAAATACAGCACTAAATATTTATGATAATGATTATAGTTTTTTTGGTGATGATTGTTTACATATTGGAGCTGTACAGGAAAGAAAAATAAGAGTTTGGAAAGAAAAATTTCCGAATAAACCTTATATGCCTGCAAATGAAGATATAATTGATAAAAATGTAATTTTATTTGACCGAGTTAATGTTTTAATGAAATTGGGAGAATATCAGGCTGCTATAGAAGATATTTCAGCAATTTTGACTTCTGAAGACTATGAAGATTTTAAGTTATATAATGAAGATGACATTATTTTAAAAAGATATTTACTGGATGCCTATATTAAAACTGCCCAGTATGAAGAAGCATTAAAAGTATGTGATCAATTAGATAAACAAGTATCAGTTAATGAAGGTGAAAAATTAGATTTAGTGAAATCCATTATTTATGAAAAAATGGAAGATTATGAAGAAGCTTATGAATGTGTCGATTATATCTATTGTAAAGATGATAGATATATTAAAAAATTAAAAGAAGAAAGAAAAAGTTTTTTAATAAACTATGTAGGAAATAATTTTGAAGCTATTATAAAAAAATATGAGAAAGAAAATAATTTTGAAAAAGCGCAGAAAATCTTTAGTTTTTTACATAGCAGAATATTAGATGTTTTGTCGTCTGGTGAAACAACAGATAATGCTAAACTAAAAGACAAAGTACGTAAATTGCAACTTAGAGAAGCAAAAATGCTTGAAAATTGTGAAGCCTATGAAGAATTATTAGATTATTTGTATGATTTAAAAGAAGTAAATAATATTCAAATACAGGATTATGCTGTTAAAAAAATAGCTGAAATAGAAGCTAAAGTTAAGGATGTTTAATTAATGCAGTAAATATTCAACTTTAATGTTGAGTATTTATAATAAACCTCTTTTCTATTTTCTTAATAGCGGTACTTTTAACAGTACCGCTATTAAACTACAAGGAGCGTAAAATTATGGATAGCAACAAAATAGTTTTTTGTAATATTGCTTGGATGAAAGATTATGCTGGGGTAACAGATGATGATAAGCCCAGAAATGGGGGTAAATTTGTAGAAGTAAATGGTACTGCTTGTGAAAGCTTAAATTTTTTAATTTATAATAAATACTGCTATGGTTATGTAAAAACTACTGAAAACAGCATGAAAATTGAAAGAATTGATGCACAGGCTGAAGGAAAAGAGTATCTTGATGGAGCTACTGTGATATGGGTTGCTTCTCATGGGAGCGGTGAAAAGATTATTGGCTGGTATGAACATGCTACTGTATATAGAAAACAGAAAGAAATCATTGATGGTAATTTAGAAAGATATGAATCAGAAAGAGACTTATTGCGGTATCAATTTAAAGCAGAGTATAAAGATTGCTATTTAATACGACCGGACAAAAGAACATTTTTGATTGATAGAGCTAAAAAAGTTGGGAAAGGTAAAGGTTTTGGACAATCTAATGTTTGGTATGCAGATTCTGAATATGCTAAAGAAAATATAGTGCCCAAAGTTTTGGAATATCTGGAAAATATAAGGGTAACTGATACAATAGAACTTTTTAATGAAAATATTTATAATGGCAAATATTTATGTGATGAAGACCATGTAAATAGGTTTACTGGTATGAGTGTTGATATGTTGCTCAAGGAGATGGATAATTTAGAATATTCATTTGCAGAATATTTAACTATTGCAGATATTGCAGTAGAAAAGGAATATTCTTTTAGAACATTAAAAGCCAGAGGAATAATATTAAGTGAGTTTCTTTATTATGATAAGGCAGAAGAAGATTTTGCTAAAGCTTTGGAGTTAGATAAAAATGATTTAGAACTTTTGGATTATCTATGGTATATTTATCTGATGAAAAAAGATAATAAAAAAGTTATAGAATTAGGCGAAAAAATATTATTATTAGCAGATACATCTTATAATGATAGATTGCAATATACCATGAAAGATATAATAAATGCTTATATAAATGAAGGCTATTATTCAAAAGCAAGAAATTTAATTCATGAGTATAGCAGTAAAAAATATAAAGATTCCGAAAGAGAAATAAATGAATGGGAAAATATATTAAATAAATTGTTATAATTTTAATATTACTAAATAAAAATCTCTTGTGTATATACACAAGAGATTTTTATTATATTATTTTAATACTTCATCCATAGACTGTTTGCAGACAGCGATTGCCTTATCAATATCTGCTGTGTCGATATTCAGCGGCGGGTTGAAATAGAGTACATTGCCTAAGGGGCGCAGCAGCAGTCCATGAGAGAGGGCTTTTTTGTAAATTTCGTAGCCGATACGCAGCTTGCTGTCGAAAGGAGTTTTCTTCTCTTTATCTGTAACAAGCTCCATGGCGTTAATAAGTCCTATATGGCGTATTTCGCCGATGTTTTGATGACTGCCGAAGGCTTCCCGCAGGGCGTCAGTGAAGTAGACTGCTTTTGCCTGCGCCTGCTCCAGAATATGCTGCTCACGCATAATCTTCTGTACGGCCAGAGCAGCAGCGCAGCCCAGCGGATTACCGCTGTAGGTGTGGCTGTGCATGAAGGCTTTGCCTTTATTGTAATCGTCATAGAAAGCTGCGAAGATTTTTTCTGTAGTTACGGTAATTGCCATCGGCATATAGCCGCCGGTAAGTGCTTTGCTGATGCACATCAGGTCGGGGGTGATACCTGCGTGGTCACAGGCAAACATCTTACCGGTGCGCCCAAAGCCGGTAGCAATTTCGTCGGCAATCAGCAGTACATTGTAAGCATCGCACAGCTTACGCAGCTTCTGCAGGTACAGCGGTGGATAAATACGCATACCGGCACAGCCCTGCAGCAGCGGTTCTACGATGATGGCAGCTGTTTCGTGGGCATGTTTGGCAAAGGTTTCTTCAGCAAATTTAAAGCATTCGCACTGGCAGCTTGTGCGGTTTTGCTTGAAGGGGCAGCGGTAGCAGTCGGGTGCCTGTACATGGATATTATCCATCATCATAGGTTTATAGATACGGGCAAACAGGTCCATGCTGCCTACGGACAGTGCACCGATAGTTTCTCCGTGATAGCCTTCGCTGAGGCACATGAAGCGTTTCTTTTCCGGATGTCCGGTCTGATAGCAATATTGAAAAGCCATTTTCAGGGCAATTTCTACAGAGGCGGAACCGTTATCGGAAAAATTGAATTTAGTCAGTCCCTTTGGCACTACCTGACTCAGCTCTTCGCAGAGCCTGATGGCAGGTTCGTGAGAAAAATTAACAAAAATAACGTGCTCCAGTGTGTCCAGCTGCTCTTTAATGGCAGCGTTGATATCGGGATTGCAGTGTCCCAGCAAATTACACCACCAGCTGCTGATAATATCAAGATAGCTGTTGCCGTCAGTATCATAAAGGTAGGCTCCCTGAGCATGGTCAACGATAATGGGCGGCAGCGTTTCGTAGTCTTTCATCTGGGAGCAGGGGTGCCATATATGCGCTAAATCTCTTGCAGCTAAATCCTGCGTATTCATAAATATCAGTTCCTTTCCTCCGGTGTATGATAAAGCGACTGCAGCAGCTGAATATCTATATCAAGCTCAGCTGCGCCGCAGGCAACGCAGCCGATAACTGGTACGCCGCTTAGTGCTTCTATCATCTTTTTATTGTCTTGCTGCATGGCGTCACCAGCATCAAAGTTATTCAGGATAATGCCGCGGACAGGAATGTTTTTCTGCTGCAGATAAAAAGTAGTCAGAACGCAGGCATTAATGGAACCCAGTGCAGCATTGGCAATTATCAGCGCGCCAAGGCCCAGCTGACGGATGATATCTTCCAGCATCAGCTTTTGTTCATCCCAGCGGATGGGGCAGATAATGCCGCCGCTGCCTTCCATGGTTACATAATCATAACGGGATAAAGCCTGCTGAAAATCTGCCTTGATCCTGCTCATTTCTACAGGATTACCCTCCAGCTGTGCTGCCAGATGGGGAGAAACAGCAGTGCGGTAAATATAAGATACCAGTTGTTCGGGGCGTTCCGTCAGTCCTGCCATGCGGGCAACAAAATCAGCATCGCCGGGCAGCATCCCTGCGGCAGTTTCTTCTGCGCCGCTGAGAGCAGCTTTGTAATAACCGGCATTTAATCCGGCGTCACGCAGTTTTTTTACCAGCAGGCCGGTAACGTAGGTTTTGCCGATATCGGTACCAGTGGCAGTAATAAAAAGACCTTTACTCATGTTTTCACCTTCAGAATATTATTTTCTCACAACAGGAATCAGTTTTTTACCCAGCAGGGCAGCTGCTATGCACAGGATAATATCGCCCGGCACGGCCAGCAGAAAGCAGTAAAGAAACAGCGGCCAGAGAGCAATGGGCTGATTGATGATGTAATTACCGATGATGTAATAATAAAGCATACCGCAGCCGTATACGACGGCTAACCCGCTGAAAGCTGCCAGCAGCAGACGTTTGAAACCTGGATGACTGCTGCTGGCTGCTATTGCTCCCGTGAGTCTGGCGCCCAGCCAGAAGCCTATCAGGTAGCCGAAGCTGGGATTAAAGATATAACCGGGACCGCCGCCGGATGCAAAAATAGGCAGCCCCAGCAGGCCCAAAAGGATATAGGCAAGTACGCTTGCGGCACCCAGCCTGCTGCCCAGCAGCATTCCGGCCATGGTGGTAAAAAGAAACTGCAGGGTAAAGGGAACTACCGGTACGGGAATCCTGATAAAGGCACCGATAGCGATAAGTGCCGTAAAAACAGCCATGAAAATCAGCTGGCGGGTTTTATTTTCTGCTGTATGCGGATAATTCATAAGTAAACCTTCTTGTTTATAGAGTTAACATAGTGTCAGTATACGACGGCAATACTTCATTGTCAACCTGAAAGAAAAAATAGTTGACTTATTTTTTGTGCTTTGCTATGGCGGTGCTGATTGCTGCTGCCGCCTGTTTCAGTTCTGCTTCCGTATGGGTGGACATCAGGGCGGCGCGCAGGCGGGCGGAGCCTTTGGCAACAGTTGGATAGCGTATGGCGGGAATCAGGATGCCCTGCTCATAAAGTTCCTGCGCTATCAGCAGTGCTGTTGCCTCATCACCGACTACGACAGGTACGATGGCGGTTTCAGAATGAGCATCTATGCCGTTTTGCCGCAGGCAGTCACAGAAAAATTTGATATTATGCTGCAGCCGGCATACCCTGTCCGGCTCATTTTCCAGCAGTTCCAGACTTTTGAGGGCTGCACCGACAGCAGCCGGACATTGAGAGGTAGAAAAAATAAAACTGCGCGCTTTATTGGTAAGATATTCGATAATTAAACTGTCAGCGCAGACAAAGCCGCCTTCTGAGCCAAGTGCTTTGCTGAGCGTACCCATAGTAATGTCTGCCTGACAGGTGTAGCCGTAATACTCGGCAATACCTTTGCCGGTGGCACCTATGACACCGGTGGCGTGGGCTTCATCAAGCATGGTCAGCAGGCCGTAGCGTCTGCCCAGTTCAGTAAGACGTGGCAGATCAGCAATATCACCATCCATACTGAAAACGGCATCGCTGACAATAAGGCCCTTCTGGAAGACCGTCTGCTGCAGTTTAGTTTCCAAATCTGCCATATCATTATGTTTATATATTACAGTTCTGGCTCCGCTCAGCCGGCAGCCATCAATGATGCTGGCATGATTGTATTCGTCACTGAAAATAACGCTGTCTTTGTCGGCAAGAGCAGAAATAATACCTACATTGGCAGTATAGCCGGTATTAAACAGTAATGCGTCTTCCGTATGTTTAAAGCGGGCCAGTGCTTTTTCAAGCTGACGGTGCAACTGCAGCGTGCCTGTGGTAAGTCTGCTGCCGCCGCTGCCGGCACCCCAGGTAAGTGCAGCCTCAGCCGCAGCTTTTTTTACTTCTGGTGCTGCAGCCAGGTCAAGATAGCTGTTGGAGGACAGTAACAGCATTTTGCGTCCTTCGGTATGCACATGACTGCTTTGCTGACTGTCCATAATGCGCATACTGCGGTGCAGATGCTTTTTTTGCAGCTGCTGCAGTTCTGAGGCCAGTTCAGTGCGCATATCAGGACTGGGAGTGCTGGTGGCAGGCACGTCGTCCACAAGTACCTTTTTTCTTTCCAGATAATCGATTGCCGCAGCAGGATCACTTTGGCTGCTGTCAAAAATAAAGATGCGGCCGCCGTGACTGTCGCCGCTATTTTTTAAGGGGCTGAGTCTTACATAGCCGTGCTGCTTGGAAGCAAGATAGCCGGTAACATAGTCAGGGTCGTCAGAAATGCAGATTTCTGCCAGCATTCCGGGAGTATTGGCTACCTTGGTAGCCAGTACCAGCGCTTCACGGAAATGATTCTTGCGGCTGCTGTCCGGACTGCTTTGTGCTGCATCCATATAAGTGACGCGAATACCGCGTTCCTGATCAAGTTCAAGTCGTTTGTTGGTAGCAATGTCATATAAAATAGCCCCGCGCATTGGTTTGGTTTGTCGCAGCAGGTCGATAATACTCTCCGGAGAAGTGATTTTCAGCTGCTGCAGCAGACTGCGCATCAGGGCAAAGCTGGCTTCTACGGTTGCTGCAGTACTGCTGCTGACAGGCAGGGCCTGCAGGTGCAGCAGTTCATCATCTTTGACTGCTTCTATTTTTACATTGACAAAATCGGCCTGTCCCAGTGCATGATGCAGGGCGCGGTCGGTAAGCATGTTTACGGCTTCGGGTACACTGGAAGCAGGGATGATTTTCTCCGCTCCTGAAATGTGACGGGCGTTTTTGGATGCGCGCATCTTGATACTGTACATATTCATTCTTGATTGCTCCTTTGTCTGTCAAAATAACTGCGCAGCACAGGCTGGCTGCAGATAAGTTTTTTACTGAGAGGATAGAGAATGCCGGCGGTTACGGCGGTGAAAATCATGCCCGGCATGGCAGCTGTGGCCAGCAGCAGCCAGTTTACATCAAGAACTGCGCCTATAACCATCCTGGCTGCCAGGGTTCCCAGCGGGCCGCTGATGATTACTGCGGGCAGGGAGGCATTTCCCACAGCTATAACAACTCCGGCAACCAGACGGAAGACCATGGCCACCATGACGTTGAAGATAGTGGCAGTACCGAGCATCAGACCCAGCAGACTGGCAATAATGCCTGCCGTCAGATAACGTTTAAAGCCAAAACAGGCACAGATGAGGACAGCAACAGGTGCTGAGAGTTGAAATTCGCCGCCGGCAACAGGTGAAGGAATCTTCAGACTGCCGGAAAGCAGGATTAATACGCTCAGGAACGCTGTAAGAGTAAGGTTTCTGTACAAGGTAAACCCTCCTAAATTTTTAGTTAACTAAATTTATTTCAGTATACTTATCAGACTTAATCTTGTCAACTTAAAAAATAAAAAGGTTAACTATAAAAATAAAAGAAACACTTTCCTGTTGTCAGCAGAAAAGTGTTTCTTTTATTTGCGTCTATATATCATATGGACTGACCTTGCTCAAGGCAGGATATGCTGCATAAAATGCAGGATATTTTCTACAGTCAGCGCCAGGTCTTTTCTGGCACGTATGCGAGCTTCGCTATACGGAACAGCTACGCGGTTGATGCTGAAAATACCGGTAACGCCTTCATCATAGGCAGCTTCAATATCATCGCCTACGTCACCTACTATTGCCAGCAGCGGTACACCGTATTTCCTGGTACGGCGGGCAACACCGATAACCACTTTGCCGCGCAGGGACTGGCTGTCAATTTTACCTTCGCCGCTCAGTACCATGTCTGCTTTTTGCAGCAGTTCGTCAAATTTTACGGTATCCAGTACGGTTTCAATGCCCATTTGCAGCGAGCTGCCAAAAAAGGCACACATGCCGCCGCCCATGCCACCGGCAGCACCGGCACCGGGCAGGTTAAGGATTTCGCGCTGCAGGTCGCGTCTGACGATGGCGGCCATATGAGCCAGCCCCTTATCCAGCATAGCTACGCATTGTTCGTCCGCACCCTTCTGAGGGCCAAAGACAGCTGCCGCGCCGTTAGGCCCGCAGAGCGGATTATCGATATCACACATGGTGATGATGGGCAGGGACTGCAGCCTGGGATGTAATGAAGTAATGTCGATGGACACAATTTTGTGCAGTGTTTCACCCACAGGGACGAAGCTGGTGCCTGCCGCATCAAAAAAACGTACACCGGCAGCAGCCGCCGCACCGCAGCCGCCATCATTGGTTGCACTGCCGCCCAGTCCGACAATCAGGCTTGTGCAGCCTGCTTCAGCAGCGGCTACCATGAGTTGTCCGGCTCCATAGGTAGTAGTTTTTTCGGCATGTTTATTATCGCCGACCAGAGGAAGCCCGGCAGCAGCAGCCATTTCCACTACGGCAGTACCGTCAGGCAGCAGGCCATAAAAGGCTTCTGTTGGTTCGCCGTAGGGGCCTTGCACAGTTACATATATTTTTTTGCCGCCCAGAGCCTGCAGGAAAGCATCTACACTGCCTTCACCGCCGTCAGCAACAGGTATGCAGACAACTTCTGCCTGCGGATAGTGCCTGAGGATACTTTTCTGCATAATGCTGCAGATTTCGCCTGAGGACATGGTGCCTTTGAAGGAATCGGGAATTACGATGAATTTCTGCACTGCTGAATCTCCTTTGAATTAAAATAATGGGCGCAGCCAATGCGCCCATAAACATATTTATGCTGTCTGTATTTTAGCATACCAGAGACAGCAGGAAAATACCTGCCATAGAAGATATACCGAGCACCAGAGTAGCAACGGTCTGGGTTTTGTAACCCTGATCAGGGGTCATTTCGCCAAAGTTGGTAACTACCCAGAAATAGGAGTCATTAGCGTGGGAAACAGTCATGGCACCTGCACCGATAGCCATAACCGTGAGTGCTGCCATGGTCGGTGTATCAAGACCAAGTACGCCCAGCAGCGGAGCCAGAATGCCGGCAGTAGTGGTAATAGCCACAGTGGAGGAGCCCTGAGCTGTCTTGAGGATAGCTGCCAGTATGAAGGGGAAGAAGATACCGATTGTTTCCAGCATTTCAGCATTGGCAGTGATATAGTCCACCATACCAGAAACGGCGATAATTTTGCCGAGCACACCGCCTGCAGCAGTTACAAACAGGATGGGGCCAACTGTTTTCAGGGTATCGTTGGTCAGATCATAAAATTCCTTGAGCTTGTTGGCGGTAGCCAGCTGGAAGACGCCGCAGACAGTGCCCACTGCCAGTGCCATAACCGGAGTACCAAGGAAGCTCAGCAGATTGGCAATACTGCCTTTCCAGCCTGCCATGGCAGAGATGGAGCCCAGGGCCATCAGCAGAATGGGCACGATAATGGGTGCTACGGAATTGAAAGAACCGGGCAACTTGCCGTAGGATTTTACCAGTTCTTCATAGGATACAGCATTTTCTTCATGGGTAGCATCATCTGCTGCCTTAACATTCTGACCGATGTATTTGGCAAAGCAATAACCTGCAATCAGCGGGAAGATTGATACCAGTGCGCCCATACCCATTACCAGCAGCATGTTATTGCCGATGCCCAAAGAATTGGCAGCAGCAATAGGACCGGGGGTAGGCGGGATAAATACGTGCGAAATGTACAGGCCTGCACTTAAAGCCACAGACATGGTAACGCTGGAAATGCGGGTGCGCTTTACCAGAGATTTACGAATAGGGTTTAAGATAACGAAACCGGAATCACAGAATACAGGTATGGAGACTACCCAGCCCATCAGTTCCATGGCCAGGGCAGGACGCTTTTTGCCTACTGCTTTAATAACCATGTCGGCCAGCTTGAGGGCAGCGCCGGTTTTTTCCAGGATGGAACCGATAAGTGCACCAAGAATGATGACGATACCAATGCTGGTAAAAGTGCCGGAAAAACCTGCACCGATTACGTTGACAATACCCTGTACGGGTTTACCGTCAACGACGGTATTGACCAGCGGGATGCCTGCTGTAAGGCCCAGCAGGAGAGATACACCCATGATGGATAGGAACGGATGAACTTTGTACCTGGAAATAGCGACAATCATTACGATGATGGCGATGATGAACGCTATAATGAGGGGAAAACCTGACATAATTATAACCTCCTGAAAATTTTAATAGTCGTCCCGAGGACATTTTAGTATATGCTATATATTATAACGTGCTGCGCTACATAAGAAAAGCGGGTTTATATATGTCGCATTAAAGATATTGGGTGATTTTACAGGATTTTTTTGCATATACTGTTATTTATTGATATATACTGATTTTTTTGAGCTTATATTGCTGTAATATTTATTACATAAATTTACTTGTCAAGCAGAAGTTTATATGCTATTATGGTAGCGTAAAATTTGGCTTTGAGCATTATCCCGCAGGGAAATGTATCAGGCGGGCCGGGTTTTACGGTACAAAATTTGTCAATAATCGCTTGGATCTTAATCAGACCGGGACGAGACGCAATAAGAATCTTTATGCGCATTCCGTGTCGGAATGCGCTTTTTTATTGTTCCGGCAGAAAGGAGAGTAAATGAAGGCAGGTATTATCGGCGGTGGTAAGGTAGGCTGCTGTCTGGCAGAACATTTTGTCAGGCTGGGCATATTATGCGGTATAACGGCAGGTCATGCAGCCAAGAGTGAGCTTTTAGCAGAACGTTTTGGTACGAGGGCTGTGACAAACGAAGAGCTGATGCAGCAGGCGGATATACTGTTTCTTACCGTCCCTGACAGGCTGATACTGCCGGTTGCACGGGAATTAGCCGCTGTGGGAGCAGAAACTTTGCGTGGCAAAATCTTTCTGCATTGCAGCGGTTCACTGGGCATGGAAGTATTGCAGCCGCTTCAGGAACGGGGAGCCTTTACCGGCAGCTGCCATCCTCTGCAGAGCTTTGTCAGTACGGCAACAGAGCTGCGCGGAGTCTATATGGCTGTGGATGGTGACGATAAAGCAGCAGCGGCAGCAAATGAAATTGCTGCGCTGCTGGGCGGGATACCTTTTTGTGTACCGGCGGGTGAAAGACGGCTGTATCATGCAGCAGCCTGCTTCTGCTCCAATTATGTGGTGGCTGCCGCTGCAATCGGGCAGCAGCTTATGGCTCGCTGGGTTGGCGGTGATGCGGCAGCCTGGCAGGCTTTGCTGCCGCTGTTTCAAGGTACGTCTGTTAATCTGCAGCAGGCAGAAACAGCAGGGGCTGCGCTGACAGGACCTGTTGCCCGCGGCGACTGCAATACGGTTGCCGGTCATCTGCAGGTACTGCCGCAGGAATTTATACCTGCCTATTGCTCTTTGGGACTGGAAGCAGTCCGGCTCGCTTCAGCCAACGGTACTATTGACAGTGAGACTGCCCGGCAGCTGGAAGAGCTGCTAAGGCATCCGGAGGTAAAAAAATATGACAGTTAAAACAGTCACTACAGCTACTATTAAGGAAATGAAGCAAAAAGGCGAACCTATTACTATGATTACCGCCTATGATGTCGCCATGGCCAGAAA
This sequence comes from uncultured Phascolarctobacterium sp., assembly GCA_949285135.1. Lineage (GTDB taxonomy): Bacteria > Bacillota > Negativicutes > Acidaminococcales > Acidaminococcaceae > URXU01. The sequence continues at coordinate 57,956 of CASDXO010000006.1, forward strand.
CGTTAATGAAGCAGGTATCGACATGATTCTGGTTGGCGATTCACTGGGTAATGTGGTTTTAGGCTATAACTCGACTGTGCCTGTAACAATGGAAGAAATGCTGCATCATACCAAAGCCGTTATGCGCGGCAACAGCCGGGCGCTGGTAGTTGGCGATATGCCCTTTATGAGCTATCAGGCCAGTATTGTTGATGGTATGTATAATGCAGCCCGCTTTTTGAAAGAAACTGGCTGTACCGCCGTTAAGCTGGAAGGCGGCAGCGAGGTCTGTCCGCTGGTAGCAAAGCTGACAGCCGCAGGTATCCCTGTAGTAGGACATTTGGGATTAACGCCGCAGTCGGTAAATCAGCTGGGCGGCTTCAAGGTGCAGGGTAAAGATATTGCCGCCGCACAGAAAATTATTGACGATGCAAAAGCACTGGAAGCAGCAGGAGCCTTTGCTATTGTGCTGGAATGCGTGCCCGCGGCGCTGGCAGCAAAAATTACCGGTGAGCTGAAAACAGCGGCTACTATCGGCATCGGTGCCGGCAGCAGCTGCGACGGACAGGTACTGGTATGCAACGACCTTTTAGGCGTTACTGATGGTTTCTGTCCTAAATTTGTTAAAAAATATGCTGATTTGCATACGACTGCCGTTACAGCGGTGAAACAGTATATTGCCGATGTTAAGGCGCGTACTTTTCCGGCTGCGGAACATACTTTTAAGATAGATGACAGTGTACTGGAAAAATTATACTGAGAAAGGCTGCTTGGAAATGAAACTTGTTAAAACTGTTGCAGAATTACGTGAAGAAATTGCCGCTGTAAAAACAGCAGGCAAAACTATAGGTTTGGTGCCTACCATGGGCGCGCTGCATGAAGGGCATGCATCCCTTATCAAAGCAGCCAATATGGAAAATGATTTCGTTGTAGTCAGCGTCTTTGTTAATCCGACTCAGTTCGGCCCTAATGAAGACCTGGAGGCGTATCCGCGTACTCTTGATGCTGACTGCAAACTGGCAGAGGCTATTGGTGCAGATATTGTCTTTGCTCCTTCTGCCAAAGAAATGTATCCCAGTGAAGACATGACCTGGGTAGAAGTAACCGGTAATGTGACCAAGGTATTGTGCGGACGCAGCCGTCCCATTCATTTTCGCGGTGTTACCACGGTTGTCAGCAAGCTCTTTAATCTGGCGCAGCCGGACAGGGCTTATTTCGGACAAAAGGATGCTCAGCAGGTAGAAGTGCTGAAACGTATGGTTAAGGATTTGTTCTTTAACTTGCAGCTGCGTATTATGCCCATCGTACGTGAAGCGGACGGACTGGCTAAAAGCTCCCGTAATACCTATCTGAGCAACAGCGAACATCAGGCGGCTCTGGTACTGAGCCGCAGCCTGAAAAAAGCGCAGGAGCACTTTGCTGCCGGTGAAAGAGATGCCGCCGTACTGACAGAAGCAGTACGCACGGAAATTGCGGCTGAGCCTATGAGTGATATTGATTATGTGGAAATCTATCGTCTGCCGGAGCTGCAGCCTGTCGACGGTCCGCTGACCGGCAGCAGTCTGCTGGCAGTAGCAGTTAAATTTGGTACTACTCGTTTAATAGATAATGTGATTTTGGAGGAAAAATAATGCTTTATAATATGTTTCACGGCAAAATTCATCGTGCCACTGTAACCGAAGCCAATCTTGAATACATGGGCAGCATCACTATTGATTCCGAGCTGCTGGAGCTGTCCGGCATTCTGCCCGGTGAAAGAGTGCAGATTGTAGATAACAATAACGGCAACCGTCTGGAAACCTATGTTATTGCCGGTGAACGCGGCAGCGGCGTTATCTGCCTGAACGGTGCGGCAGCCCGTAAGGTAGTCGTAGGTGATACGGTCATCATCATTGCCTACAGCATGATGACGGAAGAAGAAGCCAGAACCTATGAACCTAAGGTTGTCATGGTGGATGAAAAGAACAGACCGGTAAATGTACGCGGTACGGAAAAAGAACGTGAAATAGGCTGAGAAAATGCTGTTGCAGGCAGTGCATAATACTACCATATGTGCTGCCTGTTTTTTATTTGCAGATATATTTTAGTTGTAGCTTAAAAATAAAAAAATTACTGTTTATACAGAAAATATTTATATAAATATAGGCCTTCGCAACATAAAAAATCCATGCATACAGGCCAGCAGCGGCGGTGTGTACAGAGGCGATTTGACTATAACATTTTATTTATGTTAAAATGTTATAGCCAATAAGGAGGTTTTTATGTTTAAAAATATACAGCGGCTGTCAGGACACTGTCTGGCAGTACTTATCGTATTGCTTATGGCATTTCCTTTTTTAACTGGCTTTGATATTATCAGACATGTTACTGTCAGATATGACGGACAGGAAAAGGTTATCCGTACCAATACGGACAATCCTGAGCATATTATCAGAGAGGCCGGCGTGCCCATGGAACAGGGCGATGGCTGGCGCCTGCTGGGAGCTAACCGCAATGTGCAGGATGGCAGCGTAATCGAGGTGCTCAGGGCGAAAAGTTTTGTTGTAATCCAAAATAATGAGGAAACAGTTTATCGCAGCAGTAAGGCAACGGTTGGTGAGGCCTTGAAAAGTCTGGGCATCAGTGCCAGAAAGAGCAGAGTTTATCCTGATCCTGCTACCGAGCTGCAGGCAGATATGAAGGTCTATGTTCTTGACCGTAACGAAAAATTTGTGTTCAGTGAAGAGCCGGCAGAACCACCGGTAGAATATGTGGAAGATATGAATATGGCTTTCGGCAGCAGTGTGGTGCAGTCGGAGGGCAGGCCCGGTAAGGCTAAGGTAATCTCCAAGGTCCAAAAGGGCAGCGATGGCAGCACGGTAACGCAGGAGCTTGGTCGTGAGCTGCTCGTAGTACCGGAAAAGAAAGTAGTAAAAAAGGGTATGGCCATGAGCGTCAAGACCCCGGAAGGATATAAACGTTATACCAAAAAAATGGTTGTTGAGTCTTCGGCCTATACAATAAACTGCGGCAGCGGCAGTGGTATGACCTCTATTGGTCTGGTGCCTTATGAAGGTATTGTTGCCGTTGACCCCAGGGTAATACCCTATTATACCAAGATGTATATTCCCGGCTACGGTATTGCCATGGCCGGTGATACAGGCGGTTCCATTGTAGGTAATAAAATTGACGTCTTTATGAGCGACTGGCACAAAGCCATTCAGTGGGGACGCCGTGATGTAGAAATTTATATTTTAGCAGACTGAGGTGTACTTTGCTGAAAGAAGTTCTTGTTGTAGAAGGTAAGATGGATACTGTGGCCATTAAAAAAGCGCTGGACGCGGAGACCATAGAGACGGGCGGTTTTACTTTGTCGCCCTATACTTTAGAAAAGATTGCCGCCGCTTATGAAAAACGCGGCATCATCATTCTGACTGACCCGGACGGCGCAGGCGAGCGCATCCGCCGTTATCTGACGGAAAGATTTCCCGATGCCGGGCAGGCCTTTATACCTAAAATAGACGCTACCGCAAATAACGACGTGGGTGTGGAACAGGCACAGCCGCAGGCTATTTTAAGAGCGCTTGCCAAAGTGCGTCACCATGAATTTGAGCCTACAGAGAGATTTTCCATGCAGGATATGTTTGCCTGCGGACTCAGCGGTGCAGGTAAAGCTGCGGAAAGACGTGCACAGCTGGGGGCTGAGCTGGGCATCGGCTATGGCAACGCCAAGCAATTTTTACAAAGACTGAACAGCTACGGTATCAGCCGCGAGGAATTTGCTGCTGCTGTAGCAAAGATAGGAGCATAGAGCTGATTTATGAAAAAGCCTGTAATTGCATCGCCTCAGGTAACTAATCATATTCTGCATCGTTTTAAGCTGCGGGCAGATAAAAAGCTGGGGCAGAACTTTCTGATTGATGAGGATATTGTACGCCGCATTGTAGAAGCTGCAGAGCTGACGCCAGCAGACAAGGTGCTGGAAGTCGGCCCCGGTATCGGTACGCTGACCCAGGGACTGGCAGAAAGCGGTGCAGATGTAGTGGCAGTAGAGCTGGATAAAAGGCTGCTGCCAGTACTGGCTGTAACTCTCGAAGGTTATGACAATGTACGTATCGTAAACGGCGATATATTGAAAGTTGATATTATGCAGGAGGTTGGCGCAGAAAACTTTAAGGTCTGTGCAAACCTGCCCTATTATATTACGACGCCGATAATTTTTGCCTTGCTGGAAAAACGCCTGCCGATGGAAAGGCTTGTAGCCATGGTGCAGAAAGAAGTTGCCGAGCGTATGGCTGCGCAGCCGGGCGGACGCGAATACGGTGCGCTTTCTGTGGCCATTCAGTATTTTACCGAGCCGGAAATAGCTTTTATCGTGCCGCCCTCTTCCTTTATCCCGGCGCCGGCAGTGGATTCTGCTGTTATCGTCTGCAAGCGCAGAAAGCAGCCTCCTGTACAGGTATGCGATGAAGCATTATTTTTCAGGGTAGTTAAGGCAGCCTTTTCCATGCGCCGCAAAATGCTCAACAACGCCTTGAAGAATATGGGCATCAGCAGCGAGCAGTGCGCTAAATGGCTGGAATTGGCCGGTATCGACGGCAAAAGGCGCGGCGAGACCTTGACGTTAGAAGATTTTGCCGCCCTGACTAATACCTTTGCGGAGATTAAAAAATAAAAATATTATAAAAGTAAAACGGCACTTAAATTTATTTTTAAGTGCCGTTTGATATTTTTGTGAATAAGACAGGTAAAGTAGAGAATATCGTCGAAGTAAAAATAAATAGCAGATTTATTTTTGGTATGTTAATTAATTAGAAGTTAAGTATTTAAGTAAAGAGATGTGGGAAAATGGCTGATATAATAATTCTATTATCTTGTATGTATGTGATTTATAAATTTTCTTCTAAGTTAATTAAATACAAATTTACTCTTTTTTCGCATAAAAAATATTATTATGCTAGTATAGTTAGTAATTTGATTTTTATTATTTTAGGAATATTGGTAGCTAGTAATTTGTTTTTCTCTATTGATTTTGATGCTTGGGGGATGATGCTATTTACGATAGGAGCATATTTACAATTATATTATTTTGAAGATATGGTAAAATATAATAAAGTAAAATTCCCTATTTCGTTAAAATTATTGAAATATGCTAAAATATTCATTATTATATCTATTCTGTTTTTAATTTTTGTTGTTATACGAGCTAAGTATTGAAGCTAATAAAAAAGCAGCCATACGGCTGCTTTTTATTTTACTATTTATATTCCATGCGGAAACTGTTGAGAGAGTAAAGCACCTGTGGAATACAAGTCCTGTATTGGGATGAAGGAAAGATATAAAGTAGTTCATATGTTTTACCGTCGTGTACGGCCTGTGCCTGCAGGAGCAGTTTTTCGCCGTAGTAATCAGTTTGCTGGGACAGGCTGCAGTGCCAGTCCAGCCAGGCGGAATGAGTCCACTTCCAGAATACCTGTTTATTAGGAAAGTCCGGTAAGGGCTGTTCAGATTGGAAGTGTTCCTTATCTAGAGGGTCAATGATGTTGACTGCCATCAGCTGCGCATTACTGGCTGCGTGTACCAGCATGGGCCCTTGTGCCTGGGGAAGCTCTGCCAGAGGGTCGCTGCCAAAAACTTTAGGTATTGCCAGAGCATAACCGCCTGCCTTATTTACTACCCATGTAAAGTCTGATGTTTGCGGGGGATGCAGCTCCTGTCTGGAAACAGGTGGCGTTTTAACAGCGTTTTTACGCGCGGGGATGGAGGGAGCGGTGGTAGCTGCTTTGGCAGTGTTTACAGCTGTCGTTGGCGCTGCTGCAGCACAGATCAGAGTGATTGCTGACAGAAAGGCTGACAGCAGGCAGACTAAAAATTTTTTCTTGAACATCTAATCATCATACTTTCTTTATTAATCGTTAAAATCGGCAATAATACCGCCGCCTACAACGTAATCACCATCGTAGAAGACAACAGCCTGACCGGGAGTGATTGCTCGCTGTGGCTCGTCAAAAATGACATGCACACGGCCGTTTTCTGCCGGTTCGATAGCAGCAGGAACGTCTTTTTGACGGTAGCGGGTTTTGGCTGTTACTTTAAGCGGGCTGGTAAGGTGGTCAACAGTAATAAAATTGCAGTCCTGTGCCCACAGTTCCTTGCGGAACAGTGCTTCATTAGGACCAAGGATAACCGTATTGGCAGCAATATCCTTGCGTATTACATACAGAGGATAGGCGTATGCCAGCCCTAATCCTTTACGCTGACCGACAGTATAGTGTATCTGGCCCCTGTGAGTACCGAGGACGGAACCGTCGATATGGATAAATTTACCGGGACGGGATTTTTTACGGCTGAGGCGGTTGACAACGGCAGCATAATCACCGTCGGCAACGAAGCAGATGTCCTGACTGTCAGGCTTTTGCGCCGTAACAAGCATATTTTCCCGGGCGATGCCGCGTATTTCCGGTTTACTGAGAGAAGCCAGCGGCAGCAGGATATGGGCAAGCTGCTCCTGCGTAAGGTTAAAAAGCATGTAGCTTTGGTCTTTGGCAGGATCGAGTGCCCGTGCCAGCAGCCAGCGCCGTTTTTCAGCAGAGTATTCAATGCGGGCGTAATGGCCAGTGGCAAGATATTCGCAGCCCAGCTCACGGGCTTTATCAAATAAGATACCAAATTTAATATGTTTGTTGCAGTCTACGCAGGGATTAGGCGTGCGGCCCTGCTGATATTCGCTGACAAAATGGTCGATGACGCATTTTTTGAAGCAGGGAGAAAAATCAAGGGTATGATGTTCGATACCCAGTTTTGCAGCTACCTGACGCGCGTCTGTAATATCCTGACGCGGCTCGTCCGGAGCTTCAATGCCGATATCACTGTTGCCGAACATCCTGACGGTAGCGCCTACTACTTCATAGCCCTGCTGCTGCAGCAGTAAGGCGGCAGCACTGCTGTCGACGCCGCCGCTCATGGCGGCAAGAACTTTCTGTTTCATGTTATTTACCCAGTCTTTCGCAGGCTTCGTTGATGGCCGCTTCGTCTGCGCGCATGGCAAGGATGGTTTTTTCAATCAGCTCGTCCAGCGTCCAGCCGAGCGCTTCTGCGCCGTCAGTAATAACGTCGCGGCTGCAGCCTGCGGCAAAGCGTTTGTCTTTGAATTTTTTCTTTACAGATTTCAGCTCCAAATCCATAACGCTCTTTGAGGGGCGCATGATGGCAACTGCGCCGATAAGGCCGGAAAGCTCGTCAATAGCAAAGAGAACTTTTTCCATCTGATGCTCGGGTGCAATATCGTTTTGTGCCAGACCGTAGCCGTGGCTGGCGGTAGCGCGGATTAAACGCTCGTCCAGACCATATGCGCGCATGATTTCCTGAGATTTCACGCAGTGCTGTTCAGGATATTTTTCAAAGTCAAGGTCGTGCAGCAGGCCGACGAGTCCCCAGAAGTCAGCTTCTTCGCCGTAGCCGAGTTCTGCGGCAAAATAGCGCATAATCCCCTCTACAGTTAAGGCATGACGCAGATGAAAGGGTTCTGTATTATATTCGGTTAAAAGTTTCCAGGCATTTTCTCTGTTAAGTTCCATAATATTTTTCCTCCAAAGTATAAAAGTATCACTTTATTCAATAAAGCCGGGGGTGGACAGATAACGCTCGCCGCCATCCGGTAAAAGCACGATGATATTTTTACCGGCATATTCTGCGCGGCGTGCCAGCTGCAGTGCTCCGCAGAGAGCAGCACCGGAAGAAATACCTACAAGCAGGCCTTCACAGGCTGCCAGCTGGCGGCAGGCAGCATAAGCGCTGTCTGCATCAATGTCGAGTATTTCATCAGCAACAGCAGCGTCGAAATTAGACGGAATAAAGTTTGCGCCGATGCCCTGCAGTTTATGTGCTGCGGCAGGCTTTCCGTTAAGAACAGGTGAATCGGCCGGTTCAACAGCAGCAATATGTATCTGCGGGTTCTGTTCTTTCAGATAACGGCCGGTGCCGGAAAGAGTGCCGCCGGTGCCGACGCCGGCAACAAAAGCTGCCAGCTGTCCTTGCGTATCGCGCCAGATTTCAGGCCCTGTTGTGCGGTAATGGGCAGCGGGATTATTAGGATTGTCAAATTGTCCGGGTATAAAGGAGTTATCGATTTGTGCAGCCAGTTCGCAGGCTTTATCTACAGCGCCCTGCATGCCAAGTTTGCCGGGAGTGAGCACCAGCTGCGCTCCGTAGGCTTTCAGCAGGCTGCGTCGTTCCTGACTCATGGTATCTGGCATGGTAAGGATTACCTTATAGCCTTTGACGGCAGCAACAGCAGCCAGACCGATGCCGGTATTGCCGCTGGTTGGTTCAATGATGGTACTGCCGAGTTTTAGTTTTCCTTCTGCCTCCGCTGCTTCTATCATGGACAGGGCGATGCGGTCTTTGGCGCTGCCAGCAGGATTAAAGTATTCCAGTTTGGCCAGCAGCGTGCATTCAAGTTTCAGTTGCCTGCCCAGATTATTAAGTGCCAGTAAGGGTGTATTGCCGATTAAGTCCGTAAGTTTTTCTGCTCTTGTCATTTTATCATCTCTTTCACAGACGGTCAGTGCTGCCGACCGCGATATTCTTTAATCATGTCTTCCAATGTGGTATTGTCCACAACTTCGTTAATAGCTTCCTGCATTTTACGCCATAAACCTATCGTAAGGCAGGAATCTGTTTTATCACAGCTGCCAGCACATTCCAGACAGGCTACGGGAGCAATGCTGCCTTCAGCCAGACGCAGGATTTCACCGGCAGTATATTGTGAGGGCTGCCTTGACAGACGGTAACCGCCCTGGGCTCCGCGCGCACTTTGCACAAAACCGGCTTTACTCAGTATATTGATTATCTGCTCCAGATATTTATCGGAAATTTCCTGCCGTTGGGCGATTGCCTTCAGCGGAATATAATTTCCGGAATAGTTCAGTGCCAGATCAAGCATCAGACGCAGCGCGTAGCGCCCGCGGGTAGATATTTTCATACATGTGCACCGCCTTTCTTCAGTAGATTTATTTTACTATGGTTCAGGTAGGAATTCAACAGGCAAGAGTGTAAGAATGCCGCGTAAAATAATTGGGCATCTTGGTCTGATTTATGTTACAATAATTTATAACGTAAATTTTAGGGGGATGCCGTATGGATCAGAAAAAGCTCGACAAGACTTTTAAATATTATCTGGGAGTCTTTACCGAAGATAAAGACATGGCTAAAATTTTAAATAAAGTATCTTTTCAGGATTTATTTAATCCGAAATTTTTGCAGGAAAACAGTAAGTTTACTTCTATGGACGATATGATCTGGCGCAGCGGTTTCGGTATTATGAATCTGCTGGAAGTGGAAAATGTCAATCAGGATAAATGGAACGAATATATTGCCGCTAATACGGAATGTACTACCTGGCATGAATTTGGTAAGCTGGCAATGATTGACTGGATGAAAAATAAGCTGGATGAACTGAAAAAGGCTAAGCACTGATTATGATACCGGAGCTTCTGGCTTCGGTATTTTCTTATTCTGCAGAATAAAGGAGTAGTATTATGGAGATAATCTTGCATGCGTTTGACGGTATCCTGACAGTGATGCTGATGATAGCGACAGGATTTTTGCTGGAAAGGCTGGGATGGTTTGGTGAGTCGAGCATCCTGCTTATTTCCAGACTGGTTACCCAGGTATGTCTGCCAACCTATATGCTGACCAACTTACTGGCCAATTTTAAGCATGATCAGCTGCTGAGTATGAGCAGTGGCCTGATTGTACCGATTTTATCCATGCTGGCAGGCTATGTACTGAGCAAGCTGATAGCTAAAGCTGTAAATATACCGCTGGGCAGACGAGGTGTTTTTACTACCTGCGTTTGTTTTTCCAATACTATTTTTATCGGCCTGCCGCTTGGTATCGCGTTGTTTGGTGAGGAGGGCGCACCCTATGTTATGATTTATTATATGGTTAATACTACGTTGTTTTGGACGCTGGGTGTACATGAAGTTTCCTCGGATGCAGGCAATCCATCGCCTCTGTTTAGCAGGGGGACGCTGAAAAGTGTTTTTTCCTGGCCGCTGGCAGGTTTTATTCTTGGTGTTATCATGGTACTTTTGGAAATAGATTTGCCTAAACCGCTGTTCGATTCCTGCCGTTATATCGGCAGTATGACTACGCCTCTGGCCATGCTTTTTATCGGTATTGCCATGAGCAAGACTTCATGGAAAGAAATTCGGTTTGATCGGTATCTGGCTGTTGCCATGCTGGGGCGCTATCTGTTAAGTCCGCTTTTGGTCATAGTGCTGCTGCCGTTTTTTAATCTGGATATTATGATGCAGCGAGTATTTGTCATGATGTCGGCAATGCCGGCCATGACCAACACTTCTATTGTTGCCAGAGCCTATGGGGGCGATTACCGTTATGCAGCCATGCTGACAGCTGTAAGTACCTGTCTGGCTATTATCATGGTGCCGATTTATATGTGGGTAATACATTAAACACAAATTTTTAAATACGAACAAAAATTTGCAATAAATATTGACAAAAGACTGCTCTCATCATAAAATAAACATAGCGAACACATGTTTTTGAAAGATGGTGAAAAGTATGAAAAAACTTTTAGCAATTTTCTGTGCTGCTTGCTTTGTTTATACAGCTATAAATACTATCTTTGCCGCAGAACCTGTTTATAATTATCAGCATGTGACAGTAACCAGCGGAGATACCTTGTGGGGTATTGCCAGCCGTGCTGCTGGTGAAAATCAGGATGTGCGCGAGGTTGTTTGCCATATTTGTGATGCTAATGGCCTGACCAGTAAAAATATTTATCCGGGACAGGTATTAAAAGTGCCTGTTGCGGTCAAGGCTGCGGATGATTTAATGTTGGCGTCCAGATAAAAAGGTTTTATTGTCCTTACGGCGAATTATATTATTTACCTGATAATAATATAGTGATAGGAGTGATGGACAATGCAGAACAAAAAATGGATTGCGGCCGCCTTGGTTTGCGGCTTTATTTTAGGTAGCAGCACTGCTCCTGTAAAGGCAGGTATTTTGGGAACCGTAGTGAAAGGCGGTGCAGTTGGTCTTTTGGTAGATCAGTTTGCAGAACCGCTGAATGATGCTATCAATGCTTTGACGGCGAAATACGGTGTTAAGGACGAGTATTCTACCAAGGTAGTACCGATTATTACTGTGGGTGACGGCAGCCGTGCCGGTGCTGCCCAGGTGTCCGGGCCTAAGGAACAGGTGGATAAATGTAAGGCTGCCTTGCAGATAGAAGCTTCTTTTTTCAATAATTTTCGCGCTACGGTGCTGGTGCCTATAGACAAAGTTTCTGTTACCGACGTTAACAGGGTTCAGGGAGTAGGCGTTGCTGCTTCTATTGATGTAAAAATTTAAATATATGTGTCAAAAGAAAAACCGGACTATAAAGTCCGGTTTTTTTATCTATATTTGTTTTTGTGTTTATTACGTTTCTTTTCAGCCTCAGCTTCCTGCTGTTTGTATTCCTGATAAATATACAGGCCGGAAAGAGGAATGCCGGCACCGAAAAAACCTATCCAGCGATTGCCGAGAAAATATTCGGCAGCAAAACCGGCGATAATTACACCGATAACTATTTTGAACATACTCATTTTCATAAAACATACCTCCGAAAATTATAGTTTGGGCAGCTGTGCAGGCACAACTATATCAGTATGAGGAATTTTTTCTGCGTCAAATATCTTTATAAGATCAGCAGCGGCAAGAGGTTCCGGTTTATCAAGCTGTCCGGCTAAGAAGGCCAGATAGCCGATAATGGGTTCCGGACTGTCATATTCCTTGCGCAGGCTGTCCAGATCAAGATCTTTATCACGTTTGGCAAGACGACGTCCGTCGGGAGCCGTCAGCAGCGGGATATGGAAAAAAGCAGGCGGATTCAGTTCCAGCAGCTGATACAGATAAAGCTGCACGGGTGTAGAGCTGAGCAAATCGCAGCCGCGTACTACCTGATTTATTCCCATCAGGGCATCATCTACCGTTACTGCCAGCTGATAGGCGTAGACGCCATCGCTGCGGCGAATGATAAAGTCGCCGCTGTCATGGAGAAGATTATAACTGCATGTGCCATAATGCCCGTCACAAAAACTTATGCTGCTGTCAGGAACGCGTATTCTGCAGGCAGGAGCGCGCTGCTGCAGTTTTTCCTGTCTTTGCTGTGCTGTCAGGTTACGGCAGGTACCGCCATAAATAACACGGCCATCGCTTAAATGCGGCGCTTCTGCCGCATGCAGCTCAGCGCGGCTGCAGAAACAGGGATAAACAAGCTGCAGCTGTTCCAGTTTATGAAAATATTTTTCATATATGGCAGAACGTCTGCTTTGAAAAAATTCGTCGCTGTCAGTACCGCAGTAGGCACCTTCATCCCAGTACAGCCCCAGCCATTCCAGATCGTGTGCCAGCAGGTCGGCATTACGCCGCGGGCAGCGTACACTGTCCAGATCTTCAATGCGCAGTACGATGCGCCCGTTGGCAGACTTGGCGTGCAGCCAGGCCAGCAGGCTGCAGAAAATATTGCCTAAATGAATGCGTCCGCTGGGCGTGGGGGCGAAGCGGCCGCGGATATTAGATTCTGTCATCATTCTTCCATCCTTTATATCTTTTTATTTTATCATTATGTGGCTGATTTGCAAAATATTTGCAAAAAGAATTTTTGCAGCAGGATTAACTTTCGATTAAAACGAATACATGCAGCAAATAACTGTAAACGAGGTGAAATACATGACAGCTGATAAATTGCCTGAACTTGATTTAGAATGGGAAGCCGAAAAAATTTGCCGCTGGGGTGCCGCCCGTGCCGGTGTAATAGTTGTTGCGCCGCTGGTAGGTACAATGGCTTTGATGGCTAATGAGGTATATATGATAATACGGCTGGGTGAGCTGCGTGGCGTCAAGCTGGATGAAAGTGCGGTCATGGGACTTTTAGGCTCGCTGGGGGCAACTTTTGTAGGGCAAACTTTGACTACGCTGATACCATTTGCTCCTGTGCAGATACCCGTAGGAATTTCGGTTACTTACGCAGTAGGACGTGTAGCCAATGCCTGGCTGAAAGCCGGCAGACCGGAGGATATAGCTTCTTTTAAGGAGATTTATGAGCAGGCACGGCAGGAAGGTTTGAACCACATAGATGATTTTAAGGAAATGCACTGTAAAGATGAACCGCTGGGTGATGAAAGCAGGCGTTTCAATCTGCAGACAGATAAGCTGCTGCAGAAAGTAATGGCTGGTGCCGATGCTGCTGAAAAGGCTTTGAGTGACGGCTTGCAGAGCATTAATGATAAATTTATCCGTCCCTTTGCTTATAAAACTGATGTCTGGCTGACAGCTCAACGCTGGCAGCAGCTTAAACGCGGCGAGATTACCGTGCCTTACAGTGAACTGGCTGATTATCTGAACAAAAATTTACAGCAGGAGGGCTGGAAGATATTAAAGCTGGCCTATCAGGAGCCGGCGTGCTTCAGTATTTCCGTGCGTCAGCCGGAATACGGTGTTATCGACGCTGTGTTTGCTGTTGAAAGTTTTGAAATAAGCAGTAATTGCGCTGCAGCAGAACTGGAACTGAGAGATTTTTCTGTGGCTGATAATAAATTTGCCGAGATTGCTCTTGATTTTCTTGGCAGCGAGCTTATCATGGGACTGATAGATCTTTTGTTTGCCAAGATAGATATTCCGGGAGATAAGGTTGATACCGTCTATGAGCAGCGCAGATTGAAGATAGATTTTTACAAGGCGCTGCAAAGCAGCAGGTTTGCTGAAATGACGCTGATGAACAAACCCTTGCTGGAACGGGTACAGCTGCAGCAGATGACGCCGCAGCCTGAAGGTTTGCAGATTAAGGTAAAAATCAGCAGCTGAAAAATATGAAGAAAAGAAGGCTTGCAAATGCAAGTCTTCTTTGCTTTTTAGGTTGTTTCGTTGTAAAATAATATAATATACAAATAATTATACTGGGCTTATTATAATGTTTTTAAGGAGGAATTTTGTGAAGCATAGAACTTCTGCTATGGTAGAAGCCGGTATTATGGCTGCTGTGGCTATCGTGATGGCATTGGTAAGCATGTATATACCGGTTATCGGAGCTTTTGTAAATTTTGTCTGGCCGTTGCCAATCATTATCTGCGGTATGCGTAATGGTTTTAAATGGAGCCTTATGAGCCTGATGGTGGCAGGTATTATCATTGGTATCATCATCAGCCCGCTGCAGGCGTTTTTCCTGCTGGCTATTTTTGGTCTGTTGGGTCTGGTTATCGGCGAATGTATGCGCAGACATATGGAGCCGCTCAGACTGATGCTTTACAGCAGTATAGGAGCAGTGGCAGCACTGGTGATCAATATCGCCCTCAGCTTCTGGCTGCTTGGCATCAATCCTGTGGAGATGATGTTCTCTTCATTTGCTCAGAGTCTGAACGAGCTGGAAGCCTACTATCGGTCCAGCGGTATGTCAGAAGCTGAAATAAAACAGGTTGTAGACGGCTATGCAGAAATGCTGAAAATGATGCGCATTATTATGCCGGGCGCTTTTCTTATCAGTGCGCCGGTGCTGGCTTTTATCAACTATATGGCAGCCAAGAAGATTTTGACCAAACTGGGAGAATCTTTTGCGGACTTTCCGCCTTTTACCAGTCTGCAGATTCCCGGCTGGGTGCTGTGGCCGTATGCTTTATCGCTTTTTGCGGTGACATATTTTTATCAGAACGACAGAGAAAGCTGGCTGTATAGCCTGTCTGTAAACGTGCAGACGGTCTGCAGCTTTGTTTTGGTATTACAGGGAATTGCACTGCTGTACTGGTTTGTCAGGAGCAGGAATAAACCTCTGTGGTGGGCAAATGTTGGTACCATGCTGCTGTTTTTGGTACCGGTATTTTCCCAGATTATGGTTTATGTAGGAGCTTTTGATATAGTATTTGACTTTAGAAAGATAAGACCGCGGCGTCTTAGATAAGAACGGTGGTGAACATTTTGTTCAATATTTTCAACCACAATATGAACTCAAAGGTAGATACGAACTTTTATCTGCTGGTGATTGTAATTCTGGCCGGTGCAGCCTGTTATTTTGAGCCGTATTTTATTCCGCCGGCGCTGGTTATTGTTGGAGTGACATACTATTTCAGCCAGAGAAACCGTCTCTACAAGGAAATATTTTTCAGCAGCTATCTTGATAATATTATCCGCAATATAGAACGTACCAATCATTTTGCTATCCGTAAGCTGGATATTGGGATGGCCGTATTTTCACGTGAGGGAAAACTGCAGTGGTCTAACGACCTGTTCCAGGAATGGGTGGGCAAGAAAAATCTGGAAGGCAGAAAGCTGGAAGATATACTGCCGCTGCAGGAAAATGCTTTTGAGCTGCTCAGTGTCAAAGACGGAGAAAAAAGTATCCAGATGGATGGCCGGTATTATCTTATGAAATATTACCGGGTGCAGACACAGGAAAAACCGTCTAAAAAAGGCGAAGAAAACAATATCAGCGGTCTGATGATCTATATGGAAGATGTGACGGAGTTTGAGCTGCTCAGGCAAAAATATGTCAATGACAGACTGTGCCTTGCCTATGCTCGTTTTGACAATTATGAAGATGTTACCAGAGGTTTGACGGAAACAAATATTGCTAATATGAACGGTGAGATTAACGAACTGCTGACTAAATGGGTTGCAGAGCAGCACGGGTTCATCTGCCGTATGAATAAGGAATTAAGCTTAATAGGTTTTTCGCAGTCGGCGGTACTTGATTTAATTGACAGTAAATTTGCCATCTTGGATCGGGTACGCGAGGTACGTGCCGGTAATAAGATTCCTCCTACTATCAGTATCGGTATTGCCTGTGATGGGCTGACGCTGGAAGATTTAATGCAGAATGCCAATAAGGCTCTTTATCTGGCACTGGGACGCGGCGGTGACCAGGCGGTGGTAGCTCAGAACAAGAATATGCAGTTCTTTGGCGGCACCAGCGCAGTTACGGCTAAAAATACCCGTGTGCGGGCACGTATTGTGGCGCAGACCATCCATGAACAGATTCAGGCGGCAGACAGAGTATTCGTCATGGGTCATGTGATGGAGGATTACGATGCGCTGGGTGGCTCTGTGGGTATGGCCAAGCTGGCTTTATCCCTGCAAAAGGAAACCTTTATTGTCATCAGTGGTAAAAGTGATACATACGAGAAAATCGCTGAGGTGCTCAGTCGCGAAGATGTTAATCTCAATGAAAACGACAGCAGGTATCTGGATATTACAATAGGCGAGGAAGAAGCCTTAAAGTTTATTACGCCCAAGAGTCTGCTGATACTTGTAGACCATCACCGTGCCATGATTACGGCCAGTAAGAAAGTGCTGGAAAGCGTGCCTACCAAGATTATTATCGATCATCATCGCAGAGCTGAGGATTTAATCAGTGATACGGTGCTGCTGTATCTGGAACCTTCTTCTTCCTCAACCAGCGAGCTGGTAACAGAACTGGTGGGATATTTTGATGACAGGCTGGAGATAACACCCGGTGAGGCAACCGTAATGTATGCAGGTATAGTACTGGACACCAAACATTTTGCCGTGCAGACAGGTGCCCGCACTTTTGAGGCAGCAGCTCTGCTGCGCCGCAGCGGTGCCAACATAGATATGATAAGGGTGCTGTTTAAAGACGATATGGAATCGCTGCAGCTGCGGGCAAGGCTTTTGGCCGAAGCAAAGATACCTGCAGCCGGTATTGCGGTTTCAATATATAAAAATGCCAAAAAAGAAATCAGGTCTTCTATCCTGGCGGCGCAGACTGCCGATACATTGATTACCATCAACGGTGTTTATGTGGGTATAGCCATTGTAGAATATACGGATGGCTCAGTAGGTGTAAGTGCCCGCAGTGACGGCAGTGTTAATGTGCAGGTCATCATGGAAGAGCTGGGCGGCGGCGGACATCAGACAGTTGCCGGCGTACAGATTGATAATAAGCGGGCTGCGGATATTGAACCGCAGATTGTCGCTTTAGCAAAAAAACAGTTAGAGGAGCGAGAGAACAATGAAAGTGATACTGTTACAGGATATTAAAAGTTTAGGTAAAAAAGGTGATATTGTAGAAACAGCAGAAGGCTATGGCCGTAATTATCTGCTGCCGCGCAAACTGGCCAAAGAGGCTAATGCAGCCAACTTAAATCAGGCCAAGCAGGATAAGGCAACAGCAGCTCACCGTGCTGCGCAGCAGAAAGACGAAGCTGTGGTACTGGGTGCGCAGGTGCAGAAGGTGGTTGTAAAACTCAAGGTTCGCCTGGGTGACAACGGTAAGATGTTTGGTTCTGTTACTTCCAAAGATGTAGCAGAAGCATTGGTAAAACAAACTGGCCTGCAGATTGACCGCCGCAAAGTAGAATTAAAGAGCGCCATCAAAGGACTGGGAGAATATACGGCAGTGGCTAAGCTGCATACTGATGTGGCTGCTGAATTCAAAGTAGTTGTAGAAGCAGAGTAAGAATATGATGGAAGAAAAATCACCGAGGGTGCCGCCTCAGAATATCGAAGCGGAGCAGGCCGTTTTATGCGCCATGCTTATCGATAAGGAGGCTATTGCCAGAGTTACTGAAATCCTTAACGGGGATGATTTTTACCGGGAAGCTCACAGGGTTATCTTCAATGCGATGACGGAACTGTATGGCAAAAATGAAGCAGTGGACCTGATTACGGTTACTGATGCGCTGAAACGTGACAGCAAGCTGGAGGATGTAGGCGGTATTGCTTACATTACTGCGCTGGCAAACGCTGTTCCAACAGCGGCTAATGTAAAATATCATGCTGATATTGTGGCAGAAAAATCTGTCCTGCGTCAGCTGGTACGTGTTTCTACGGAAATTGCCGCTATGGGTTATGATGCAGATGAAGAAGTCAATGTACTTATAGATAAAGCTGAAAGCAGGATTCTGGAGATTTCCAACCGCAAGAAAAAGTCTGATTTTACGCCTATCGGCGACGTACTGATGGAATCGGTACAGGGAATTGAAAAGCTGCTGAACAATAAGGGCGGTCTTACCGGCCTGCCCACTGGCTTTGTGGATTTGGACAAACTGACTTCCGGACTGCATCCCTCTGATTTTATTATTCTGGCAGCACGTCCTTCCATGGGCAAAACTGCCTTTGCGCTTAACGTGGTGCAGAATGTAGCGTTGCGCGCGCATAAAAAGATAGGCGGCAGTCCGCGTTCTGTGGCTTTCTTCAGTCTGGAAATGAGCAAGGAGCAGCTTGTCAACCGTATGCTTTGTGCTGAGGCCAACATAGATTCTCAGCGGCTGCGTATCGGTGAAATGGCAGACAAGGACTGGGATGCCTTATGGGGAGCCTGCGACAGTATGAGCAAGGCTAAAATCTATATTGATGATACCCCCGGCATTACGGCGATGGAGATGCGCAGCCGTGCCAGAAGGCTGAAGGCTGAGCATGGTCTTGATTTAATTGTTGTCGATTATCTGCAGCTGATGCAGGGCAGCGGTAGACGTAATGTCAGCGGTGACAGGCAGCAGGAAGTTTCGGAAATTTCCCGTTCCCTGAAGGCACTGGCCCGTGAACTGGATGTTCCGGTTATCGCTCTGTCGCAGCTGAGTCGTGGTGTGGAAGCGCGTCAGGTAAAGCGGCCCATGCTCAGTGACCTGCGTGAATCCGGCTCTCTGGAGCAGGATGCAGATATTGTTGCTTTCCTGTATCGTGAAGATTATTATAATCCGGAAACAGAAAATAAAAATATTACGGAGCTGATTATAGCTAAGCACCGTAACGGTCCTGTGGATACAGTAAATCTGTTTTTCCACAAACAGTTTACAAAGTTTGTTGGTTTTGCCAAAAGGCAGGAATAGAAAAATCGGTCTGTATGAAAGATACAGGCCGATTTTGCTTGTGAGGATAAAATGTATATTGAGAGATTTTCTGCTGCAGATATACCTGCGGTGGTGCAGCTTGCAGATAATGTGTGGGGGTAGCGCTGTAAGATGAAGCTCCGGAGTCAAAATAATTGCTTTTATAGGAAACTGAGCAATAAATCCGAACGTTATTAAAGGTAAAAGTAAAAAATATTCACAAGTATTGCTATAAATTAGATAAAATGATATGATAAAGAAGGATAATTTTTGACTTTTGCATGATTTTGTGAAAAAAGAAGTATATATGGGGGGCTTAAAAGAATGATTGAGCGTTATACTCATCCTGAAATGGGTAATATCTGGACTTTGGAAAATGAATTCCGAACAATGCTGAAGGTTGAAATCCTAGCCTGCGAAGCAATGAACAAGCTGGGCATCGTACCGGATGATGCGTTAAAGGATATTCAGACCAAAGCTGATTTTCGTATTGAACGCATCAAGGAGATTGAAGCCGTAACCAATCACGATATTATTGCTTTTCTGACCAATGTTGCTGAATATGTAGGTGATGCTTCCAAATATATTCATAAAGGGCTTACATCCAGTGACGTAAAAGATACTGCGTTGTGCTATATGATGGTGCAGGCTGCAGACCTTCTTCTCAGCCATCTGGAAAAATTCCATGCAGTGCTGAAACGCCGTGCAGCGGAACATAAACATACTATTATGATTGGCCGTACACATGGCATCCATGCGGAACCAATGACTTTTGGCCTTAAATTTGCGTTGTGGATGGATGAAACAGAAAGAAATATCGCCCGTCTGCAACAGGCGCGTGAGTTTGTTGCCGTTGGCAAGCTGTCCGGTGCCGTAGGTACCTATTCTAATATTGACCCTTATGTTGAACAGTATGTATGTGAAAAACTGGGGTTAAAACCCGCACGTCTGGCAACTCAGGTTATCCAGCGTGACCGCCATGCTGATTTCATTACAACGCTGGCGATTATTGGTTCTTCGTTGGACAAGATGGCTACCGAAGTGCGCAACCTGCAGCGTACCGATATCCGCGAGGTTGAAGAATATTTTGCTCCCGGACAGAAGGGATCTTCTGCCATGCCGCATAAGCGCAATCCTATCACCTGTGAGAAAGTTTCCGGTATGGCAAGACTGCTGCGTGGTTATGCTATTGCAGCACTGGAAGATATTACTTTGTGGCATGAAAGAGATATTTCCCATTCTTCCGTAGAGCGTGTTATCCTGCCGGATGCAACTATTGCCCTTGACCATATGCTGAGAAAATTTACTAATATCGTAGATAAACTGCTTGTGTATCCGGAAGCCATGCTGGCTAACATGAATAAGACCGGCGGCCTGATTTTCAGCCAGAACCTTCTGATTGCCCTGGTAAGCAAAGGCGTATTGCGCGAGGATGCCTATAAATGGGTACAGCGCAATGCCATGGCACGCTGGCTGGAAGGTGCAGATTTCAAAACCAATGTGGAAAAAGATCCTGACATTAAAAAATATCTGACCGATGCGGAAATTGAGCATTGTTTTGATCCGAAACCAATGTTGAGAAACATTGATCTGATTATGTCAAGATTTGGATTATAAGATAAGGGGAGACTATTATGTCATCTGTAATTGTTTTAGGCGCCCAGTGGGGCGACGAAGGAAAAGGCAAGATCGTGGATTATCTGGCTCAGCGTGCTGATGCCGTAGTGCGCTATTCCGGCGGCTCTAATGCCGGTCATACCGTAGTAGTTGATAATGTATCCTACAAGCTCAGACTGCTGCCTTCCGGCGTGCTGTTTAAAGATAAGGTAAATGTACTGGGCAACGGTGTCGTTATCAATCCAGGTGTTGTACTGCAGGAAATCGAAGGCATGAAGGAAAAAGGTATCGCCTGCGATAATCTGAAGATTTCTGACCGCGCGCATGTTGTACTGCCCTATCATCAGCGCCTTGACGAGCTGCAGGAGAATGCTCTTGGACAGAATAAGATTGGTACCACCAAGGGTGGTATCGGCCCCTGCTATATGGATAAGGTTGCCCGTGTCGGCATTCGTGTCTGCGATCTGATGGAACCGGAAACCTTTGCAGCTAAACTGAAAATTAATCTGGAAGCTAAAAACCAGATTATCACCAAGATTTATGGCGGCGAACCTTTTGTTTATGAAGAAGTGCTGGAAGAATATCTCGGCTATGCGGAAAAACTGCGTCCATATGTAACTGATACCGGTGTTATCATGGATGAGCTGTTTGAAGCTGATAAAAAAGTATTGTTTGAAGGTGCTCAGGCTACTTTCCTTGATATTGACCATGGTACTTATCCGTATGTTACCAGCTCCAATCCGACTGCCGGTAATGCCTGCACAGGCAGCGGCATCGGTCCCAGAAATATTGACCATGTAGTAGGTGTTGTTAAAGCTTATACTACCCGTGTAGGCGAAGGCCCGTTTATTACTGAGCTGCATGATACTGATGGCCCCGGCAATCAGATTCGTGAAACTGCCCATGAATATGGCACAGTTACCGGTCGTCCCCGTCGTTGTGGCTGGCTTGATGCATTTATGCTTCATTATAGTGCCCGTTTAAACAGTCTGGATTATCTGGCTATTACCAGGTTGGATATTCTTGACCAGATGCCTGTTATTAAAATGTGCGTAGGCTATAAAATTGATGGTGAAGTCCTGAAACGTATTCCGGCAAGTCTGAATGTACTGGCAAAAGCTGAACCGATTTATGAAGAATTTGAAGGTTGGATGACTGATATCAGCGCAATTCGTGAATATGATGAACTGCCTGAAAATGCAAAAAAATATCTGCAGCGCATCAGCGAAGTTGCCGGTGTAGAGCTGGGTATTGTTTCCGTAGGCCCTAACCGTGAACAAACCATTGTTTTAAAAGAATTACTGTAAAAATAAATCCTGCCCTGTGGCAGGATTTATTTTTATGCATTATTTATTTATAATATTAAGAAAAATCTTGCTCCGGTCAAGAAAGATAAGCTATAATTATTTTGTATGCAAGTTTTATGAGAGGCAGGAGTATTCCTGCAGCTGATACTTATAATTTAATTCCGGAGGTAAGAAGATGGAAAGAAAAGTTGGCACCGTTGTAAGAGGCATTCGCTGTCCCATTATCAGAGAAGGAGATGATGTGGCAGCTATTGTTGTAGACAGTGTCATGGCTGCAGCGCAGGCGGAAGGCTTTGCACTGCGTGACAGGGACGTTATCTCTGTAACAGAATCTATTGTAGCGCGGGCACAGGGAAATTATGTTTCTGTTGATACCATTGCTGCCGATGTCCGTAATAAGCTGGGCGGAGAAACTATTGGCGTTATTTTTCCGATTTTATCACGCAACAGGTTTTCTGTCTGCCTGAAAGGTATTGCCAGAGGTGCGAAGAAAATTGTGCTGATGCTCAGCTATCCCAGCGATGAGGTGGGTAATGCACTGCTTAATTATGATCAGTTAGATGCCGCAGGCATTAATCCTTACAGTGATGTGCTGACTTTGGAGCAGTATCGGGAGCTGTTTGGAGAAAACAAGCATGAATTTACCGGTGTGGATTATGTTGCATATTATGGTAATTTAATTCGTGATGAAGGAGCAGAAGTAGAAATTATTTTTGCTAACCAGGTAAAGACTATTCTAAAATATACTGACTGTGTATTGACCTGTGATATTCATACGCGTGCACGTACCAAACGCTTGCTGCAGGAGGCTGGTGCAAGGATAGTATGCGGTCTGGATGATATTATGACTGCATCTGTAGACGGCAGCGGCTTTAACAGCCGTTATGGTTTATTGGGTTCCAATAAATCTACTACTGAGCAGGTAAAGCTGTTTCCGCGTGAATGCCAGGATTTGGTGACCGATATCCAGAACAGGATTCTGCAGCTGACTGATAAGCATGTAGAGGTAATGGTGTATGGCGACGGGGCATTTAAAGATCCACAGGGTAAGATTTGGGAGCTGGCTGACCCCGTTGTATCTCCTGCGTTTACTCCCGGACTGGTAGGTACGCCTAATGAGTTAAAACTCAAATACCTGGCTGACAATGATTTTAAAAATCTCAGCGGCAAGGAATTACAGGCTGCGATTGCCAAACGTATCAAAGAAAAAGATGGCAGCCTGGTGGGAAGTATGGTGTCGCAGGGGACAACTCCCAGACAGCTTACTGATTTAATTGGTTCTTTGTGCGATTTAACCAGTGGTTCCGGTGATAAAGGTACGCCGGTGGTATTGGTGCAGGGATATTTTGATAATTTTACTGATTAAGAAAAATAAAAAACTACTTGACAAATATAGTGGGTATAAGTATAATAATATTGTTGCTGATACAGCAACTGATGTGATCCACTAGCTCAGTCGGTAGAGCACCTGACTTTTAATCAGGGTGTCCCGCGTTCGAGTCGCGGGTGGATCACCATTTTTATTTTAACGACAAATACTAAAGTCCGGCTTGATGGAGCCGGACTTTTTCTTTATGCTCAGAGATAGTTATACACATGGTTATCAACACTGTGGATAAGTTATTGTGGATAGAGTGGATAAAAGAAAAGCACCGTAAATTTTGGGTTTACGGTGCTTTTTGTCTGAATTTTATTGGTGGGCGGCTTTAACTGCTTTAAAGGCAACGGTTGCCGCGTCAATAGTTTTCTGGATATCTTCCGGAGAATGAGCCAGAGAGAGGAAATTAGTTTCAAACTGGGACGGAGGCAGATAGATACCTTGTTCCAGCATACTGTGGAAATAAATTTTAAAAGCTTCCAAATCGCAGGCTGCTGCAGAAGCATAATCAGTAACAGGTTTGTCGCTGAAAAAAACTGTAAACATGCTGCCCAGACGATGAACCTGTACGGGAACGCCTGTCTGCAGAGCCGCTTTTTCCAGCCCGCCGGCAAGGATAGCGGTCATGCTTTCCAGTTTTTCACAGACTTTGTTTTCCTCCATATAAGTGAGAGCGGCGATGCCGGCTGCCATAGCCAGCGGATTGCCGCTAAGGGTGCCAGCCTGATACATAGGGCCTGCAGGAGATACCATTTCCATAATTTCGCGTTTACCGCCGTAAGCTGCAACAGGCAGGCCGCCGCCGATAACTTTGCCAAGGCAGGTAATATCAGGGTCAATATCATACAGGGACTGGCTACCGCCCTGAGCGCTGCGGAAGCCGCTCATAACTTCGTCGCAGATGAGCAGGCTACCGTGCTCTTTGGTAAGCTTACGTACAGCCTCCAGATAACCTTCATGGGGCAGGACAAGACCCATATTGCCAGGTGTAGGTTCCAAGATTACTGCGGCAATTTCCTGACCGCGTTCGGCAAATACCTGTTCCAGTGCGGGCAGGTTGTTAAAGGGAACGGTAATGGTGGTGGAAGCTACAGCTTTAGGAACACCGGGGCTGTCAGGTACACCGAAAGTTGCTGCACCGCTGCCGGCTTTAACCAGCAGGCTGTCATGGTGGCCATGATAGCAGCCGATAAATTTAACAATGCAGTCACGTCCGGTATAAGCACGTGCCAGGCGCAGAGCACTCATGGTGGCTTCGGTACCGCTGTTAACCATGCGCACCATTTCCATGGAAGGAACAAGACGGCAGACTATTTTTGCCAGTTCGCTTTCTGCCAGCGTGGGTGCACCATAAGAAGTGCCTTTATCGGCAGCAGCTTTGATGGCGCGGGTTACGCAGTCAGGTACATGTCCCATCAGAAGCGGACCATATGATAAAACGTAATCTATGTATTCATTGCCGTCGATATCATAAATCTTACTACCCTTGCCGCCGGCAATAAACGGCGGTACGCCGCCGACACTGCGGAAAGAACGTACGGGGCTGTTGACACCGCCGGGTATATATTGACGGGCTTCAGTAAAAGCCGCCTGTGATTTTGTTAATTTCATGCAGTTTCTCCTCAATTATTTTTCCTGCAGCCATTTGGCAACATCCAGTGCATGATAGGTGATAATCATTTTGGCACCGGCGCGCTTAAAGGCCAGCATAGTTTCCATAACGATGCGCTTTTCATCAATCCAGCCTTTTTCAGCAGCTGCTTTAACCATGGCATATTCACCGCTGACATTATAAACGCACAGCGGACGATTAAAGGTTTCATGTACACGTTGTACAATGTCAAGGAAAGCCAGTGCCGGTTTAACCATGATGATATCTGCGCCTTCTTCAATATCAAGATATGTTTCACGCAGTGCTTCATCGCTGTTGGCGGGATCCATCTGATAGCCTTTGCGGTCACCGGCAGCAGGAGTGGAATCTGCGGCTGCACGGAAGGGACCGTAGTAAGCGGATGCAAATTTTGCGGAGTAAGCCATAATAGGAATGTTAATGAAACCGGCTTCGTCCAGAGCAATACGGATGGCGTGCACATAGCCGTCCATCATATTGGAAGGAGCGATAATATCAGCACCTGCTTTGGCATGGGAAACAGCAACTTTGGCCAGCAGCGGCAGAGTTTCGTCATTGTTGACGGTGCAGCCATTTTCCAGTACGCCGCAATGTCCGTGCTCAGTATATTCGCACAGGCAGACGTCGGTAGTGATGACAAGTTCGGGATATTTTGACTTAATGAGCATGCAGGCCTGCTGGACAGGTTCTTCCATATCCCAGGCGCTGCTGCCGGTTGCATTTTTATAAGAAGGGATGCCGAAAAGGATGATGGAGGGGATGCCAAGGCTGACAACCTCATCGACACATTCCAGTACACGGTCTACCGACCAGTGGTAGTTGCCGGGCAGAGATTCAATTTCGTGTTTTATATTTTTGCCGGGAACGACAAAAACGGGATAAATAAGGTCTTTAACAGAAATTTCAGTTTCACGGATCATGCTGCGCAGATTTTCACTGGCACGCAGACGGCGGGGACGGTAAATAGGAAAGCCCATGATAATCACTCCTTGTAATAACTTTGGATGGCGGACATTAAACCGTCGATAGTATATTCAGCGGCAGTAACTGCCGGTGTAAGACCGTTTTTAATGCAGGTTGCTTCGGTAACGGGGCCGATAACTGCTATGGTTGTTTTTTGCAGCAGGTCTTTTTTATCGCCTAAAATATCAAGCATGTTGGTAACGGTAGAAGAGCTGGTAAAGGTTATCATATCAGCTTCGCCGTTTTCCAGCAGCTGCAGCAGTTCATCTTTGTTTTCGCAGTCGGTTACTGTTTCGTAGGCAGTAACTACATCTACCTGTGCACCGAGCTCACGCAGACGTTCAGGCAACACCTCACGGGCAACTTTGGCACGGGCAATAAGTACTTTGTCACCGGCGGTGATGTTCTGCTGCATTGCGTCAGCAAGATCTTCTGCCTTGTAAGCAGAAGGCACCAGGTCGGCGATAATGCCGTGAGCTGCCAGAACTTTAGCAGTAGCACTGCCGATAGCGGCAATTTTTACGCCATGCAGGCAGCGGCTGTCTTTGCCTGCTTTGGTAAGCTGGTCGAAGAAGTATTCTACGCCGTTACTGCTGGTAAGTACCAGCCATTTATAGGTGTCGATAACGCTGATAGCCTGCTGCAGCGGTGCATAATCAGCGGCAGGTACGATTTTGATGGAAGGAGCTTCCAGAACGCGTGCGCCCTGTTCTTCCAGCTTTTGGGTAAGCTGGCTGGCCTGGGCACGGGCACGGGTAACAATAACGGTTTTGCCGAATAGCGGCTTGTTGTCAAACCATTGCAGCTGGCTGCGCAGTTTGACTACTTCGCCAACCAGGAAGATAGCAGGCGGTTTCAGATTATGTTTCTTAACGTCAGCGGCAGCCTGACCAAGGGTGGTTACCAGAGTGCGTTGCTCAGGACGGGTGCCCCAGCGGATAACTGCAGCAGGACAGTCTGCACTGCGACCATTGGCAATCAGCTGACTGCTGATGCGTTCAATGTTTTCCACACCCATGAGGAAAACCAGTGTATCTACGGCAGTGGCAAGACCTTGCCAGTTGATGGTAGATTCACCTTTTGTTGGGTCTTCGTGACCGGTAATAACAGCAAAGGAAGTAGCAACATGGCGATGAGTTACGGGAATACCAGCGTATTCAGCTACAGCGATAGCAGAGGTTACGCCGGGAACAAATTCAAAGGGCAGTCCTGCTTCCAAAAGCTCAATAGCTTCTTCGCCGCCGCGGCCGAATACAAAGGGATCGCCGCCTTTCAGACGGGCTACTACCTTACCTTCTGCTGCCAGTTTTACCAGCAGTTTATTGATATCGGGCTGACGCATAGTATGATTGGCGCTGGCTTTGCCAACATAAACCATTTCCGCGTCTTTGCGGGCATAGGCAAGGATGCGGGGATCTGCAAGGCGGTCGTAAACAACGGCATCAGCCTTTTCCAGACATTCCTTGGCTTTTAAACCTAACAGGCCGGGGTCACCGGGGCCTGCACCAATCAGATATACTTTACCCTGTTTTGTCATTTTGTCACACTCCTTATAAGATATCGGCAAGAATCTGCTCGCCGCCTTCGGTGAGCATACGATGGCCAAGCTGGCGGCCAAGTTCGGCAGCATCAGCAGCTGGACCGGAAATATTACTGCGCAGGACGGTACTTCCGTCCAGGGAAGCAATTACTGCTTCGATTGCAACTGTATCAGCGTTCACTTCTGCGTGGACACCGATGGGAACCTGGCAGCCGCCTTCGATCAGGCCGAGAAAAGCACGTTCTGCATCAGTAGCCTGTCTGGTAGGCAGGTCGTTGAGAAAGGCAAGCATTTCACGTACTTCCTGATTATCGCTGCGGCATTCTATTGCCAGTGCGCCCTGACCAACAGCAGGCAGACACACTGACGGGGGAATAATTTCTTTAATACGGTCGGCATGGCCGAGACGCTCCAGTCCGGCAGCAGCCAGGATGATAGCATCCATCTGACCTTCATCAAGCTTACGCAGGCGGGTATCAACATTACCGCGCAGGTCCACAATCCTGAGGTCAGGGCGTACTGCCAGCAGCTGGGCCTTACGGCGCAGACTGGAAGTTCCGAGTACTGCTCCCTGCGGCAGCTGGCTGAAAGAAGCATATTTGTTGCTGACGAAAGCATCGCCTACATTGGCGCGTGTTGTTATGGCAGTCAGGCACAATCCTTCCGGCAGTACTGTGGGCATATCTTTTAAACTGTGAACAGCAAGATCTATGGTACCATCCAGCAGTTCAGTTTCAATTTCCTTGGTAAAAAGTCCCTTGCCGCCAATTTGCGCCAGAGGAACATCCAAAATACGGTCGCCTTTGGTAACGATTTTTTTCAGGGTTACCTGGCAGTCAGGATATTGCCTGCGCAGCAGGCTGGCAATATGATTACTCTGCCACAGGGCCAGCAGGCTCTGCCTAGTCCCAATTATCAAATTTGCTTTCATCACCAAACTCCTCTCCGGTTTCGTTCAATTGGAATAATTCACAAATCATCTGTTTATAATCTTCTTCGCGTTCAGTACCGGCAACGCTGTTCATGGATTTCATAGGCTCACGCAGGAATTTATGTTCCAGACGCTGAGTCATCAGATCAATAATGCGGCGTTCTTTATCTGTCAGCTCGGGCATCTTGATAAAGGCTTTTTTCAGTATTTTCTGTCGCAGAAAATTCATTTTATCATGCAGCTGTACCATGACAGGACGCATAGTATAATAACGCAGGCGTTCCTTGAGAGCTATAATTTCTTCTTCAATAATCTGGGCTGCCATTTTTGCTTCGTTGGAACGAAAATTTTTGTTGACATCGACAACATCTTCCAGATCGTCAATATTATATACAGTTACGCCTGCCATTTCACCCAGCAGCGGGTCAACGTCACGGGGTACCGCGATATCTACAAGTATTAACGGTTTGCCGTTACGCTTTGGCAGCAGCGGACCGAGGTTTTCTACCGTAAGCACGTAATGAGGAGCACCGGTAGAGGTAATGATGATATCGGCTTCTGAGGCCTGTTCAAACATCTGCGAATAGGGTATGGCTGTACCGTTAAATTTTTTGGCCAGTTCTTTAGCGTGCTCAAGATTACGGTTGCTGACAAAGATAGTACGTGCTCCCTTGTCAATAAGATGACGTGCGGTGAGTTCACTCATGTGACCTGCGCCCAGAACCAGGATGTTCGCCTTACTCAGATCACCGATGATATCAATGGCCAGATCAACAGCTGCAGATGATACGGAAACGCTGCTGTAGGCAATTTTGGTTTCTGTGCGTACACGCTTGCCTACGGCAATAGCCTTGTTAAGCAGGGTGTTAAGTATAGTATCAGTCATACCGTTGGTGCGTGCTATGTGATAGGCGTTCTTAATCTGGCTGAGAATCTGGCCTTCGCCGATAACCAAAGAGTCAAGGCTGGAAGCCACGCGGAACAGGTGCCGAACACACTGGGTGCCGGAAAGATTGTAGAAGTACTCCGATTTATATTGTTCGCCTGCCAAATGACGCAGCAGGTGTTTGACAAAAGGAATGGACTCATCAGTATTTTCCATAACCATGTACAGCTCAGTACGGTTACAGGTGGAAAGCAGCATTGCTTCCGGAATGTTGTCATAATTACGCAGACGGCGCATAATGCTGGCTATGCGGTCAGCAGTAAAATTAAAACGTTCGCGGATTTCAACAGGTGCTGTTCTGTGATTGAGTCCTAAAACTGTTAACTGCATGTAATATTTTCTCCTTTGCTGTGGTGATATTTCCCTGCTGCAGCAGTTCGAGTATTTCGGGTGTCAGGGTGTGTCGCCAAAAAGATGTACGTTGCGCAGGCGTTGACGGGATATGCTTTACTTCCTGCCGGATAGCAGACAGAAAATCGTTAAATTCTGCAAAGACAGGCGGTAATGCCCTGCTGAGATGTTTCCTGAGCAGCCGCGTATATGCCGGCATTCCTCCGGTTGCGACAGCAAGAGTAATACTGCCGTTTTTAATCGTGGAAGGGACAGTAAAATTGCTCAGATGCGGTTCCGTAATATTATTGCATAAAAATGGTGCATCCTGTGTTACCTGACGGTTTACTTCACTGTTGTCTGTAGCAGCAATCACAAGAAAAGCGTGCTGTAACAGTTCTTTGCTGTAGCTTACACACAGCAGTCTGACCTGATGACTGGCTGCTGTTTGCAGTAAGTCGGGACAGAAGCTGGGTGCTGCTACGGTAACGCGCGCTCCGGCATCGCAGAGAGAAGTAAGTTTGCGAGCTGCTACCTTGCCGCCGCCAATGATTACACACTCTTTATCTGTCAGATTAAGCATAGCCGGATAAGCAAAAATGTTTTCTTGTTGCGACATATTATCACCATATTTTTTATGTGAGAATAGATTCCATTAAAACTATATCTTAACTTAAATATAATATCATATATTGCTCATTATTACCAGTTTTTCACCGTTTGTGACGCAGGAATTGAAGCAGGAAAAATTTATTTATCGCAGAATAGATATACTGTAAAGAAATGTATCAGCCGTTGGCAACGGACTGCAGTAAAAGGGGGTAGTTTTATGAATTGCGCTTTCTGCAAACATCATAACTGCTATGTAAAAGGTCAGAACTGTACGCGCTACAGTGTAGAAGAAGCTGTGGCTTTGTATGACGAAGAAGATAAAGCCATTATGAAGGCTGCTGCGGCTACTGAAAGCCGTAACTACCTGAAGATGACAAGGCTGGAAGAAAGTCTGTTCTTCCTGCAGCAGCTGGGTGTAAAGAAAATCGGTATTGCTTTCTGCATCGGACTGGCCAATGAAGCAAAATTCTGTGCTCAGTATTTTAAAGATGCCGGGCTGACAGTTGATTCGGTTTGCTGTAAAAATTGTTCGATTGATAAAGACGTACTGGAGCTGGAAAAAATTAAACCTGGTCAGCGCGAGGCTATGTGTAATCCCAAGATGCAGGCACAGCTGCTGAATGAAGCACATACGGAAATGAATTTTATTGTTGGGCTCTGCGTAGGGCATGATATGATTTTTACCAAGGCTTCCGAAGCGCCTGTTTCCAGCCTGATTACCAAGGACAGGGTGCTGGCAAATAATCCGGCCGGAGCAGTTTATTCCCGTTACTGGCGCAGAAAGCTGGGTATCCTGGAAGAAGGAACGGTATAATGCTGGTTTAAGAAGATATTGAGAAACCTCAATATCTTCTTAAATTTTTGAGGGGAGCAGAAAAATGCTGGAAGAAAGAATTTTGAACATTACTAAAGAAGCAGTAGAAATTTACAGTCCTACTAATACAGCTGCAGAAAGAAAGATAGAAGATTATTTGCTGGGAGTTTTACGGGAGATGCCCTATTTTCAGCAGCATCCAGAGTTGTGCGGAGCCTGTGCGCTTGCAGATGACAGATGGCAGCGCAGCTGTATTTACGGGCTGGTACTGGGCAAAAGCAGACGTACTGTTCTCTATATGGGGCATCACGATGTGGTGGATACTGATGTCTACGGCAGTCTGGCTCAAATTGCAACGCAGCCGGAGCAGCTGGCTCAGGAGCTGCTGAAAACAGTGCTGGATAAAGAAACTCAGGAAGATCTTATGTCCGGACAGTGGCTGTTTGGACGCGGAACCTGTGATATGAAGGGCGGAACGGCGGCCCAGCTGGCAGTAATGGAGCAATATGCCAACGATCCTGACGATGGCTGTCTGCTGTTTTTATCAGTGCCTGATGAAGAGGCTTTTTCGGCTGGGATGCGCGGATGCCTGCCGCTGCTGCAGGAGCTGCGTGAAAGGTATGGCCTTGAATATGAGTTAGCGGTAAACTGCGAGCCTAACAGCAGAGAAAATGGGCTGCAGATGATATACACCGGTACGGTAGGTAAAATGCTGCCCTGCGTGCTGGTACAGGGACGCGCCGTGCAGATAGGCAGTTATTATGAAGGTGTTAATCCTGTAGCCATTCTGGCGGAAATAGTCAGCAGGACGGAAGGTGACCGCGCTTTTACTGACTGGGAAGGGCAGGAGCAGACGGTGCCGCCGGTATGGAATTTTATGCGTGATTTTAAAAGCGGCTATGATTTCTCACTGCCGCGGCGTGGCGGTGCTTACTGTAATATCCTCACTTTTCATAAGCAGCCGGGTGAGGTGCTTGCATGGTTACAGGACAGATGCTGCGAAGCCGCTGCAGCAGTAATGAGCAAACAGGGTACCGGTAAGTATGTGAAGGTGATAACATATGAACAGCTGCTGCAGGCAGCGGCTGCAAAAGAAGATTTTCAGCATTTTTATCGCACACTCCAGCAGGATATGAAAAAGAAACTGCTGGAAGATAAGATCGATTTTCCTGCCCTTACGTTGTGGGCAATGGAACAGGTACTTGATTTTACAGGTTACAACGAGCCGATAATTGTTGTCGGTTTTGCGCCTCCGTATTATCCGCCGCTGAACAGCAGAAAACTGACAGAAAAATTTGCTGATATAGAAAATTTTGTACAGACACTTTTACCGGTATCTGTGAAGAGCTATTTTATGGGTATTTCTGACTGCAGCTATCTGGGAACAGAAAGTATTTCGGATGATGCTTTCAGTGGCAATGCGCCAGCATGGGGCAGGTTATACAGCTTTGACAGCGAGGTCTTAGCTGCTTTGCAGATACCTTTTCTGCTTCTGGGGCCCTGGGGCAAAGATTTGCATCAGCGTACGGAAAGAGTAAATATTATTAGCTTGTGCTGCGAGCTGCCTTCAGTGCTGCAAAAACTTAATCGATTTGTCTGGAGTAAAGGTGAAAAGCTTAAATAAGAAAAAGATAAGGCAAGAGCCTTATCTTTTTTCTTTTATAGACTATAATTTTCTGAATATAATTTACATATGTTCTGACAAATGTTAAAATTAGATTAACGATATTGAAACTGTGAGGTGATATGATGCTTAGTATGGAACTGTTACAAAAAATGCTGCTGGCAGCAGCGGCAGAACTCAAGGCACAGAGTAAATATCTGTGCGAGCTGGACAGTGTTGCCGGAGATGGTGATCATGGTATTACCATTGGGCGTATGGCAGATGCCATGAAAGACAGGCTGGCAGAAGGCGGCAGCGATATGAAAGAACTGCTGGATGATCTGAGCATGCTGTTTATGGGAAGCAACGGCGGCAGTGCAGGCCCTTTGTGGGGAACTGTTTTTGGTGGTTTTGCCGAAGGTGTGGCAGAAGGAGTTACGGAGCTTGACGCTGAAGGCCTGAAGCAGATGTTTGCGCAGGCCAAAGAAGATTTTGCCGAAATATCCAGGGCAAAGCCTGGCGACAAAACCATGGTAGATGCTCTATACCCGGCACTGGAGGCGGGCATGACTGCTGAGGGAGACTTGAAGGACGTTATGCAGGCAGTGGCTGCGGCGGCAAGGCAGGGCGCAGATGCTACCGCTGATATGGTAGCACGCTTTGGTCGTGCCAAGAATATGGGCGAACGCAGTCTGGGAACAAAGGATCCCGGAGCGGTTTCTATCTCCATTCTTTTTACTGCCATGGCAGAAGCGCTGTAGTTGTACGGAAGCGACTGGCTTCTCGAAATATATCCTTAAAGATTTATTTTTTACTGGAGGCGACATCATGAGAAAATTTATCAACAATCCTGAAAATCTGACTGCTGAACTGTTGGAAGGTCTGGCACTTGCCAATCCGGATATCATTTCTCTGGAACAGGGCAACCTGGTTGTCAATAAAAAATTAAAAGATGCTGATCGTGTAACCATTGTTACCCTTGGCGGTACAGGTCACGAGCCTGCTATCAGCGGCTTTGTAGGCGAAGGCATGGTAGATATTTCCGTTGCTGGCAATATCTTTGCCGCACCGGGACCGCAGGCTTGTGTAGAAGCTATCAAAATGGCTGATAAAGGCCATGGAGTACTCTTTGTAGTATTAAATCATGCCGGCGATATGCTGACTGGTAATCTGACTATGAAGCAGGTTAAAAAATTAGGCCTGAATGTCGTTAAAGTAGTTACTCAGGAAGATATTGCCAATGCGCCGCGCGAAAACGCTGATGACCGCCGCGGTCTGGTTGGCTGCATTCCTTTATATAAGATTGCCGGTGCTGCTGCAGCTGCCGGAAAATCTCTGGAAGAAGTTGCGGCTATTGCTCAGAAATTTGCTGATAATATGGCTACTATTGCCGTAGCTACTGCAGGTGCTACCCATCCGGCTACCGGCATGGAGATTGCACATATTGCCGAAGGCACGATGGAGGTTGGCATGGGTCAGCATGGTGAAGGCGGCGGCGGTACTCAGCCGATGAAATCTGCTGACGAAACTGCAGAACTGATGATGGAAGCGCTGCTGAAAGATCTTAATGTACAATCCGGTGAAAAATTGCTGGTAATCATTAACGGCAGTGGTGCAACCACCCTTATGGAGCAGCTTATTGTTTTCCGCGGCTGCTGCAGATATCTGGCGCAAAAAGGTATCGAAGTTGCTGCCAGTGCTGTAGGTGAAATCCTGACTGTACAGGAAACTGCGGGCTTCCAGATGTTTATTGCCAGAATGGACGAAGAAATGCTGGGCTACTGGAATGCTCCCTGCCGCACCCCTTATTACAGAAACTAACTGTCTGCTGAGATAAAGGAGAACGAACTATCATGGCTGATAAAGATGGCAATATTTTAGCAAAAGATTACGGCATCGGTATTGCTCCGCCCGTACATAATTTTCATGTTAAAGGCATGAACAGTGCCGGCTGGGGCATGCAGAGCCGCCTTTCCAAAATTTTTGCTGATGACGGGCATACGATTATGCTGGCTTTTGACCATGGCTATATTATGGGTTCTACCGCCGGACTGGAACGTCTTGATCTGGCAATTCCGCCGCTGATGCAGTATGCCGACTGCCTGATGGCAACCAGGGGCGCGCTGCGTACCTGTATTCCTTCTAATCACAACAAGGCAATTGCGCTGCGCTGCACTGCTGACGGCAGCGTGCTGAAAGACGATATGAGTTTTGGCACTGCTGCTGTCGATATTGAGGACGCTATCCGTATGAATGCTTCCTGCATGGCGGTACAATGCTTTGTTGGAGCTGATGGCGAGTTAGGTTCACTGGATAATCTGGCTTATTATGTCAATGCCGGTGAGAAATACGGCATACCTGTATTGGGAGTCGTAGCCGTAGGCAAAGAAATGGAACGGACTACCAGATATTTTGCGCTGGCTACCAGACTGCTGGCTGAGCAGGGTGCGCATATCATTAAAACTTATTACTGCGAAAATTTTGAGCAGATTACTGCTGCCTGCCCTGTGCCTATCGTTATTGCCGGAGGTAAGAAGATTCCGGAAAGCGAAGCGCTGGCCATGGCCTATCGGGCTGTAGGTGAGGGTGCTGCCGGTGTGGACATGGGTCGTAACGTACTGCAGGCAGAATGTCCCGGCGCCATGCTGCAGGCTATCAGAATGGTAGTACATGAAGGTGCTAAACCTGAAGAAGCTTACCATGCTTATGAACTTTTGAAAAAGGACGTGAAATAAATGAAAGAATTTATGCATGTAGGCGTACCTACCGATATCTCCCGTCCGGGTGAGATATATGCAGAAGGTATTAAAACCCATATTATTGATCCGGCAAGCAATGAATTCCATATCGAATACCTGCGTTTTGACAAAGATACCCCGCTGCCGCAAGAACTGCAGACAATGGTGCATGTAGCTTATAAGGTTGACGATTTGGATAAACAGCTGCAGGAAAATCAGGTTGTAGTAGAGCCCTGGATGGCTGATGAACATACCCGGATTGCTTTCGTGATGAAAGATGGCATCCTGTTCGAGCTGATGGAAGAAGTAAAGTAGGATGCTTACTTCTCAGGAACGCAACGATTTGATTGCAGCTGCCAAGCTGTACTATGAAGAAAATCTGACCCAGGCAGAAGTAGCCGCACGGCTGGGGGTTTCCCGTCCTACGGTGAGCAAGATGCTGACACGGGCCCGTGAGACCGGTATCGTTCATATTGAGGTCAGAACGGCAGAAGAAGGCAATGCTGAACTGATGAGCAATCTGCAGCTGCGTTATCATCTGCAGGGAGGGCTTGTCCTGCGACGGGAAGACAATCTGTGGCAGCAGGCGGCCAGATATCTTTCTCTGGAGCTGTCCGGTGCAAATAATGTAGGTTTGGGCTGGGGCTATGGCATAGGAGAAATTGTCGGGGAATTATGCAGTAAGGGAGGAAAGCACGAAGGTGCTGCCTGTCCGCTGATCGGCAAGGCACATATTCCCAATAAAGGCTATCATCCTGACGAACTGGTTCGGCTCTGGTGCGCAGCTTGCGGCAGACAGCCATATATTATGAACTGTCCTGCTTTTCCAGACTCTGAGGAAGAACGCGAAAGCTATGAAGCGGAAGCATCATACCAAGCTATTTATGGACTGTGGCAGCAGACAGATGCAGCTGTCCTGGGTATTAAAGGCTATCCTGGCGTACCTGATGAAGCAACGGCGACACGGTTTGGTGATGCGCTGCAGCGGCAAAAAGCTGCAGGTAGTTTTCTTTCGTATTACTATAACAGCCGCGGGGAATTTATCAGCGGCAATAATGATTTTTGCATGCATATTCCGCTGGCACTGCTCAGACATTGCAGCAAGGTTATCGGTATTTTGGCTGATGACAATGTAAAGGCTGCTGAAGGAGCGTTGAAGACAGGTATCCTTACGCATATTATTCTGACGGAAAAGACTGCTCAGCAATTGGTATAAGTTAATTATTAGGCCGGCATATTTTGAATATGCCGGTTTTTGACTGTTGTGCTGTATGACAAAAATGTAAAATTTTATACAAAGTATTTAGTGAAAAGCAAAGGTTTGGCAGAATTGGTATTTTTCGTTTACAAGCAGTCAGGAACATCGTAAAATAAACACAATAACCTTAACTGGTCGAATTATTTTGTAGCATTGTAGAATGGAAGGATGATTAAGATGATGGTATTGAAAAGCAAAAAAATGAAAGCGCTGACAGCAGGAATTATGCTTACCTTAGCTATGGGCCTTTTGGGCGGCTGCGGCAGCGATAAGAAGGAAGCAGGCGACAAAAAAGTCAATGTAGGCATTGTCCAGATGGTAGAACATGAAGCGCTTGATGCAGCCAATAAGGGATTTGTAGACGGTATGGCTGCCAAAGGCTTCAAAGAAGGGCAGAATGTTGTTTATGACAAACAAAATGCTCAGGCTGATCAGTCTAATCTGCAGAATATCGCGCACCGCTTTGTCAGCAATAAAGTTGATTTAATTTGTGCTATTGCTACTCCGGCAGCACAGACGGTAGCCAATGTAACCAGCGACATACCCATCGTAGCGACGGCAGTAACTGATTATGAAGCTGCCAAACTGGTGAAATCCAAAGAAAAACCGGGCACCAATGTTACCGGTACTACGGATATGAATCCTGTAGAGGCACAGCTTGAATTACTTTTAAAACTTGTACCTGATGCAAAAACCATTGGTACCATTTACTGCTCCA
The DNA here is from genome assembly GCA_949285135.1 of uncultured Phascolarctobacterium sp. Classification (GTDB taxonomy): domain Bacteria; phylum Bacillota; class Negativicutes; order Acidaminococcales; family Acidaminococcaceae; genus URXU01. The sequence goes on from CASDXO010000006.1 coordinate 95,150, forward strand.
GTGAAGTTAATTCTCAGCTGCAGGTAGAACTGCTGAAAAAAGCAGCAGCGGCTAAAGGTATTACCGTAAAAGAAGCAACCGTATCGACAGTAAATGATATCCAGCAGGCTGCACACAGCCTGGCAGGAGATGTTCAGGCTATTTATGTGCCTACTGATAACGTGCTGGCTTCCGCAATGCCTACGCTGAACGTAGTAACTACAGAAGCGAAACTGCCGGTAATCTGCGGTGAAGGCGGTATGGTAAGAGCTGGCGGTCTGGCAACTTTGGGTATTGATTACTACAGACTTGGTGTACAGACTGGTGAAATGGCTGCAGATATTCTGAACGGCAAAGCAAAACCTGCTGAAATGCCTATTCAGGCGCAAAAGGAATTTACTGTAACCATTAACAAGAAAGAAGCACAGAAAATAGGTCTGACGATTCCGGAAGACGTATTGAAAGGCGCACAGGTTGTTGAATAATAAAAAGAAAATGTCTGCCATTTACATGGCAGACATTTTATAAATTTATGCTTAATTTGGAAGTGACAGAACTCATTTAAATGGAAGGATGGTAGTATGTTGGATTTATTAGTGCCTACTGTCGCCCAGGGACTGTTATGGGCTGTAATGGCATTAGGCGTTTATGTTACGTTCAGGGTGCTGGATATAGCGGATCTGACGGTAGAAGGCAGTTTTCCGCTGGGAGCGGCGGCAGCGGCGTCGCTGCTGGCTGCCGGATATGGACCGCTGGTCGCTGTGGCAGCAGCAGCTGTTGTCGGTATGCTGGCAGGAGTCGTTACAGGCATCCTGCATACCAAGATGAAGATTCCTGCACTTTTGGCAGGTATTCTGACCATGATTGCCTTATACTCTGTAAATCTGCGGATTATGGGCAAGGCTAATCTGTCGCTGCTGGGAGTAGATACCACCTTTTCCCTTGTCAGAGAGATGCTGGGACTGAACAGCGCGCAAACAACCTTTGTTGTCGGCCTGGCTGTAACCTTTTTGATTGGTCTGTTTTTGTACTGGTTCTTCGGTACGGAAATCGGTGCCGCTATCCGCGCTACCGGCTTTAACCAGCAGATGATTCGTGCTCAGGGTGTCGATACCAATGTTACCATTATCCTGGGACTGTTGCTCAGTAACGCACTGGTAGCTATTTCCGGTGCGCTTGTAGCGCAGAGCAACGGTTTTGCCGATGTCGGTATGGGGACTGGCACCATCGTCATTGGTCTGGCTTCTGTAATTATCGGTGAGGTATTGTTTGGAACCCGCAGCTTTAAAAACTGTATTATTTCTGTTATTCTTGGTTCCATTGTTTATCGTATTGTAATTGCAGTGGTACTGCAGATGGGTATGCCGCCTAATGATCTGAAACTGTTTACTTCTGTGCTGGTAGCTTTTGCGCTGTCCATGCCGCTGCTGAAAAACAAAGTAAGTGCCAGAAAGGCGGTGCGCTGAAATGCTGCGAGTGGAAAATATCTATAAAACTTTTTTCCCGGGAACGATAAATGAAAAACGTGCTTTGCAGGGACTGAGCCTGCATTTACAGCCCGGGGATTTTGCTACGGTTATCGGCGGCAACGGCGCCGGTAAGTCAACAACGCTGAATGCCATTGCCGGCGTATTTGCTGTAGACAGCGGCAAAATTATTATTGACGGGGAAGATTTGTCCAAAAAGCCGGAGCATAAACGTGCCAAATATATAGGGCGTGTTTTTCAAGATCCCATGATGGGTACGGCTGCCGGAATGATGATAGAAGAAAACCTGGCGCTGGCTGCACGGCGCGGTAAGACTCCCGGACTGTCCTGGAGCTTTAATGACGAGCAGCATGAACATTTTTATGAAATGCTTAAAGAGCTTGACCTGGGACTGGAAGAGCGTATGACTGCCAAAGTAGGGTTGCTTAGCGGCGGTCAGCGTCAGGCTCTGACACTGCTGATGGCAACGCTGAAGAAGCCCAAACTGCTGCTTTTGGACGAGCATACAGCAGCACTTGACCCCAAGACGGCGGAAAAAGTTTTGGGACTTACAGATAAAATTGTTAAAAAGGATAATCTGACGACACTGATGATTACCCATAATATGCGTGATGCGCTGCGATTCGGTAACAGGCTGATTATGCTGCATAATGGCAGAGTAATTATCGACGTACAGGGAGAAGAAAAGAAGAATCTGCAGATTCCTGACCTGTTGGAAATGTTTGAGAAAGCCAGCGGTGATACAATGGACAGTGACAGACTGCTGTTAGGCTAAGCTTATGAATGCACCGGTATATTGCCGGTGCATTTTTGTATGGCAGAGTTTTTTATGTGACGGTTTATTGTTGTCAGAAAATACTTTATAATAACAGATAAAATAACAGGCTTTGTTTATAGGAGGAATATATGGCTGATTTACAGCGGCTTAAACAGATAAAATGCTTTTTGTTTGATATGGATGGAACTATCAATCTTGGCAATACGCTGATTCCAGGGATGGAAGGCTTCTTTGACAAATTGAAAACAGCCGGCAGGGATTATTACCTGCTGACCAATAATTCGTCCAAAGGACACGGGCACTATGTAGAAAAAATGAACAGACTGGGAGTTCCGGTGACTTATGATGATATTCTGATTTCGTCAGATGCTTTTACCAATTATATGCGTAAGACCAGGCCTGACGCCAGACTGTTCGTGCTGGGTACGCCGCAGCTACAGGAAACTGTTATCAAGGCAGGTTTTAAACTTAGCAGCGGCCTTGAAGAAGGAGCAGACTGCGTGGTAGTAGGATTTGATATGACGCTGGCCTATGATAGACTGGCAGCTGCCTGCAGATTGATTGATAAAGGAGTGCCTTATGTAGCTACTCATCCCGATGTACGCTGCCCTATTGAAGGTGGAGAATTTATTCCTGACTGCGGCGCCATGCTGAAGCTGATTGAAACAGCTACCGGGAAAAAGCCGCAGCTGATTTTCGGTAAGCCCTATCAGTATATGGTGGATGTAGTGCTGGATAAAACAGGCTACAAAAAAGAAGAAATTGCCATGGTAGGCGACAGGCTTTCGACAGACATTGCTTTCGGCCTGAATAATAATATCCTTTCTGTTATGGTGCTTACCGGTGAAGCGACTTTGCAGGATGTTGAGCAGGGAGATATCAAGCCTGACATTATCCTGCCGCACGCGGCTGAAATACTTAAATATCTGTAAAAAGGACGGCAAATATATATGGCGATTAACAGTGCAAGGTTGCAGCAGACGCTGCAGAAGCTGGCAGAATACGGAGCGGTGCCCGGCGGTGGTACTACCCGGCTTACATACAGCAGTGAATTTATGCGGGCACAGGAATATCTGCGGCAGGAAATGGAAAAAGCCGGTATGACAACGGAGCTTGACGCTGCAGGCAATCTGATTGGCACATTATCTGGACGGCAGCCGCAGCTGCCTGCAGTAATGAGCGGTTCTCATCTTGATACGGTGCCGCAGGGCGGCAATTTTGATGGTGCGCTGGGTATTGCTGCAGCATTGGAAGTAGCTCGCAGCTGGCAGGAAGAAGGTTATGTACCTAAGCGCAGCCTGCAGGTGATAGCTACAGCTGAGGAGGAAGGAACAGCCTTTGGTATGGCCTGTTTTGGCGTGCGGGTGCGCAGCGGCGAATTTAAAGGCAGAAAGGCAAACGAAATAAAGTGCACCAGTCGGGAAGGCACCTTATCAGACTGTCTGCAGGAAGCGGGGCTGCCGCAGGATGCCCTGACAAGTGCTGCCGCAGGTTTTGGCAATCTGGCAGCCTTTGTGGAGCTGCATATAGAGCAGGGAGCAGAACTGGTTGAACAAAAGCGTGAAGTTGGTATTGTAACGCATATAGTAGGTTATGACAGGCTGCATATAACTTTTCTGGGAGAAGCCAATCATGCCGGTACAACTGCGATGCACCGCCGTCGTGATGCTGCTGCTGCAGGTGCTGAGGTAGTTGTGGCAGTGCGTAATCTGGCGCGCAATGACAGACGTTTTGTGGCAACAGTAGGCAAATTTACGGTTGAACCAAATGTGCCTAATATTGTTCCGGGCAGGGTTAGCCTTTGCGTGGAAACACGTTCCTACAGCGATAATGTTCTGCGGGAGATAAGGCAGCAGGTTCTGGAGATTATCGAAAAAGCTGCTGCTGATAACGGTGTCAGCTGGCAGACCGACGGTGATTTTCATGTACCGGCGGTGCCTTTATCTGAGCAGATAGGCAAAGTGATGCAGCAGGAAGCGGGCAGGCTGCAGCTTGACTGTCTGCAGCTGCCAAGCTGGGCCGGACATGATACACAGATTTTTGCCGGAGCCGGCGTAGCTGCAGGTATGATTTTTGTGCCAAGTGCAGGCGGCATCAGTCACGCACCGGAAGAATACAGCACGCCGGAAAATATTTTTTCGGGCTGTTTACTGTTAGAAAGTGTCCTGAAAAGACTTACGGAAGAAATGTGAAAACTATAAAATAAAACCACCTTTTTGGCTGTATGATAAACCAAAGAAGGTGGTTTTACTGTATTTTCATGGTGTTTAATTACAGTCTGGCAAGGTCGGCAGCACAGTCGACAAAGTGAACTCCGGCGGCATTCATTGCCTCCATGGCTGCAGCTACAGTATCAGGAGCTATGCCGCGGCAGGCTGCTTTGTTAAGAATGACGTCAAAACTGGCACGCCGCAGCTGCAGCACGGTATTTTTGACGCAATAATCAGTTGCCAGACCACCACAGATAACAGTAGTGATGCCGTGACAGCGAAGATATTCGATAACACCGGTGGAAAGTTTATCACCAAGGTCGTGATAGCAGGCTCCGTAAGGATGTTTGTCAGGCTCTATACCTTTGAAAACCTGAAAATCATAAGCGGCAGGGTCCAGTCCGGCAATAAAGTCGAAGCCTTTGCTGCCGACAATAGCATGGGCGGGCCAGCGCAGATCCAGGTCAGGGTAGCCGGTAATAGGGCTGAGTGGTGGCAGATCCTTGCTGCTCAGCCAGAGTGCTCCGGAGGGGTGTGCGTCGCGGGAAGCTATGCGCAGACTGGCGAAAGCCGCCTGCGCGTTAAGCTCGCCTGCGATGGTGTCACCTTCAGCTACTGGCAGTTCGTCAGGGCAGACAGGTGTAAAAGTATTTTGTGCGTCAATATCAAAAGAGGCAATAAACTTTTTTTCTGGTAACATGTCAATATCACTCCTTGTTTTAGCTGTCTCGGTCAGAGAAAGAAGAAATGTTTCTTTATTACCGTATATTGTAGTATAATAAAGAAAATTTGACAAACTGTAAATATATATAAAAGGAGGTAATTCATGAAGAAAATAGTTTTGTTTGTCTTGATGCTGGCACTGTTTGCGGGAGGTTGTTCCAGTACGCAGACAGAGCAGGATAAATTACAGGTAACAGCAAGCTTTTATCCCATGGCAGAATTTGCCAGAGCCATAGGCGGTGACAGGGTGCAGGTAACTACGCTGGTACCGGATGGGGCAGAACCCCACGACTGGGAACCGTCGCCGCGCGATTTAACCAAGATAGGAAGATCTCAGATTTTTGTATATAACGGCCTTGTAGAACCATGGGCTGAGCAGGCTTTGCAGGCAGTTGCTGAACGTAAGGTGGTATCAGTACAGGCTGGCAGTGGCATGTACGAAAATAACGGCAGACAGGATCCGCATGTCTGGATAAGCCCCAAAAAAGCAGCTGTGGAAGTAGAACGTATTACTGCTGCTTTTTGTGAGGCGGATGCGTCAAATTCTGCTTATTATAAAGAAAACAGCAGAAAATATTTGCTGCAGCTGCAGGAGCTTGACCGTCAGATGCAGGAAATTGCATCTACGGCGCAGAAAAAAGTATTTATTACTTCTCATGCAGCCTTTGGTCATCTGGCAGGTGATTACGGACTGAGGCAGCTGGCTGTCAGCGGCTTATCACCACAGGCAGAACCGACACCTGCAGATTTGCAGAAACTGGCTGGTATCGTGCGGCAGGAGCAGGTGGAGTACATTTTCTTTGAAACGCTGTCAGATCCGCGCATTGCGCAGGTACTGGCAAAAGAAACAGGCGTCAGGACGGCAGTACTGGATCCGCTGGAAGGATTAAGTGAAGAAGGGCGCAGGGAAAATCTGGATTATATTAAAATTATGCAGCGGAATATTGATAATCTGAGGATTGCTTTGGCTGCACAGTAAGGAAAAAACATGGAAAATATTATCAGAATTGAAAATCTCGGTTTTGATTACGGTGAAGGCTGGGTATTTCATAAATTAAATCTGGAAATTGCTCAGGGAGATTTTGTGGCTGTAATCGGGGCCAACGGCGCAGGCAAGAGTACGCTGCTTAAGATGCTGGCTCACGTAACACAGCCTACTGCCGGCAACATCTATTATTATGGAATGCCGGTGGAAAAGTTTGACAGCTGGGAAAAAATCGGTTACGTGCCGCAGAATCCAGCCAGACAGCAGCGGGATTTTCCTATCAGCGTACGCGAGGTTATTGAACTGGGCCTGTTGAATAAAGCGTCGCTGCTGCATCGTCCTAATCAGGCAGACAGACAGCGTCTGGAAGAGCTGTTAAAATATTTTGATTTACAGGAACTGCAGCACAGAAAAATTGGCGAACTGAGTGGCGGTCAGCAGCAGAGAGTGTTTCTGGCCAGAGCGATGGTGAAAAAACCGGAAATATTGTTGCTTGATGAGCCGGCTACCGGTGTCGATACAGCAGCTAAGATTTCTCTTTACGCCATGCTAAAGCGTATTAATAGGGAACAGGGCGTAACCGTTGTCATGGTATCCCACGATTTGGAACTGGCGGCTGATGCTGCACGCAACGCTCTGTGCCTTGATCATGGTATCTGCTTCTGGGGTGAGGTACATGCTGCTTTGAAGCATCATCATAAACACGGATATTTTTACAGATAAGACGGAGAATTTTATGTTGGAAATATTTGAAATGGAATTTATGCAGCGCGCCTGGATTGCTGGCATGATTATGGCGGTTATCTGTCCTCTGATAGGCAGTTTCCTGGTGCTGCGTCGCCAGTCACTGATTGGTGACGGCCTGGGGCATATTGCCTTTGCCGGTGTGGCAGCAGGAGCGTTGGGAGGCTATAGCCCGGTAATCAGTGCTGCCGTGGCTACTATTTTAGGGGCACTGGCTATTGAGCGGGTAAGAAGCAGACTTGCTGCTTCTGCCGAGATGATTTTGGCTATTTTCTTTTACTGCGGTATGGGGCTGGCAGTAGTACTGACCAGTATCAATAAAGAAGGCGGCTTTAATCTTGGCAGTATCCTGTTTGGCAGCCTGATGACTGTCAGTGGCAGTGATTTAATAATTGTCGCTGTACTGGGTTTATTTACTGTGATTTTTGTGGCACTGTACTATCGCCCGCTGCAGTATCTTACTTTTGATGAGGTTTCGGCCCGGGTGGCGGGACTGCCGGTTGATAAACTTAATATGCTGCTGGCTGTACTGACAGCTCTTACAGTGGCGCTGTCCATGCGCATTGTTGGCTTGCTTCTGGTATCGGCCATGATGGTGATTCCTGTGGCCTGTGCCTTGCAGACTGCCAGGAGCTTTGCTGCTACAATTTTGCAGGGTATTGTATACGGACTGGTTTCTGTAGCATTAGGATTGGTTATTTCCTATTATGCCAACCTGGCTCCAGGTGGTACTATTGTTTTGACGCAGACAGTTATGTTTATTTGCAGTATCTTTATGGGCAGAAAAAAGACAGGACAGCAGGCGGCGCAGCAGCATCATTGCCGCATCTGCGAAGAGGAGCAGAAAAATGAAGGCTGATCTGCATATCCATACAACGGCTTCTGACGGGACCTGGACACCGGCAGAACTGATAGAGCAGGCTGGCAGTGCAGGTTTGGGTGCATTGGCGGTTACTGACCATGACAGTGTTGCCAATGTAGCAGAGACGGAAAAACTGGCTCGAGCTGCAGGTATGCGCTTTATTCCGGCTTCGGAAATATGTGCAACCAAAAATAACATTATGTTTCATATTCTGGGTTATGGTATAGATATTGACGATAAAAATCTGTTGGCATTGCTGCAGCATAATGAACAGCTGCTTAATGATAAGGATGTGGACAGTATTGCCATGCTGGAGCAGGAAGGCTGGCCGGTAAGCGTGCAGGAGTTTTCCCGTTATGATTATGACCGCAGGCGCGGTGGCTGGCGGGCACTGGCCTATTTGCAGGATAAGGGACTGTGTCAGGATGTAAATGATTTTTTCAGGCGTATTTTTACGAAGGAACATCACCTTGGCTTTCCGGAATTTCCGCCGGTAAATGATGTAATTGCAGCCATTCATGCAGCAGGCGGAGCTGCTGTGTGTGCCCATGCGGCCAGCGGCTTTCATGGTCCTGGACTGGAAAATGTGCTGGAGCTGCTGGCAGAAGAAAAATTTGATGGTTTTGAATGTTATCACTCCGGGCATAGTGAAGAAAATACTCAAAAACTGCTGGAATATTGCCGCAGACGCAAGCTGTTAATCAGCGGCGGCAGCGACTGCCACGGGACTTTTGTACCGGGGCGTGTTTTGGGCAAGCCTGCTGTTACAACTGAAGATTTATATCTGCCTGGACTTTTATAAGGCAGTGTAAGATAAGCCTTGAGAATTGGGGGAGATTTTATGGAAAAGGCTAAAGTGTATTTTACAGATTTTCGTACCGCTTACGGCAGTCTGAGTATGCCGCAGAAGCTGCAGAAGCTGATTAAGGCTGCAGGCATAGGTAATATTAATTTTGAAAAGCAGTTTGCGGCAATCAAGATTCATTTTGGCGAACCTGGCAATGTTTCTTATCTGCGGCCTAATTATGCTAAAGCTGTGGCAGACGTAGTTAAAGAGCTTGGCGGTTATCCATTCCTTACTGACTGCAATACCTTGTATGTAGGTCGCAGAAAACATGCGCTGGAGCATATTACTTCCGCTTATGAAAATGGCTTCAGCCCTTTTTCTACCGGTTGTCATGTAATTATTGCTGACGGGTTGAAAGGTACTGATGAAGCCTACGTGCCGGTGCCGGGCGGTGAACTGGTTAAAGAGGCTAAGATAGGACAGGCACTGATGGATGCAGATATCGTTATCAGCCTCAGCCATTTTAAAGGACATGAAATGACCGGGTTTGGCGGTGCGCTGAAAAATATCGGCATGGGCGGCGGCTCCCGTGCCGGCAAGATGGAAATGCATAATGACGGTAAACCTAAGGTTTCTCAGAAGAAATGCATTGGCTGTGGCCGCTGCGTGAAAATCTGTGCTCATAATGCGCCGACGATTACAGACGGCAAAGCTTCCATTGATATTAATAAATGTGTTGGCTGCGGCCGTTGTCTGGGTATCTGCCCCATGGATGCCATTCATTCCCTGAATGATGCCAGCATGGAAAATCTTAATAAACGTATGGCAGAATATGCTTTTGCTATTCTGAACGGCAGACCGCATTTTCATATCAGTCTTATTGTAGACGTTTCACCTTACTGCGACTGTCATGCGGAAAATGATGCACCTGTAGTGCCTGATATCGGCATGCTGGCTTCTTTTGACCCTGTGGCACTGGATCAGGCTTGTGCGGATTTAGTAAACGCGGCTCCGGTAATGGAGAATTCTGTGTTAGCAGAGCATTTGCGTGATAACGCCGAGGCTTGTGCCGGTCACGACCATTTCCATAACATTACACCGGAATCTGAATGGAAGACATGCCTGGAGCACGCAGAAAAACTGGGGCTTGGTACGAGAAATTATGAACTGATAAAAATAAAATAACATAAAAAAAGCGCATTCACTGAATGCGCTTTTTTTATACTAAATATTATTTACCTGTCAGACGATGAATAACTTCATGGTAAGCTTCTTCCACATTACCAAGGTCACGGCGGAAACGGTCTTTATCAAGTTTTTCATTGGTATCCCAGTCCCAGAGGCGAGCAGTGTCCGGGGTAATTTCATCGGCAAGTATTACTTTGCCGTCAGCGTCGGTGCCAAATTCCATTTTGAAATCTACTAAGCGGATTTTGCGTTCGGCAAGGAATTTTTTCAGAATATCATTTATTTTTAATGTAAGAGCTTTGATTTCCCGTACCTGTGCATCAGTAGCGATACCAAAAGCCTCTGCATAATCATCGTTAATCATCGGATCGCCCAGATCGTCATTTTTATAGCAGAATTCAATAATAGGTTTTTTCAGTACATATCCTTCTTCAACACCCATTTTTTTTGCCAGACTGCCGGCAGCAATATTACGGGTAACTACTTCGAGCGGAATAATATGTACTTTTTTGCACAATGCTTCGCGTTCGGAGAGCTTTTGAATTTGATGATGCGGAATACCGTTTTTACCGAGAAGGTCAAAGAAAAAAGTGGTAATGGTATTATTCATAATGCCTTTATCCATGATGGTTCCTTTCTTTAACCCGTTAAAAGCAGTTGCATCATCTTTATAATAGATAACTACTTCGTTAGGATTTTCCGTAGCAAAAACTTTTTTTGCTTTCCCCTCATATAACATTTCAGCCATAATTATGTACCTGCCTTTGATAGTGGATTAAGTACTTCTGAGTACTTTTATGTTAGTAGTTTAAATTTTTATGCGTCGTTTGTCAAGAAAAAACGGAACATTTAAATGTAAAAAATAAGAAAAACGGTAAAAAATAGCTAAAAATCCGAACATTAAAAAAGAATTAATAAAAATAGTTAAGAAAATATTTACATATATGAATAGTGATGTTATAATAATACCTAACAACAATGGAGTTGTAAGCAAGTGCTTTCAGTCCATTGTTGTTTTTTTATAAGCTGAAAGCTTAACGCGTGGCTATATACTGTAAGAGAAAAAGAAAAGCACAGTATTCGCGGAAGCGGCCAATGAGGGGACATTTGGATTACATAAAGGACTGAAAACAGTCAGCTGTCACGCGCAAATAAAAAAAGCAGATGTTTTTAGCATCTGCTTTTTTTAATTTATTTGATAAGATTCATGCCAACTGCCAGTGCTTTTTTATTAGCTTCTTCGGTTCCTTTGGGAACACGGTTTAAAACTGCTTTCACCAGGCTGTCTTCGGTAACGATGCCAGTCAGTTTTACCAGCGCACCAAGCGCTACGATATTGGCAAAAAGGCTTTTGCCCAATTCTTCTTTAGCGCTGTGAGTAATAGGCAGTTCGTATACCTTGCCACCGAATGCAGGGATATCTTTTACAAACAGGCTGTCGGTAATCATAATGCTGTCCTGCCCCAGGTCGTGGGAATATTTTGCAGCGGCTTCCTGACTCATGGCCAGCAGCAGATTGGGTTTGGTAACCTTGGGGAAATGAATGGCTTCTTCAGCAATGATAACTTCTGATTTGGAAGCGCCGCCCCTTGCTTCAGGGCCATAGGATTGAGACTGGATGGCAAGTTTCTCGTCAAGCAGGGCTGCTTCTGCAAGGATGATACCGGCAAGAATCAGTCCCTGACCGCCGGTGCCGCTTAAACGTAATTCGTATTTCATTATTTATTACCTCCCTGTGCACGGGCAATGAGTTCATCGTAAGCTTCGGTATATTCCTTGCGGTCTGTAACTTCATACAGCAGACCGATAGGGAATTTGCCGATGCGCTGTTCGTCTGTCAGCTTATTCCAGGCCGGCAGCATAACAGCATGGTCGCGCTGCCATTTCATCATGTCAGCAGGGCCGCCCATTTTATTTTGTCTGCCAAAGGATATGGGGCAGGCGGAAACTGCTTCGATGATGCTGAAGCCTTTGTGCTGGATGCCTTTGGCAATCAGGTCAACCAAAAGCTGGGTATGGAAGGTAGTAGCACGGGCAACAAAGGTTGCACCTGCTGCTTTGGTAAGCTCCGCAATATCAAAATCATGTTCAATAGTAGCATAGGGAGCCGTTGTTGCTTTACTGCCATAAGGGGTCATAGGGGAATACTGACCACCGGTCATACCGTAAATACTGTTGTTGTACAATACCACAGTCATATCAATATTGCGGCGTGCAGCGTGAATCAGATGATTACCGCCAATAGCTGTCGCGTCGCCGTCACCTGTTACAACGACAACGTTCAGGGAAGGGTCGGCCAGTTTGACGCCGGTAGCAACGGGCAGGGCACGACCGTGAGCGGAGTGGACGGTGTTAAAGTCCAGATAGCCGGAAGCACGGCTGCTGCAGCCGATACCGGAAATAACAGCTACAGAATCTTTTTCCAGCGCCAGTTTGTCGATAGCTTTGACTATGGCACCGGTAACAATACCATTACCGCAGCCGGGGCACCAGATATGAGGCAGGCGTCCGGGACGGAAATATTTATCAATTAATTGTTCCATACTCATAGATTTGTTCTCCTCTCTTACAGTGCCATTGCTTTTTTGAATTCTGCCAGCAGCTGCGCAGGAGTTGCCGGTTCATTATCATATTTTGCATAGCTGTATACAGGTACGCTGCCTGCTACAGCACGTTCTACTTCATATACATACTGGCCGCGATTCAGCTCATGTACAAGGATGCCCTTAACCTTACCTGCCAGTTTCTGCATTTCATTTTCGGCAAAAGGCCAGATAGTGATAGGACGCAGTAAACCTGCTCTGATGCCTTCCTTGCGGGCCATATCTACTGTTTCATAGGCAGTACGCGCAGCACCGCCGAAAGCGACGATAGCATATTCGGCGTCTTCCATGCAGTAGTTTTCTACCTGGACGATGTCATCAAGATGGTCGTACAGTTTATGATACTGACGGTCAGCAGCGGCTTTGGTAGCGCTGCCTGCGCCTTTGGGGAAACCGGTTTCGTCATGTACCAGACCGGTTACATGCCAGCGGTAGCCGCTGCCGAAGGGTGGCATGGGCGGTACAAGGCTTTCATCAGCAGCATACGCTTTGAAGCCTGCAGGATCGCCTTCAGGTTGTCTGCGTTCTGCCTGCGGTATTTCATCATAGTTGTCCGGCAGTTCGATTTTTTCGCGCATATGGCCGATTACTTCATCCATTAACAGAATAACCGGTACGCGATACTTTTCGCTTAAAGCGTAAGCGCGCAGAGTAAGCTCAAAGCATTCTGGCACGCTGGCGGGAGTCAGAGCAATAAGCCAGTGGTCACCATGTGTACCCCAGCGTGCCTGCATGATATCACCCTGAGATGGGGAAGTAGGTTGCCCGGTGGACGGACCTACACGCTGTACATTGACAATTACCAGAGGTATTTCGGCAGCGCAGGCATAGCCAATAAGCTCCTGTTTCAGTGAGAAGCCGGGGCCGCTGGTTGCAGTCATAACTTTTTTGCCAGTTAAAGAAGCACCGATAATGGCACCCATGGAAGCGATTTCATCTTCCATCTGGATAAATTTGCCGCCGACCAGAGGCAGACGTTCTGCCAGCGATTCGGCTATTTCCGTGGAAGGGGTGATGGGATAACCGCCAAAAAATTTAACTCCGGCAGCAATTGCGCCTTCCACTACGGCCTGATTTCCTTGCAGCAGTAATATTTTAGACATTCAGGTCACTCCTTTTGCTTATTTTTTCACAAATATAGCGTAATCAGGGCAGCGCATTTCGCACTGACCGCATTTGATACAATTTTCTTCAGCTACAGCTTCGATTTTTTCCACTTCATTGACGGCCAGTACCTGTTTGGGGCAGAAAGCCGCGCAGATACCGCAGCCTTTGCAGCGGTTGGTAATAATTTTCAGGCTCATAAAGATTCCTCCTCGTTTTCAATATACAGATCCGTATCTGTGCGGATAAATATATCGGCTAAATATATTATATGCAATATTAGGAAGTTAAGGAAGTATTTAAAAAAATATTCACATTTACAACATAGTTAGCTTTATAAAACTGGCAATAACTTGCTATTGCGGTTATAATAAAGATATGACTATTCAGAGTACGGTAATCTTTAAGGAGGGGTACAGATGCATGTTGATGTAAGTCTGCCTAAGGATCAGCGTATCTTGCTGGCGGCGGAACAGGTATTTTCTGCCAGAGGCTATGAAAAGGCAACTGTTGACGAAATCATTATGCTTGCCGATGTAGGCAAGGGTACGGTTTATAAATATTTCGGCAATAAGGAGCAACTGTTTTACAAACTGATTTCGGATAAAAATACGCCTTTTGTTGCCAGATTGAAAGCTGTGGTGGCTGATGCTGCGGATATTGAAGCAAAACTTGTAGCTTATATGACGACGATGGTCAGCTTTTATCGGGAACATTATGCCTTATGGCAGATTGTCTGCTTTGAAATGCTGGGTGTTAGTAACGGCTGTCGTGTGTTAAAGGAAAATGATGACTATATCATTCTTTCACGTTACAGTAATGTGGAACCTTCTGAAAAGCTGAAAGAACAGGTACTGAGATATTACATGATAATGGAATCGGAATTCATTATTCTGTACGAAATAATTGCGGAGGGTATGCGCACAGGTTTTTTAAAAAATGGCGACTCTCAGATTGCAACCAGAGAATTATTCTGGAGCGTTGCCATGTGCGTATTTAATCAGCGGGAGTATGACTCCAGATTTGAGGCGGAAGAAATTGCAAGCATCATAATTGATAGGTTTCTGTATGGTTCTGCAGTATAAAAAAACGCATCTGTTTAACAGATGCGTTTTTTTATACTTATAATGTTACTGGCTTTCAGCAGAATTCGTCCTTGTAGCGTTGCTGGCATTGCAGAATTATTTCTCGCGCCCGGTCTACGCCATGAGCTTCTTCAAGGGCAGTACTCTTACCTTCCAGAGATTTGTAGACAGAAAAGAAGTGAATCATTTCATCGCTGATATGCTGCGGCAGCTCAGTAATAGATTTATAGGAATTATACATTGGGTCGCCAAAAGGGATAGCAATAATTTTTTCATCCATATCGCCATTGTCTTCCATAATGATAACACCGATAGGATAGCAGCGCATCAATGTCAGAGGCACAACTTCTTCTGAGCAGAGTACAAGAACGTCTAAAGGGTCATTATCAGCAGCGTAAGTACGGGGAATGAAACCGTAGTTGGCAGGATAGTGGGTAGAGGTAAAAAGTACACGATCCATTTTTAAAAGACCGGTTTCTTTGTCAAGCTCGTATTTTACCTTGCAGCCTTTGGGAATTTCAATAACAGCGCAAAAATCATCGGGAGAAATACGTTTAGGGTCGATATCATGCCAGATATTCATGAAAATACCTCCTCTGTATGCTTAATCTGAATATGTTTCTATATAAATTATAACAGATTTGATAAAAATAAATGTCAAATTTTTATCAAATAAAAAGCGACTGCATGAAAGCAGCCGCTTTTGTGTTACCAGCCGGCAACAATGGAGCCCTGGAAATGTTCGTCGATAAATTTCTTGTTTGCTTCAGATTGATAGATTTTTTTCAGCTGTGCAATGCGCGGATCATCTTTGTATTTTTCTTTGGTAACAAAGATATTGACATATGGATTGTCGGATTTTTCCAGCAGGAGGGAATCCTTGGTAGGATTGAGACCCGCGGGAATAGCGTAGTTGGCATTGATTACAGCAATAGTCAGGTCAGGAAGACTGTTGGGGATGATTGCTGCATCCAGTTCACGGATAACATAGTTATGCGGATTCTCGGTAATATCTTTAACGGTAGTGGTAACGTCATTGATATCTTTTACCTTGATAAGTCCTTTGTCAGCCAGCAGTAAGAGAGCGCGGCCGCCGTTGGAAGGATCATTGGGGATGCCGATGATGGCACCGTCAGGAATAGCATCTCCTTTTTTCAGCTTTTTGGAATATACTGCCATGGGGAAGTTGACGGTTTTGAATACTTCAATTAAATCAAACTTCGGTTCCTTTTCTCTGGTGGCTGCCAGATAAGGCGCATGCTGCATGCTGTTGGCAAAAAGTTCTTCCTGATACAGGGATACGTTAGGGGTAACGTAATCGGAAAACTCTACAACTTCTACCTGCAGGCCTTCCTTAGCTGCCAGTTTTTTTACGTTGTCCATGATTTCGGCATGGGGACCGGCAGTAACGCCGATTTTCACCGGAGCCTTGCTGTCTTTTGCTTTGTTGTCATCGGAACCGCAGCCTGCTGTAAGAAGTGCCAGCAGACAGATTGCTGCGGCAAAAAGTCTGAAGATGTTTTTCATGTTCATTCCTCCTGAAAATTATAAGATTGGATAACTTTATCTTTAAACAGCAGGGCTGCATTAAAGTTTGTTTTTGTTAAGTTTTTTGGACATCCAGTTGCCCAGAGACTGCATGGCCTGAACCATGATAATAAGGATGATTACGGTAGTAATCATAACATCAAGCTGGAAACGCTGATAGCCATAGCGGATGGCAAGGTCGCCCAGACCGCCGCCACCCAGGGCACCGGCCATGGCTGAGTAACCGATAAGGCTGATAATAGCCAGGGTAACACCTAAAACTATAGAGTGGAGTGCTTCCGGCAATAGAACTTTGGAAATAATCTGCATAGGGCTTGCCCCCATTGCCTGTGCTGCTTCAATAACGCCGGGATTGATTTCCAGCAAAGAAGATTCAATAATGCGGGCAATAAACGGAGCTGCCGAAATGGTCAGCGGAACGATTGCTGCCGTGGTACCGATGGAAGAACCGACGATGATACGGGTCAGTGGGATGATTGCTACCATGAGGATGATAAAAGGCGTGGAACGGGTTGCGTTGACAATAGCTCCCAGAATAGAATTTACTGCTGAATTGGGCAGAATATGGTCTTTGCGGGTAACGGTCAGAATTACACCCAGGGGTATGCCTATTAAAGTTGCCATAACAGTGGAAACAACTACCATATAGCAGGTTTCAAAAAAAGATTTTATTAAAAGATCAATCATATCAGGACTCATAACCGATTACCTCCGTTTTCAAATCCTGACCATGCAGATAGGCCAGGGCGTTTTCGATGCCTTCTTTGCTGCCGGAAATCTCAATAACCAGCGTACCGAAGGGTACATCTTTTAAGTGGTCGATGTTGCCGTACAGAATGCTGACATCGACATCGAATTTTTTTACCATGCCGGATACGATAGGTTCACCGGCAGAATTACCCAGGAAGGAAATGCGGGTAATCAGCTTGCTGCCGTTGTTGTACTGCTGGGAAAGATGCATATTCTTGAGCATGGCAGCAAAATTATCATTGGTTGCGCTTTTGGTAAATTCCCTGGTTGTGGGATGCTGCGGATTGGTGAAAACGTCAATCATGGGGCCTTCTTCGATGATGACACCATTTTCGATAACTGCAACCCGGTCGCAGACGGCTTTGACAACTTCCATCTGGTGGGTAATCATAACAATGGTAAGATTCATCTTGCGGTTGATGTCTTTCAGCAGCTCCAGAATAGATTTTGTGGTTTGCGGATCAAGTGCGGAAGTTGCCTCGTCGCAGAGCAGTACTTTCGGATTGCTGGCCAGAGCACGGGCGATACCGACGCGCTGTTTTTGTCCGCCGGAAAGCTGGCTGGGGTAATAATCTGCTCTTGATTCCAGCTGAACCAATTCCAGCAGGGGGCGCACTCTTTTGTCAATTTCATCTTTGCCAAGACCCTGGATTTCCAGAGGGAAAGCAATATTGTCGTACACGGTGCGGGAAGCAAGCAGATTAAAGTGCTGGAAGATCATGCCGATGCTCTGGCGTGCTTTACGCAGTTGGGTATCATTCATGGCAGTAAGATCTGCACCGTCGACGATGACCTGGCCAGCAGTCGGTTTTTCCAGCATGTTGATGCAGCGCACCAGCGTAGATTTACCTGCGCCGGATAAGCCGATAATGCCGAAGATTTCGCCTTCTTTGATATGCAGATTAGTTTGCTTGAGGGCATGAATATCGCCCGCTTTGCTGTAGTAGGTTTTTTCGATATTAAGCAGTTCTATCATAAAAACAGCATCCTTTCTTGATTTACAGAATAAAAAAACCCTTCACCAGTCAGTGAAGGGTACATGTCAGTATGTTCAAGCACTTCTTCATCTGCCGGATTACTCCGTTGGATTTGGCACCGTTCACAGAAAGTGTGGTTGCCGTAGCTTCATTGGGCCAGTCCCTCGGCTACTCTTGATGAATAACTGTTAAGTTAATGAGTTAATGATACAATGCTTTTCAAATATTGTCAACAAAAATATTGATTTAAATATTTTTATCTTGTCTTTCACAAGATAAAGTGATAAAGTAATGATAATAAAATGTATTGGACTGAGGAGGTATAATCATGTCGGATAAATTAAGAGATGAACTTACAGACCAGCTGTTTACTGCCATTTTGAGCCTGAAAGATAAGGAACAGTGCTATCGCTTTTTTGAGGATATCTGTACTATCAGCGAGCTTAAAGCTCTGGCGCAGCGGCTGGAAGTCGCCAGAATGCTTGACGAAGGTTGTATCTACGAAACTATTGTGGAAAAAACTGGTGCCAGTACGGCTACTATTTCACGGGTAAAACGCTGCCTTGTTTATGGTGCTGACGGTTATAATTCAGTGATGCCGCTTCTGCGCCGCGGCAGCAGGGACTGAGGGTAATTATATGGATGAATTCAGTGTCCGCAGCAGTATAGAGAATTTAAACAGCTACACTGTGCAGCATGTGAATGCCAGGATTATTGCCGACACTAATGAGAGCAATTATCCTATGCCGGAAACAGTAAGAGAAAAGCTGTTAAAAATAACGGAAACATTTCCATTTCACCGTTACCCTCCCATACAGGCAGAAAATCTTGCTGCAACTATAGCTCAAGAGCTTGATTTACCGGATGATAACGTAAGAATAGGCAATGGAGCCGGTGAGTTGCTGCAGAAAGCATGTTATGTTTTCGGCGGCAGTGGCAGAAAAATAGCGTTCCCGGTACCGTCATTTGATATGTATGCTACATATATACAGTTATCGGACAGTACGCCTGCACCGTACAGACTTAGCGATGACGGTTATCTTGATGCGGAGGCGGTTATCAGTTTCTGCCGTGCGGAACAGGTAGCTTTATTGATTATCTGCAATCCAAACAATCCTACGGGCAATTACAATCCGTTACCGCAGGTAGAAAAAATTATTGCGGCTGTAAACTGCCCGGTGGTAGTGGATGAAGCGTGTATGGAATTTGCCGGAGGCAGGGATGTGGACAGCCTTGATATGCGTCCGCTTAATAAAATCTGGCTGGTAGCGGGATCGGTGCTGACTATCAGCAATAAGTACAGTAATCTGCTGTGTGTACGTACTTTTTCCAAAGCTTATGGGCTGGCAGGACTGCGCTGCGGTTATGCTGTTGGCTGCAGCAGTATCATCAGGATTTTGGGAAAGACTCTGCTTCCCTATCAGGTTAATGCCTATACGCTTATGGCTGCAAAGACCGTATATGAAAACAAGTTGCTGTACAGAGATTTAATCAAAATGGTTGTGCGAGAACGTGAGCAGTTGGCAGATTTTCTGCAGCAGCAAGGTTTTGAGGTCTGGCCGTCGGCAGCAAATTTTGTCCTTTTCAGAGCTAATGGCAATATGGCAGCTGTACTTGCTGAAAGCTATGATGAAGTTTATGGCAGGAATGAGGCAATGTCTCCTTTAGAAAAAAGCGGACATTTTATTTATCGCTATCTTTTAAATAATGGCATACTGACGGCAGATCTGGCATCATGTCCGCAGCTTGCAGGGTGCATCAGGCTTACCGTGGTACTGCCGGAGGAAAATGATAACATCAGGCAGCAGCTGCAGCTTTTATGTACGGATATTATTTTACATGGTACTAAAAAACGGGAGGAATAAATTCCTTCCGTTTTTTTATGAAAAATTTTTAAATTAGCTATTGCTAACTGAGTCGAAGTATGCTAATATTACATTGTAGTTAGTGAGTGCTAACTAATGCGGAAATTTAACCCTTCTGTATTATATATAATTGACCTTGACTATCCCTTTGCATCTTCTGTTTTGCATTGGTTAGCACAAACTATCGTAATATGGAGGTAAGTATGGAATTGTTCGGCTTCAGAAAATTTGATGAATTGCTGGCATTTCATTGTTCGCCTGTACTGATGCGTGTTAAGCCGGCCAATATGATTGCTTTGCCGCAGGCTAATACGGAAACAATAATGGAGCTGATACAAGAGTACAATAAACAGTTTGCATCAGAAGGCATTATCTTTCGCAGATTATGCTGCTGCAGCAAAAGATGCCTGCTTCTGATATATAATGAGAAAGAACTGCGGTTGCTGCTGCAGGATAAAGGCTGCAGAGCATACCTGACAGCTGCCGGATACAGCATTGGTAATTCACTGGAAGATGATTTGCTGACACTGGAGCAGCGCTTGCAGCAGGATTGTAATTTTCCCCATGAA
Source organism: uncultured Phascolarctobacterium sp. (assembly GCA_949285135.1). Taxonomy (GTDB): domain Bacteria; phylum Bacillota; class Negativicutes; order Acidaminococcales; family Acidaminococcaceae; genus URXU01. The sequence continues at coordinate 115,394 of CASDXO010000006.1, forward strand.
ATTGGGCTTTTTCTGGGGTATCCGTTAGAAGATGTGTTAGGATTTGTATTGAATAAAGGCAGTAACTGTAAATACAGTGGTTACTGGAAAGTATATGGAGATGTAGAGCAGGCAAGAAAGCTTTTTAATACATATGAAAAATGCAGAGATTTTGTCCTGCAAAGGCTGACGGAAGGTTTGCCGCTCTATAATGCAGTGACAATCGGTTAAGGAGGTCATCATGGAAAAAATACCTGTAATTTACTGGAGTGCCAGCGGTAATACGAAGCTGATGGCGGAAGCTGTGGCTGAAACAATTAATAACTGCGGCTGTGAAGCACTGCTCAAAGAAGTGGGTCAGATTACTGCTGCTGAAGCGGCGCAGTATCCGGCGCTGGCATTGGGATGCCCGGCTATGGGTGCAGAAGTACTGGAAGAGTATGAGTTTGAACCTTTCTTTACTGAACTGGAAAAGATGCTTGCCGGGAAAAAAGTTGTTTTGTTTGGCTCCTATGGTTGGGGCGGTTCCTATATGCAAGACTGGGAAGCAAGAGTGACGGCAGCTGGCGGCGAACTGGCTGCTCCGGGTGTACTGGCACTTAATGCTCCTGATCAGGCGGCGATTGAGGCCTGTGCTGAAATAGGTCATCTGATTGCCGGTAAATAATTTATTGAATGTTTGCTTAAAATTTTAGGCAAATTAATATTTTCTCCTCCAAAAAATAGAAGAGGTCTGCTGTGCAGGCCTCTTCTATTTTTGGCTGGTCTGTTATTTACTAATAAAATATATTTTGCTATAATATCTAACATATTTTTCTGTATCACTTTATTTTAATATATAAAAATATGAAGAAAGAAGCATAACCGTGAAAAACTGGAAGATTATTTTAGCCATACTTACTACCAATGTTGTCTTTATGTCGGCAAGTTATACCATGCTGATACCATTTTTGCCCATGTATCTGATTAAAGAGCTGGGAGTTTCACAGGCCGATGTGAAGATGTGGTCAGGAGCTATTTTTTCCGTAACCTTTTTGATTGGTGGTATTATGTCGCCTATCTGGGGCAGGATGGCTGATAAAAAGGGTAAAAAGCTGATGGCTATCCGTTCCGGACTGGGACTTGCCATCGTCTATTTGCTGGGCGCAGTAGTAACTTCACCGGAGCAAATGTTCTGTGTACGTGTGCTGCATGGCTTTGCTGCCGGCTTATGGTCTGTATGCCTGGCCATTGCAACTTCCAGTGTGCCGCTTGATAAGCTTGGTGTAAGCCTCGGTATACTGCAGTCCGGACTGACAGTAGGAAATGTAGTAGGACCGTTGCTGGGCGGACTGCTGGCGTCTGTGTTCGGGATGCGTGCTTCATTTTATTTTGGCGGTATCATGCTGCTGATTATTACACTGGTATTCTATGTATATATTCCGGAACCGCCTAAAGCACCGGGTGATGCCGGCAAACCGGAGGAAAGCAACAAAGAACTGCTTCAACAGCCGGCAGTTATGGAAACACTGCTGTATGCCGGTGTGGTGCAGATGGTAATACTGCTTATCCAGCCTATCCTGAGCCTGTATGTGGCTGAATTAAATCACAGCATGGATAATATTATCTTTATTTCTGGTCTGGTATTTTCTCTGGTGGGTGTAGCAAGTGCCATAACTGCCCCGTTTTGGGGACGTTTTGGACAGCGCAGAGGCTTTTATTACTCGCTGTGTATAGCTTCTGCTCTTTCCGGTATTGCCATGATTTGTACGGCGCTGCCGGAATCGCTGTGGAACTTTGCCATTGTTAATTTTACTGTAGGCATGTTTTTTGCCGGTATTAATCCTTCTATCAGCGCCATACTGACTAATAAAACCAAGCACAGTCAACGTGGGCGTATTTTTGGCTTTATGTTTTCTGCTCAGCAGATGGGCTCTATGGTTGGGCCGTTGGCAGGCGGTGCGCTGGCTACTTATTTTCCGCTGCAGACTGTCTTTTATGTGGGCGGTATATTCCTGCTGCTGATAAGTGCGACGGTATTTATCAGGCATCGTAATGAAGGCAGGCAAGCGGCAGAGTCAGTGTAAAGGCGAAGTTAGATTTATGGGAAAGGGGTACTGATGATGGAAAGTAATGCTGCTGTAATACTGGAAAAGGCAAAGCCGGAAGAGTTTTCTTTATTTACAATAAAATTACAGGAAGCATTTTCCCTTGCCGTCAGAGAAAAGCTGGGGATAAGTGAGCCTGTACCCGACGAGAGCGATGTAAAAGCATCGCTTTACGCTGCGGATGCTGAAGTATATCATCTGGCATATAATGGGCAGCGCGTAGGCGGAGTAGTACTGAAAATAAATCAGGATACTCATCATAATGCCTTGGATTTGTTTTTTATCTCACCGGAGTATCACAGCCTTGGATTGGGTTTGGCTGCCTGGAGAGCTATTGAACATAAATATCCGGAAACTGTGGTCTGGGAAACCGTAACACCTTATTTTGAAGAACGCAATATTCATTTCTATGTGAATAAGTGCGGTTTTCACATAGTGGAATTTTTTAACAGGCATCATCCTGATAACAGGATGCTTCAACAAAAAGATGCTGAGAATGAAAATATACCGGGCATGGATGCATATTTTCGTTTTCAGAAAATTATGCGCTGAACGTTCTGCAAAGGAAATAATGCTTTTAAAAATATATCGTGCACGAAAGAGCCGGTAACTGCAAAAATGTGGTTATCGGTTTTTATATGAAAAAACAGCTATACCAGTTATGGTATAGCTGTTTTGCTTTTTTGTCAGGTTAAGTATATAAGTTATAATTTTTTGTCAGAAGGATTGTGCTGCTTGGCAGCGTCTTGTTTGTCAGCAGCATCCGGTTCAGCCATGTCTTGCTTCGCTGCTTTTACCGCCGGTTTCGGTGCGGCAGCTTGTATGTCTGTGTTTGGCTCAGCAGGTGTGCCTGCAGACTGCTGCTTCGAGTCCTGTGTTACAGTTGCAGTTTCAGTCTGCTTTTTAGATTTGTCAGTCTCTGCTTTTGCCGCTTCCTGTTTTTGAATAAATTCGTCTACGAACAGCACAAGCTTTTCAGGACCGGAACCGGGGATGACAGAAATAGTCTTGGTAACATTATTGTTCCAGACAGTTTCGCCTTTTTTGCTGTAGCCGCTTTCTTCTAATTTGGTAAGCTGAAGCCTGTCGGCAGAGAGCAGGTATTTTATTTTGATTTCCGTAATGTCATATTTGGGATTGCTGAGTACGACTTTGGCCCAGAACAGAACAGTTTTATTATCATGGACTTTCAGTGTCTTACTGTCGATATACCAGGAGGTCTCATTGGAAACATCAGTGCCTGCCAGTAGCCAGCGTTCATCGTTAGCAGCGAAAGCAGTGTTGCAGACAAGCAGCAGAATCAGCAGAAGACTGAGAAGAATTTTCATGGATATGTTTTCACCTTTGCTCAAATAGTATTTTGTTTTATTCTGCCTATAAGTATAAAAGGCGCATGTTGCAGTGTCAAGCAGAGCAAGTGCCGAAAAAGAAGCAGCAGGCAGTGTTCACCGTTTGGACATGCTTTCTTCACAGATGTGGCGACAGTATACAGGTAAAACTGCTTTCTGCAAGAATGCCTTTAAAAGCAGGGAGGGGATGATGAACTATTTTATATTCGTGGAAAGCACGCAGTACGGAAGGAAGATGCTTTAGTGGTACATTGGAGGCTGCTTCGAGAAAAGAAGCAGCTGCAATGGTACGTGGCAGGTATGGCTATGTGGTAAAAATCCGGCTATGCAGCAAAACGTGGAAGCTGACAGACTTTTGGCACAGCAAAAGCTTTACGGATAAGCAGCGTATTATTTTTTTCAGACAGCTGGCGGTAATTTTAAATAGCGGGATTCCTTTGCTGCAGGGGATAGAATTATTACAACGCCGACTGGATAAAGACCTTGCTCAGGTATGTGGGAGATTACAGGAAAGGTTGCGCGCAGGCAGCACGTTACATAATAGCATGATGCAGGACAGAGAGTTTTTTCCAGCACTGGCAATAACCCTTGCAGCTGCCGGCGAAAGCAGCGGTGAGCTGCAGCGGGTTATGGAAGCAGCTGCAGATTATTATGCGCGGCAGTATGAATTAAAATGTTTTCTGTATAAAGCCGCAGCTTACCCTGTCTTCCTGCTGGCAGCAACAGGAGTCGTATCTTTGTTTTTTCTGTTATATGTTCTGCCGCAGATGGCCGCAGTCTATGTTTCCATGAGGGCGGAGCCGGATGCTTTTTTACAAAGTGTATTATGGCTCAATAGTTTTTTATCGGCCTATAGCCTGATAGTGACAGGGTCTTTGCTGGGTATTGCAGTTACGTTTAAAAGCAGATGGCACATAATCAAAAAAAGCATGCTGAGATTGCCTGGAGTGAAAAATATCTTTGAACTGGTAGTGGAGATACGTTTTTGTAAACTTCTGGCACTGCTGTTAAACAGCGGGCTGAATATCACAGTGGCAGTGGAGGAAGCGGGCAGAGTATTCACTGATGATTGGCGGCTGATGCAGCTGTATCTGTTTAAACAAAGTTTGATTCGCGGAATAGATATAGGTACTGCAGCACAGCGTTACACAGGTATCTTTTCACCGCTTACAGCAGAATTTGTTGCTGTAGGTACCGCTACAGGCTGCCTGCCGCAGATGCTGACAGAGGCTGCCGTGATTTTGGAGCAGGATTTGCAGGGACGGCTGGAACGGTTCAGAGAGCTTTTTGCACCGATGCTGCTGCTTGTAGCAGCACTTTTTACCGCATTGGTGGTATGTTCCGTTATGGGGCCGTTGTTTGATTTATTTACAGCGTTACCGGAATATGATTGATGGGAGATGAAAAGATGATAAGAGGAGGACGTCAGGGAGGTTTTACTTTAATTGAGATTGTGGCTGCCGCTGCACTTTTAGGTGTACTCCTGACTATGTTGATGCCTTCGTTGGAAGGTGCTAATGAAAAAGTAAAAAATGCCAAACTGAAAAATGATCTGGCTGCCGTTGATCAGGCGCTGCAGCTGTATAAGCTGGAAAATGGCAAGCTGCCGGAAGGACTTACTGAACTGGATGGAAGCTATTTGATTAAAGGCAGTGATTTTAAGGATGCAATGAATGAAGGATTGGAATATACGGTAGAAAGCAATGGTCTTACCTATACCTTGAAAGGCAAGAATGCTTCGGGTGCTGAAGTTATTTCCGGCGGCAGTACGGCAGCGCAGTAATAATGGCGGCTTTATCTTCACGGATATACTGGTATGCTGTCTGCTGCTGGGGGTATCAGCTGCCTTGCTGATGGCAGGTGTCAGCAGCTGGCAGAGGCAGTATTATCATCGGCAGCTGCAGCAGGCAGCAGAGGTATTGACTGCCGATGTGAGACAGCTGCAGCGACAGTCAATGTTTGATGACAGAGCCTTGAACAGACAGATAAGATTTATGACGGATAAAGGCGGCTATGCTTTTTATGCAGATAGAAAAGTAGTAAGAAAAATTTATTTCAGAGATTTTGGCTGCGGCAAAGTAAGTGTGGACAGTAAACTGGCATATGTGCAGTATACCAGTAGCGGCAGTCCTTCTCTGACAGGCAATATTATTTTACGGCATGAAAATTTGCCGGACGTCAGCTGCGTTTTATCTGTGCAGCCAGTAACGGGAAGGGTGGTTGTCAGTGAAAAATAGCGGCGGCTTTCTGCTCATTGAAACGGCAGCTGTATTTTTACTTACGGGTATATTGTTGCTGGGTGCCGTAAAATTATATGGCAGCGGCATTCATCTGCAGCAGCAAAAACAGCAGGCTGAGCAGGCCTGGCAGATGGGACAGAAGCGGCTTTTCGGCGAGAAAACTGATGCAGACTGGCAGATTACAGAAAACAGCAGTACCAGTCAGGGCCTGATAATAAAAGAAATACGGATAATGGATAATGAAGGAAAAATTTGCTGTAACATGGTCTGGGTGGAAAAATGAATATGGCTTTCTGACGGCTGAGCTACAGCTGAGTCTGGCTGCGGCAGCGCTGCTTATGGTGCTGCTGTGCAGCAGCAGTGTTACTGTTTTACGCAACTGTCAGAAAATAGTGCTTGATATCCAGCTGCAGGATGCGGCAAGATATATGCTGAATGCACTGGAAAAGGATATGGGATGCGACAGTCTGCTGATTAGCATCAGCAAAGATTATAAAGGCGTAGACAGAATTGGCTGCCGGACTGTATTTGGCGGTAAAAGTTATCTGTATACGCTGGAAAATGGCGGCTTGTACAAACAGACGCAGACAGCCGGAACAAAAGGTAAAAATCCACTGTATGTTCCTGACTGTCTGGTGACGGAATGGCATGTACGCAAGATTGATGATAAAGCCCTTCAGATAGAATTTACACTGCAGAAAAATATGCGTCAAAAGACTTTTCAGCGAATATTTTACTGTCTCAACGGGCAGGTAACGCAAGATGAATAGTAGCAGAGGTAATGCTTCGTTAGTGCTGCTGTCAACAGCACTGATGCTTTTGGTAATTGCGCAGCTTTTTTTTCTTTATGTTGGACGGGAATATGAAAGACATCTCCAGTATCTTCGTGCTGAACAGTTAAGATTGCTTTGCTTTTCGGCTATGGAAAGCCTTACAGGAAAAACTGTTCGCGCAGGCAGTAAACAGTGGTTTAAAACAGTGCTTTACCCGGGAGAAATGGAAGCCTGCGTCAGCAGTACACTGACTGTCAGTGATGATCAGTGTGTAAGCTGTCTGGAAGTGCAGGCAGAATGTAACAGTGAGAGGCAGCTGCTGCGGCAGGTAAAATTTTCCTTGCCGAAATTACTGCAACAGGAAGCTGCCCAATGTGGAATTATCAGCAGTACGGAAGTTGTGGGCGCAGAGTTTTTGCCTCAGGGAACACTATATACGGGCGGCAGGGAAGTAATATTTCCCAGAGCAAAAGACTGTGCCTGGCAGGCTGTTACCGAGCTGCCTATGGATGTATTGCGCCTTAACGGATTATGCAGACGCTTTTATTATCTGGATGATTACAGAGGTGTTTCCTTTAACAGCGGCATGAAAATATATGGCAGCGGACTTATTGCTGCCGAGGGAAGCATTACGATAGCAGATGGCTGTGAATTTACTGATGATGTCATCCTTTTTTCAGAGCAGAAAATAAAAATAGGGAGAAATGTTAAGCTGCCGCATGCCTTGTTGCTGGCAAAAAAAGGAATCAGTGTGGGCAGCGGCTGCCGGATCGGAGGCGTGCTGCTGAGTGGCGGCAGGATTGAATTTACTGGTTCTGTTGATTTTTCGCATGATGAAAACCTTGTAGCGGGGTTTACATCTGTTTATTACATTTTATAACCTCAAAATAAAAAGCTCTCCGCCATGCGGAGAGCTTTTTTACAGTATCTGATACAGTTTAAAATGCTGCGTATCGCAGGAGACAAGCTTATAACGGACGTCCGTACGCATACCTTCATACACGGAAATGTGGTTTTCACCGTGTATGTGGCCGTACACACAGTCGGTGACCGGGTATTTTTCCAGCAGGTCAGTAAAAAGATTATGCTCACTTTCTGCAAAAAGAGGCGGATAGTGAAACACGCAGATGATTTTTTCTGCCTGCTGTGCACGTGCTGCCTGCAGAGAAAGTTCCAGACGAATGCTTTCGCGTTGATAAATTTTCTGATCCTCCTGCGTAAAGCTGTCGGAGGATGGCAGTATCCATCCGCGGGTACCGCAGATAGCTGTATTGCCGTACATCAGACAATTATTTTGCAAAAACAGAAAGTTGTTTTCAGTAAATTGCTGCATTTTTTTCAGACTGGTCCACCAGTAGTCATGGTTGCCTCGCAGCAGAATTTTGCTGCCTGGCAGAGCGGCAAGCCACTGCAGGTCGCTTTTGGCTTCTTCCAGCTGCAGCGCCCAGGATATATCACCGCAGATGATGACAATATCATCATCAGTAACAGTCTGCAGCCAGTTTGCCCGTACTTTGTCTTTATGCCCTGCCCAATGCTCACCAAAAATTTCCATGGGTTTGCTGGGAGGATCTCCTGAAAGGTGTAAATCACCGATAGCATAAATGTGCATAGGTACCTCTTAATTATGATTATTCTTACAATTAATATTATCATAAATTTTCAGCACTGATAGCTATGGCAGAGAAAAAATTGTAAAGAATATTTAAAAGCAGAAAATAAGCCGGATTTTTATCCCGGCTTATTTTTAATAAAGTCATCAGTTTTTGCCATTCTCTAAAGGCAGATCCTGCAGGGCATCAAAACCGTTTTCACCGGTTCTTATTTTAACTACGTCTTCCACATCATAGATGAAGATTTTACCATCGCCGTATTTACCGGTATAAAGAATTTTCTTGGCTGTGTTGACAACCGTTTCCACAGGCAGAGCGGAGACAACCAGCTCTACTTTGACTTTAGGCAGCAGGTAGGCAGCTACTTCGGCGCCACGATACATTTCTGTTCTGCCTTTTTGAATGCCATAACCGAGGACTTTTGTAACCGTCATGCCGGTAACACCGAGTTTGTCCAAGGCCGTTTTAAGTGCTTCAAACCGATTTTGAGAAGTTATAATGACTACTTTGGTCATTTTCACCTTGCCTTTGCCGGAAGAGGTGTTTGCAAAGGTGACCGGCTGGAAGGAGTCGCTGCGTGAGTGCGGCAGGTATTCCGTTACGGGCATAAAGTCAGCGTAGCTGCTGGCAAGTCCGTGTTCTTCCATATCAAGACCGGCAATCTCCTCCTGAGGAGCTACGCGCAGGCCGATAGTTTTATCCAGCAGCATGAAAATGATGGTCATGGCGATAAAAACATACAGGGCGACAGCGATAATGCCGGTCAGCTGGACTTGCAGCAGGGCGGCAGAACCACTGTAGAAAAGGCCGCCGTTTTCAGCGAAGAGTCCGACGCAGGCAGTACCGAAAGCGCCGCAGACGCCATGGACGGATATGGCTCCGACCGGGTCGTCTATCTTTAGTTTCTGGTCAAAAAATTCTACTGCCATAACAACTAAGATGCCCGCCAGAGTACCAATACAGAAAGAACCTGCAATACTTACCATATCGCAGCCGGCGGTGATGCCAACAAGTCCTGCCAAAGCGCCGTTCAGTGTCATGGAAACATCGGGCCGTCCGTATCTGACCCAGGTGTAGAACATGGTGGCAGTAGCACCTGCTGCTGCCGCCATATTGGTAGTAACAAAGATTTTGGACATGGACAGCAGAGCGGTGTCGCCGGTAGCGCAGGCAGTGGAACAGCCGTTGAAACCGAACCAGCCAAACCACAGCAGGAAGACTCCTAAGGCACCGAGAGTAAGACTGTGCCCGGGAATGGCGTTGACGGTGCCGTCCGCATTATATTTGCCGATACGCGGCCCCAGCATTTTGGCTCCTATAAGTGCAGCAATGCCGCCAACCATATGAACGGCAGCAGAACCGGCAAAGTCGTGGAAGCCAAGCTGAGATAACCAGCCGCCACCCCAGATCCAGTGGCCGGAAATTGGATAGACAAGTGCGCTGATAACGATGCTGTAAATGCAGTAAACGGAAAATTTAGTGCGCTCGGCCATGGCGCCGGAAACTATTGTTGCTGCTGTAGCACAGAAGACGGTCTGAAAAATGATAAAGGCCATGGACGGAATGGCAGAACCGTAATCGTTGAGAATGCAAAAGTCGGGTATACCTGTAATGCCCTTAAAATCATTGCCGAACATCAGACCGAATCCTATTACCCAGAAAACGATGGAGCCAAGAGCAAGATCCATAAAATTTTTCATAACAATATTACCGGCATTTTTGGCTCTGGTAAAACCAGTTTCTACCATAGCAAAACCAGGTTGCATGGCGAAAACCATGAAAGCCCCGATAAGTACCCAGATGGTATCTGTTGCAGAATACATCTTCAAATCCCTCCTAAAATTGACTGTAAAAAAAGAGAGGTACATCCTGAAAGGATGCACCTCGTTGTGCAAAATATGTATTTATCAGTCGTTAACACCAAAAAGCAATTCTCCGTAAGTTGGGTAAGGCAGATATTTTTCACCCAGCAATGCTTCTGCTTTATCAGTTACTGTACGCAGCTCTTGCATGATAGCAAGCACACTGTCGTGATAGAAGTAAGCAGCTTCCTGGCTGGAGCTGATAGCGGCCGCTGTTGACAGGGCTGTCTCCAGCTTTTCTGCAGCTGCATAGATTTCACTGCTGCTGGCAGAAATTTTTTCTGCCAGCATGCTTTCAAAACCGGCAGAGATGCCTGCTGCTTTTTTATCCAGTGCAGCCGAAACCAAATCGCTTGTATAGGTGTTAATCGCAGGCAGAATATCCTTGTAGAGCATTTCCAGCATGGTGGAGGCCTCAATTTTTAAAACAGTGCAGTAGTTTTCCAGCAGTATTTCTACACGTGAGTGAATTTCAGCAGCAGTAAAGATACCATGCTTGGTAAACAGAGCAATATTTTTCTTGTCCGCAAGGTGCGGCAGAGCCTCGGGAGTAGACTTGAGGTTGAGCAGGCCGCGTTTTTGGGCCTCCTGAACCCATTCGTCCGTATAGCCGTTGCCATTGAAAATAATGCGTTTATGGGTCAGATAGGTTTCGCGTACCAGTGTGTAAACAGCTTTTTCTATATCCTCGGCCTGCTCCAGCTGATCAGCAAAGCTGTCCAGTTCTTCTGCTACGATAGTATTCAGAACGATGTTGGGGCCGGAGATGGAAAACATGCTGCCGGGCATACGGAATTCAAACTTGTTGCCGGTAAAGGCAAAGGGGGAAGTCCTGTTCCTGTCGGTGTTGTCCTTGACTAAGGCCGGAATAGTGTTATCGCTGACCTTCATATAAGTGACAGGAGTGCTGTCATAGGGCTTGTCGGCAGCTATTGCTTCTAAAATAGCGGTAAGCTCTGTGCCGAGAAATACTGAAACGATTGCAGGAGGCGCTTCGTTAGCACCCAGACGGTGGTCATTGCCGGCACTGGCGACTGAGATGCGCAGCAGATCCTGATATTCGTCTACGGCTTTTATGATAGCGGTCAAAAAGAGCAGGAAACGAATGTTTTTGTAGGGGTCCTTGCCGGGGTCAAGCAGATTCAGACCTTCTGCAGTGCTTAAGGACCAGTTGTTATGTTTGCCGCTGCCATTTACTCCGGCAAAAGGTTTTTCGTGCAGCAGACATACCAGACCATGACGGAGGGCAATGCGTTTCATAAATTCCATCGTCAGCTGGTTATGATCGGCGGCTACATTGGTTGAGGTAAAGATGGGAGCCAGTTCGTGCTGGGCCGGAGCGACTTCGTTATGTTCTGTTTTGGCCAGTACGCCCAGTTTCCACAGTTCTTCGTCCAGTTCTTTCATAAACGCCATGACGCGGGGCTTAATCATCCCGAAATAATGGTCATCCAGTTCCTGACCACGTGGAGATTTAGCTCCGAACAGGGTACGACCGGTGTAGACGAGATCCTTACGCTTTTCCCACATTTTTTTATCAACCAGGAAATATTCCTGCTCGGGGCCAACGGTACTGGTTACTTTGCCAGTATTAATGCCCAAAAGTTTCAGAATGCGGCAGGAGGCTTTGCTGACTGCTGCCATGGAGCGTAGCAGCGGTGTTTTTTTATCTAATACTTCGCCTGTGTAGGAGCAGAAAGCAGTAGGAATACACAGGCAGTCATCTTTAATGAAAGCATAGGAGGTAGGATCCCAGGCAGTATAGCCGCGGGCTTCAAAAGTAGCACGCAATCCGCCGGAAGGAAAACTTGAGGCATCCGGTTCACCCTGGATAAGCTCCTTGCCGGAAAAATCCATGATAGCGCGTCCTTCTGCTGTAGGAGCAATAAAGCTTTCATGTTTTTCAGCGGTGATGCCCGTCATGGGCTGGAACCAGTGAGAAAAGTGGGTTGCGCCATGTTCCAGTGCCCAGTCTTTCATGGCATTGGCAATAACATTGGCCATGGCCAGGTCCAGAGGATGGTTTTCCAGTACAGCTTCCTTGAAAGCCTTGTAAGTAGCTGTTGGCAGACGGTCTTTCATTACTGTCTCGTTAAATACCAGACTGCCGAAAAGTTTTGGTACATCTTTCATAATAAAAACCTCCCTTATGGTGTGTGGGTATTGTTTTTATTCCCCTCAGAATAAAACAAAAAAGCAACAACGGGTTTCAGATAGGTTTACTATCCAACAACCACGTTGTTGCTTATGCTCATTATAAGAACAAAGAGCTGTTTTGTAAAGAGAAAAAGATACAGAAATAAAAGTTTTATTATTGTAAAAATTGTAAAAATTACAAAAACGTGAAGTTGCGGTGCAGCAAGCAGGCGCACAGAGGAAGAAGGCAAATATATAGGCTTAATGGCAGGAAAAATATTATACGTATAGAATATTTTTATAGTTAGCTGTCTGAATTATTTACAAACGGAGGATAAAAATGACCTCAGGAATTATAGTACAGAAAAACGGACTTTTTGCTTTGCGTATCGTAGGTTGCTGCGGGCAATTTACTGCGGCTGAACTTCTAACACTTGGAAAATTGGCGCAGCAGTTTGGCAAGGGCTGCGTTACTGCTACAAGCAGAGGTACGATGGAGCTGGAAGGTATCAGTGAGGCGGAGCTGGAGCCTGCCGTAGCGGCAGTTAAAGAAGCAGGTCTGCGATTGGGTGGCACCGGTGCTACGGTACGTGCTGTTGTTGCCTGTAAAGGCACAAGCTGCCGCAGAGGCATGTTTGATGTTCATGCTATGGCCAGCAGTCTGGACAGACAGTTTTATGGGCAGGACGTGCCGAAGAAGTTTAAAATTGGTGTGTTTGGCTGCATCAACAGCCTGGGCAAAGCTATGGCGCAGGATGTAGGCATCATGCCTTCTTTTACCAGCCCGGGTTATTTTGAGCTCTATGTAGGCGGACTTTCCGGCAGCCGGCCGGCACGAGGAAGGCATATTGCCGTACCATTACCGCAGGAAAAGATTGCAGACGCCGTCAGGTTCATTATTGAGCTTTATTGCCAGCAGGGAAAATATCCTCAGCGACTGCGGGCGGTGCTTGACGGTAAGCCGGATTTGTGGGAGCAGATAGAAAGATATTGTCGGCAGCTTGCCGGGTAATATTTAAAATTATTGGAGGAGGATAACACCATGGAGCTTACCGCAGTAGTGCAGCTGCGCAGAATGGTGCTGGAGCACCTGGCGCGTTATACGTGGAATGATGAGCTGCCGGAGCATGTATATGACATCTTACAGGAAGTGCGTGAAGATACTCCCAGGTATCGTTGCTGTGTCTACAAAGAACGTGCCGTACTGAAAAACCGTATTAATATGGCTCTTGGGCAGACTTGTAATCTGAATATTATTGAAGCGGCCAAGCTGACTTTAAATGAGCCGGAAAGAAAGGATTTGCCGGTCATCGATGTACTGCCGGTTGCCTGTGACCAGTGTCCTATAGAAACATATTTTGTCAGTGATGCCTGCAGGCATTGCATTACGCACAAATGTATGGATAACTGCCCGAAAAAGGCAATCAGCTTATATCAGAACAGGGCCTTTATCGACCGCACTAAATGTGTGGAATGCGGACGCTGTAAGGCTGTATGCCCGTATGGCGCTATTTTGGAAATCCGCAGGCCTTGCGTACGTGCCTGTGCGCTGGGAGCAGTCAGTGTAAATGAGGATAAAAAAGCTGTCATCGACCATGAAAAATGTGTAGAATGCGGAGCCTGCCGCAGTGCCTGCCCGTTTGGCGCCATTGATGAGCGCAGTAATATTGTGCGTGTCATTATGGAGATTAAAAAAGGTAGGCAGGTAATTGCTATGGTTGCTCCATCAGCTGTAGGACAGTTTGGGTTTAAGGTGGAGACCGGCCAGTTTTACAGTGCTTTGAAGGCGGCCGGCTTTGCCGATGTGGTAGAAGTTGCCGTAGGTGCTGATATTACCAGTGTGAAAGAGGCAGAAGAATATCTGGAAAAGGTTCCGGAAAAGCAGCAGGTAATGACCAGTTCCTGCTGTCCGGCTTTTGTTAATCTTATTCGCAAGCATGTTCCGGCAATGGCGGATAAGATTTCTGAGACTACTTCGCCGATGGTATCTTGCGGGCAGCTGGTTAAGAGGCTGCATCCGGAGGCTCTGACAGTATTTATCGGGCCCTGTATTGCCAAAAAATCAGAAGGCAGACAGCATGACGATGTAATTGACTACGTTATGACTTTTGAAGAAATAGACTGTATGCTCAAGGGCAAGGATATCAGTATTGAAAATCAGCCTGCAGAAGCATATGAACGTGACGGCTCCAGACTGGGTCTTGGTTTTCCGCTGTATGCCGGTGTTACGGCAGCGGTAAAGGCTACGGTGGAAGCTAAAGGCGGGCAGGTTGAACAGGCGCATTACGCTGCCGGATTAGATGCTTGCCGCCGTGATTTGGAAAGTGTAAGCAAGGGAAATTTGGCATGCAGTTATTTTGAAGGTATGGCCTGTCCTAACGGCTGCATTGACGGACCTGGCGCAATGGCTGATTTCAGAATCAGTAAGGTGGCATTGACTAAATATGCTGCGGCCGCACCCGTACAGCAGGCTGTGGACGATAAACATACGAAATAAGGCTGCGATAAGCATAAGCTCCTGATACATATGTATCAGGAGCTTATTTTATATTTGTTTGACAAAATCACTGAGAAACAGTTTGGCGACAGTGGAAAGCGGGCGTCCTTTGACAACAGAAAGGGTTTTGTCCAGAAACAGGCGCTCGTCCTTAATTGTTTTGCAGACAAGGTTTGAGGGAAAGATTTCTTCCGGTGAAGCGGGAATGATGGCTATACCGGCATTTTCACTGGCCCAGGTCATTGTAGACATTTTGGTGGTGTTGATGCTGAGAATCTGAGGGAAAATGCGGGAATCGGAGCACACGTTGAGAAAGAGGTCAGAGCAGCCGCGGGAAAGACATAAAGGAATATCTTCCAGATCGTCCAAAAGAATATTGGGTTTGTCATTTTCCAGATAGGGACTGTCTTTATGAAACAGTGCTACCAGCTGTTCCTTTCTGCGATAAATGGTTTCAAAGCGATGTTCCTGTTTTAAAGGTGCATTAGCTACGCCTATTTCGGTTTTGCCTGTAAGCAGCTGTTCAGTTTGTTCGGAAATAGAAACTTCATATAACTCATAGTTAATGCGTGGATATTGCTTACTAAAAGCACTCAGATAATTTTTAATAAAACTGATGGACATGGAAGGCGAAAGGCTTATGCGCAGCGTGCCTGAAAAGCCTGCATTACAGTCGGCTATTTCTTTCATCACATTAGCCTCGGCAGAGCAAATGTATCTTGCGGCGTTATACAGCATGCAGCCGGCATCGGTCAGTTCTATGCTGTGACCGCCACGTTTTACGTTCAGCAGTTTGGTACCGTATTTTTTTTGCAGCGTTTTCAGCTGATTGCTCAAGGCCGGTTGAGCAATGGAAATATTTTTGGCAGCAGCGGAGATACTGCCGGCATTTACGATAGCAATAAAATTGCGGTAATATTCAATATCCATACTGATACCTCCGTAAATATACAGAAAATTAGATTATCTTAAAGAAAGACATATAAGAAAAAATGATAGGTTTTTGCTACTTTTATTATAAATTATTATTGGTTTTGTTGCAAAAAACTTCGTATGCAAGCAAAAAAAATCTAAAATACTCTGATTTTTGCAAAAATCCAATTTAACCTATAATAAAAATATATGTTTAAAACGCATTTTTGATATTTTACATTATAAGTGGACGAATGTAAACTAAAGATAGTAGAGGTTTGTATTTAAGAAAAGAGGGATTATGATGTTAGATGCAACAAGATTACGTGCTCCCTGCCTTTTTGACAAAATTGTCAGTGCCGATAAGGCTGCTGAACTGATTACTGACGGTATGAACGTAGGCGTCAGCGGTTTTACTCCTTCGGGGTATCCCAAGATGACGACTATGGCATTGGCCAGAGCAATCAAAGCCGGGAAAAAATGCCGCATTAATATCTGGAGCGGTGCTTCTGTAGGACCAGAGATTGAGGAAGAACTGGCAAATGTCGGTGGTGTGAGTGGCAGAATGCCATATTATTCTGCTGCCAATAAGAGTATGAAAGCTGGCATTAATGACGGTACTATCGAATATATTGACCAGCATCTGAGCCATTTTGCTCAGCAGATTGATTACGGTTTCTTTGGTGATGTAGATGTGGCAATCGTAGAAGCTGCTGCTATAAATGCCGATGGCAGTATCGTTCTGGGTCCCGGCATAGGCAATATTCCCATGCTGGTAAAACATGCCAAAAAAGTTATTGTAGAAGTCAATACAAGTATTCACCTTTCATTGGAAGGAATGCACGATATCTATATTTGTGCCAAACCTCCCTGCAGAACGGAAATACCCATTTACAGTGTAGGTGACAGGATTGGTTCACCGTATCTGGAATGCGGACTGGACAGAATAGACTGCATAGTAGAATCCGACATTTTGGATCATGTGCGCAATTTGTGTGACCCTGATGAAGACAGCGTAAAAATTGCTGAGCATCTGGTAGATTTTCTGGAACATGAACAGCGCTATGGCAGACTGCCATCCAAGATGCTGCCCATGCAGTCCGGTGTAGGCAGTATTGCCAATGCAGTACTTTTGGGACTGTCCAAGTCCAGATTTGAAAATCTGGAAATGTATTCGGAAATTTTGCAGGATGCGGTTTTCAGCCTGATTAAGATGGGTAAGATTAAACAGGCTTCCGGCTGTGCTTTTACTCCTTCGCCGAAAGTATGGAAGATGTACAAGGAAGATCCGCAGCTGTATAACAGAAGCATTGTATTGCGCCCGCTGGATATCAGCAACAGTCCTGAAGTTATCAGACGGCTGGGTGTCATTTCCATGAATACGCCGCTGGAATTTGATATTTACGGTCAGGCAAATTCCACTCACGTGCTGGGACGCAGCATGATGAACGGTATCGGCGGCAGCGGCGACTATATGCGTAACGGTTATCTGACTATTTTCTCAACTCCGTCTACAGCCAAGGGCGGCAGTATTTCCAGCGTAGTGCCTATGGTTACCCATGCTGATCACACGGAACATGATACCATGGTCTTCATTACCGAGCAGGGTGTTGCCGATGTCCGCGGCTTGAGTCCGGTAAAACGCGCCAAGCTGATTATCGAAAAATGTGCACATCCTGATTTTAAAGATCAGCTGTATGAATATCTGCGGATGGCACAGAGAAAGAGCGGACATATGCCGGTAGATTTAAGACATGCATTTGATATGCAGGCAAACTTTGAAATGTATGGAACTATGAAAGAACAGCATAAGGAGGATGTAAATCATGTTAAATAAGGAATTGCTTGAACAGGGTTTGGCCAATTATGATGCCAAGGTTGAAAAGGCTATCAGTAAATTTCCGGAAAGAAAAAATTTTGCAGAAAAAAGACTGTATACTCCGCTGGATGTAGAAGACTTTGACTATAACGAAAAACTTGGATTTCCCGGGCAATATCCTTTCACCCGTGGCGTGCAGCCGACAATGTACAGAGGCAGATTGTGGACCATGCGTGCCTATGCCGGCTTTGCGACTGCCGAAGAAACAAATGCCCGTTATAAATATCTGCTGGAAGCCGGACAGACCGGTCTTTCTGTAGCGATGGACCTGCCCACACAGATTGGTCTTGATTCCGATGCTGAACTTTCACACGGCGAAGTAGGCAAGGTAGGCGTTGCCATTGATTCGCTGGCAGATATGGAAAAACTGTTTGACGGCATTCCTCTGGACAAGGTAAGTACATCCATGACCATTAACGGTCCGGCAGCAGTTTTGCTGGCCATGTATGTTGCCGTTGCAGAAAAACAGGGTGTTAAGCCGGAACAGCTTAAAGGTACTATCCAGAACGATATTCTGAAAGAATATATTGCCCGCGGTACCTATATCTTCCCGCCGCGTCCTTCCATGCGCCTGATTACCGATACTTTTGCTTACTGCTCCAAGAACATTCCCAAATGGAATACTATCAGCGTAGGTGCCTATCATATCCGTGAAGCAGGTGCTTCTGAAGTGCAGGAAATCGCTTTCGCCTTCTCCAATGCTATGGCTTATATCGACGCTGCTATCAAAGCAGGTCAGAAGGTTGACGATTTTGCTCCCGGCATCAGCTGGATTTTCACGGCCGGTTTGAACTTCTTCTCTGAAGCAGCAAAATTCCGTGCAGCTCGCCGTCTGTGGGCAAGAATTATGAAGGAACGCTATGGTGCAGAAGTACCCAAAGCTCAGATGCTGCGTGTGCATGTACATACTGCAGGCAGCGTACTTACCGCTCAGCAGCCGCTGAATAACGTAGCACGTATTACCTGGCAGGCATTGTCTGCAATCCTTGGCGGCATTCAGTCCATGGCCTGCTGCGCATATGACGAAGCTATTGCTCTGCCTACCGAAGAATCTGCAACTCTTGCTCTGCGCACCCAGCAGATGCTTGCGTATGAAAGCGGTGCTGCCGATACTATCGACCCGCTGGCAGGTTCCTATTATGTGGAAGCGCTTACAGATAAATTTGAAAAAGAAGCTTATGAGTATATTACCAAGATTGACGCTATGGGCGGTGCTGTTGCGGCAATCGAGCAGGGTTATATGCAAAGTGAGATGGCGGCACATGCTTATGCTTATCAGAGTGAAATTGAACAGGGTTCCCGCGTTGTTGTCGGCGTTAATAAATTTGCTGACAATAAACAGATTAAGACTAACGATGTGCTGACTGCAGATTTCAGTGTAGCGGAAAGACAAATTGCCAAAGTAAACGCTATGAAAGAGCAGCGTGACCAGAAAGCTGTCGATGCAGCACTGGCAAAACTGAAAGCTGCGGCTCAGGGAGAAGAAAATCTGATGCCGTATCTTATCGAAACTGTTAAAACCTATGCAACTCTGGGTGAAATCTGCGGCGTACTGCGTGAAGTATTCGGCGAATACAAACAATCTGGCTCCATGTTCTGATTACCTTATTATTGACGGTTGTTAAAAGAAAGAAGCTGATGAGATGATTACCAAAACTTTAGCTGATTTTACTGCTGCATTAAGTTATGACAAATTAACGCCGGTATCCATTGATATGGCGAAAAAGTGTATGCTGGACTGGCTGGGAGTATCAATCAGAGGCTCCCAGGAACAGCCGGCTAAGATTATCAGACAGACAATCCTGCACAGTGAGGCGGAACAGGCAACGGTTTTTGACGGTTCACAGGGTAAGGCATCTGTTTTCGATGCTGCTTTCTGCAATGGCTCGGCTTCTCATACGCTGGACTTTGACGATTTGCACAATCCTTCCATTATCCATCTGGCAACGGTAGTAGTGCCCGGCGTATTTGCTGTAGCTGAAGCAGAGCATAAAAGCGGCAAGCAGATGATTGCTGCTGTATGCGCCGGTTATGAAGCCGGAGGCAGGATTGGCGAAAGCGTTATCCCTGAATCTTATTTCTTCTGGCATACAACTGGTACTGCCGGTACTTTTGGCGCAGCGGCTGCTGCAGCCAATCTGCTGCAGCTGTCATCAGAACAGACTCTTATGTGTTACGGCAGTGCCGGCACACAGGCGGCCGGGTTATGGGAGTTTTTAAAGGAAGGCGCTATGAGCAAGGCGCTTCATGCCGGTAAGAGCTCCTATGCAGGCGTGTTGTCGGCATATCTTTCCAGAAATGGCTTTACAGCGGCAAGCAGCATCCTGGAAGGAGAAAAGGGCTTCTGCAGGGCCATGGTACAGGAGCCCCACTGGGACAGACTGACCGATGGACTGGACAGCGCACATCTCAGAATTGACGAGAATTCCTTCAAACCGTATGCCTGCTGCAAACATGCCCATGCTGCCATTTATGCGGCGCAGGTATTGAAGCAGGAACATTCTCTGCAGGCAGAGGATATTGCGGAAGTAAGGCTGTATGTCAATGACATTACGGATTATCTTATTAATAATCCGCAGCCGCAGAATCCCTATGGCTGTAAATTCAGCATCCAGTATTGTGTATCTGCTATGCTGGGCTTTGGTGCTGTAGGTATCGAACAATTTGCTCAGGATATTATCTATGATGGAAAAGTAAGAGGTCTGATGGCAAAAACGAAGGTAATTCGTGATGCGGCTATTGAAAAGATTCATCAGGAGGATGCCTCTAAACTTGCTTCCAAAGTAGAAATCGTATGCAATGACGGCACTGTATATGAGCTGCAGGTAGATTATCCCAAGGGGGACCCGGACAATCCCGTTACCTGGGACGAAGCCAAAGCTAAGTTCATGCATCTGGCAGTGCCTGTATACGGACAGCAGCAGGCAGGAAATTTGTGCAGACTTATCGAAAATTTAGAAGAATGCGAGGATTTTGCGCAAGGACTTGCTCAATGCTGGAAGGAGGGGTGATATTGACACCTTCTGAAATACGTGCGTATATTATGGAGCTTTATGCGCACAACAGTTTCATGAAATTGTGCGGTATCAGAATAATTGACATCAGTTGTGGAAAGGCGAGGGTAGGACTAAGGATTGACCCGGACAGGCATACTAATGTCAATAACAAACTGCACGGTGGGCTGCTGATGACACTGATGGACAATGCTACCGGCATTGCTGCAGCCTCTGTTGGCAAAAGAGTAGTCACTGTATCTATGACAGTTGACTTTATCAAAGCAGCGGAGGCAGGTACTTTTGTAGAAGCAGAGGCTGTAATCAGCTATAAAGATGCGGCAAATATCAATATGAGTATGAATATTTTGGATGAAAACGGCAGAATGTTGGCAACAGGGATCAGTTGTATGTTGGCCATTGCGGATTTTCCCGGTATTCCAGATAAATGGTGAGAGAAACCCAAAGGACTTATGTCCTTTGGGTTTATTTTATTAGAAAAATCCTGTCAGATTGACATTAGAAATAAAATACCATAAAATTTTATTTAATATCTTCAAATTTGCCATTACGGAGTGATAACTTTGCTGAAAAATATCTTGGAACGACTCTTTAAATTAAAGGAAAACAGGACAAGTGTCAGAACAGAAATTATGGCTGGCCTGACTACGTTTATGACGATTGCCTATATCCTGGCAATAAACCCCGGGATTTTGAGCAAGACCGGAATGGATGCCGGTGCTGTCTTTATGGCAACAGCTTTGGCGGCATGTCTTGGCACTTTATTTATGGCAGCTTTTGCCAATTATCCTTTTGCGCTGGCTCCCGGTATGGGGCTTAACGCTTTTTTTGCCTATACGGTTGTAGGACAGATGGGTTATTCCTGGCAGGTAGCTCTGACTGCCGTTTTTATTGAAGGTATCATTTTTATTCTGCTTTCTCTGACCAAGGTACGTGAGGCAATTTTTAACTGCATACCACCGGCGTTAAAGTATGGTGTTACCAGTGGCATTGGACTTTTTATTGCCTTTATAGGTCTGCAAAATGCCAAAATTGTTGTGCACGGGCCTAACCTTGTGGCACTATATCCTTTTAAAGCAGCATTGGAAAACGGAGAATTCACTTCAACCGGTATTGGCGCTTTGCTTGCAATTATCGGCATTTTGATGACGGCTGTTTTTACGGCCAAAAAATATTCCGGCGCTATCTTATATGGTATTGTATTTACATGGCTGCTGGGTATTTTTTGTGAAATTACCGGTGTTTATAAGCCGGATCCTGCTGTGGGGATGCACTCTGTGCTGCCGGATTTTACAGTGGGTATGGGTATTCCCAGTCTGGCACCGACATTTTTACAGTTTGATTTCAGTGCTGTGCTGAGTTTTAATTTTATTGCCGTTATGCTTTCTTTTATGTTTGTCGACCTGTTTGATACCATAGGGACACTGATAGGTGTTGCGTCCAAAGCAAAAATGTTGGATAAGGATGGCAAGCTGCCCAATGTACGTGGAGCGTTGTTGGCTGACGCAATGGCTACCACCTGTGGTGCCGTATTGGGAACGTCTACCGTTACTACTACGGTAGAAAGCTCTGCTGGTGTAGCTGCCGGCGGTCGTACAGGGTTGACTGCCCTGACAGTTGCGGTATTGTTTTTGCTCAGTATCTTCTTTGCACCGCTTTTTTTGTCGGTGCCGGCATTTGCAATAGCACCGGCACTGGTCATAGTTGGCTTTTCCATGTTCAGCAGCATGCTTAATATTGATTTTTCGGATTTGAGTGAAGCGATTCCTGCCTTTATTGCTGCTGTAGCTATGCCCTTTACCTATTCAATTTCTGAAGGCATTTCCATGGGGATTATTTCTTATGTGATTATTAATCTGGCAAGCGGCAGTTATCGGCATAAAAAGATAAGTGTACTGGTGCATATTTTGGCAGTAATATTTGTGCTTAAATATATTTATGTATAAATAGCATGCAATAAAGATACGATAATTTAACAGATTTATTATGTGAAGCCCGCTAACAGCGGGCTTTTTTGCTGTTTTAGCTAACATATCCACAGAAATGTTGATAAGTTATCCACTATTGGGGATAATTGAACGGTGGAAAAGAGAACAGAAACAGGAAATACCTGTAAGTTTGTAGAATTTGTGAATATTAGCACTCACCTATTGACAGTGCTAACAAAAAGAGCTATAACATAAGTAACAAAGGAAAGATGGCTTGAGATACAAGATACTCTTTCCGGAGGAAAATAACAGTTTAACCCACAGCCGATATTGACTGCGAGCCAAATATTGGAGGTATGACTTATGAGAGTTCCCAGCATTTTTGGTGAAAGTTTATTTGATGATTTTATGGATTTTCCGTTTGAAAGAGAATTTTTTGGCAGAAATAATCCGTTGTACGGCAAACACGAAAAAAATATGATGAAGACTGATATCAGACAGACTGATGCAGGCTATGAAATGGATATTGATCTGCCAGGCTTCAAGAAGGAAAATGTAACAGCTAAACTGGAAAATGGTTATCTTACCATCAGCGCGTCCAAAGGCGTAGATAAGGATGAAAAAAATGACGAAGGCGTCTATATCCGTCGTGAACGTTATGTAGGACAATGCTCCAGAAGTTTTTATGTAGGCGAAGCGGTAAAACAGGAAGACATCAAGGCAAAATTTGAAGATGGTATCCTGAAGGTATTTATCCCGAAAACTGAGCCGAAAAAAATTGAAGAAGGTCATAATTACATTGCTATTGAAGGTTAATGACAGCCCCCGCATCAGCGGGGGCCTTTTATTGTGCAAAAATATTTTTCCTTCGTAAAAATAACTTGCTTATCTTAAAGGTATGTGATACAATTATTTAGCGTTAATATCGAATAGTATATAACATCCGTAATTGAAAAGTGAGGTGCACAATAATGAAAGAAAATATTCATCCTAAATACAGTGAAGTTACTGCAACCTGCGCTTGCGGCGCAAGCTTTGTAACTGGCAGTGTAAAAGGTGAATTGCGTGTTGACGTTTGCTCCAAATGCCATCCGTTCTTTACCGGCCAACAACGTAATGTTGCAGCACGTGGTCGTATTGAAAAATTCAATAAACGTTATAACACAGAAAAATAATCATCTTCACAGCAGAGCTCAAAAAGCTCTGCTGTGTTTGTATACAGACCTTTTTATGATTATGTGCTGCCTGAAGCACAGGCATCGTCAATATGACGGTATTTAGTGATATGTATTGATTTTGGGGTACTTTATGAAAAAAGAAAAATTTAATGTAGGCGGTCAGGCTGTCATCGAAGGAGTCATGATGCGCGGGCAGGACAAGATTGCCGTGGCAGTGCGTCAGCCTGATGGTGAAATTTCGATTGATGTTAATCCTGTCAGCAGTATTCGAGATAAATATCCTGTTCTTAAAAAACCGTTGCTGCGGGGTGTAGTTGCGCTTTTTGAATCTTTGTATGACGGTATGAAGGCATTGGCATATTCTGCCCAGGTTTCCGGTGAGGATGACGAACAGCTCAGCAGCAGAGAGATGGTAATGACTATTGCTGTATCTGTGTTGCTTGCTGTAGGATTGTTTATTGTACTGCCAACCTGGTCGATGCGCTTTTTGCATAATCTGACAGATGATCCTATGCTGCTTAATCTGGCAGAAGGTGTGCTGCGTATGGTCATCTTCCTTACATATATTGCCGTGATTTCCTCTATGAACGATATCCAGAGGGTTTTTCAGTATCACGGCGCCGAACATAAGACTATTTATACCTACGAGGCAGGTTTGCCATTGGCAGTGGAAAATGTACGGCCGTTCAGCACCCTGCATCCGCGCTGCGGTACGAATTTCTTGATGATAGTAATGCTGATAAGCATGTTCATCTTTACTTTTCTGGGCTGGCCAGACCTTTTGGAGCGTATTGCATCAAGGGTTGTGCTGATGCCGGTCATTGCGGGTGTCAGCTATGAAATTATCAGATTTGCCGGTGCACATGCAGATAACAGACTGGTGCATTTTGCTATTATGCCCGGACTGCTGCTGCAGAAACTGACTACAAGAGAGCCGGATGATTCGCAGATAGAGGTGGCAATTGCTTCGTTGAAAGCTGTATTACCGCCGGAGGAAACTATTGAGCAGGAGAAGATTGATAAATGATAGATAAATTACAGGCATTGGAAGACAGATATCTGGATCTGGAAGCTAAAATCAGTGACCCTGACGTTATAGCAGACCAGGCAGAATGGTTAAAGTGTACCAGGGCACATGCCAAACTGACTGATATTGTCAGTGCGTACCGTGAATACCGTGACCTTCTGCAGGCCAGGGATGAAGCAGAAGAAATTCTGGCAGCCGGTGATGATGAGGAACTGACCGAGATGGCTAAGGAAGAACTCAGGGAGCTGCGTCCGCAAATAGCTGATTATGAAGAGCGGCTTACAATTCTGCTGCTGCCATCTGATCCCAATGACGATAAAAATGTTATTGTAGAGATACGCGGCGGTGCTGGTGGTGAGGAAGCGGCTTTATTCGCTGGCGTACTGTTCCGCATGTATGTGCGTTATGCGGAAACACGCGGCTGGCGGGTAGAGGTCATGGACTCCAATCCTACAGAACTGGGTGGCTTTAAGGAAGTAGTGTTCCAGATCAGTGGTGACAGTGTTTACAGCCGCATGAAGTTTGAAAGCGGCGTACATCGCGTGCAGCGCGTGCCGGAAACGGAATCGCAGGGACGCGTGCATACTTCGACTGTAACAGTAGCAGTGTTGCCGGAAGCAGAAGAAGTTGATGTGGAAATTAATCCGGCAGACTTACGTATAGATACCTACAGAGCAGGCGGTGCCGGCGGACAGTATGTCAATAAAACGGAATCTGCCGTGCGTATTACGCATATCCCCACGGGAATTGTGGCGCAATGTCAGGATGAAAAATCGCAGCTGAAAAACCGTGAAAAATGCATGCGCGTACTGCGTGCTCGCATTTTGGAGCAGGCACAGGAAGAGCAGCGTGCGGCAACGGCAGAAGACAGAAAGAGCCAGGTGGGAACCGGCGACCGCAGTGAACGTATCAGAACTTATAACTATCCGCAGGGACGCGTTACTGATCACCGTATCGGTCTGACTCTGCATAAGCTGGACAGCATAGTTAACGGTGATCTGGATGAACTGCTGGATGCACTGATAACAGCAAAACAGAGTGAACAATTACGTCAGGTGAAATAAAGTGGAAACTAAGCCTGTTTGGACTATCATAAAAATATTAAATTGGACGAAGCAGTATTTTGCAGATAAAGGCGTGG
This sequence comes from uncultured Phascolarctobacterium sp., assembly GCA_949285135.1. Classification (GTDB taxonomy): domain Bacteria; phylum Bacillota; class Negativicutes; order Acidaminococcales; family Acidaminococcaceae; genus URXU01. The sequence goes on from CASDXO010000006.1 coordinate 141,009, forward strand.
AGAATCCGCGCCTTGATGCGGAAATACTGCTTTGTGCTGTTTTAAAATGCGAACGGATTAAGCTGTATCTTGATTTTGAACGTCCGCTGGATGAGCAGGAACTGGCAGTATACAGAGGATATGTGGCAAGAAGGGCGCAGCATGAGCCGTTAGCCTATATTCTCGGCGAAAAAGCTTTTATGCGAAATACCTTCAAGGTAAACAGCCATACGCTGGTCCCAAGGCCGGAAACGGAGCTGCTGGTGGAAAGTCTTGTCATGGCTGCTGAGAAAGTAAACAGTGCACCGATGCTTCTTGATATCGGCACCGGCAGCGGGGCTATACTGGTATCATTGCTGGACTATCTGCCGCAGGCTAAAGGTGTGGGAGTTGATATTTCGCCTGGAGCGCTGGCAGTGGCAAAGGAAAATGCAGTGCGGATTGGTGTGGCAGACAGAGCCGCTTTTTTGCATTCAGATTTATTCAGCGGCATACCTGCAGAGAGAAAATTTGATATCATCGTTTCTAATCCGCCGTATATTCCGGCTGCTAAGATAGTGACTCTGGCGCGTGATGTGCAGCGCGAGCCTCGCGGTGCGCTGGACGGTGGTAATGACGGGCTTGATTTTTACCGCAGGATTACTGAGAGCGCAGGGACTCATCTGGTGGCAGATGGACTGCTGGCTTTTGAAATAGGCATAGGGCAAAGTGAGGCCGTATGCGCCATGTGTCGTGAAAACGGATTAGGTGCTGTGGCTGTGCGTCGGGACTATGCAGGGATAGACAGGATGGTTTTTGCGGCTAAAGAGGGTGGAAGATATGCAGACATATTATTGGAAATTACAAAATAATGCGGCTGATAATGAGATAATCGCCAGAGCTGCAGAATTTATCAGGCAGGGTGAGGTAGTAGCATTTCCGACGGAAACGGTTTATGGCTTGGGAGCTGATGGACTTAACAGTGAAGCGGTAGCCAAGATATTTGCCGCCAAAGGACGTCCGAATGACAATCCTTTGATTCTGCATATTGCCGATAAGGCAAGTATTAACCGACTGACTAAGGGTCTGACGGAAAATGCCAAAATACTGATGGAAAAATTCTGGCCAGGCCCGCTGACACTGATAGTAGATAAGTCGGATATTGTACCGGATGCCGTCAGTGCGGGGCTGCCGACGGTGGCAGTGCGCTTTCCGTCCAATGTTTTTGCTCAGCAGTTAATCAAAGCCTGCGGTTGTCCGATAGCCGCACCTTCGGCTAATATTTCAGGACGTCCCAGTCCGACCAATGCACCTGATGTGATGGAAGATATGCAGGGAAAGGTCGCGGCAGTACTTGACGGCGGCAGCTGTGGTATAGGTCTGGAATCTACTGTAGTAGATACTACTGAGCCAGTGCCGGTGATACTGCGTCCGGGCGGGATTACTTATGAAATGCTTACTGAGGTGCTGGGAGTCGTAGAAATTGATCCGGCGCTGCAGGGAGATAAAAATTTCCGGCCTAAAGCACCGGGAATGAAGTACAGGCATTATGCGCCTAAAGCCCCCATGTACTTGCTGGAAGGCAAAAGTGCGCAGCTGCTGCCGGAAATGGCAGCGCGGGCAGCAGCTGAAGGGCTGAAGGTAGGTGTACTGTGCAGTAGTGCGATGAAGGACAGACTGCCGCAGCTGCCGCAGCTCCAGCTGGCCTGCTGGGGTGACAGCAGAGAGCAGCTGGCAGCGGAACTTTTTTATCTGCTGCGTGATTTTGACCGCACCAGGCCGGATGTAATACTGGCAGAGGGCATAGATGAAAACGGCCTTGGCCTTGCAGTAATGAACAGGATGCGCAAGGCTGCAGGCTATCAGCTGGTAATGCTGACAGACGGAGGACTCAGCATAAAAAACGGTACGCAGCTGCCGTCTTTTATGGTAAAATAAAGTTGCTTGATACCTTGACCGATAGGAGGAATGATTATGAAAATAGCAATGGCTAGTGATCATGGCGGTATCCATCTGAAAGAGCATATTAAAAATTATCTGCAGGAAAAAGGCATCGAGGTTGTGGACCACGGTACCTATACTGAAGAATCCTGCGATTATCCGGATTTTGCCGCAAAATTATGTGCGGATATAACTACCGGTGCCAGTGGTGCCGAAAAGGGCATCCTGATCTGTGGTACCGGCATAGGAATTTCCATTGCCGCTAATAAATGTCGCGGTATCAGAGCTGCATTGTGTGCAGATGTTTATTCTGCCAAAATGAGCCGTGAACATAATAATGCCAATGTTTTGTGTATGGGTGAACGGACAACTGGCGTTGGCCTTGCCGAAATGATTGTCGATGTATGGCTGGCAACAGAATTTGCCGGCGGCAGACATGAAAGACGTGTCAATAAAATTATGGCTTTGGAGTCTGAACAATAATGGAATTGGAATTTGTTACACGGCAAATAACAGAAGCTGCCGAGGAGCTTATTGCCGTCGCTAAGACGAAAAAAGGTCAGATATTTGTATTAGGCTGCAGTACCAGTGAAGTTATTGGTAATAAAATTGGTACTGGCGGCAGCAGTGAAGCAGCAAAAATGATTTTCAGGGCTTTAAAGGCAGTAACTGACAAACATGGACTGTATCTGGCCGTACAATGCTGTGAGCATCTGAATCGTGCTATAGTGCTGGAAGCAGCAGCCATGGAAAAATATGATCTGACAGAGGTAACCGTACGTCCGATGCCTCATGCTGGCGGTGCCATGGCAACAGCAGCTTATGAGGGTTTTGAACAGGCTGTGGTGGTGGAAACAGTAGCGGCACATCTTGGTATGGACATCGGACAGACGCTGATTGGCATGCATCTGAAAAGAGTAGCCGTACCTGTACGTTTACAGCAGAAAACTATCGGTGATGCCGTACTGACGGCAGCACGGACGAGACCGCCGCTTATCGGCGGAGAACGGGCACATTACCCGGAAAACAGATAAGATGTGATTAGATTATTTTGGAGGGAACAACAATGAATTTAGCAAGTTTGGCAGTGACTGATCCTGAATTAAATGGTTTTATCGGTGAAGAGCTGGAGCGTCAGAGAAACAAGATTGAGCTTATTGCATCCGAGAACTTTGTATCTCCGGCTGTTATGGAAGCCATGGGCACTATTTTAACTAATAAATATGCAGAAGGCTATCCGGGACATCGTTATTATGGTGGCTGTGAATACGTAGATAAGGTAGAAACACTGGCTATTGAACGTGCCAAAAAACTTTTTGGCGCCAACTATGCTAATGTTCAGCCTCACTGTGGTGCCAGCACAAATCTGGCTGTATATTTTGCTTTTCTGAAACCCGGCGATACCATAATGGGCATGAATCTTTCCCAGGGTGGACATCTGAGCCACGGATCACCGGTAAATATTTCCGGTAAATATTTTAATGTAGTTCCCTATGGTGTAAATCAGGAAACTGAGACGATTGATTATGATGAGCTGGAAAAACTTGCCCAGGAGCATCATCCTAAAATGATTGTTGCAGGTGCCAGTGCCTATCCGCGTGTCATTGATTTTAAAAAAATGGCAGAAATAGCTCATGGAGCAGGTGCCATGCTGCTGGTGGACATGGCTCATATTGCTGGCCTTGTAGCTGCAGGACTGCATCCGAATCCGGTACCTTATGCTGACGTTGTAACAACTACGACCCACAAAACTCTGCGTGGTCCCCGTGGCGGCCTTATTCTCTGCAATAATGAAGAATATGCCAAAGCTATCAATAAGGCTATTTTCCCTGGTATTCAGGGTGGCCCGCTGATGCACATTGTGGCAGCTAAGGCAGTGGCCTTCGGTGAAGCGTTAAAACCTGAATTTAAGATTTATCAGGAAAACATCATCAAAAATGCAAAAGCATTTGCTGATGCACTGATTAAAGAAGGATTCCGTCTTGTTTCCGGAGGCACTGATAACCATCTGGTGCTTGTCGATGTACGCGGACAAGGGCTGACTGGTAAGGATGCCGAACATCTGCTGGATGAGATTGGCATTACCTGTAATAAAAATACTATTCCGTTTGACCCTGCCAGTCCGTTTGTTACCAGCGGCATTCGTTTAGGTACTCCGGCTGTTACCACCAGAGGCTTCAACGAAGATGATATGCGTGAGGTTGCTGCTATTATCGGACTGGTACTGAAAAATAAAGATAATGAAGAAAAACAGCAGGAAGCTGCTGCAAGAGTAGCTGCTTTATGCGCAAAATACCCGATGTACCCCAATATCTAAGTAAAGGAAGATTCTGATGCAGATAAAAGTAGTCGATCATCCGTTAATTAAATCTAAACTGACAGAAATTCGCGATGCCAGCACACCTACCAGCTGGTTTAAACGTATTCTGGATGAAATTACGATGCTGATGGTTTTTGAAGTTACTAAAGATGTGCCTGTGGAACATATGAAAGTTCAGACGCCTTTGACAGAAACAAACGGCTACAAGATTTCCGGCAGCATTACACTGGTGCCCATCCTGCGTGCCGGCCTTGGTTTTCTTGACGGCGTTGTACGCGTAATACCGGAAGCGAATGTCGGACATATAGGCATGAGCCGTAATGAGGAAACGCTGGAACCGGAAGAGTATTACTGCAAGCTTCCAAAAGATTCGGATGCTTATACAATCTTGCTGGATCCGATGCTGGCTACCGGTGGTTCTGCGGTTGCGGCCATTGATCAGCTGAAAAAGCGCGGTTTAAAGAATATTCGCCTGATGTGTCTGGTTGCTGCTCCTGAAGGTGTAAAACGTTTGAACGCCGTGCATCCTGATGTAAAGATTTATACCGCAGCCTTGGACGACCATCTGAACGAACACGGTTACATAGTGCCCGGACTGGGCGATGCCGGTGACCGTATATTTGGGACGGTATGAACATGGAAAGACCTGACTGGGATACCTATTTTATGGAGATTGCCCGGGTAGTGAGCAAGCGTTCTACCTGTCTGCGTCGCAGTGTTGGGGCGGTAATAGTGAAAAACAGGCAGATTGTCGCTACAGGTTATAACGGCACCCCCAAGAACCTGCCTCATTGTGAAACAGTAGGCTGTCTGCGCGAGCAGCTTAAGGTTCCTTCCGGGCAGATGCATGAACTGTGCCGCGGCATTCATGCTGAGCAAAATGCTGTGGTGCAGGCTGCCTATCATGGTGTTTCGGTAAACGGAGGCACAGTGTACTGTACACATCAGCCATGCGTGGTATGCACCAAGATTCTTATTAATGCAGGCATAAAACGTATAGTTTACGCTAATCCGTATCCGGATAAACTGGCTCAGGATATGATGGCTGCGTCAGGAATCGAAATAGTAATTGTAAATAATTAACTGCAATGGTCATCCGGCTTTACGGGTGACCATTTTTACAGGCAGCAGATTTTTGTTAAGATATTGTAAAAAAAATTTTTGACAAAATTTTTACAATACTGATTTTTTTGATATACTATATTAAGAAATTTAAAAAATCATGTTGGGGCAAATAATCCCGCTGATAAAATACAGCAGGATCATAGTGAGGTAGAAATGTTAAAAGTTTATGGATTTCCCTTTCTGCTTGCAGCGCTTGTCAGTTATGTGCTGACACCTTATATCAAGACGCTGGCTTTTAAAATAGGGGCCATTGATAAACCAGATAACCGCAAAGTACATAAAAAAATTATGCCGCGCCTGGGAGGACTGGCTATTTATATTGCCTTTATGGCTGGTGTTATCAGCAGCCTGGAGCTAACCTGGGATATTGTGGGTATATTGCTGGGCGGAACGATTATCGTCATTGTTGGTATTCTGGATGATAAATATCAGCTGCCGGCCAAGGTAAAACTGCTGGGACAGATTGTGGCTGCATGTGTGCTGGTTTTGTTCGATATCAGGATAGAATGGGTAAATAATCCTTTTGGCGGATATTTTTATCTGGATACTCTTATATCCGTTCCTCTGACAGTTTTCTGGGTAATAAGCTTTACGAATGTTGTCAACCTGATTGACGGCTTGGACGGACTGGCAGCCGGAGTTTCTGCGATTGCTTCCATGACCGTGATACTGGTTGCTGCGCAGATGGGATATTATCACATAGCAATTATGACGGCGGCACTTGCAGGGGGTATTATCGGTTTTATCAGATATAACTTTAATCCTGCCACGATTTTTATGGGTGATACAGGCAGCATGTTTATCGGCTATATGCTGGCAGCTGTTTCCGTATACGGAGCGGTCAAGACTGCTGCAACCATCGCGCTGATTGTTCCGGCTATAGCGCTGGGCCTGCCGATTATGGACACTGCTTTTGCCATTATGCGCCGTTATAATAACGGAAGGCCGATTTTCCAGCCTGATAAAGGACATTTGCATCACAGACTTTTGGCGATGGGTATGAATCAGAAACAGGCAGTGCTTTTAATGTATGCTATCAGTGCTGCGCTTGGTATTGCAGCGGTGCTGTGGGCAGAAATGGACGGTTTTTATGCCGCGCTTATTATTGCCGTTATCATTACGGCTGTAGCTGTTGGTGCTAAGAAGATAGGTATTCTTAATGACAGATAGTGGGGAGGAAGAATAAAGTGAAAAAGCTGAAAGTGATGACTGTTTTCGGTACTCGTCCGGAGGCCATCAAAATGTGTCCGCTGGTGCTTGAAATGAGAAAGCATTCCGATTGCATCGAACCGATAGTAGCTGTTACCGCGCAGCACAGAGAAATGCTGGATCAGGTTCTGGGCCTTTTTCATATTAAACCGGATTATGATTTGAACATCATGACCGCCGGACAGACTTTATATGACGTAACAACCCGTGCGCTGATGGGTCTGAAAGAAGTAATAGAGCAGGCTAAACCGGATATGGTACTGGTACATGGTGATACGACGACTACTTTTGCCGGAGCGCTGGCTGCCTTTTATGCCCAGGTGCCTGTAGGACATGTAGAGGCAGGGCTGAGAACAGGTAATAAATATTCTCCCTATCCTGAAGAAATGAACCGTAAGCTGACAGGGGCGATTGCTGACATGCATTTTGCTCCTACTGCAATCAGTAAACAAAATCTGCTGCAGGAGCATGTACAGCCGGAAAATATCCTCATTACCGGCAACACTGTTATAGATGCGCTGCAGGCTACGGTAAAGCAGGATTATGTTTTTGCCGATGCAGAGTTCAACAAGGTTTTTGAAAGCGGACATCGTCTGATTTTGATGACTACTCACCGCAGGGAAAATTTAGGTGAGCCGATGCGCCACGTTTATAAAGCACTTAAGAGTGTGCTGGAAACCCATGAAGATGTAGAAGCTATTTTCCCCGTACATAAGAATCCGCGGGTACGTGAAATTGTACGGCAGGAACTGGGTGATCTGGAAAGAGTACATCTGATTGAGCCCATGGATTACGAGCCGTTTGCCAATCTGATGGCAAAAGTAGACATTGTGCTTACTGACAGCGGCGGAATCCAGGAGGAGGCTCCTGCTCTTGGCAAACCGGTACTGGTACTGAGAGATACAACGGAAAGACCGGAAGCTGTAGCGGCAGGAACAGTGCTGCTGGTTGGCACGGCTTATGACAATGTATTGCGTGAAACTAACCGTCTGCTTGATGATGCTGTTCACTACAAAAAGATGGCCGAGGCTGCTAACCCGTATGGTGACGGGAAGGCTTGCGCCAGAATAGTCAATGCCATTTTGAGAAAAAACGGCTTTGATGTACAAAAATTATCTGAATTTCTTGCTAATTAAGATAGACAAATGTAGTGAAAAATATTAGAATTATATGTGTAAAAAATATGATAAAGATGTGAATTTTTCTGAAAATATTTTGTAAGAGGAAAGATCATGGATATGCGTGGGCCGGATAAAGAACATATGCGGATGCTGGAAGCCCTGGCTACGGTTTCCTCACTTGCTTTCATGGCGGTCTTTGATTTCCTGCTGGCTTATTTTGGCGGCGACTGGCTGGACAGATATTTTCAGACCGGCGACCATACTATGCGCTCGCTGTGCATAGCGCTGGCAGTGGTATCACTGATATTGACATATTACAATCTGATTAACAAAAGCATATTCTCCAGAGAAAAAGATAAGAAGGAAAAATGAAGACAAATTTTGATCTTACTCCGGTTGTCCGCAGCGGCAGTTGCAAATTTATTACAAAAATTACACTTCCAGCACTTTTTTTTGTTGTGCTGGTGAAGTTTTTGGGGTATGATTACTTAGCGGAAGGTTTATTCTGCGGAGTGTTTGCAGCTACAGTCGATCTTGTTATCCTGTTTATCGGGATGAAGAAAGCAATGCCTTATGTGGACTTTCCTAAACATGCCCTGAAGATTATGAAGCGTTTCAGATGGCTGCGGGTCGCTTCGGCTGCCTGCTTTATAATTATGATGTTAAGAATGAAGCTGCATGTGCCTGGTGCATTTGGCGGCTTTCTTCTGATACATATATTTTTTATTATTAATTTATTATTTATCGCGTACCAACTTACTAATGAGAGGAACGTGAAGAAAGGAGTGTAACAAATGGGAAATGTAGCAGCTGACGCAGCTAAAGAAGCAGCAAATTCCGGTGAGATTATCCATTACCTCGCCCAGAACACTTTTTTGGGTGAAGTTAATATGCAGACAATGTATATGACTTGGGTGACCATGGCCATCGTATTCGTACTGTTTCTGTTAGTCTGCAGGAATCCGAAAATGGTTCCGTCAGGACTGCAAAATGCAATGGAAATTATTCTCGACTTCTTGAATGGCTTGATGGAAGACAATTTGGGCACAAAAGGCCGTAAATTTATGGCACCGTTTATTGTGACTTTGTTCATGTTCATCTTAGTTAGCAATGAACTGGGTATTTTTCTTCCCCAAATTGGTGTGCATTGGACTTCTCCTACCAACGATATCAATACTTGCTTTGCGCTTTCTTTATTAGTAGCGTTTAGTGCATATATGGTTGGTGTTATGAAGCAGGGCATTGGACACTTCAAACATTTCATCAGCCCGAGTCCGGCATTCCTGCCCTTGCATTTATTAGATGCAGTTACAAAACCGCTGACTATGGCTCTTCGTCTTTTTGGTAATATCCTTGCAGGCGAAATTTTGCTGATTGTATTATACCAGCTTTCTCCGTGGGTTATTCCTGAACTGTGGGTAATGTTCAGCTTGTTCATTGGCTTTGTTCAGGCGTTTATCTTTACCATTCTGGCTCTGGGCAGCTATGCGCTCGCTTTTGCCAGCCATGACGAACACTAATCTGTTATTCCAATTTAATTTATAATTTTGAAAGGATGAATCAAATGTCTGAAAATGCAATCATTACCGCTGCATCCGTAATCGGTGCAGGTCTCGTATGCTTGGGTGCAGCTGCTGGCGCTGGTGTTGGTAACGGCAACATGTGCGGCAAATCTATTGAATCTATGGCTCGTCAACCTGAAGAAGCTGGTAAGATCTTTACCAACATGCTGGTTTGCGTAGGTTTGATCGAATCCATGCCTATCCTTTGCTACGTTATTGCAATCGTACTTGTATTTGCTAACCCCTTCATTAAATAATTATTTTGCAAGAATTTACGAAAAGGAGAGTGCTATAATTGGTTAATTTTAACGCAACACTTATCGCGCAGATCCTGAACTTTTTGATTCTTGTTTTCGTTCTTGCAAAATTTGCTTACAAACCTGTTGTAAGAATTATGGATGAACGTAAGAACAAAATTGCTGGGGATTTGGAAGCTGCTGAAAAAGCTAAAGACGAAGCTGAAGCTGTTAAAGCAGAATATGCCGCTAAACTGGCAAATGCAAGACAAGAAGCACAGGCTATCATTGACAATGCCCGCAAAACTGCGCAGGCTGCACACGATAAAATCGTGGCTGAAACTAAAGCTGAACAAGATCAGATTATTGCTACTGCAAAAGAAGCAATTGCTCTGGAAAAGAAAAAAGCTATGGACGATATCCGCGTTCAAGTTATCAGCCTTAGCATGATTGCTGCTGGCAAGATTGTTGAACAAAAATTAGGTTCTGAAGAAGATAAAAAACTGGCTGGCGAAATTGTTGACTCTATCCTGAAAAAATAATTTTGCTGCTTTCCCATTAGGCCGGACGCACTTTGCTGACAGTTGCGAAGTCAGTAAATAAGAGCCGGTATTCGGAGGTGATTGGTACAATATGAAGAGTGAAGAAAACATTGCTTTAATTAAGCAAGAATTATCCGACTTCAAAATGGATCTTGGTTCTATCAAAGAACTTTTAGACGTAAATGTTACCACAGCTAAAAAATTAACTGTTGATGAGTATCAATCCATTTCTGCAATTCTCACTGAAAAACTGGGCCGCGAAATCTTTTTGAACAAAAAAGTTGACCCGGCTATCCTGGGCGGCATCATCGTTCAGGTTGGCGATAAAGTATATGATGCTTCCGCTCTCCGTAAACTGAAGAAGATGGAAGTTGTTATGAGTGGTATCGACATTCATGACTATGCTTTGGACAAACCGGAAGAGATGACTGACGCTCTCAGTGCCAAACTTGAGAATTACAATGTGGATGCTGATCTTGAAGAAGTTGGTATCGTAGAAAAAATCGGTGACGGTATCGCAACCGTAATCGGTATGAAAAATGCCATGGCAGGCGAACTGGTTGAGCTCCCCCACAACGTATCCGGCATGGTTCTGAACCTGAACCCTGATTCCGTAGGTATCGTTCTTATGGGCGGTGAAACCAAGATCAAGGAAGGCGACCTGGTTCGTCGTACCGGCCGTATCATGGAAGTTCCTGTAGGTGAAAACCTGCTGGGCCGCGTTGTAAGCGCACTGGGTGATCCGATCGATGGCAAAGGTGAAATCGTAGCTGCTGCTCATCGTCCTGTTGAATCTCCTGCACACGGTATTGCAGACCGTCAATCCGTTGACACTCCGCTGCAGACCGGTATTAAATGTATCGACGCACTTGTTCCTATCGGACGTGGTCAGCGCGAACTTATCATCGGCGACCGTGGTACCGGTAAGACTGCAGTTGCAATCGACACCATCATCAACCAAAAAGGCCTTGGCGTAATCTGCATTTATGTAGCTATCGGCCAAAAGGCTTCCAACATTGCCCGTATCGTTCGTACCCTTGAACAACACGGTGCTATGGAATACACCATCATTGTTGCTGCAACCGCAGCAGATTCTGCTCCGCTGCAGTATCTGGCTCCGTATGCAGGCGTAACAATGGCAGAATACTTCATGGATCAGGGCAAAGACGTTCTGTGCGTATATGACGACCTGTCCAAACATGCTGTTGCATATCGTGCAATGTCCCTGCTGCTCCGCCGTCCTCCCGGACGTGAAGCTTATCCTGGCGACGTATTCTATTTGCATTCCCGTCTGCTGGAACGTGCTGCTAAACTGAACAATACCGAGCTGAAAGGCGGTTCTATTACCGCTCTGCCGATTATTGAAACTCTGGCAGGCGACGTAGGCGGCTTTATTCCGACCAACGTTATTTCCATTACCGACGGCCAGATCTTCCTGGAATCCGAACTGTTCTATTCCGGTATCCGTCCGGCAATCAACTCCGGTCTGTCCGTATCCCGCGTAGGCGGTGCTGCTCAGATCAAAGCTATGAAATCCGTTGCAGGTACCCTGCGTCTGGATCTGGCACAATACCGCGAACTGGCAGCATTTGCTCAGTTTGCTTCCGACCTTGATAAAGCTACCAAAGCACAGCTTGACCGCGGTCAGCGTCTGACCGAGCTTTTGAAACAAGGTCAATATTGCCCGCTGCCGGTTGAAAAACAGGTTATGGCAATCTATCTTGGTACCAAAGGATATCTTGATGATGTAGCTGTTAAAGATGTAAACCGTTGCGAAAAAGAATTCCTTGATTTCATGGATGCAAACCATCCGGAAATCGGCGGCGACATCCGCAGCAGCAAAAAAATCAGTGATGAGAATGAAGAAGCATTGAAGAAAGCTATCGCCGAGTTCAAGGAAACTTTTGTTGCCAGTGAAGCGAGGTGATTAACTGATGGCTACTGCACGCGAGATTCATCGCCACATGAAAGGTGTAGGTAACATCGGTAAGATCACAAAAGCTATGAAGATGGTTGCTGCTGCCAGACTGAGAAGAGCTCAGGAAAAAGCTGCAGCCAGCCGTCCGTATGCTTTAAAGATCAAAGAAGTGCTGTCAAATGTTGTGAGCGACCCCAGTGTACTTTCCGGTTTAAATCCGAAAAAACATCCGCTGCTGCAAAAACGTGCAGTGAAAAAAGTGGGTTATCTGGTTATCTGCTCTGATAAAGGTTTGGCAGGCGCATATAGCTCCAATGCACTGAAAAAAGCTGTTGCTGAAATCTCCGAATGTGAAGATGATGTAGTAATCATTGCCAGCGGACGTAAGGCAAGAGACTTCTTTATCCGCCGCGGGTATAAGGTTCTGAGCTACCATATCGGTTTCTCTGACAGACCTGCATATACCAATGCTGCTGATATTGCTGCTGATGCAGCGGCACACTTTGCTGACGAGCATTTTGATGAACTGCATATTGTATATACAATATTTAAGACTGCTTTGTCCCAGACTCCGGCCAGTGAGATTATCCTGCCGGTAGAACCTCCTGCCAAAGAGGAAGGCAAAGTGAAAACAAAGGCTTCTTTCATTTTTGAACCTGAAGAGGATGAAATTCTGGAAGAGCTTGCTCCAAAATATTTGGAGACAGTTATTTATGCCGCACTGGTACAATCTGCTGCCAGTGAATTAGGTTCTCGAATGACTGCAATGTCTTCTGCAACCGACAATGCCGGTAAGCTGGTACAAAACCTGCAGCTGTCCTATAATAAGGCGCGTCAGGCCGGCATTACCCGCGAACTGAATGAAATCGTCGGCGGTGTTGAAGCATTGAAACAATCTCAATAATATCTCATAGGGAGGCTAAAACCTTGAATACAGGTAGAATAGTACAAGTTGTTGGTCCTGTTATCGACATTGAGTTTCCTCCTAAAAGCATGCCTGCTATCCTGAATGCAATCAAAATCGACGGTACCACCGATGACGGCAAGGTAAAAATTCACCTTACCGCAGAGGTTATGCAGCACATCGGCTACAATGTAGTACGTGCAGTTGCAATGAGCTCTACCGACGGTCTTGTTCGCGGTATGGAAGCAGTTGATACCGGCGCTCCGATCAGCGTTCCGGTAGGTCCTGGCGTTCTGGGCCGTATCTTCAACGTGCTTGGGGAAACTGTTGACCATGACGATACCAAAGTTGAGGCTGCTGATTACTGGCCTATCCACAGACCGGCACCGAGCTTTGACCAACAGGCAACAGCTACTAAAATTTTAGAAACCGGCATCAAAGTCGTTGACCTTATCGCTCCGTATGCAATGGGCGGTAAAATCGGTCTGTTCGGCGGTGCAGGCGTAGGTAAAACCGTTATTATTATGGAACTTATCCATAATATCGCTACCGCTCATGGTGGTTATTCCGTATTTGCAGGCGTTGGTGAACGTACTCGTGAAGGTAATGACCTGTGGTGCGAAATGAAAGAGTCCGGCGTTATCGACAAAACCGCTCTGGTTTACGGTCAGATGAACGAACCCCCGGGAGCTCGTATGCGCGTAGGCCTTACCGGTCTGACCATGGCTGAATATTTCCGTGATGTTGGCGGTCAGGACGTACTTCTCTTTATCGATAACATTTTCCGTTTCATTCAGGCTGGTTCCGAAGTATCCGCATTGCTCGGCCGTATGCCTTCCGCAGTAGGTTATCAGCCTACCCTGGCAAACGACATCGGCGCCCTGCAGGAACGTATTACTTCCACCAAGACCGGTTCTATCACTTCCGTACAGGCTGTATATGTACCTGCGGATGACTTGACTGACCCGGCTCCGGCAGGAACATTTGCTCACTTGGACGCTACCACCGTATTGTCCCGTCAAATCGCAGAGCTTGGTATTTATCCGGCAGTTGACCCGCTTGATTCCACCAGCCGTATCCTCGATCCGCTGGTAATCGGCGAAGAACACTATAATGTTGCTCGTGGCGTTCAGGCTATCCTGCAACGTTATAAAGAATTGCAAGACATCATCGCAATTCTTGGTATGGAAGAATTGAGCGAAGAGGACAAAGTAACTGTTGCCCGTGCTCGTAAAATTCAAAAATTCCTCAGCCAGGCATTCTTTGTAGCTGAACAGTTCACCGGTACTCCGGGCCAATATGTTCCGCTGAAAGAAACCATCCGCGGCTTTAAAGAAATCCTGGAAGGCAAACATGACGATCTGCCTGAAGGTGCTTTCTACATGGTTGGTACCATTGATGACGCGGTTGCCAAAGCTGCAACTATGAAGGCTGAATAATGGCTACAGCATTTGCATTTGAAATTGTCACGCCGGATAAGATGCTTTTTACTTCTGAAGAAGTAACTTATGTTGGTTTCCGTGCGCTGTCCGGTAATATGGGCATCAAGGCACACCATGTGCCTGCTATTGCTTCTCTGGACATTGCTCCGCTGAAATGCGAATTTACTGATGGTACAGTAAAATATTTTGCCGTATGCGGCGGCTTCCTGGAAATGCAGGATAACAAATGCACCGTATTAGCTACTATTGCAGAACCGGGCGAAGATATCGACCGGGCACGTGCAAATGCAGCTAAGGAACGTGCTGAAGCTCGTCTTGCTGCCAAAAGCGAAAACCTTGATGTAGAACGTGCTGAAATGGCTCTGAAAAGAGCGCTCACTCGTCTGCGCATTTGTGAACTTACTGGTAAAAAGTAATCAAGAAAATGCAGAAATACCCCACTCCGTACGGAGTGGGGTTATTTTTTTGAACAGAATGTGAAGGGGATAAGTTACTATTGCATAAATCAGACGCTTATAGTATGCTAATTATAACAAAGAGGAGGGCTGCGAGATGTCTGACGTATTGGAAGGGCTGTCCGGAACTAAGATGCTGCATCTGAAGCAGGATATTGCCTATTTGAGAAAAACCATTGCTGAATGTACTGATGAAGAACAGAAAAAAATTCTGCGCCGCGAGCTGATGGAAAAAGAAACATATTATAATATTCTTGCGGATCGCCAAAGAGTGAATTTTTAATAGCCGGTATTAGTACCGGTTATTTTTATGCTTTTACCGTTGAAAAATTATATTAAAAAATGATAAAATAATTATTATGAATTGTTTTGTTAAATATAGATACAGATAGTCTGTTTGATATACGGGAGGATAATTTTGGAGAAGTTAGTAGTAAAAGGCGGCAGACGCCTGGTTGGCACGGTAAAGACAAGCGGTGCCAAAAATGCAGTACTGCCGATTATTGCCGCATCTATCCTGGGCATGACGCCAAGCCATCTGGATGAAGTGCCGATGCTGGAGGATGTGCATACAATCAGTGAAGTGCTTAAATGCCTGGGGCTTAAAGTTGACAGCTCACAGGAACATGTTCTTGATATAGACAGTACGGAAATTACTTCCTGCGAAGCGCCCTATGAACTGGTGCGCAATATGCGCGCTTCTTTTCTGGTAATGGGGCCGCTTTTGGCACGCAAGGGACATGCGCGTATTTCCATGCCTGGTGGCTGCGCTATTGGTGCCCGTCCTATTGACATTCATCTTAAAGGCTTTGAGGCATTGGGAGTGAAGATAGAACAGGGACACGGTTATATTGAGGCAAGCGCTCCCAACGGACTGACTGGTACTACTATTTACTTTGATTTTCCCAGTGTCGGTGCAACGGAAAATATTATGATGGCAGCCGCTCTTGCCAAAGGGACTACCATTTTGGAAAATGCGGCTGAGGAACCGGAAATCGTCGATTTGGCCAATTATTTGAATAAAATGGGTGCCAAAGTACGTGGAGCCGGTACCAATGTAATTCGCATTGAGGGTGTAGAGTCGCTGCATGGCGCAGATTACACAATTATCCCTGACCGTATTGAAGCAGGAACCTATATGATTGCTGCTGCCATGACTGGTGGCGACGTACTGATTGAAAATGTTCTGCCCGAGCACCAAAAACCGCTGATTGCCAAGCTGCGTGAAGCAGGCGCTACGGTTATGGAGGACATTGACAAGGTACGGGTTATTGGTAACGGTACGCTTAAAGGCATTGATATCAAGACGTTGCCGTACCCTGGTTTTCCTACTGATATGCAGGCACAGCTGATGGCGATGATGGTGATTGCTGAGGGCAGGAGCAAGGTTACGGAAACTGTTTTTGAAAACAGATTTATGCATGTAGTTGAACTCAACCGCATGGGCGCACATATTACGACAGAAGGACGCAGTGCTGTAATTGAAGGGCCGGCCAAGCTGACCGGCTGTGATGTGCGTGCAACGGATTTGCGTGCAGGTGCAGCCATGATTCTGGCCGGGCTTGTCGCCGAAGGTGTAACCATGATTGGCGATCTGCATCATATTGACCGCGGTTATGAAAATATCGTGACTAAGCTGAAAGCTTTGGGCGCAGATATAGAACGCGTTGAGATTTAGTTGGAAGACAGGAGATAGGAAATGTTTAAAAGTACTGATATTGGTATTGATTTAGGTACTGCAAATATACTGGTATATGTTAAAGGCAAGGGCGTTGTTTTAAAGGAGCCTTCCGTTGTTGCTATTGATAAGGTGCGCAATAAGGTGCTGGCCGTGGGTGATGAAGCACGTGAGATGCTGGGACGCGCGCCTGGCAATATCGTGGCTATCCGTCCTTTAAAGGAAGGTGTTATTGCCAACTATACTATTACCCAGAAATTGCTGGCCTATGTTATTGAAAAAGTTGCCGGTAAATGCCTTTTCTTTAAGCCGCGTGTTATGACCTGCGTTCCTATTGGCATTACCTCGGTGGAAAAACGTGCTGTTATGGAAGCAACCACCCAGGGGGGTGCAGCTAAGACCTATCTGATTGAAGAACCGCTGGCAGCAGCGCTTGGTGCAGGAATTGATATTTCTGTGCCGCGCGGAAATATGGTTGTCGATATTGGCGGCGGTACTACCGATATTGCCGTACTCAGCCTGGGAGGGATTGTTGTTTCTTCTTCCATACGTATCGGCGGTGACCATTTTGACGAAGCTATCGTCCGTTATGTCAAGAAAGTACATAATGTACTGATTGGTGAACGCACGGCAGAAGATATCAAAATTAATATTGCTACTGTTTCTCAAAACGGTCGCAGCAGCTCCATTACTGTACGCGGACGCGATATGGTTACCGGCCTGCCTACAACTTTCAGTGTCACCTCTGAAGACTGTCGTCTGGCACTTGAAGATTCTGTGGCTTCACTGGTGGCTACGGTGCGCGGCGTATTGGAAAAATGCCCGCCGGAGCTGGCAGCAGATATTGTGGATAACGGCATCTATCTGACCGGCGGCGGAGCACTTTTAGATGGACTGGCTGAGATTATGGAGAAGGAAACCGGCATCTGCACCCATGTGGCTGATAATGCTCTGGACTGTGTTGCACTTGGCACCGGTAAAGCGCTGGAAAGTCTGGATAAGCTGCATCCGGGAGCTATCTATACTTCTTCTAATTTAGGTTAATTGATATTTGTGCGTAAATACACAGCTTTATGCTGTGTATTTTATTTTTCAGGAGGCGTCTATGAATTTACATAAGCTTTGCGGTGTGTTTTTGGCTGCTGCCTGTTACATCATTCCGGCAGTGGCATCAGCTGCGCCGATAGAAAGTATCAGAAGCAGCATCAGTCCGGCCAGAGTCCGTCTGGTACTGGACAGTAAGGAAGCAATAAAATATAAGGCAGAAAAAGACGGTAAGGAATTAATCATAGAATTGCCGGAAAGTACGGCTAAAAAACAGCAGCCGGCAGTAAAAGATCCGTTTATTAAAAAGGTCAGACTGGAGCCGGAGGGAAAAAACGGCAGCAGGTTGCAGATAACATTAGCGAAGGACTGTCAGTATAAAATATATCAGCTGACATCACCGGACAGGCTGGTTATTGATATTTTCCGTATCAATATTATCAGCCAGAGCAGACAGCTTGCCAAAGGTGTTACTTATACCTATTTGCAGGACGAGCTGAACGGCAAGCAGATACAGGCTTACCTTCTCAGTGTGGATAAAAAGGCTGATTACGAGCTGCGTCCTTTTTCTGCAGCAGGCAGCTATAATGGCCGCGGTTATGTGTCGAAAACAGCGGCGGCAAGAGGTCTGCTGGCAGCTGTTAATGCTTCGTATTTTGACAGTGATGGCTGGGTAATCGGTGTGGTTAAGGACAGAGGAGAGATTTACGCTATGGATGCCGCACCGCATAGCGGTTATATCAGCGATGGTAAAAAACAGGCAATTATCAAGGATATAGCCTATACCGGTACAGTGAAGCTATCTGACGGCAGGCAGCTTACACTGAAAGGCATTAACCGTGCGCGCATTGCTGAAGACCTTGTACTGTTTAATGAATATTATGCTCCGTCTACCCGTACCAACCAGTACGGCAGAGAGATAAAAATTCGCAATGGACGTGTTGTAGCTGTTTCAACAGCTGGTAATATGAGTATTGAACCGGGCACACAGGTCATTTCCGGTCATGGCACTAATGCTGCGGCGCTGGCCAATGTGCGCGTGGGAGATAAAGTAAGCATAGCGGAAACCCTGGGAAGTGAAGAAGCAGATAAAGCGACAGTAGTTATTGGCGGCGGGCCGCTGCTTTTGGAAAACGGCCGGGTGGAAGTACGCAGCAAGGAAGAAAATATTGCTCCTGATATTGCCAGAGGGCGTGCGCCCAGAACCGCAGTCGGACTGAAAAAGGACGGTACGCTGCTGGTATTGGTGGTAGATGGGCGCAATGGCAATTCTTCGGGTCTTACCCTGGCTGAATTGGCCCAGTATTTACTGCGTCTGGGAGCACGGGATGCCGTTAATTTTGACGGCGGCGGCTCCAGTGTTATGGTAGTGGGGAAAAATATTGTCAACCGTCCTTCTGACGGCAGAGAACGCGCTGTAAGCATTGGAGCAGGACTCTTTCCGCGTAACTGAGATTGCTTGTCAAAGGTTATGTGAGGTTGTATAATTATTTTATACGAAAACTTTCAGTGTCTGCTGCGGGAGGTGCCTATATTGAAGAAAAAATATCTGGCGGCATTTGCGGCGGCAGTCGCAGTGTTTGCGGCCGGATGTGTCTATCTGTATGGCAGTACAAAGTCTGCAGAACAAAAATCGGTGCTTAAAGGTACAGTGTGCGCTGAAGAGCTGGTGCAGGCAGGCATGAAGGTGCGAACAGGAGCCGTATTGGTCAGAGTACGTTCTGTAACAGGCAGCAGCATTGCTGCAGCACGGGCAGACAGGGACGGTACGGTGCACCGTGTCCTGGTACAGCCAGGAGATACGGTCGTGCCGCAGCAGACTGTGGTTATTCTTGAAGAATGAGAAATTTTAAATCGGCGTGGGTTCCTACTGCGCCGGTTTTGTGGTATATAGGAGTTAATATGAAGCTGAAAACCTTAGTGACGGTATTTTTGCTTTGCTGCTGCAGTTGGGCGGCAGCGGCCAATGTGCCGTTAATGCCGGTTAAGGATCTGCAGCCAGGTATGCAGGGTATTGGTAAGACCGTTATCAGCGGCGATAAAATTGAAGATTTTAATGTGGAAATATTAGGCGTTAATGGCAGTGAAGCCACCGGGTACAGCATATTTGTGCGTTTATACGGTGATTTGATTGACAGGACGGGCGGCGTAGCACAGGGCATGAGCGGCAGCCCCGTTTATATAGATGGAAGACTGGTAGGCGCAGTAGCTTTTGGCAAGGCGTTTAACGATCCGCATTATTGCTTTTTGACACCAATCGGCAGTATGTTGAAACTGCTGGATATGCCGCTGGCACATGACGGCGCTTTTGTGCCGCAGGGCACTTCGCTGCTGGCAGGCGGCTTCACACCGTCAGGGATGGAATATCTTCAGGAGCAGCTGCAAAGTGTAGGTCTGGAGGCTGTAAATGGCGGCAGCAGCGGCGATGCTCCGGGCAGTGATGTACTGCAGCCGGGCAGTGCTGTGGGGGTTTCCCTGATGGAGGGTGATATGTCTTTGGGAGCACTGGGTACTGTTACCTGGACTGATGATGAAGGGCATATCCTTGCTTTTGGGCATCCCTTTATGCAGCGCGGCGACAGCAGCTTTTTTATGAACAAGGTCTGGGTGCTGGGGTGTATACCCAATGTGCAAAGCAGCTATAAAGTAGGCAATATCGGCAAGGTAATCGGTACTATCAATCAGGATAGAGCCAGCGGTATAGCCGGCATCCTTGGAAATGCTCCGCAGTCCATACCGGTATTTATTGCAGTAAGTGATACCGGGCGCGGCATCAATAGCAGCAGTCGCATTAATATAATAGAAGATGAAAAGCTGGTGCCTGTCATTTTAGATGCAGCTGTTTTTAATACGGTCAGCAAGACAGTAGACCGTAATGGCGGCGGTACTGCCAAATTACATTTTGAAATTACCGGAGTGGACAGCAATAAACAACAGGTGCTGATAGACAGAGATAACATGTATTATGCAGCTGACAATCTGCTTAAATCCATCAATGGTGAACTGGTGGAAGCTGCCAATATCCTGACGCAGAATAAATTTGAACAGGTTGATATTTATGGTATAAGTGTTACAGCGGAAGTCAGCGAAGATGTACAGGTAGCCGAAATTCTCAGGGTTACACCGCAAAAGCGCGAGGTAAAACCGGGAGAGAAACTTTTAATCGATGTGGTACTTAAACCTTACCGCGGTGCAGAATTTACCGAAACCATTCCGTTTGTTGTTCCCAAAAATCATCCGGGCGGCAAATTGGCTTTAAGTGTGCGCGGCGGCAGTTCTCTGGCATGGATTCAGAACCTGCTGCGCAAGCAGAAGGAAGAAGGCCTGCCGGCACCTAAAAAAGAAGTAAGGTATAAACTGGCGGATTTTATTAAGAATTTCAATGAAGCGGATAAAAATAACGAGCTGATTGTCGATGTTTCGGCAGCACCGAATCTTAACCAGCCGTCAGAAAAAAATATTGCCGATGATGCCGGTTTTGCCGGTATGCTGAAAGGCAGTCCTTATAAACAGAAAACAGCCTTTGATTTTATTATTGACGGCGAAAGTGAATTCGTTATTGACGTAAGAAAATAAATTAGTCAAATAAAAGACATAATTTTGTAGTATACTAAAAGCATAAAATACCGGAGAGGAATCCAAAATGCTGAAAGATATCTGCGCTTCCCTGGGTAAGAGAATATTGTTTTACTGCGATTATACGGGCAGGATGACGCTGTTGTTTCTGGCTACTGTCAGAAAGCTGAAAGAAGCTGATGTTAAGGAAACCTTGCGGCAGATGGCGCTGCTGGGGGCTGATTCTCTGCCTATTGTGCTGATGACCATATTGTGTACCGGTATGGTTTTTTCCGTACAGACTGCCAAAGAGTTTGTACGATTTGGCGCTGCTTCATCAGTCGGAGGCATCGTGGCTATTGCCATGGCCCGTGAACTGGTGCCGGTGCTGACGGGAGTTGTGGTGGCAGGTCGTATCGGTGCTGCTATTGCTGCAGAAATCGGTACCATGAAAGTTACGGAGCAAATTGATGCACTCAAGGTAATGGCAGCCAATCCGGTAAGCTATTTGGTGGTGCCGCGCTTTATTGCTATTGTACTGATGATGCCTGTACTGATAATCTTTGCCAATATGATAGGCAATATCGGCGGCTGGCTGGTAGCTCATTATTATGCCGGCATCAGTACTTTTACCTACGAAAATTCCATCAGGACACTGGCAGAAACCTATGATATGGTGGGCGGTATGATTAAAGGCTCTTTCTTTGGTGCCATTATTGCCATCGTAGGCTGTCATAAAGGACTTAATGCACCTAACGGTGCTGAAGGCGTCGGACTTGCCACTACGGAATCGGTAGTTTTGTCCATTATTCTGATTTTTATTACCAATTATTTTTTGTCAGTTATCCTGTATGTATAAGGAGCTAATGCGATGGCTGAGCCGTTAATCAAAGTACGTAAACTGAAGATTGCTTTCGGGGATAAGGTTGTCCTCAATGAAATCGACTTCGATATTTATGAAGGCGAGACCCTGGCTGTAATTGGGCCTTCCGGTACTGGCAAAAGTACTGTTATGAAAGTGCTTACAGGTCTGCTGCCGCCAACGTCCGGCAGCGTGCTGATAGGCGGGCACGAAACAAACGGTTATACGGAAGACGAATGGGACAGGCTGCGCATACATATGGGAGTGGTATTTCAATATTCGGCGCTGTTTGATTTCCTGTCGGTGGGAGAAAATGTGGCTTTTGGGCTCAGAAGACATACTAATATGCAGGAAGATGCCATCAGAAGCAAGGTAAGTGAACTACTGGAGCTGGTAGGCCTGCCGGGCACGGAAAATATGTTGCCATCAGAGCTTTCCGGTGGTATGAAAAAGCGCGTAGGTTTGGCGCGGGCATTAGCCATGCAGCCGAAGATAGTATTTTATGATGAACCTACTTCCGGCCTTGATCCGGTAATGACCATGACGATCAGCCGTCTGATACGCAAAACCCAGCAGCAGCTGGGCGTTACTTCACTTTTAGTAACACATGATATGGAGTCAGTATTTTATACGGCGGATCGTATCGCCATGCTGCATGAAGGCAAGATTGTGGCAACTGGTACGGTTGAAGAGATAAAAAACAGCAGTAATCCTGTCGTGCAGGCATTTATTAACGGGCAGGAGCTGAAGAAGGAGGAGAAACAATGGGCAGCAGTGAAGTGAAAGTAGGCGCCTTTACATTAGGCGGCGCTGTGGTACTTGCCGGTATCATCACTTTTATGGGCGCCTTTACCTTTGGACGCGGCGGCTATGAGCTGCAGATAGATTATCCTCAGGTCAGCGGACTTATGCCGGGTCATATTGTACGCTATGCCGGTGTACAGGTAGGTACGGTAAAAAAGATTGATGTGGAGCCGAACAGTGTTACAGTTACGGCAGAAATAGACGATAATATCAAGATACCGCAGGGGGCAGTCTTTACTATCGGCTCTGATGGCATCCTGGGTGAAAAATTTGTCAATGTGCTGCCGCCCTTGAAACCGGGGCAGGGATATATCGTGGAAGGCAGCGAAGTGAAAGGCATACCGGGCGGCGGCATGGAAGAATTCTTTGCTTCTTCCGGTGACTTAATGACCAAGGTGGAAAATATAGCTGAAGCACTCAATAATGTGTTTGGTGATAAAGAAGTACAGCAGTCCATGCGTGATGGCTTTAAAAATATGCGTGATATCAGCGACAATATGAATACCTTTACCAAGGTAATGGCAGAGGTGGCAGTGGCTAATCAGCAGGACATCAACACCATGATTGGGCAGATGAACGAAATGAGTGCACGCATGAATGGTGTGGCAATGCATATGGAAAGCATTATGGCTAATATTGACAATAACGGTGCTACCGGCCAGAATGTGGCTAAAATGGCCCAGCATCTGGCTGATACCAGCGCTAAGGTAGAAAATATCGTTGGAATGCTGGAAAATGTGGCAACTGACCCGGAAGTGGAACAATCACTGAAGGAAACCGTAGTTAACGCCCGTGAGGCCAGTGCCAGAGCCAATAAAATTTTAGGTACAGTTTCGGAAGCCAAGATTCAGGCTGACGTAGGCGGCAGTGCCAAAGGCGGCGATTGGCGCAGCAGTTTGGGCGTAAGGCTGCAGCCTGCCGAAGACAGTTTTGTGTACATGGGCGGTTATGATATTGGTGATGCCAACAAGTTCGATTTTATAGCAGGTAAATATGTTGGCAATGCAGCTTTCAGTATGGGTGCCATGCAGGGAGAATTCGGGATAGGCTTCAGTTATGATTTTGGCAAAGATTTTCGCCTCTACTCTCAGTTATACGATTTTGATGACAGCAAGGTGCGTGTAGGCGGTGAGCTGCGTTTGAACGATAATTTCTCTATCTATGGCGAAAGTATGGATGTTAAAGGCAGTAAGCGTGATACCTATATGGGTGTACGCAGTTATTTTTAAAAATTAATTGACTTTTCACAGGAAAGAAAATATAATTTTTGTATACTGACTGATTAGTCAGCGCGAATGGAGGTTAATCATATGAATAGATATAAATTGAGCAAACGTTTTCTGGCGCTGTCGGCGGCAATGGCGCTGCTGTTCAGTCAGTCTGCCTTTGCGGAAGACGCTGCACCGCAGGTTGTGGAGCTGAATTTGCAGCAGGCCATGGAAAAAGCTTTTAACACCAATCCTGCGATTAAGATTTCCGGTTATGAAAAGGATTCTGCCAGAGCTAATCTGAACGCTGCCCGTCAGAGCAGAGGTATTACCGTTACCGGACAGCATACTACGACTCGTGCAGGACATGATGATAACATAGTTCCAGTATATGGAGCTGGTGGACAAGTATTATATTATAACAAAGGTATTGGCAATAATCATTCCAACACTA
The DNA here is from genome assembly GCA_949285135.1 of uncultured Phascolarctobacterium sp. Taxonomy (GTDB): domain Bacteria; phylum Bacillota; class Negativicutes; order Acidaminococcales; family Acidaminococcaceae; genus URXU01. The sequence goes on from CASDXO010000006.1 coordinate 165,347, forward strand.
TTTCTGCCAGCATTCCCATCTATACCGGCGGTAAATTATCCGGTACCATTGACCAGGCCAAGGCTAATTACAAATACTATCTGGTAGGAGAGCAGAAGGCTTACAACGATATGCGTGAAACTGTTACCAACAGCTACTATGGCATGCTGCAGGCAGACAATGTGCAGAATCTGAGCCGTGAATCTGTTGACCGTCTGGAAGAGCATCTGAAAAACGTTAAGGCACAGTACGAAGTAGGCGTAGTTGCCAAAGTAGACGTACTGCGCAGTGAAGTTGAACTGGCCGATGCCCAGCAGACATTGATTCAGGCAGAAAATGCCTATCATATTGCTGAGGCAACCTTGAATAAGATTGTCGGCTTGCCGATGGATACTACGCTTAAACTGCAGGACAGCATGCAGTATACTCCGTATGATAACGATATGCAGTACTGCCTGACTTATGCCTCCGGACATCGCCCTGAGCTGGAACAGGCTCGTCAGAATGTGGAAGCTGCCAAAGGTGCTTTGAAGGTGGCACGCAGCGGTTATATGCCGCAGGTTTCTGCCAGTGCCAGCCAGAACTGGAATGACAGTAACTGGCCCGGTGATGAAAACGGTAACTGGAGTGTAGGCGTAGGCGTCAGCATGAATATTTTTGATACAGGGGTAACACTTTCTAAAATTCATGGCGCAGAAGCTGATTTAGCAAAGGCTGAGGAATCCTATCGTGATACTGTGGACAGCATTATGCTGGATGTACGCAGCACATATTTCAGTATGCGCGAAGCTGAAAAACGCATTAAGACTACGGAAGTAGCTGTTGCCAAGGCAGAAGAAGATTATCATATCGCTCAGGTACGCTACATGGCAGGCGTAGGCACCAATACTGATGTGCTGGATGCGCAGGTAGCCCTGACCGATGCACAGAATAACTATGTGCAGTCCTTGTATGATTACAATACATCCAGAACTTCTCTGGAAACTGCTATCGGCGTGCCGATGGAGTTTCCGCATACTGTAACTGTTGAAGAAGCTAAGCTGGCACAGGCTTCTGCCGAAGTAAACGGCGATGCTGCCAAAGAAAATACTGCTGCGGATAAACCTGTAGTAAGTAATATGCCCGTAAAAAAATAAGCTGAAAATATGGCACAAAAAATAAAAACCGCTGCTTAAGCAGCGGTTTTTGTCATTTACAGGGTTTTTATGGCTTCAATCAGTTTATCTACTTCTTCATCTAAAGTTGCCCAGCTGGTACAGATGCGTACAGAATAATTGCCGTCAGGCAGATATTCAATAAGACTGAGTACAAAATTCCGGCTGAGTTTTTCATATTGCTGCGGCGAAAGAATAACAAATTGCTGGTTGGTAGGTGAATCGGTTACAAATTTAAAGCCGCGTGCTGTCAGGACTTCCTTAATTTTTAATGCCTGCAGGGTACCTTTCCGGCAGATGCTGGTATACAGGCCGTTGCGGAAAGCTTCGCTGAACTGGACGCCTAAGAGCCGTCCTTTGGCCAGAATAGCTCCGTTTTGCTTGGCTATAGTGCGAAAATCAGGTTTCAGTTCATCGTTGCAGATAACGACTGCTTCGCCGAACAACAGCCCGCATTTGGTGCCGCCGATGCTGAATACATCACAGTTAGCTGCAATATCGGCCATAGTAAGGTCATTGTCCGGAGCACCCAGTGCATAACCAAGACGAGCGCCGTCGATAAACAGGTAGAGACCAGCCTCACGGCAGACAGTATATAATTCGGTCAGTTCTTTTTTCGAATACATGCTGCCGATTTCAGTCGGCTGGGAGATGTAGACCATCTTGGGCTGTGCCCAGTGCTCACGGCTGGGGTCGGTATCATATTTTTTCCAGGCTGCGGCTATCTGTTCAGCTGTAAGTTTGGCATCTGCAGAGGGCAGCGGCAGGACTCTGTGGCCTACGTGCTCTATTGCTCCCGCCTCGTGAGTATTGATATGGCTGGGTATGCTGCCGTATACTGCCTGATGGGGGCGCAGAGCAGCGCAAATAACGGTGAGATTAGTCTGCGTGCCGCCAACAAGAAAATGTACATCGGCATTGGGGCAGCAGCAGGCTTCTTTGATCAGTTCTCTGGCTTCATCGCAGTAGGGGTCAAGGCCGTAGCCCGTAGTCTGCTCCATATTGGTAGCTGCCAGTTTTTCTAAAATTGCAGGATGGCAGCCTTCTGTATAATCGCTGTTAAAACAGTACATAAAATAACACTCCCTTATTTTTTACCAAGTAATTTTTTGCCGAATACTTCATAAAGCAACGGCAGGACAGAAAAGATCACGATACCCAGGGTAACCAGAGGGAAATTGTGCTTAACTACCGGAATATTGCCGAAAAAGTAGCCTGCACCTACAAACAGGGTTACCCATACGACAGCGCCGATAACATTATAGTGAGCAAAAGTCATATAGTGCATTTTACCTATACCTGCCACAAAGGGGGCAAAGGTGCGGACAATAGGAACGAAGCGGGCCAGAAAAATGGCCTTGTGACCGTGACGGGCATAGAAATTAGCTGCTTTCTCCACGTGTTCCGGTTTAATGAGTCCGCGTTCCGACTTGATAATTGCCAGACCAAATTTTTCACCGATAAAGTAATTGCAGGCATCACCCAGAATGGAAGATACAAGAAAGATGGCAGCTATAATTGCAACATCCATACCTTCCGGTGCCGTTGCTGCCAGTGCGCCGCAGGCAAAAAGCAGAGAATCACCGGGAAGAAAAGGAGTGACGACAAGCCCGGTTTCACAGAACACTACCATAAACAGGATAAGGTAGATAAAGTGCCCATAGGCTTCCATAATTTCGGGAAGATGCCTGTCAAGATGCAAAATAAGATCAATAAACTGCAATAAATATGCTTCCATGAATATTCTCCTCTTGGTATGATAATTTTTATACACAGTAATTTTACCATAAGGCAGAAAGCCTAACAATAATTTTTATGCAGATTGTAAACTGTATGATATAATATAAAATTAGGATTATATCAGAGAAGGAGATTTATTATGGAACAGGAATTATGCTGGTGCGGCAGCGGTAAAGCCTATGCCGAATGCCATAAAAAAATTGATGATAAAATAGCTGAATTTAAATCTCGTGGCTGTGAGGTGCCCGACAGAGATATGATTAAGACGCCGGAGCAGATTGCCGGTATACGCAAAGCCTGTGAAATTAATACGGCAGTGCTGGATCTTGTGGCTGAAAAGATAAAGACCGGGATGACTACGGAAGAAATAGACAGGATTGTTTATGATTACACAATCAGCCGGGGAGCAACACCTGCTCCGCTTGGCTTCTGCGGTTTTCCCAAAAGCGTCTGCACATCTGTTAATGACCAGGTATGTCACGGCATCCCCAGCCCTCATGATGTGCTGCGCAGCGGCGATATTGTCAATGTGGATGTATCTACCATTTATGAAGGTTATTATGCTGATGCTTCCCGTATGTTTACTATTGGCAAAGTAGATAAAAAGGCTAAAGACCTGGTGGAAATTACGAAAGAATGTCTGAAACGCGGTATAGAAGCAGCTCAGCCCTGGGGATTTTTAGGTGATATCGGTGCAGCGGTTTCTGCTTTTGCAAAAAAGCATGGGTATTCCGTGGTTACTGAGTTTGGCGGACATGGCGTAGGCGTCGAATTTCACGAGGAACCGTTTGTTTGCCATGTTGGTAAAAGAAAAACTGGGATGCTTCTGGTTCCGGGTATGATTTTTACCATCGAGCCCATGATTAATGCCGGACGTAAGGATGTTTTTGTAGATGCTGCCAACGACTGGACTGTTTATACTCAGGACGGGAGTCTGTCGGCCCAGTGGGAGCATACAATTTTGATTACCGAAGACGGATCGGAAATATTGACTTATTAATTTTAATGTAATAGCATCTTGAAAAAGCACAAGGAGATATGCATATAGATGTATATCTTCTTTTTGTATACTAACTTGTTTGATTCCAATGGATTTAGTGTAAGCTTTGGATATGGTTAAAGTGAGGCAGAGGTTTATATGATGGACAATAGAATATATGAACATATTGTAGAAGATATGCTTGTAGATACACAATCAGCAGCCTTATGTTTGGCTATGTCTAATACAATTTTAACAGAGAATGCGTTAAAAACGATGTGCGACAGAAAAGGGTATAAGTGTGTTGTTACAGAGTTTGGCGGGAATGAAACAGATTTTGGTAGAAAAATTATAGGACATATTATCGGTGCGTGTTTAAATAAAAAAGTAATTGATAAAGAAGTCAATGAGATACATGCAGTAATCCATGCTGCAGAGGAAGCTTCAAGAGGTTTTTTAGCCAGTACGTCTATTATGGTCAATATTGCTTTTAAAATTGCAGTAGTCAGACACAAAACATGGTTGTCAGTAGCATTTGTTGGTTATTCAGCGTTATATTATTTAACAAATCATCGGCGAGCCTGTGTTGGCACTATGCATATTTAGTGAAAAGTATGTCAATAAATATTGACAATAATGTGTATTTATATTAGAATAAAGCCAAGAGAGATTGAGAGTTTAAAATGCAGTAAGCTCTTACAACTGAACAGTGGAGACTGAGTGAGAAATCGCTTGGTCTCTTTTTGTTTATATACATAATTTGTATGGAATGCAGTATATAAATAAAAAGTAAGAGCGGCTAAACAAAGGTTATTGCCAGTAAAATATAGGAGACGGAGAGATAGAATATGATTCTATATTTCCGTCTTTTTTATTTGGAATGTCCGGAAATTACAAATATTTTTACTGGTGAATAATATTTTGAAAGGAGAATCAATTATGAGCGTTGAGGCATACGCTGGATTTGCTTATTTATTTACTGCCGCCATTGCTTTATTCATGATTGGCGCTGTAGTACTGCTCAATAAAATTATGGGCGGAAATTCTAATGGAGAAGGGATGGATCAGTAATGGATACAAATATTGTTGCAACTTTGTTTCCTGGCATAGCCAGCCTGTTTGTACAGGATCCTGTTATTGCCGGTGCCAGAATCGCATTGATTATTTTCGGCTTTTTCCTTGCATATCTTGGCTTTAAACGTACTTTAGAGCCATTGATTATGGTGCCGATGGGGATCGGTATGATTTGTATTAACTGCGGCGTGTTGTTCTTGGATGATGGTAAGCTTGGAACACTGTTTCTGGATCCGCTGATTTCAGAGCCTGGTGCGCTGGTAGATATTATGCAGATTAACTTTCTGCAGCCCATCTACAACCTTACTTTCAGCAACAGTCTGGTTGCCTGCCTGGTATTCATGGGCGTAGGTGCCATGTGTGAAATCAGTTTTATCCTGGCTAATCCCTGGACTTCTATCATTATTGCAATCTTTGCAGAAGCAGGTACTTTTGTTACCTTGGTTTTGGGGGTACATCTTGGACTGACTCCACATGAAGCTGCAGCAGTTGCTTCTATCGGCGGCGCCGACGGTCCTATGGTTCTGTTTACTTCTTTGATGCTTGCTCCGCATCTGTTTGTGCCGATTTCTGTAATAGCTTATCTGTATCTTAGTCTTACTTATGCAGGCTATCCGGCACTTGTAAAAATGCTGGTGCCGAAAAAATACAGAGGCAACGATATCTGGTTTGATGCGCCGGAAGTTCCTAAAACTAAGAAGTTTATCTTTATTCTTGTTTGCTGCGCTCTGTTATGCATTCTGCTGCCGATGGCTGCGCCGCTTATCATGTCCTTCTTCCTTGGCATGGCTATTAAGGAAGCAGAAATCGTTCCTTATCAGGATCTTATCGAAAACACTGTTTTATATACCGGTACCCTGATGCTTGGCCTGCTGCTTGGCACCCTGTGTGAAGCATCTACCCTGTTGAACCCCAAAGTAGCACCGCTGATTGTACTGGGCGTATTGGCGTTGGCAGTATCTGGCGTTGTAGGTCTGTTAGGCGGTTGGGTTGTATATTGGTTCAAAAAAGGAAACTTTAATCCTGTAGTTGGTATTGCTGGCGTATCATGCGTACCTACCACTGCTAAAATTGCTCAGCACGCTGCTGAAGATGAAGATCCGTTTGCAGTAGTAATGCCTGTAGCTATGGGTGCTAATATCGGTGGTGTAATTGTGTCTGCGATTGCTTGCGGCGTATTTATTGCAACTATAGGTATGGTTAAATAATTTAGACGGTTTTAAACGGGTATCTGTCATGAAATTACAGCTGCATTATTATGATGTTTTAGAATCCACTAATATTACTGCTGTCGATGCTGCGCTACATGGTGCTGCCGAAGGCTCTGTCATAGTGGCAGGTAAGCAGTGTGGTGCCAGCGGCAGAATGGGCAGAGTATGGAATTCTCCTAACGGGGGTTTATGGTTTTCCGTTATTCTTCGTCCTCGTATAAACCCTGAAAATGTTGCCCAGCTGACTTTGCTGGCTGGTGTTGCTGTTGCTAAGGCTTTAAGCTTTCTGTATGAGACAGAAGATGTGAAAATAAAATGGCCCAACGACCTGTTGCTGCAGGGTAAGAAAATTTGCGGCATTTTGTCGGAAATGAAACTTGATGAAAACGGATTGATTGATTATGCGATACTTGGTATCGGGGTTAATGTCAATCTGCAGCGCAGCGATTTTCCAACAGAGATTCAGCATATTGCAACTTCCTTACTCCTTGCTACAGGAAAAAGTTTTAGCTGTAACGAGGTGTTGCAGAGAATATTACAGGAAATGTCTTCGTTATATGAAATATGGCTTGAACATGGGCCGGAGAGCCTGTTTACTCAATGGAAGCATTACAGCTGTACGTTGGGACAGAAGGTTCTGGTAAAAGATAATGACAGGATAATCTTCTCAGGTACAGCAGTGGATATGGGAGTACAGGGTTCTCTCTTGGTATGTAATGAAGATGGTATACAGAGGAGTTTTGATTTTGGAGAAATAAGCATTCGTTGAGAGAAGGAGTGATCGTAATGACTGATTGTACACGGACTTTATTGGAGAACAGTGTTAACAGTTCTGGAATAGCTGCTATGTTATTGGCTTTGACCCAGACAATTTATGATGAAGAGAAAGTTAAGCAGATAGTAGCAAAAAATGGTTTTAAGGCTGTGGTTACAGAAGTTGGAGGAAGAACCTCTTTTGACGATTTTAACGAAAAAATCAATCGTGCTGTAATTGGTGCAAGTTTGAATTCCGGTATTATTCAAAAAACAACTAATGATATCCATGCATTGATACATGCGACAGAAGAAGCAAAGAAGGGTATCCTGGTAAGCGTAAGTACAAGTGCCAATCTGGCGATGAAGATAGCTGTGGCACGTGATGACACCTGGATAGCAGTTGCATTATTCGGCAAATCGGCACTGCATTATATGACTAATCATGATCGTGCAGGGCTGGGTGTGATGCATATATAGTGCTGAATAAAAAAGAATAATGGGAATGAGAGAGTATGAGCAGGCAATACCTGCATATACTCTCTTTTTTTATTTGGCCTTAATATATGAAGCTTTTCTTATTCAGAAAGGAGAGACCGTAATGGAGTACAAAGGAATCACTCGTGAGTGGGACACTCTGAAAAAAGACGCAATGGAACGTGCAAAAAATGCTGCTCCCTACGTCAAGGAAGGAAAAATAGTTGATGCCAAAGATACCGTGGCTTTGCTTGAAGCGGTAATCAAACCCTTTGACAAAGTCAATATTGAAGGCAACAACCAAAAACAGGCAGACTTTTTGGCTAAATGCTTGTGTCAGGTTGATCCTGTCAAAGTTCATGATCTGCATATGGTACAGTCTGTACTTACCTTGCCGGAACATCTGGATGTATTTGAAAAAGGTATTGCTAAAAAACTGGATATGTCTTTCTCTGGTCCTCAGGCTGGACGTATAGCTCAATTCCTTAAGGAAGGTAAGCTGGAACTTGGTGCAATTCATACTTATCTGGAACTTTATGGTCGTTACTTTGTTGATCTGACTCCGCGTGTAGCTTTAGTAGCAGCTACTATGGCAGACAGAAAAGGTAATCTGTTTACCGGTTTCAGTACTGAAGATACTCCGGCTATTGTCGAAGCAACCAAATTCCGTCAGGGTATCGTTATTGCTCAGGTTAATGAGATTGTTGATGAGTTGCCGCGTGTTGATATTCCAGGCGACTGGGTTGACTATGTAGTACAATCTCCGAAACCGTTTTATATCGAGCCGCTGTTTACCCGTGATCCGGCACTCATTACCGATGCTCAGGTTTTGAAAGGCATGATGGCTATTAAGGGCATCTACGGTGAATATGAAGTTACCTCTCTGAACCACGGCATCGGCTTTGATACTGCAGCAATTGAACTGTTGCTGCCTACTTATGGTGAAGAACTTGGTCTGAAAGGCAAAATCTGCAGAAACTTTATTTTGAATCCGCATCCGACCCTTATTCCGGCTATTGAAACCGGCTGGGTAGAATCTGTTCACTGCTTTGGCGGCGAACTTGGTATGGAAGATTATGTTGCAGCCCGCAGCGATATCTTCTTTGTTGGTCCGGATGGATCCATGCGTTCTAACCGTGCTTTCTCTCAGACTGCCGGTCACTATGCAATCGATATGTTCATCGGTGGTACCTTACAAATCGACCCGTATGGCAACAGCTCCACTGCAACCGCTAACCGCGTAGCAGGCTTCGGCGGTGCGCCTAATATGGGCTGCGATCCTAAAGGTCGTCGTCATTCCTCCGGCGCATGGCTGAAATGCGGCGAAGAATATGCTCTGAATTCCGAACTGTGGGGGCCTGTACGCCGTGGTAAACGTCTGGTTGTACAGCTGGCAGAAACCTTCCGTGAAAAACTGGCTCCTGGCTTCGTAGAAGAACTTGATGCTTTTGCATTGGCAAAGAATGCTAACCTTTCTATCGAACCGGTAATGATTTACGGCGATGACCTGACCCATATTATTACTGAAGAAGGTATCGCTTATCTGCCTAAATGCCGCAACATGGAAGAACGTACGGCAGCAATCCGTGGTATCGCAGGTTTTACCGAAGTTGGTATGAAAGCTGATCCGAAAGAAACTAAACGTCTGCGTGAGCTGGGTATCATCAAGACTCCGGCTGATCTCGGCATTGACATGAGCAGAGCTAACCGCTCCATGTTGGCAGCTAAAAATGTACATGACCTTGTTGTTTGGTCTAAAGGCTTGTATAATCCGCCTGCTAAATTCAGAAACTGGTAAGAGGAGGAGAGAAAAGTGGCATTACAAGTATTGGAATTTGAATTCAAATCAGAAGCTACTCAAACTATTGCTAAGGAATGGTCCCATCTCGGCGTAACTGGTTCCGGTGATCTGGAAGTACTGTTTGAGAAAAAAGACCTGGGTGGCAATGTAAAGGCAAAAGTAGTAACTCCTGTTAAAGGTTTTGATGCAGTTTGGGAAAAAATGATTGAAAAATTTGTCAATGATACCGGCGTAGGCAATATCAGCATTGAAATCAATGACGACAACGCTACACCAATCGTAGTGTACATGAGATTGCGTCAGGCTTTGGCTGAAGCTACAGCAAAGGAGGCTGAATAAGATGAAAAGTTGGACTGAGCTTGCTAACAGCAGCTTTTTCGATGCTAATGCCCGTGAACGTGCGCTGGGCTTAGTTGATAAAGATACTTTTACCGAATTTCTGAGCCCTATCGACCGTTATTGCAGCCCGCATCTTCCTGTATTGGGTGCTGCAGTAGAATTTGATGACGGTACTGTTACCGGCGTGGGCCTGATTGGGAAACATCCCGTTTTCGTTGTATCTATGGAAGGGAAATTTATCGGCGGTGCTATCGGCGAAGTGAACGGCGGCAAAATGGTTGCTACTATCCGTCTGGCTTTAAAAGCTGCTGCTGCTATTAAAGAACAGCATCCCGACGATTATGCTGCTCGCCGTCCGTTGGTAGCTATCTCCTTTGAAACTGGCGGCGTGCGTCTGCATGAAGCAAATGCCGGCCTGCTGGCTCATGCGGAAGTAATGGATGCCTTCCAGGACTGCCGCGGTATTGTGCCCATCGTTTCTGTAGTAGGCAGTAAGGTTGGCTGCTTCGGCGGTATGGGATTTGTTGCTGCTGCTACCGACGTCATCGTTATGAATGAAGAAGGCCGTATCGGTCTGACCGGCCCGGAAGTAATCGAGCAGGAAATGGGCAAGGATGAATTTGATGCCTCCAATAAAGCTCTGGTATATCGTACAACCGGCGCTAAACATAAATATATCATCCAGGACTGCAACTATTTGGTAGAAGATAAAATTGGTGATTTCCATAATGTTCTGGCTGAAGTAGCTGACATTCCTATGGATGAAATTGAAAAAATGCGTCGTATCGGTTCTTTGAAACTGGTTCAGGAACAACAGGGACTGGTTAAACTGGTCGGCGATATGCAGCCGAAAGATTCCATGGATCTGTGGAAACATTTTGGCAATGAAAATCCTGCAGAACTTCCTGAACTCAGCACTGCTGAATTCCTGAAAGTTGTAAAACGCAGAGAACGCGCATAAGGGCAGAGGAGGTAACAAACATGGAAGAATTAGACAACACTATGATTGGCCGCGGCCGTGATGCGATAGACATGATTTTAGACAGCGGTTCCTTTGAAGAAAATCATGTTGGTGCTTTTGAATTTGACCCTGAATATGGTCCCGGTTCCGTAGTTGGTACCGGCAAAATGGACGGCATGACTGTAACTGTCATTGCCAATGATGCTTATGCATTTAACGAAAGATTTCCGGTTGTATTTGGCGGCGTAATCGGTTTGGAAGAAGGCTATAAAATGGCTACTGCTGTTTATCGCACTATTGAGAGCGATAAAGACAAACCGCTGGCAGAAAAAAGACCTATTGTCCTGATTGTTGACACCCCGGGCAACGGACCTGGCAAAATGGAAGAAATTGCCGGTATGAATAAATCCACCGGCGGCTATCAGCTGGCTCTGGCTGAAGCAAGAAAAACCGGCCATCCTATTATTGCTATGGTTATCGGCCGTGCAATCTCCGGTGCGTTCCTGTGCCATGGACTGCAGGCAGACCATATCTTGGCACTGTCCAAGGAATACGGCACCATGATTCATGTAATGCCTATTACATCTATTTCCCGTATTACCAAGATGGATATCGAACGTCTGGAAGAATTGTCTAAGAGTAACCCTGTTTTCGCAGCAGGTGTTGACTTCTTCTACAAATTGGGCGGTGTACAGGAAATCGTTGAAAAACCTGAAGATATGCGTGATGTCATCATCAAACATATCAAAGAAGTTGCCGCTCTTAAAGCCGAAGGCAAGTCTGAACTGCTTGGACCTTGGGGACGCGGTATCCTTGGTAATGAACGCGGCGGACGTACCCACCGCATGGCTGCAATCAAAAAAGTAAACGAAGAATTTGATGCTGTAGCCGATAAATACATTAACGCTTAACAGATTAGGAGGGTAAGTATGAACAGTATCTTGGATGAAATCAGCAGCCTGGTAAAAGAATTTGGCTCAGCGCCTAAATTTGAAGATATGCCCCGAAGAACGCTTTCTGATAAGGGAATAGCCGGACCGACATCGGCTCATATCATTGAAGAAGTTCATACCCCTCTTAATTTTGCTTATCTGACATTTACAACCGGGTCTTCTGCCTTTCAGAACATTGTTGGCGTAGCCTATGCAGAAATGCCGGCAAGGGTTCAGGCGTCGTTCAGGATTCTTGAACGGGTGGGGCTGAAGGCAGGGGACAGGGTGCTTGTTACCTATCCGCCTCTGGTAAATGTTTTTTCTGGAGAAGCTTTTAAAAAATATGGGCTTGAATGGTCCTTTCTGGTACGTTCCAGCAGAGATGCTTTCCTTGCGGCCTTACACGAATTTAAACCTAAAGCTGTAGTTGGAGAATCATCCTTTATACGGGCAGCATTGGAAGATGCCCGGCATATGGGAGTAGCTGAGGAGCTGCCGAAAAATATCATCCTGCTGACTGCCGGCACGCCTTTAGATTTGGAACTGCTCAGCGTTGCTGAAAGTGTGCTGCAGGCAGAGGTACATGATCTGTACGGATGCCAGGAATTTGGCTGGTTGGCCATGGACGGGATACCGGTAAGAGATGATATTTCGCTGATTCCCACTGCTGACAGCAGCGGAAAAGAGCTGTACGAACTGGTTGTGGGAGGTTTGCCCATGGGCGACAGTTTCCCGGTCAGTGACAGTGGTCATATCTGCAACAGCGAGGGCAAGATCATTACCTATAGACGACAGAGAAGTTATCCGGAATACGAAGTTATTGTCAAAGCGACAAAACTTACCTCAGCAGTTACCCTGGGGCGGGTAGCAAGAAGCATTTTAAGGATTAAAGGCAGAATCGTGAAAGTAAGTCCTGAACTGGTAACCAGCGCTGCTCAAACTGTTTTGGAACTTGTCCCGGACTATCTGAGCGGCAGCAGTCAAAAGCCATTTATTATTGATGATCCGGCAAAGACTAAGTTCTTTGACGATATGGTGCAGGCGCAGCTGGATTATCAGCAAAACAGCAAGGCGGATCCAGTATGGACAAAACGCAGTTAAAACGACATAACCTGGTCTTTCTGACAGAAGCCGGAAGGAAATCTGTGTTGCAGCGTGTTACACAGCAGATACAAAATGAAGAGGCACTTAAAGCAGCAGAAGAAATTTTCTGTGCGGCAGCTGCAGTACCGGGTATTATCAGACGGGATGATACTGGCTCTGATTGCGGGATAGCGATTGGTTTCGTACATTACCGCAGGATGGACGGCAATAGGCTGCGGATAGCAACTTATGCGACGGCAGAGGAAATTGACAGGATTGTATCTATCTATACTTTGACTGGTCACCCTAATCAAAGGCGAACGGAATGTATGCGTATTATCGACACCATAACATCGCTTGCTGATGATAATGGTCTGCAAATAGGAATATTGGGTTCTGCCGGTATGGAACTTGTAACCGGTCTGCCATATACGGATGAATGTTCAGATATTGATATTTTGCTCAAGCCCGCGCCTTATAGTGTTCTGAAGCAGTTCTATACTAAAGCAAAATCGCTGAGTCCACAGATAAATATGGACTTTGAACTGGAGCTGCCTAACGGATACGGCATCAAACTGGCCGAACTGTTTATGGATACTTCGACAGTGCTGGGCAAAAGCATTAAAGATGTAGATTTACTAAACAAAAAAGAAATTATGCAAATGCTTGAAAGGGAGAAATGAATTATGGAAATTAAATCCAGAGTACCTGGCAAAATCGTACGTTTTGAAAAACAAGTAGGTGAGCATGTAGAAGTAAAAGACGTGCTGATCGTTATGGAAGCAATGAAAATGAAACAACTGGTACCG
>CASDXO010000007.1 GCA_949285135.1 uncultured Phascolarctobacterium sp.
ACCTTCGGGTTATGAGCCCGACGAGCTACCAGCTGCTCCACCCCGCGATATTATTGGTGGAGAGGGTTGGATTCGAACCAACGAAGCGAAACGCGGCAGATTTACAGTCTGCTCCCTTTAACCACTCGGGAACCTCTCCATCTGGAGCTGACAAGAGGAATCGAACCCCCAACCTGCTGATTACAAGTCAGCTGCTCTACCTATTGAGCTATGTCAGCATTAGGACGAAAGTTATTATATCTCACTCAGCCAGATTTGTCAATATTTACATATAAAAAAACCAGTAAGTAAAAATAGCCAGTACTATGCGATAATATGCAAAACTGCTGAGACTGTATTTATGCAAAAATTTGAGGAACCACAGAACAGACCAGTAGGCAACAATAAAGGACACAACAAAGCCTATTCCAAGAATCTGCAGCTCATGTGCAGTAAGCCCGTGAATATTTTTCAGCAGATCATAAATGCAGGCCACAAACATCAGGGGTACGGCAATAATAAAGGTATAGTTTGCCGCAGCTTCACGGCTCAGGCCAACCAGAAGACCGCCTGCGATTGTACTGCCGCTGCGGGAAAATCCCGGCCACAAGGATAAAAATTGATAAATACCAACATATAATGCCTGCTTAATGGTAATATCGTCAATATTCTTCACTAACTGATCCTGTTTGTGTTCCGTCTTTTTCTCAGCATAAATCAAAAGCAGCCCGCCAAGTGCCAGACCGATAGCCACAGTAAAAGGTGAAAACAGATATTCTTTAATGTACTTATACATAAAAAAAGCTACAGCCATTACAGGCACAATACCGGCTGCCACATGCCATATGCTCAGGCCTTTATTTAACTGCCATCCTTCTTTGGTAAAGAAGCGATAAAAACGCTCCTTATAAATAAAAATAACTGATAAAATTGCCCCTAATTGTACAAAAACATCAAAAACATCTGCTACACGTTCGCTAAATCCAAGTAAATGACCTACAATAATCATATGCCCTGTAGAGGAAACAGGCAGAAATTCTGTCAAACCTTCCACAATACCGACGATGACTGCTATAAGATTCTGATCCATTTTATTCTCCTTCAAACCTGCTGCAAATAATAATATTATACACGCATTATAACGTAACATCAATCAGCCGCCCATAAAATTTCTAATTATGAAAATAAATAAAGGATGGCTAATGCCATCCTTTATTGTATCCATCTAACATTAACTTCAACTTAAATTTCAGTCACCAAAGCAGATACCTATCTGCCTGCCAGTACTGATAATCTCGCTGTCAACAGGTACAGCTTTAGGCGTCGATGCAGCCTTTTGAATATATACTGTCACAATTTTATCATGGAACAATGACACCATGACATTATATTCACCGCGCAGACATGCTTCTGCTGCAGCCACACCATACCTGGTAGAAAGCACTCTGTCAAAAGGAGTTGGTGACCCGCCGCGCTGCAAATAGCCAAGTACGGTGCATCTTGACTCTATACCCGTCTTTTCCTCAATCTCCCTGACAAGTTTTTCACCTACTCCGCCAAGACGTATCGGCTCAAAACTGCCTTCGACCCTGCGTGCTACAGTCATTTCTCCGCCCACCGGCTTTGCTCCTTCAGCAACGACGATAATACTGAAATTCTTGCCTGCAGCTTTACGTTCATTAATCTTATTGATAACAGAATCAATATTGTAAGGAATTTCCGGAATCAATATTACATCTGCTCCGCCGGCAATACCGCTGTGCAACGCAATCCAACCAGCATAGCGGCCCATTACCTCAAGCGCCATAACCCTGTGGTGCGATTCAGCAGTAGTATGCAGTCTGTCCACGGCCTCCGTAGCCATAGCCATTGCAGTATCAAAACCGAAAGTACGCTCTGTACACGGCAGATCATTATCAATAGTCTTAGGTACGCCTACAACCTTGACGCCGCATTCACGTGCCAGTTTGGCACCAATGTTCAGGCTTCCGTCGCCGCCAATAACGACCAATGCTTCGATATCGTACTTCTGTAGATTTTCCACTACTCTTTCGCGCATATCATAGTAAACAAGCTCGCCATTTTCTTCAACAGCAAATTTAAAAGGGTTGTCGCGGTTAGTAGTGCCCAAAATCGTACCGCCGCGCGGCAGAATGCCCGATACACTGGTAAAATCCATTGGAATAAGATGCCCATTTACCAGACCGTTAAAACCGTTGGGCACCCCATATATTTCACAACCGTTTTGCAGAAAGGTTTTAACAACAGCACTGATGACTGCATTTAACCCCGGGCAGTCACCGCCACCCGTAAGTACTGCAAAACGACGTTTTTTTTCAGCCATTAAAGCCTCCGTCAGTCTTCAACATTCCAAATCTTAAAACCGTCAGGACTGATGCGGATTGCTTCAGTGCCATCAAATTTATCATAGCAGAGGTTGCCGTTCTGCTGATAACCCGGCCATGCAGTAACAATAGTAAATTTCTTGCTCAGCTTACGCATCAGGCTGTCAACATTAATATGGAATACAGGCACAAACAAAGTCTGCAGTCTGTCAAGAATAATGACATCTGCGTTGTAACCTTCCAGAATATTAGCCATCAGGTCAGGAGCATATAAACCTCTGTCAGCAGCAGGAATAGCAAGAAATTCTTCACTGATAAGCATACGGCAGTCTACATAAGTCCATTTTTTCATTTCTGCAGCTTCACGCAAAACCTTACTTTTACCGCTGCCAGGTTTACCGGTAACAATGACTACGTTACCTTTGTCAGCCTTTGCCTGTTCTACAACTTTTACCAAATCTTCTACTTGATTCATTTGCAAAACCTCCCTAGCACCAAAAAGGTGCGATTCAACCAGTTTGTTATGCAATATATTCGCTGAACATTCTTAAATTCCTTTAAAAAAATAACACCATTTTGAAAAAATCAAGATGATGTTATTATCTGTTACACTTTTATCATTATTCAATTATTTTTTGCCTTTTTATTGTGAAAACGCTCTTCCGGGTCGATTGCAAGCAAACCGCTGTAGACAGTGCGTAAATCAGTAATATCACCGCGGCTGATAATATATTTCTCCAGCTTGCGCTTTACTCTCTGCAGTGCATTGTCGATGGACTTGATATGTCTTTCCAGTTCCTCGGCAATTTCCTGATAGGACTTACCGTCAAGATAGCTCATCAATACCTTCCATTCCAGATCGCTGAGGATATTGTTCATCTTGTTTTCGATATCACTGAACTCTTCACGACTGATAATCATATCTTCCGGATTGGCAACTTTTACACCGCTGATAATATCCAGCAATGTCCTGTCTGAATCTTCCTCATATATTGGTTTGTTCAGAGAAACATAGGAATTTAACGGTATATGTTTCTGCCTTGTGGCAGTCTTGATGGCCGTAATTATCTGGCGTGTCACACATAACTCGGCAAAAGCACGAAAAGAAGACTGCTTATCACTTTTATAATCGCGAATAGCCTTATACAGTCCAATCATCCCTTCCTGGATGATATCTTCTCTTTCGGCCCCGATAAGAAAATAACTGCGAGCTTTGGCTCTGACAAAATTTCTGTATTTATGCAGCAAATATTCCTGCGCCAGTACATTGTCATGGAGCTGCGCTTCCAAAACGATTTCCTCATCGGTCATTTTTACAAAAGACGCATAAGGATCGTTTTGTATTCCATTACTCATAAATTACATATCCTCCGCCCACATAGCTAAATAATCCCACTGTATCAAACAGCTACGACTTATTATATTATGATATAACATAAGCGTCAACTTTTCCTGCGCCGCAGATTCTCGAAATGTTCCAGCACATGATCCGACAGTCTGCCGCCAAGCTCATTACGGTTCAGCGCACGCTTGGGATAATGCAGCTTTTCGGCAATAGCTTTTTTTGCATTCTGAAAATCTTCGTGAAATTCACGGGCAGAAATACGGTAGGCACCAGCCCCCAACACATTAATCTGTTCGGCATAATCACTGGTTACAACAAATACTTTGCGTTTTTCCCTGCCCAGCTCATAGCTTTTTCGTTCAATCCAGGAATCTGCAGTTTCACCTTCATTGGTAAAAACCACTTCTACCCCATGCAGCTTTATTACCGAGCCTTCTCCCTGCACTTCCTGTGCGTCAAACACTACTGTACCATGGTAACCTCTGAAAGCAGTGTACTCAGCAATTGCTGCTACTAACAGATCGCGGGCATGTTCCAGATTTTCTTCACGCAACGAGGCAAACTCTTTCCATGCATTGATGACATTATAGCCATCAACGATGAGATATTCTTTCATTATTATCTCCCCGTCCTATGGCGCTGCCTTACAGCCTCGTACATGAGTACCGCTCCGGCTGCTGATGCATTCAGCGACGCAACGCCGCCCTGCATGGGAATGCTTGCGATAGTATCACATTTTTGTTTCACCAGGCGGCCAAGACCTTTACCCTCCGCACCTATAACCAGCACCAGAGGTCCGGAAAAATTGACATCGTAATAGGGTTCCCCGTCCATGTCAGCACCAACGACCCAGCAGCCTCGCTGCTGCAGCTCTTCTATTGTCTGAGCAATATTACCAATCTGCACTACAGGAACATACTCTACAGCTCCGGCAGAAATCTTGGCAACCACAGCATTCAGAGGGCAGCTGCGTCTTTTCGGCATCAGCACTCCATGTACTCCGGCCGCATCAGCAGTACGGATAAGTGCCCCAACATTCTGGGGATCCTGCAGCTCGTCCAGCAATATGATAAAAGGATCTTCCCCTGCTTCAGCAGCCCTGGCAAATACATCATCCAGGGTCTGAAAAGCTATGGGAGCTACCATTGCTGCTATTCCCTGATGCCTGATGCCGGGCACCAGTTTATTCAGCTTTTCTGCCTTAACGTATTCCAGCACTATGTTTTTTTCTTTTGCACAGGCCAAAATTTCTCCAAGACTGCCGCCTTTTGCGCCATCCTGTACCAGTAATTTACTGACAGGCCTGCCGCTGCGTAAAGCTTCTGCAACAGAATTGCGGCCGGCAATAATATTTTCGGACATACAGCCTCCTATTTTTCTGCCTCAGCATTCTTTTGAGCTAAAATAGCCTGCAAACGTCCGCAGGACATTTCTCCCTCGTGGCATACTCCCTCACTGACACAGGTAGGACCCGCGTTTTCAAACAGTACCGGAGCAACCTTTTTGCACTCTGCCAGCATCTTTTCAGCAAGCTGACGAATTTCCCACTGCGCACGTGTGCAGCAGCGCAGACTGAAGAAATTCATCAGTGAACGGACGTTAAAAGTACAAACTATTTTTGTTTCTGCAGCATTCGGCAGTACATAACGTGCATCTTCAGCAGGAATTCCCATCTCTGTATACTCATTATAAAGATCCTGAATATCCTGCATCAGCCTGTTAAATTTTTCTTTTGCTTCAGGACGCGCAGCAATGGTAGGCGGCATAATTGTTTCAAAATTATGCTCCTTAACATAACGCTGAGACTGCTGCGAATACGAAGCAATACGGTGACGTACTAATTGATGGGTAAGAACCCTGGACACGCCTTCTATGGCAAAAGTAAAGGTAACATGCTCAAGAGTAGAAAAATGTCCCATGCTGACAAGCTTGCGCACCAATTTAGCCGCCTGCTCATCAGTCATTTTTTCTTCCAGCTGGGCAGCACCAATCGGCGAGTAGCACAGACGTGCACTCATAGCTACTGTTTTTTCCGGCTCCGGAGTATGACGCAGTAATTTAACTTCCATTTCCGCACCTCACTTTTCATTTAACATTCTGCTGATAACTGTAAAAGACTGGTCAAGAATCTCTTCCAGCCTTGCTTCCTGTTCCTGTAAAAAAAGCCAGCCCACAAGCGCTTCAAATGCCGTAGCCATACGATATTCATGTACTGACGCACTTTTGGGCACCGTTGATTTGGCATTTCTGCCACGACGAAAGACTGCCTGCTCCTCATCAGTTAACGACGGCTCAATAACCTGCATGGCCTTACACTGACAAACCGCAGATACCATCTTTGAGCCAAGATCATGAATAATACGTACCTGCCCGGAAATCGGCAGTAGGCGCAGTCTTACATACATGGAAAACACCACATCACCTATATAGGCAAGCACGATTGGATTCAGTTGCCTGATGTCAGGAAATTTTACGCCGGCTGCCTCACAGGCAGCCAGCGCATGTTGTTTTAACATTCTGTATTGTTCAAATTTCATTGTTTTTTCCATTTTACGCCCTGGGGAGTATCTTCCAGCACAATTCCCAGAGCAGTCAGCTGATTGCGCAAATTGTCAGCCAGCGCGTAATTTTTAGCTGCACGCGCTTCCTGGCGCATACCGATAATCATTTCAATCAGTTCAGCTTCCTTGCTGTCTTCCTGCACAGCAGGAGCAGCAGTTTCTTCCAGCACACCAATAACAGAGCACATCTCAGCAAAAATTCGTGCCAGAATATCAAGCAGTTTGCCATCAGGCTTGCTACCTGTCTCTGTTACAGCTTTATGATAAATATTGATTTCCTTACCCAGGGCAAACATATGGCTGATTGCCAGAGCAGTATTAAAGTCGTCGCGCATAGCTTCCATAAAGGCATCCCGCAGTTCTGCTGCCTTTGCACGCAGTTTCAGACTCTCCTCTGTTGCGCCTGCGCTCATCATCTCCTGCAGAGCAGCCAGATTTTCCTTAGCAGTACGCAGACGTGCCAGACTCTTTTGTGCTTCGGTAAGACGGGCATCACTGAAATCAAGCGGGCTGCGGTAATGCGTGGAAACAATAAAGAAACGCAGTGTTTCCGGATCATAATGTTTTAAAATATCTATAACCATAAAGAAATTGCCCAGAGATTTGGACATTTTCTCCTCATTAACGGTAATAAAGCCATTATGCAGCCAGTAACGCACAAAAGGATGTTTACCAGTGCATCCTTCGGACTGAGCAATTTCGTTTTCATGGTGCGGGAAGATAAGGTCACTGCCGCCGCCATGGAAATCAAAACTTTCACCCAGATATTTCATGCTCATTGTAGAGCATTCAATATGCCAGCCCGGACGACCTTCGCCCCACGGGCTGCTCCATGAAGGTTCGCCCGGTTTTGCTGCTTTCCAGAGTGCAAAATCCATCGGATTCTTTTTGCGGTCGTCAACATCTACACGCGCGCCGGCCATCATATCTTCCAGATTGCGTCCGGACAGTTCGCCGTAGTGGTCAAATTTTTCTACACTGTAATAAACATCACCGTCAACCACATAAGCATAGCCATTGTCAATCAGTGTTTGTACAGTTTTGATAATATCGGCAATATGCTCAGAAACACGCGGGTACACATGTACGCGGCGTACATTCAGCTTATCCATAACTTCAAAATAGGAATCTATATAACGGTTGCAGACATCATACCACTGTACACCCTCTTCGTTCGCAGTATTGATAATTTTATCGTCAATATCGGTAAAATTCTGCACGTGGGTTACATCATAGCCCTCATGTTCCAGAAAACGATGAATAACGTCCCAGGTAACAAAAGGACGCGCATTGCCAACATGTGGATGGTTATACGGCGTAACACCGCATACATAGATGCTTGCTTTACCGGGTACAAGCGGTACAAAATCTTCTTTGCGTTTGGTTAAGGTATTATAAACTTTAATAGTCATAATAAGTCTCCTTTACAGGGAAATGCCTGCCTTGGCAAGACTTGCCCTGATACGTTTTTCAGTACGTTCAATACCAAGCAGAGGCACCATTTCTGCCAGCTCCGGCCCATGCTGATTACCGGTCAGAGCCACGCGGATAGGCATGAAAACATCTTTGCCTTTCAGCTTGGTGGTTTTCTGGATAGTTTTAAACAATGCTTTGACACTGGCACCGTCCAAAACTTCCAGCTTCGGCAGTTCTTCCAGCAGCATACCGATAACGGTCGGTACAGTTTCTGCCTGCAGGACAGCAGCAGCTTCTTCATTTTCAAAACCGAATTCATCATTAAAATACATTTCCACGCTTGCCGGAATCTGAGCAGCAAAAGCAACATGATCTTTGGAAGTTGCTACAACCTTTTGCAGCCAGGTCAGCTTTTCGCCAGTTTCTTCACCGGTCATGTAGCCAGCAGCAAGCATATGCGGTTTTGCAGCAGCAAAGAAAGCTTCGTCATCCAGCTGACGCATATAATGCTGATTAATCCAGTTCAGTTTATCGATATCGAATACTGCCGGGTTTTTAGCCACGCGTTCCATGGAGAATTCTTTAATCAGCTCGTCGATGCTGAAAATTTCCTGCTCGCTGTTAGGAGCCCAGCCGAGCAATGCCAAAAAGTTTACGATACCTGCAGGCAGGTAGCCCAGCTGACGATACTGATCGACAGAGGTTGCACCATGACGCTTGCTCATCTTGGTATGGTCTTTGCCAAGAATCAGGGAAATATGGCCAAATATCGGTTTTTTGAAGCCCAGCGCATCATAAATCAGGCACTGGCGCGGAGTGTTGGATAAATGTTCCTCAGCACGGATAACGTGAGTAATATGCATCAGGGCATCGTCAATAACTACCGCATAGTTATAGGTCGGGATTCCGTCAGATTTAACAATAACAAAATCGCCGATATTGTTGGAATCAAATACTACATCGCCGCGAACCATATCGCGCACCAGAATATGCTGGTCGGCAGGCACGCGGAAACGCACGGTCGGTTTACGGCCTTCAGCTTCATAAGCAGCAATCTGCTCAGGAGTCAGGTTACGGCATTTGCCCATATAACGGGGCATTTTGCCTTCTTTAATCAGCGCCTGACGTTCTTCTTCCAGTTCCTCGTCCGTACAGTAGCAGTAATAGGCCTTACCTTCTGCCAGCAGCTGTTCAGTATATTTTTTATAAATATCCAGTCTTTCTGTCTGGCGATAGGGGCCATTTTCACCGCCTACGTCAATACCTTCATCCCAGTCCATGCCCAGCCATTTTAAAGCAGCCTTGATATTTTCTTCAGACTCACGGCTGGAACGCTCCAGGTCGGTATCTTCAATTCTTAAAATCAGCTTGCCGCCCATTTTACGGGCAAACAGCCAGTTAAACAGTGCAGAACGCGCACCGCCGATATGAAACGGGCCGGTCGGGCTCGGGGCAAATCTTACTCTCACTTCATCACACATTACAATAATCCCTCCAAGAATTTTATACTTTCTAATTATAGCACAAGTGCAATAATTTTGCTTATTTTATCAAACTGGCAACAGCCTCTGCCGCCATACCTTCGCCGCGTCCGGTAAAGCCCAATTTTTCCGTTGTAGTAGCCTTAATATTGACGCAGTCTTCTTCAATCTGCAGCACAGACGCAACCTTGCTGCGCATGGCAGGTATATACGCTGCCAGTTTCGGCTGCTGCGCAATAATGGTAACATCAACATTATTAATCTGCCAGCCATGATCATGCAGCAGTGAGACGACATGTTCCGTCAGCTTAACGCTGTCGGCACCGCGAAAACGCTCATCAGTATCAGGAAAATGCTTACCGATATCGCCCATTGCAGCAGCTCCAAGCATAGCATCCATTAAAGCATGTAAAGCAACATCGGCATCGCTGTGTCCTAAAAGTCCTTTTTCATACGGCACCTCAATCCCGCACAAAATCAAACAGCGCTGCTCCGCAAATCTATGTACATCGAAGCCGCTTCCTACACGAACCTGCGGCCACTTTAAAATATCACTCATGTTCCTGCTCCTGTCTTTGTAAAAAATTTTCAGCAAATATTAAATCTTCCGGTGTGGTTATCTTGATATTTTCATAACGTCCCATAGCAACGGCAACTTTCTCTCCCAGCAGCTCTACCACAGAAGCATCGTCCGTTACCTGTGCCGGATGCTGCTGCAGACAGGCATAAGCACGTTTCAGCAGCTCAACGGAAAAAATCTGCGGGGTCTGTACAGCCTGCAGGCTGCTGCGTACAGGTGTAGCAACTACCATTCCGTTATCATCAATAATCTTGATTGTGTTTTTTACCGGCACCGCCGCTATGGCTGCACCATATTTTCTGGCAGCAGCAAAAGTGCGTTCAAACACTTCGCGTCCAGCAAAAGGCCTTGCGCCGTCATGCACTGCCACATAACAGCCGCTTTCCGTAACTGCCGCCAATGCATTAGCGACAGAATCCTGACGTTCTTTGCCTCCAGCCACCACAGAAAATGGCAATTGGGGAAAATAAACCGCACTATACTGCTGCAGCATGGTTTTTCCTTCCTGTACCTCATCAGCAGCAAGTACGACTATTGCCCGGGTAATCATATCCGTATCTGCCAGCATCTTCATGCAATGCACCAGCAACGGCACCTTACGCAGCGGCGCAAAAGCCTTATTCATGCCCAGTCCCATGCGCTTGCCGACACCGGCTGCAGGAATAATTGCTATCAGCTTTTCCACATCAATCACTCCGCATATATCTTTATCTTGGCAAAAATCATTCTGCCGGCAGCAGTCTGAAGCACAGAGGTCACAATAACATCGGCATTGCTGCCCACAAATTTTCTGCCGTTTTCTACAACAATCATTGTACCGTCATCCAGATAGGCAACAGCCTGCCCTGGTTCCTTACCTTCTTTGACCAGATATACAGTCATTTCTTCTCCGGCAACAACTACCGGTTTAATAGCATTGGCAAGCTCGTTTATGTTCAGGACCTGCACTCCCTGTATTTCAGCTACTTTATTCAGATTATAATCATTAGTAACAATAGCAGCCTCTGCCTGTTTTGCCAGACGCACCAGTTTAGCATCTACTTCAGCCAAATCTTCAAAATCATTATCTACGATTAAAA
Organism: uncultured Phascolarctobacterium sp.; assembly: GCA_949285135.1. Taxonomy (GTDB): domain Bacteria; phylum Bacillota; class Negativicutes; order Acidaminococcales; family Acidaminococcaceae; genus URXU01. The sequence continues at coordinate 10,787 of CASDXO010000007.1, forward strand.
CACGTTCACCATAGCATTGCTGCAAATCGTGCACCCAGTCCAATCCTCTGCGCCCTTTGGCACGCTTCAGATTATCAGACGAATCTGACAGTTTCTGCAGTTCTTCAAGTACAAAATTGGGTATTACCAGCTTTCCGTCGATAAATCCGGCAGCCATTATATCCATTACTCTGCCATCAATAATAACGCTGGTATCAAGCAGTTTATTGCTGCTGTAGAGTCTGTCTCCCAAAGGCCCTTCGCGTACTGCTCTTTCTCCGTTTTCTGCATCGGCTGTTTTTACAGCTCCCCTGAGACTGGGAACACGCACAAAAAAGCCTACAATATCGTTATGTTTGCGCAAAGCCACTTTAGCGCCTACCACGGACAGTATCAAGCTCAGTATAATAGGTACATAAGGACCGATAATAGGCAGATGCGAAAAAGGCCCACCTATCAGATTGGCAAGAATAAGGCCTATACCTATGCCAAATACCATGACCAGAATATCGCTGGTAGGTATTTTTGACAGCACAACCGCCAGACGTTCAGAATAAGCCAGTATAAAATTAATAATAAAAGGAGCCAGTACCAGTCCAAGCCAGCCAAAAACAAATATGCCCACGCCCGCAGAAATGATATTGGCCACTGCAATCCCGTTGACGCCGTTGCCATGCAGATCATAGCCCAAGATTTCCGAAATATAAGGTAATAAATTATCTGTAAGTATGAGTCCGGTTACAATAAAGGTTATGATAATCATCAGGCTAAAAATTTTTCTCAGCATTCTTCTTCCTCCTTTCCCAAAAATTTGGCAAAACACTACTTTTTACCTATTGTATATCATACCGCTAAGTATACGAAAAAACAAGTAACATGTATCAATAACTATGATTTTTATATAACCAAACTGTAACTTAAATGTAAAATCTTGCTTCAATAAAATATAAAAAAGACTGCATTTGCAGTACACAAATGCAGTCTCAATTATTATTTTACCTGGTCAATATCTTCACGAATTTGTTCAAGCTGTGCAAAAGTTACACCCAGACTGTCGGCAACTTCTCTCCAGGTAGTCTGCGGCGGATTATGCATTTCCAGAACCTTTGCTGCAGTAGTACCGCCAGCCTTTGCCAGCAGCATGGCATGCAAGGATTCACCAACGCCGTAATTTTGTTGCAGCAAAGCGAGCAGTTCACTTTCAGAAACCCCAAGCTTGCCGGCAAAATAACGAGCATCATTTTTATCACGCGCTGCCTTCATATCATTAGGAGTAACTCCCAGCAGATATTCTACTCTCGGCCAGCTGTTTGTCTGTTTCAAAGTAAGGATTGCTCCCATATCCTTATTGGTTGCTAAAGTCAGTACAGCCGCATGTCTGAGTTCTTTAAATCCCCAGCCCATATCAAAATACTTCTGCAGTTCACTGGTTTTAACACCGAAGCGCTCACTGATATTCTGTAATTCGTTGCTTTCACGCACACGCGGCGGAACAAGCGTATCGCCTGCTGCAGGAGGAACTGGTCTTGCCTCTGCAGAATGCTGATCAGCAAAAACTGGTACAAACACGGACGCTGCCAGCAAGCAAATTGCCAAAGATTTTTTCAACATACTAAAACCTTCTTTCACTTTAACTAAGCTGTGCTTACCTGTGTAAATTATAGCATACAGCCTGCAGGTAGGCAAATAAACAATACCTCAGCAGCATTGCTGCAACCATAAATCAGCCTGTGCGGCATCTATATTTTTGACCAGCATGATTTCACTTTGCAAAATCTGTCTGGTATTGTGCAGCAGACGCCTTTCGCCTACAGAAATTTTCTTGTCATTTTCCAGACACGACAAAATTCTGAAAACCCTGGCCACTTCCTGAATACTGCCGCTTTTTATCTTATCCATATACAGATGAAAACGCCTGTTCCAGGAAATGCTCTTAATGGATTTAATATCCGGCATCTCGCGCAATATACCCGCTATCTGTTCCAGCTCCGCAGCGCTGACTATCTGCCGCAGACCTATTTTTTCCGCATTGCATAACGGTATTGTAACGACCATATTTTCAAATACCGTTTGCAAGACAAGGTACTCTCTTATCTCGCCGTTGCACTCACGACACTCGACATTTTTAACGACAGCTCCTCCATGCAGCGGATACACCACACGATCTCCTGCGGCAAACATTTTCACCCCTCCTAAAAGTTTTTATATTATTTAATATAATAACATTTTTACACTATATTGTCAAAATTTATTATTTTATCATTTATTTTTTACTATGTCAATAAACTTAAATACAAATTATGTCGCATTTTTTACATCTGTCTGGCAGCAAGCAATTATACGCAGGAATGATTTTACGTACAATTAACATCCAAAGCCCCTTGTCAAACCTCTGTTTTTATACCATAATTAAATCAACAGAGAAAGATAAGGAGATAAATTATGCAGGAAATTGCACAACAGGAAGTATTGGAAACATTACGCAGTAAAAAAGGTTTCATCTGTGATATGGACGGTGTCATCTATCATGGCAACCGTTTATTGCCAGGCGTTAAAGAATTTGTCGACTGGCTGTATAAAGAAAAGAAAAGATTTCTATTTCTTACCAACTCCAGCGAACGCAGTCCCAGGGAGCTACAGCAAAAACTTGCCCGCATGGGTCTGGAAGTAGATGAAAGTCATTTTTATACCAGCGCACTGGCCACGGCCAAATTTTTAAAATATCAGGCTCCCGGCTGCAGCGCTTATGTTATCGGCGCTCCCGGACTTGTTAATGCGCTCTATGACGCAGGCATCACCATGGATGACATCAACCCGGATTATGTCGTTGTCGGCGAAACAAATACCTACAATTACAATATGATTATTAAAGCAGTAAGCCTGATAAATAAAGGTGCGCGCCTAATTGCCACCAACTCTGATCTTACCGGGCCTTCTGACATCGGCATCATTCCGGCTTGTCGTGCCCTTGTTGCTCCCATCGAGCTGGCTACCGGCAAGCAGGCTTATTTTGTCGGCAAGCCCAATCCACTGATGATGCGTACAGGCCTGAGCCTGCTGGACGTACATTCCGGCGAAGGTGCCATGATAGGCGACCGTATGGATACTGATATTGTTGCCGGTATGGAAAGCGGCCTGATGACGGCATTAGTTTTAAGCGGTGTAAGTACTACCGAAAATATTAAAGGTTTTTCTTATCGCCCCAATATTATCTTAAACGGCGTAGGCGATATTGCAGTAAAATAAATAGATAAAAATAAAAGATACCGGTCTTACGACCGGTATCTTTTATTTTATCAGCTGACGCATTTCATCAGCAGTCAGCGTAAATATTTCTTTTTTGGTATACAGAGCGCCCCTGCCGCGACAATCGGCAAACAAGGCAACATCAACGTCAGGAATCTGTGCCATTGCCTCAGCAATGCTTTTACCGTTACGGGCATAGGCCTCGAAACGCAGTACCAGTGTATTGCCTGTACCTGCAGGCACCAGCAGAGCCTCAAAATAATCGTCCTCACGCAGCACATTTTTCAGATTTACTTTACCGCGCAGCAGTACGTCGCCATATTGCTCCTGCGGCAGATAAATACGCATATAGGCATCAATAATGGTGCCTTCCTGCCTGCCAACATTATCAAAAGGAACTTCCACCGTAAAATCAAGCCGCTGCTCATCAGCCTGTTCTTTAACTGCTTTGGTACGCGCAGCAGTCTTAAACCGCATCACCGCATCACCCTGGTGAGCAATATAAAGACCTACCACTATTACTCCCAGAACTATTACTGCCAGGATTAATTTAATGAGTAAAAATATCATCTTGCTCCCCCTCACGCCTTATAATAATCTTTAATAATACAGATAGGCGTTTTCTCACTGCCATTACCGAAAGGATTATCAATCAAGATCTGCGCCACCATATCGGCATCTACTCCCTTAGAAACACCCAGTACGGCCGAACGCTTCAAATCGTTGACGTCAGCAACGGCAGCTCCGTAGCAGCCGCAGGCAGCAGTAATTTCTTCTGCCACCTTAGCAGGATTAGCTGGCCCGTAAACAATATGCTTATCATAAGGAGGCATGGTGCCGGTAATATCATCAATCAGTCGCGCCTGTTCGCCAGCCAGCCTGTAAAAAGTACCGCTTACGCCCACACATTTAGCCGCAAAACCGCAGACAACAGCCCACAATACTCTTGCGCCGCCTTCCGCGTCAATCAGCGCCTGCATACTGTACCAGCTGCTGATACTGCCCTTGGAAGGAAACAAATGACATAAAGTCTTAGCCAGAAGGCCCGGTTTAAATTCTTCGCAGCGCTTTGCTCTGCCCTGAGTAATAGCCACAACGCTTTCAGCCACACAAACAACGTCATTGGCGCCAATCTTATCTTTACCAAACTCTAAAATTGCATCACATATATTATCATGGTGAGTAAGTATCCTGGTAGGCACAGGAACTATAACATACTTATCCATAAAGTCACTCCTTTACAGCCTTTTCAGCATCAAAAACCTTCTTAATCTTATCAAACCAGCGTGGTTCCAACCTTACAATATGGCCTTCTTTATCCGTAAAAACATTGCGTGTATGACCTTCGACAGCAACAGCCCCGTCACGCAAACGGATGACTTTATAAGCAAAATCCATTTTGGCCTTATTAAAAGCGCTCATGGTTGTCTGCACTTCAAACTCATCATCAAAGGTACAGGAATTTTTATATTTAACCTGTACTTCGGTAATAGGAAAAATTATATCTGCAGCCATCAGCTCGCCCAGAGAAATTCCGCAGGCACGCAGATAGGCCACACGCCCCATTTCAAACCAGCGCAGATAATTGGCATGATGAACAACACCCATCATATCGGTTTCCACAAAACGCACTTTATCACGAATGGTAATCATCTGTTACTCCTTTAGCTTGTAAATTATCTTTTTATTATAGCACTTTTTCTGATATCAGACTTAAATATCCTGAATATTTTTCTTCTGCAGCAGCAGGGCAATCTTCTGTTCCAGCAAATGCCCGGCAATGGAACACAGCGGCACGCTGATAATAATGCCTATAATACCACCGATACTGCCGCCTACGGTGATGGCAGCCAATACGAATAACTCTGACAGCCCCACAGCACGCCCCACAATCCTGGGATAGAGAAAATCGCCTTCGATACGCTGCAAAATAAAAAAGAATAATATAAACCACCAGATTTTATCCGGCGCAGCAACCAATGTCAGAAAGCAGCCGACTCCGGCACTGATAAAAGTACCCAATATCGGTATCAGTGCCATGGCAGCCACCAGTACCGAAGTAACAAGCGCATAGGGCAGGCCAAGCAGCAGCATACCGGCAAAACACAAAGCGCCAAGAATCAGCGCTTCCATAATCTGCCCGGCCACAAAATCAGAAAAAATTCTTTTGGACGCTGCGGCAGCTTCTAATACATAGTCGGCATTTTCTTTGCGACAAAAAGCATATAATGCTCTTTTAATATTGCGGCACAAAAAATCTTTTTCGAGCAGTACATACACCGCAAACACAAACCCTATCACGATATCGGCAGTCATATAAAAAAACGAAGTTGCCGCATGCCATGTGCCTCTGAAAAGTGTTTCCTTATTATTATTCAAAAATGACAGCACCTCACGATACAGTGCCAGCCATTGCTGCTGAATATACTGGATATCATCCTGCGACAGATTCCAGGAAGTTATTTTCTGCTGCAGATAAACGTTAAACTTGCTCATGGCTGCAGGCAGCATTGCCGCCAGCATTTTAAGGCTGCTGTGTATTTCCGGCACAACCAGAAGCAACACAAACGCAGCAACCGCACCAATCAGAAGAAAACTTACCAGCAGGCAAATCGGACGCTGCAGGCAGTCGGCAACATGATTACTGCGTTTGAACAGCCCGCACCAGAAAAATTCCACCTTTTCCAGCAGGACGTTGACAATAAAGGCAATTGCCGTACCGATAATAAATGGCATTATAATATCAATAAAATCGGAAACTATCGTCAGACTGACCTGATAATTCCATAAAGCCCATAAAAGCACCACACAGAAAACTGCTGTCGGATAAATGCTTTTTTCTTTCATAAAATTTTACCTCAGTTTGAAAAGTATAAATATATTTTAACCTAACACCTATATGCCTGCAAGGACAAATTTGCTGAAGCAAGATTGCGCCCATTGTTTTACCAGGACAAATATGCTATAATTTTAATGTTCTTACCAAATGCGCCTGTTAATAAACAGATAAAGCATTGGTCTGCGGGCAAAATACAGATAATATTTTTAACAGAGTATTGCTCAGTGTTTTCCTGCTCGTACTTCATAACTGTCAATATACACACGCAAAACTTTTGCGGCAATATATTGGGTTATAACTTTATGCTGTATAACGGCCCTGTAGCTCAGTGGATAGAGCACCTGCCTCCGGAGCAGGGTTTTGCGCCAGTTCGACTCTGGCCAGGGTCACCAATCATTCTTACTTCCAAAAGAAGCAGTTCGTAATAAATTTTTAAACGCATAGAAAAAACCAGCGTCATTTAGGCGCTGGTTTTTACTTTTCATACTCCGTTTTTATTAAGCATTCTCTATTGCACAATATATTTTCTGTCGCTCTTATTATTTTATATTTAAATTGCCAAACAAGTTACTTTTACTTCAAAGTATCCAGTAAAAGCAAAATATTGTTACCCACTTCCGCATAAAACCTTACACTATTGGTAGGTTGCCAAACCTCCCAGGCCACATGCATGGCACTGGTTTTTCCGGTATATTTTTCTTTAAAAGCCTTCGCCATTGTCTCATTCAACTGAATATCCAGCATGGTATTATACTTATCAAACTGTTTATCCACCAAAATATAATGACTGTCAATAATTTTTACATTATATCTGCGTTCAATCAATTCAATATATGCAGATGGAGCCTTATGCTCTTTACTCATATTAGCACCTCCCGTTTATAAAAGGGCGTAACCGTACAGTTACGCCCTTTTGCTCTACCTGATTTCAAAAGGCGATGATTGTTTATAACTGTTATCAGTGAATTTTTTACTTGAAAATGTATCAATCAATTTCTGTACAGCCATGGTAGCAGACAGCTTACCTGCAATAACAGCATCTTCTATGGCACTTTTACAGCTGATAATTTCCGGTGCGCGATAGAATAAATTATGCAGATGTTCTTCTACCATAGAATATACCCAGGATAATGTCTGCTGTTTACGTCTTTCAGCAAGTACTCCATTGCCCCAGCCCTGCTGCATAAATTTTTCTACAACATCATTCCACAACGGCATTATACCTTCTCCTGTATAGGCAGAACATGTATAAGCATGTGTTGTCCAATGATCTGTTGCCTGACGTATAAAATATAAAATACGCTCATATTCAGCTTTAGTTACTTCTGCTCTTGGTTTATTGTCGCCATCAGCTTTATTGACAACGATAGCATCTGCAAGTTCCATAACACCTTTTTTCATACCCTGCAGCTCATCTCCGGCTCCGGTCAGAACCACCAGCAAAAAAAAGTCAACCATGGATCTTACCGTTGTTTCACTTTGTCCTACACCTACGGTTTCTACCAAAATCGTATCGTATCCTGCAGCTTCGCATAAAAGTAATGTTTCTCTGCTTTTCCTTGTCAGCCCTCCCAGTGTACCGCCGGAAGGAGACGGTCGTATAAAGGCATTTGGCTGTCTTGCCAGCTGTTCCATACGGGTTTTATCACCTAAAATACTCCCTTTCGTTACGGTACTGGACGGGTCAACAGCAAGTACTGCAACTTTATGCCCGTCTTTACATAACTGTGTGCCCAATGCTTCAATAAAGGTAGATTTACCTGCTCCCGGAACGCCGGTAATGCCTACACGCTTGGATTTGCCAGTATACGGAAGCAATTTCTGAATTACCTGCTGTGCCATTTCAAAATGAACTGCAGCATTACTTTCCACTAATGTGATCGCTCTTGATAAAACCATACGGTTACCGGAAACAACACCTTCTACATAGTCATCAACAGTCATCTTTTTATGCCTGACGTATGCAGGTGCAGAAGCAGGTTTTGCTGCTCCCTGTTTTTCAGACATGCCATCATGTCCGCCTTCCACCCCACGCATGACCCGACAGGCAAATTTATTATCATTTTCTTCAGGCACCCAAGAGGGTTTATAGGTATCAGTCATTATTTTCTTCCCTTAACCTTTCATTCAACAGTTCCAGCACTTTCTTAGCGCAAACTGGAATGATGGTGCCAGGGCCAAAAATTGCAGCAGCGCCATGTTCATACAGATAATCATAATCCTGTGCAGGAATTACGCCGCCGATAACGACCATAATATCTTCACGGCCGCGTTTTTTTAATTCTTCTACTAACTGGGGCATCAAAGTTTTATGCCCGGCTGCCAAAGAACTCATGCCAACAATATGTACATCATTATCTACTGCATCCTGAGCAGCTTCTGCAGGAGTCTGGAACAAGGGGCCAATATCTACGTCATAGCCCATGTCTGCAAAAGCAGTAGAAATAACTTTTGCTCCTCGATCATGTCCGTCCTGACCCATTTTAGCAATAAAAATACGCGGACGACGACCATTTTCTTCTTCAAATTTATCAGTCATGTCGCGAACTTCTTTAATAACATCGTCATCGCTGAATTCACTGCTGTATACACCGGAAATAGAGCGGATGATAGCTTTATGACGGCCACATACTTTTTCTACAGCATCAGAAATTTCACCTTTGGATGCACGAGCACGAGCCGCTTCTACTGCCAGTTCAAGCAGATTGCCTTCGCCTGTTTCCATGGAATGAGTTATTGCATCCAGACAGCGACGCACCTTATCGTTATCTCGATTGGCACGGAGTTTTTTCAGACGCTCAATTTGCGCCAAACGTACTGCTGTGTTATCAACTTCCAGGATATCAAGCGGATCTTCTTTATCCAGACGCAAATAGTTAACTCCAACAATTTTTTCGCTGCCGGAGTCAATATGTGCCTGACGACGTGCAGCCGCTTCTTCAATACGCATTTTGGGCAAACCTGTATCGATAGCTTTTGCCATCCCACCCAAAGCTTCAACTTCCTGAATATGTGCCCATGCTTTTCTGATCAGCTGGTTAGTCAAAAATTCTACATAATAGGAACCGCCCCAAGGGTCAATAACCTTACATACTTTGGTTTCATCCTGAATATAAAGCTGTGTATTGCGCGCGATACGTGCAGAAAAATCTGTCGGTAAAGCAATAGCTTCGTCCAATGCGTTAGTGTGCAGAGACTGCGTATGACCAAGTGCTGCTGCCATTGCCTCAATACAGGTACGCGTAATATTATTGAACGGATCCTGTTCCGTCAGGCTCCAGCCGGAAGTTTGGGAGTGAGTACGCAGCGCCATGGATTTTGTTTTCTTCGGTCCGAAGGAATTAACAATCTTAGCCCACAGCATACGGCCGGCACGCATTTTAGCAATTTCCATAAAATAGTTTTTCCCCATTGCCCAGAAAAAGGACAGACGAGGAGCAAACTGGTCAATGGTAAGTCCATGCTGTGTACCGGTACGCAGATATTCCAGTCCGTCAGCCAGCGTGTAGCCCAATTCGATATCAGCTGTTGCTCCGGCTTCCTGCATATGGTAACCGGAAATAGAAATACTGTTAAACTTAGGCATATATTTTGATGTATATTCAAAAATATCACCAATAATACGCATCGAGGCAGCAGGTGGATAAATATAGGTATTACGCACCATGAACTCTTTCAAAATATCATTTTGAATGGTACCGGCCATGATTGATTTATCCACACCCTGTTCTTCACCCGCCAAAATATAGAAAGCCATAACCGGAAGCACTGCACCATTCATGGTCATAGATACTGACATCTGGTCCAGAGGAATACCGGAAAACAAAATTTCCATATCCAAAATGGAATCAACCGCAACCCCAGCCTTGCCAACATCGCCTACTACACGAGGATGGTCAGAGTCATATCCGCGGTGAGTTGCCAGATCAAAAGCAATGGACAACCCCTTTTGACCTGCTGCCAGATTACGGCGATAGAAAGCATTGGATTCTTCAGCAGTAGAAAACCCTGCATATTGCCGTACAGTCCATGGTTTTGTTACGTACATGGTGGAATAGGGTCCCCGCAGAAACGGCGGAATGCCTGCCATAAATTCCAGATGATTGCAGTCGTTATATGCAGTTGGATCATACATCGGAGCCACATTAATCTGTTCCATGGTACGATAAAAATTTTCTTCAAAACTTTTGCCTGTTTCGGCTTTCAATTTTTCCTTCCAGGCAGCAAAATCCGCTTCACTTTGTGCAGATGCCTGTTGAAAGGGTATATTGGTAAAATCAGGAATTCTGGACATTATTCAAGCATCCCCCTTTCTTTTTGCATACGAAGCAAGGTTTCATAGCAGTTAGATTTTACGCTAATGTAATCATCTATACCGGCAGCGTCGCACAATGCTTTGAGCTCAGCACTTGGCGCTCCTGCCAGGAAAACCTTCATTGCCGGATTTACTGCCTTGATACCTTTTGTTACAGCCGGCGCAAGCTCCGGATACGTCGCATCTGTAGAGCATACTATAGCCACATCTGCACCAGATGCAAGAGCCGCCTGAACAGCCTCTTCTGTTGTCGGGAACCCGTTATTGGTCATTACATCAAAAGCTGCAACCTGCATAAAGGAGGTAACAAAATCTGCACGTGCTTTATGCTGTGGAATAGGCCCCATATTGGCAAGAAAAATCTTTACATTTTCGCCCGTGTCTGCAACAAATTTTTCCGTGCGCATGCGTAACTCCTCATAACGCTCAGTCCAGCGATGCGGAGCAATGGCTTCTACTTTTTCTCCTTTAGAATTACCGGTCAGTGCTGATGCGATTTCTCCTAAAGTAGCACCAGCCCGTAAAGCTTTTTCTGCTTCGACTACCAAAGTACCAATTGTACTGATATCACGTTTACCAAGCTCTGCCAGAACAGCTTCCACATAAGTATTATCACGTACTTTTCTATTTACTGCCAACGCTGTTTCACGTTCACTGATAATTTTATGGAAATCAACTTCAGGAATTTCCAAAAGTTTTTCTGTCATGTTGGGATACATATTATTGCCTACAGCACGATCTTTTCTGGTAGCAAGGTTGTTGAATCTTTCTTCCAGAATTTCTTTAACAGCCTGTTGTACCTTTCCGCTTTCCAGGGCTTTGAGCAAGCCGCCATGAGCTTCAATCTCCTGAAAATTTACCCACACTTTTTCGGTAAATTCTTCTGTAAGAGGTTCCAGATACCAGCTGCCACCCGCAGGATCAATTGGCTGAATAAAGTTAAATTCATGCTGTTCCATAATTTGAATATTACGTGCAATACGGCGTGAAAATTCATCGCTGGGACGAATGCAGTGGTCAAACGGTTTTACATACATACCATCCATACCACCCACTACTGCAGAAAATGACTGAGTTGCCGCACGCAGAATATTTACATACGGGTCATACTTGGTCTGACAGAAAGTAGACGTGCTTACATACAAATTAATTTTCTGTGCTTCCTCACTGCCGCCGCAATTTTTAACAAGCTGTGCCCAAACCATTTTCAGGCTGCGCAGTTTGGCAATTTCCATAAAGAAGTTGGCGCCGATACTGAAATGAAAGCGTAAATGTTTGCAGAAAGTATCTACATCAATACCTCTTAATTCCATAGCTCTCATATAAGTTATCGCTTCATTCATGGCATAGGCCACTTCCTGAATACTATTAGCACCGCCATTATGATAAACATCGGTATTTACCACAACAGTTTTCAGTCCAGGAGCATATTGGGCTGCCCAGGCAATGCTATGTGCCATCTCGTCATAATATTCATCCAACGGTCTTTGCAGCTCTCCGTCAAGTAGCAGTTCACCTACAGGATCAGCAGTAATTGCACCGTGAAGTCTGTCAAGAGGAAGTTTTTTCTTATCAAAGACAGTAGCCACAGCAGCAAGCATAGCGATATTGGATGCTCCGGCATAGATATTAATTTCAAATTTTTCCAGATCAACATCTGCCAACAGCTGTTCGACATCAGACAGTGTTCCCAACGAAACCCCTTTATCCGCAATTTCTTTAGCTTCTGCTTTGTCAGAATCTAAACCTTTTCTGGTTGCTGTATCCAATACAAAGCTGGCCGCGGTTGTCCCTTTCAAAAGCTCATGTTTAACCATCTCATTGGCTTCTTCAGGAGTCTTACCATCGCATTCCTGTACTATTGTCCATACTTTATGGATGTAACCGCCTGCATTGGCTCCTCTTAAATTACTTGCCATTCCCGGATAGGTTTTGTTATGAGTAATATGCGTCTGATCTTCCAGACGATAAATGGGATTTAATATAATATCTTCGTATGTTTTTGTAAACATACTTTTTTCAAAGGAACCTCCTTTTAAAGCAGTAACAACTTCCTGTTTCCACTGCTCATAAGAAGGTGGAGCAAACTCTGTAAACTCTACGGGAGGCAGTACTTCTTCCATTGCTTCTTCATTTTGCATTTCTTCTGCAATGTTTTTATCTTTTTCCATATACGGCATCCTTTCTTAATTTATTTTCAGGGCTAAAACTGTTCTTCACCTCCTAATGTATTTCGCCAATATATACAGCAGAATGGTTCGAGTTCCTCCTACCTATACTGCAGCTTTTGCATCCTCTATATTTCTAAAAAATAAAAGCCACCACAACAGTGATGGCTGAATTTACATTGCTGCAACGCCCCAACATTACAGCAACGAAACAAGAGGAACAAATATCCCAATCAATAAAGAAAATCAGGAACAGCATTTGAATTATAACAGTATGTCCGGTACTGTAACAAAATTCACAATAACATCAATGGCTCAACCTTTTCTCTTATAGTTTTGAGCCACCAACCAACTACAAGAGGCATTAAAAACAAAACCGTTTTTCAAAACAGCAATTAACGCTTTTTTGAAAAACGGCAGAAACTCGTGCAAAAACTTTTCACGACATCTCTCCCCGTCTCTCGCAGGTCAAACGACGATGTATAATACAGGCAGTTCTTCTGGCTCTGCTTCATTGCTTACCTGACCTTCCCAGTTTCCCAGTGGTATTTTAAGGCTTGCTCTGCATTACAGCTGCGGGACAGCATCGGCTTCTCACCGATTTATCTATTAAGCTTTTAGCACCTATATTTACTATATGAATTTGTTAGCTTAATTATATTTAATACTATTTATTTTGTCAACTGTTTTATAATTAATATTATTTGTTTGTATTTCTCATTTGCATTACTGTTCAAAGAAAAAGGCACATCTTGATTACAAAACAATATTAAATTATTGATATGAAAGAGCATTATTTTTATGAATCACACTATTTCCAATACTTTTTGTCTATACTTATTACTATTTATTTTTTATTATTTTTATCTTAATATTACTGTTTTATTTTTTATGCATTGACATCACTTACTAATAGTGTTACTATCTTAATCAAATAACATATTTTTTAAACACAGGTTTCATAAATGTTAAATCGTTCAAACGATGCGGTCCCGCCGCTGTCATAAGGCATTGCCTTTCAGCCAGCAAGCAGCCTGTGTTTTCCAATCCTGCGAGCGATATGGAGAGGAATACGGTAAATTTTTACCTTCCCTGTATAACTGTGCGGGAAGGTATTTTTATTTTCAGGAGGCAATTATTGATGAATGCAATTACAGAAACTTTGATGTACTTTCACAAAGGCGGCATTGTTATGTGGCCGCTGCTGTTTTGCTCTTTGGCAGTTATTTCCATTGCCATTGAGCGTTACCTGTACTACAAATCTGCAGACTCAGGTATTGCTTTTACAGAAAGTTATTGCTCTCTTTTGTCTAAAAATGATTTAGTCCAAGCTTCTGAAACAGCAGAAGCTAATTCCGGACAATGTGCATTCATTATTGCAGAAGCGCACAAAGCTAAGCTTCACGGTGCAACATTGGAAGGCTTTTTTGAAAGTCAGGCCGGTCTTTTTATTGCCAGGCTGCGCAATAAGCTGGATTATCTGAGTATTATCGTTACTCTTTCTCCCCTTTTGGGCTTACTGGGTACTATCATCGGTATGATTGGCGCCTTCAGTATTTTTAATGTGCAGGCAGGCGCTCCTCTTGCTATTACCGGCGGCATCGGTGAAGCTCTTATTGCTACTGCAAGCGGTTTATGCGTTGCCATTATGTCTCTGTGCGCACATTCCTATTTTGCTCATCGTATGGATAATATGATTACCAATATGGAGCAGTGCTTTTCTGCTCTCATCGAAGCTGAAAAAAGAGGTAGGGAAAAATGAAGCTTCGTGACGCACGTAACCGAAAGGTACCGGAGTTAAATATAATTCCTATGATAGATATTATGTTTTTCCTGCTGGTATTTTTCATGCTCAGCACCATGTACATGATTGATTTAAAGACCATACCTGTTAAACTGCCGCAGGCAGCTAATGCCGCAACAGATACTGCTTCTACTTTTGCAGTGACTATGAAAAATGACGGCAGTATTTATCTTGGCGATGCACAAACAGATATCCAGTCACTGCTTATGCAGGCATCAATTGAACAAAAAAATAACAGTTCTTTTGCTGTTGTTGTACGAGCTGAAAAAGATGTTGATTACGGCAAAGTTATAGCTTTAATAGATAAACTAAAAGGAGCAGGTGTAACCCGCTTTGGTTTGGCTACTGACGGAGCTGATGGTAATGGATAGTAAGAAACGCAGAAATATCAGCTGGGGCGGTTCTGTTTTATTTCATATTCTCATCGTCCTGATTATTGCTTTTACAGGTATTCTGCACAGTAAGCAATTAAGAGAAGATATTGTGGAGATAGCCTTTGTTGGCGGCGGAGGCGGTGGTGGCAGCGACGGTGAATCTTTAGTGGAAAACAGTATTGCTGAGGCAATACCAGGTGAAGAAGAAACGTCCCCGCAGGAGGAAATACCTTTGGAAGATGCCGTAACAGAAAATAAAACCACCGTAAAGCAGCCAGTTACGCCAAAAAGCATCACCAATACACAGACTGCTGCTGAAAAATCATCATTCGGCAAAGGTACAGGCAGCGGCAGTGGCAACGGTTCCGGCATCGGCCCCGGCAGCGGCAGTGGCGGCGGTCATGGTTCCGGACACGGGACTGGTACAGGCAGCGGCACAGGCCCTGGCAAGGGTATTGCCTCTAATCCTGCTATACCTCCAAGAATCATAAAAAGTGTTCAGCCTGTTTATCCTATGGCTGAACGCAATGCCAAAGTTGAAGGCACTACCACAGTAAGGTTTCTCATTAATACAGACGGCAGCATTGAAGAAGTTATTGTCGTTGCCTCTTCCGGCAGCAGCAATCTGGATGCAGCCGCAGTAAATGCCTGCTACAAATGGAAATTTACCAGTGCCAAGAATATGGCAGGACAGAATATCCGCTGCTATGCTAATATGCCGATAACTTTTAAAATACGCTGATTAATTATACTAAAAAGCCAGCCTTATACAAAATAAGGCTGGCTTTTCCTGTTACTGAGCAAAAAACCCGGCAGGCACCGGGTTTTTTTATGATATTTTATTCTAAGAGGGAATTTATCGAAACTGCTTTATCAGTCTGCATCATAGATGTAGACGATATTTTTAGCAGAATTTTTCTGCAGCACATTGTACTTTACATCGCCTTCACGGATATCTTTGAAATCAACATCTTCAGAAAGATCATCACCGATTACAACCATATCATTACCACCGATTACAACACTGCTGATCTGTACATAAGCATTGCCCTGAGTAAATACCAGACGTGCTTTACCGTCAGCGTCAGTTGTTACAGTATGCTTTACGCCCTGATAGTCATAATAGTTTACCGTTGCGTTTGCCAGAGGAGCTCTGTTTTCATCAACAACTACATATACCAGCTGAGCTTTGCCAGGAGTCATTTCATAATGAGATGCAGCCTCATAGGCATTATTGAAAGGATTATATCCTCCTGCAAAAGCAGTTGCACTAACCGCCATAGCCATTACCAAACCTAACATCATTTTCTTCATACCTGATCACTTCTCTTTCTCTTAATAATATTCAGCGATTTAAGAAATTACCTGTTTACGGTATTTTTCCTGTCTCTTTCTGATTTTATTATATAAAAATATCCTTAAAAATTCAATTAAGGCATGATTAGAGAAAGATTAAAAATTGATTAGAAAATATATTAAAGCCCTTCTCCATAGTCGGAAAAGGGCTTTTGTTTATTTTGAGAAAATACTGCTTATGCTTTTAATTGTTTTAACATCCACACAGCCTTGGTAAAGTTCTTGATATAGTCATCCATCATGGCAGAGATGATGAAATTTTCTTCGGCATCAGCAGCTTTCTTGATGTCGATTACTTCTGCCAGCAACAGGTTGTAGTCTTTTGCTACTTCTGCCAGGATAACATCAGATTGCCGGAACTGAGCTTCTGCTTCCTTAACAGAAGCATGAGCGGCAAATTCCTGAAGTGAAGCCAGCGGTTTGCCTTCCAGCATCAGAATGCTTTCTGCAACTTCATCCACCGCCTTGTTAATATCGTTGTAGTAATCTTCCAGTTTGGCATGTACGGTAAAGAAATCACTGCCTTTAATGTACCAGTGGAAATTTTGCAGTTTATGATATTCAACGACGAGATTTGCCAGTAAATGATTTAATTTGTTAACTAACATTTTAGTTACCTCCTGAATTTATTCCGATTAGCTTACGCTAACTTTTGATGTAAGTATACTATAGTTTACTATCCTTGTCAAGTATTTTGGAAAATTTTTCTTAATTAAAATTATGTATTATTTTTGAATAAATTGAATATATTGCTCAACAACATAAAAAATAACAGCGGCACCTACGGTACCGCTGTTATTTTCACTACCAGTATATATACTTTAACATCTTACATCAGCAGGGCTTACGGCTGCCAGCCTGCGTCGGCATCAGCTTGCACAGCAGCCGCAAAATGCCTGCTGAAAGCAGACGTTGCCTGTCGCTGCACCTCCTGCTCAAAGGCTTCGTAGCGCGCAAGCAGCTCTCTGCCCTCGGGCGTCAAACGGCTGCCACCACCGTCGCGTCCGCCGCTGCTGCTGGTCACCAGCGTATAACCCAGGTCTGCTTCCGCGCGATGCAGTATTTTCCACGCCTTGCTGGAAGACATCCCCATGGCTTTATAGGCTGCCGACAGCGAGCCAAAGGTTTCAGTAAGGCGCATCAGCTGCGCCACACCTTTGCCAAAAGCAATTTCTTTATTATATACGCGTACTTTGACGTGAAAATTTTCCGGTTGGTTATACATCATCTTACCAACCCTTACCAAAACCGCAATTTGGAAAAGTGCAGACAGCGCAGTTCAGGCATAACCCTCCCTGTCCCAAGGCAGCAAGCTCCTCAGCCGTTATCCTGTCGTCGGCAGCTACGCGCGGCAAAACCAAATCAAACACCGTTCTGCCAGCATACATGACGCAGCCCGGCAGACCCATTACCGGAACCACGTCGCCATTATCCTTATGATAATAGGACAGCAGAAACATGGCTCCAGGCAGTACCGGCGCGCCGTAAGACACGATTTCCGCCCCGGTATTTTTTATCGCCAGCGGCGTGCGGTCGTCCGGATCCACGCTCATGCCGCCGGTACACAAAACCAGCTCTGCACCGTGCTCATGGATGGCTTCCAAAACAGCGGCGGTAATGGCCTGATGCTCGTCAGCAAGCACAGTTTTAAAAATTACCTCTATGCCATATTCCGCCAGCTTTGCTTCTACAACCGGCGTAAAAGTATCCTTAATCCTGCCATGGTACACCTCGCTGCCGGTAGTAATGATCGCTGCGCGCTTCTTTACGTAGGGCAGCAGGCTGAAAATCGGCTCTGCACCGCACTGCTCCTGCATCCGCTGCATTTTTTCCTTAGCAATAACTAAAGGAATTATCCTTGTCCCTGCCAGCTTGTCGCCTTTTTTCACCGGTGTATTGCCATGCCGAGAAGCAATTATCATTTCGCCAAAGCTGTTGACAAAACGCAGCTTGTTATTATCCACTTTAAACAGTCCGTCAAAGGCTGCCGACAGCTCAATTTTACCTTCTTTTACTTCCGATGCTATCATCCCTTCATTTTGACATACCTGACGCAGTATTTGTGCCGCATCATCCTCATGCAGCATGCTTGCGTCATTTTCCCATACATAAAGGTGCTCCTTGCCAATGGAAAGCAGGACGGGAATATCTTCCGCAGTCACGATATGTCCTTTGCGGAAAACCGCGTCCTTGGTCACCCCCCTGATAATCTGCGTCATATCATGCGCCAGCACGCAGCCGATAGCTTTTTCAGTCTTAATCAGTTTCATTATCATTGCTCCTGTCTTACTACGGCAAAGCCCGCTTCTTCAAAAACTTTGGCAGCTTCCTCACTGCGCAGGAAATCGTAAAATTTGCCCGCCGCCTGCGGATGGGACGCCTGTTTTAAAATGCCCATGGGATAAATTACCGGTTTAGCCAATACTCCTGCCGGTGCTTCGGCAACCACTTTCACTTTATCGCTGGCAACCGTATCCGTAGCATATACGATACCTGCATCGGCGCTGCCTTCAGCAACCCAGTGCAATACTTCGGTAACATTGGTGCCCAGGCTCGCCTTGCTGCTAACCTGCTGCCACAGTCCCAGTTTTTCTAACGCTTCTTTAGCATACTGCCCCGCAGGCACACTTTTGGGGTCGCCAACAGCCGGCTGAACAGCAGCGGCAATATCAGTAAAGGCAGCCGCCTTTTTATCGCTGGCAGCCGGTACGATAAGTACCAGCTTATTTTCCAGAAGCGGCACTGTTTTCTGCTTATCCATATAGCCTTTATCTGTCAGCGCCTGCATCTGCTTAGTCGCCGCAGAGATAAAGAGGTCTGCCGCTAGCCCCTGCTCAATCTGCATCTGCAGCTTGCCGGAGCTGTCGTAGGTGCCTTCAATCTTAATATCAGGATATTTTTTATTAAACATGGGAATCAGTTTTTCCGTAAATACCTTTTCCAGACTGGCTGCAGCGGCAATTCTTACCTGTTGCTTTTCCGCCGGCTTATCGTTGCCGCAGCCTGCCAGCATAGCTGCGCATACAGCCAGCAGCAGTAAACTACTCAAGATTTTTTTCAACATTTTATACCCTCCTCAGATAAAATCCCCTGCTGAATAAATAATACTCTGTCACTTAACCGCTCTATTTCCTGTCTGTCGTGGCTTACCAGCACGGAAATACCACCATATTCCGCCAAAAGCTGCTGCAGCTGTTCCTGCAGTCTGTCTTTGAGCTGCGTATCCAGAGCAGAAAAAGGCTCGTCCAGCAAAATCACTTCCGGCTCCACTGCCAGCAGTCTGGCTAAAGCTGCGCGCTGCTTCTGCCCGCCGGAAAGCTGCCGCGGATAGCGCGCTTCCAGCCCCTGCAGCTGAAATTTGCTGACCATAGCCTGTACAACAGCGTGGCTTTGCTCCTGCCGCAAGCCTTTGGCACGCGGCCCGCATATAATATTTTCGGCAACGCTCATATTGGGAAAAAGGGCATAGCTTTGAAACAGATAGCCCACCCTGCGCTTCTGTGGCGGCAGGTTGATTTTGGCTGCACTGTCAAACAGTACCCTGCCGTTTAAGACAATCCTGCCGCTGTCGGGCGTTTCAATACCCGCCAGACATTTGAGCAGCATACTCTTACCGCTACCGCTGCTGCCCATCAGTCCCAGCACCCCGTCCTGCAGTGCAAGCTCTGCCTGCAGGGAAAATTCTTTCAGTTTTTTGCTGATATTTATTTCCAGCTGCATTTTAGCCCTCCTGCTGCTTTTTGCAGCGATACAGATACCAGTTCATACCTACTACCATCAATAAACACACTACTAAAATAATAGCTACATAACCAAAGGCAGTATCCATCTCACCGGCAGCCACAGAAGAATACACTGCCAGCGGCAGCGTTCGCGTCTTACCGGCGATATTCCCTGCAATCATGGCTGTTGCGCCAAATTCGCCTAACCCACGGGCAAAGGAAAGCACGCCGCCGGAAACGATACCCGGCAGCGCATTTGGCAGCAGCACCCGCCAAAAGATGCTGCGCTCCGACATTCCTAACGTGCGTCCTGCCTGCAGCAGCTCCACATCTACCTGCTCAAAAGCGCCGCGGGCAGACCTGTACATGAGCGGAAAAGCGATAACTGCTGCCGCCAGCACCGTTGCCAGCCAGGAAAAAGCTATCTGGATACCAAAATTATCCAGAAAAAACCTGCCTAATATTCTGTTATTGCCAAACAAATACAGCAGGAAAAATCCTGCCACCGTCGGCGGCAGCACAAGCGGCACCGTCAGTACGCCGTCAGCAATAATCTTCGTCGCCTCATTTTTGCGGCTTACAACCCACCAGGCAGTCAGGATGCCTGCAAAAAAAACTATCACCATGGTCGCCGCCGCTGTCTGCAGGGAAATCCAGACGGGAGATAAATCCAGCATCATCTTCCGCACTCCGCTTCTGTTCCCCGCAAAATTCTCAGTCCATGTTCCAACTGCGGCAGCACCAGCTGCAGGCTTTCTTCTACAGCCTTCCTGCTGCCCGGCAGATTGACAATCAGCGTCTGATTGCGCAGTACGGAAACGCCCCTGCCCAGCATAGCACGCGGCGTTATCTGCAGGGAGCCGGCGCGGATAGCTTCCGCAATCCCGGGTACGTTCCTGGTAGCCACAGCCATGGTTGCTTCCGGCGTACAGTCGCGCGGCGACATACCAGTGCCACCGGTAGTAATAATCAGCGCCGCCTGCCTGCCGTCGCACAGACGGATAAGCTCGCGCTCAATACGCGCCTGATCGTCCGGCAGCAGCAGTTCTTCAATAATATCATAGCCAGCCGCACGCAGCAGCTGCGCCGCCAGCGGTCCGCTGGTATCCTGCCGCTCTCCGGCAAAGCCTTTATCGCTTAAAGTTACTACGGCAGCAGTAAAAGGCGCATCCGGCGCAGGCAGCACAGCTTTCATCTCATCGCCCGGCTTAATCGTACCTCCCTGCAGTACTTCGGCAAAAACGCCTTCCCGCGGCATAATGCAGTCGCCCACTCGCTGGTAAATCTGACAGTGAGTATGGCACTCCTTGCCAATCTGCGTCATCTTTAAAATTACCTCACCGCAATAAAGTCTGGTACCCACCGGCAGATTTTTAAAATCCAGTCCCTCTGCCAGAATATTTTCTCCAAAAGCGCCTGTCTGCGCCTGTCCACCACGGGCGTTAAACTCCTGCACTTTATCATACGAAAGCAGGCTGACCTGACGGTGCCATTTGCCGGCATGGGCATCATTGACGATGCCATAGCCAGCCTTTAGCTCCACCTTCGTTACTGGCTTCTTTTCCGTACCGCGCCGCTCGCTGATGCACACAGCTTTGACGATGCCGCATAAACTTTTTATTTCCACGTAAAATCACCGCTCTTTCCGCCACTTTTTGCTGTTAGATGCACATCCGTAATAATCATGCCCTTATCAATAGCCTTACACATATCGTAAATGGTCAGAAGCGCTGTCTGCACGCCTGTCAGCGCTTCCATTTCCACACCGGTTTTGCCGTCCGTCCGCACTGTGCAGACTGCTTTGACAGCGGGCTGCTCGCCATCCTCAAGGTAAAAATCCACGGTGCATTTAGTGAGCATCAAGGGATGGCAAAGCGGTATAATGTCTGACGTTTTTTTTGCTCCCATAATGCCAGCAATCCTGGCAACGCCCAGCACATCGCCTTTTTTTACGCTGCCTGCTGTAATGCTGTCAAAAATCTCCTGACAGACCAGTATTCTTCCTTGAGCCACGGCAATACGCTCCGTAACATTTTTTTCAGATATATCTACCATAACAGCGTTGCCGCTGCCATCAAAATGTGTCAGTTCTACCATTTTATCCTCCTATCTCATTCATGGTAAAAGCTGCCGGAGCATGTTCAAAGTCATGTCCCAAGGGCTTTTGCCTTGCTGCCTGTAAAATTGCCTGCTGCAGTTTTGTATCGTCAGCACCGCTGCGCAGCAGCTCTCGTAAATCAACACCGCTATGCCCATACAGGCAGGTTTTTAAATAGCCGGTTGCCGTCAGTCTTATCCTGTTGCAGCAAGCGCAAAATTTCCCGTGCAGCGGCTCAATAAAGCCTATTGGTGCTTTTCTGTTCTCCAGCTGATAATATACTGCCGGACCGCCGCCATAGATATTTTTATCCGGTGTCAGCGTAAAGCCCGCTGCTGTCAGCCTGCTTCTGATTTCACTGCCGGCAAGACCCTCGACCGCATTATTGCAGCTTAAAGGCATAAGTTCAATAAAACGCAGCGGTACCTGCAAATTCTGCGCAAAAGCAACCAGCTCCAGCAGCTCTGCAAATGTCATATCCTGCAAAGGCACGCAGTTCAGCTTCACCTTTATTCCCGCAGCACACGCCTGCCTGATAGCCTGCAGCACTTCTGCCAGCCTGTCTACACCTGTTATCTGCGCATAGCGCTGCCTGTCCAGAGTATCAAGACTTATGTTGATGCCATCCAGTCCCATTTTCACCAGCTCCGGCACTACTGCAGGCAGCAGTATGCCGTTAGTAGTCAGGGTAACTTTGCCGCGTTCTGCCAGCAGTTTGAGCTGATGCAGGAAAAAAACACAGTCACGCCGCAGTAAAGGCTCGCCACCGGTAACCTTAAAGCGCTGCACACCCAGCGCTGCAGCCGCCTTGCACACAGTCAGTATTTCTTCATAGGTAAGGATTTCGCTGTGGGCCAGCTGCCGTGCAATTTCCGGTCTGCAGTAACAGCAGCGCAGGTTGCAGCGGTCGGTCAGCGATATCCGCAGATAATTTATTTCACGTCCATATTGATCACGCATATTTATCTCCCCGAATCGTTTATCTTACTCGAGATAAACGATGGTAAAAAACAAATGTGGTATTAACCACATTTGTTTTCGTATTTTATTTTTCCGGCATTGCAATCTGCTCAGGAGTAATGGGCAACTCGTAATAACGGTGCCCGGTGGCATTATATATTGCATGAGCGATAGCCGGCCCCGGCGTATTGATAACAACCTCGCCTATGGACTTGGCACCAAAGGGACCAGTACCCTCATAGCTGGATTCAAATTCCACATGGATATGACCTATATCTACACGCGAGGGAATCTTATATTGCATCAGTGAATTTTCTATTACTCTGCCTTCCGGCGTATAGGTAATATTTTCTGTCAAAGCCATGCCGATGCCCTGCAGGATGCCGCCTTCTGCCTGTACACGTGCCAGATTAGGATTGATGGGAGTGCCGCAGTCAACTACTGCATTAAACTCAATGACTTCTGCCTGACCAGTCAGCAAATCTACTTCTACCTCGGCTACACCAACCATATAGGGCGGCGGTGAAACCGGCGAAGACTTGGTAACAGTTTCTTCCAGAGCCACGCTGTTACCGCACATGGAAGCTGTAGCAATATCTGCCAGAGCTATGCTGTTCCTGCCATCTGCTGCAGGCTGCAGCCTGCTGACAAACTTGCCGTCAAATGCGACTTCATCTTCACCGCATTCAAGCAGCTGCGCCCCCAGAGAACAAATCTTTTTCCGCAGGTTCTGCGCGCATATTTCTACTGCCTTACCGGTCAGATAGGTAGTACTGGAAGCATAGGAACCGGAATCATACGGGGAAACATCCGTATCGGCGCCGAAAACAGTTACATCATCATAGCCGCATTCCAATACCTCGGCAGCAATCTGTGCCAGTACCGTATCACAGCCGGTACCCATGTCTGCAGAACCGATAATAAGTGTATAAAAACCGTCATCATTAACCTTGAGCGTAGCACTTCCCACATCAACAAAGGGAATACTGGAGCCCTGCATGGACATACCGATACCAAGGCTGCGTACCTTGCCGTTACCCATATCGCGTACCAGATATTTTTCATCCCAGCGGCTCATTTCACGCACCCGCTTCAAACATCTGTCCAGTGCGCTGCTGGTATTCCAGCTGTCATAATACGCGGGCATCATATCGCCTTCGCGGGCAATATTCATTTCGCGCAGCTCAATCGGATCCATTTTCAGTCTGGCAGCAAGTTCGTTCACTGCCGATTCCACAGCAAACAGGCCCTGGGTTGCACCGTAACCACGGTAAGCACCGGCAGACATCCTGTTGGTATAAACAACATCGCTGACAAAACGATAGCTTTCCGTTCGATACAGCGGGATGGATTTATGACCGCTCAGGCCAACAGTGGTCGGGCCATGCTCTCCATAAGCGCCCGTATTGGACAGGGTATAAACGTCTATGCCTCTGATTTTGCCGTCGTTCATAGCACCTACACGCACATGCACTTCCATTTCATGGCGCGGTGTGGAAGCAATCATGGATTCTTCACGACTGAAAATAAGCTTGCTCGGCTTCTTGGTCATCCAGGTAACAAAAGCCGGATAAATCTCGGTTATCGAAGTCTGTTTGGCACCAAAGCCGCCCCCAATTCGAGGTTTGCTTACTCTGATTTTTGTTTTGGGTATATGCAGAGCATTGGCAATAATGCGGCGGCAGTGGAAAACAATCTGCGTAGAGCTTACCACGTTCAGACGTCCATAGGTATCAATAGTACAGAAGGTGCGGAAGGTTTCCATCATCGTCTGCTGTACCGCCTTGGTATGGTATACCCGGTCAATAACTACGTCGCAGTCAGCCAGTACTGCTTCAATATCGCCCGCACCGCACTCGTCATGAGCACAGAGATTACGTTTATTATCTGCGCCTACCGGACACAGGCTTTCCCAGTTATCTTCAGGATGAATAAGTATCTTGTTATCCAAAGACTTGTGAAAATCAAGAATAGGCTCCAAAACTTCGTATTGCACTTTAATCAGGCTCAGCGCCTTATCTACTGCCTTTTCAGTTTCACCGGCTACAATAGCTACCGGGTCGCCCACAAAACGTACATGGCGATCAAGCAGTAACCTGTCATAAGGACTGGGCTCAGGATAAGTCTGCCCGGCACAGGTAAAGCGCCTTGCATTCTGGTCTATGTCTTCCCAGGTATAAATAGCTTCTATGCCGGGAACTTTAGCCGCAATAGCCGTGTTAATGTTTTTTACAACAGCATTGGCATGGGGTGAACGCAGCAGCTTGACAATCAGGCAATTAGCAGGAGCAATATCATCCATATACACCGGCTGGCCGGTGACCAGCTGCATGGCATCTTTTTTACGCAACGGCTGATTTACTGTTTTCATAAGCTTACCCCCGCTTTTTATCTTTCTTCCAGGTCAGGAAATTCAAAATACCGCGCAGCTGTCCTTCATAACCGGAGCAGCGACACAGATTCCCTGCCAGATATTCTTTAATTTCTTCTTCGCCAGGTTCAGGGTTTTCTCTGAACAGAGCCAGCGCATTCATAATAAAGCCCGGATTGCAGAAACCGCATTGCTCAGCACCCTGGTCGGCAATAAAAGCACCGAACTCAGCAGCTTCTTCCTGCAGGCCTTCCAAAGTAGTTACCTGCTGTCCGTCAGCACGTGCAGCCAGCAGTGAGCAGGAAAGCACGGGCTTGTCATTTAAAAACACAGTACACAGACCACAGTTGGAGGTTTCGCAGCCACGTTTTACACTGAAGCACCCTTCCTTACGTACAAAGTCAATGAGTAAAAGATCAGGTTCTATGTCTCTGGTTATTTTCTTGCCGTTCAAAACGATATTTATCAGCATCCTGCCTTACCTCCAGCTTCCAGTACTGTTCTCTGCGCCAGTACCTTAATCAGATGCGTGCGGTACTGCGCACTGCCACGGTTAGTATTGCCGGTGGGAATTACCTGCGCCGCATATTCCGCAAAGGCTTTGGCGCCTGCTTCCGTAACAGGCAGACCTGCCAGTTTCTGCTTATCTGTCAGCAGCATGGCCTTACCCGGACGTGCTCCTACAGCTATACGTACATCCTTTTCAGTTACAGCTGCCGCACATGTCAGCACCGGAAAATCCGTCTTGCTTATCCTTACAGTCTGATAACTGAAAGACGCCTTATTTTTCTTAATAATAATTCTGACCAGTATATCTCTGTCATAGGGCATATTAACAAACTCTGCCAGGGGGATGATGCCGCCTTTATACATTTCCACATAGCAGTCCATCACCATCAGTACGGAAATAACGTCAGAAAAGCCAAAACGTCCGTATACGCTGCCACCGACAGTAGCCAGATTACGGAACTGTACCCCTACGATATGGCGCATCGCTTCTTTTACTGCGCCGCCGGAATAAGCCTCAATTCCCGGATGCTCTTCCAGCTGCCGCAGCGTCACCATACAGCCAATGCGAAATTCCGTATCAGTTTCTTCTATTGTGTCCAGCCCCAGATTGGATAAATCTATTACCGTACCTACATTGCCCTTGGTCATCTTGACCCACAGCATACCGCCAATAACCCGGTTCATGCGCTTCTGATTAAGCTCCCAGGCCTCCTCCATGGTAGCCGCTTTCTTATATTCCCGAATAGTAATCATGTTAGCCCTCCTGCTCCAGGGTATTTCATCTCATAGTTAATTATATTTTAACATACGCAGGTATATTTTTACAGCAAATAATTTCATACAGACAGTATTGAACCGCCGCCTGACTGATTATACAATAGAGACAGGCTTATTTAAAACACGAGGAAGTACATTATGTGCAACAATTCTAACTTTCAACAAAATATGCTGCCTGTAGCCTGTATCATCATGGCTTCTGGCGCCTCACAGCGCTTTGGCAGCAACAAACTGCTGGCATCTTTTCAGGGTTGTCCATTAATAGAAAACATTCTGCGAACCACCGCCCAAATTCCTTTTGCATACCATCTTGCCGTTACACGCTCTCCTGAAGCGGCGGCGGTCTGCGACAAGCTGCATTTTCCTGTTTTGCTGCACTCTGAGCCAGGTCAGAACGACACAGTGCGTCTGGCACTGCGCGAGTTAAAACATCTGCAGGCAGCAGGTTATCTGTTCTGCGTCGCCGATCAGCCTTTAATCAAAGCAGCCTCACTGCTCAGGCTGTGTCGGGCCTTTACTGCAGCGCCGCAATATATTTACCGCACTGCTTATAATAACATCCCCGGTAATCCCATTCTTTTTCCTGCGTCATTGGAAGCTGAACTGATGCAGCTGCCGCTGGACAAAGGCGGCTCCTATCTGCTAAAAAAATATCCTGAACGGATACGATATGTTCCCGTTCAGGATGCTTACGAACTTTATGATGTTGATACGCCGGAAGACCTGCAGCATTTAGAACTGCTGCTTACTCCTGCGGCAAAACAATATTGAGCAATATTGCCACAATCGCTGCCGGCACAATACCGGAGCCGCCAAAAATAAGCTGGAGCAGCTGCGGCGTATGCGCCAGAATACCAGGATTGGCACCAATACCATAACCTACACCAAGAGCCACTGAAACGATACTGAGACTTCTGCCGTTCAGCGGCTCTTTTGTTATGAGCATAATACCGCTGACTACAATGGAAGAAAACATCATGACAGCTGCGCCGCCCAATACGGACTGCGGCATAATGGAAACCAGAGCGCCCAGCTTCGGAATCAAACCGCACAAAATAAGGAAAGCTGCGCCTGTCGCCAGCGCAAAACGGTTGACAACTTTAGTCATGGCCACAAGACCAACGTTCTGACTGAAAGAAGTATTAGGCAGTACGCCCAAAAGTGCCGCAAAAGAAGAACCTATACCATCGCAGATGACACCGCCGGACAGCTCTTTATCTGTAGCTTCACGACCCATACCGCCCTCGGTAACGCCGGAAATATCGCCGACAGTTTCCACAGCAGTAACAATAAACATGATTGCCACCGGCAAAATAGCACGCATGTCAAAAACTATATCTACCGGCAGGAATTCCGGTACGGCAAACCAGCCTGCTTCTACTACCTTATTCCAGTTCAGCACCCACGCCTTGGTATATTCCACACCATTAGCATCTATGGCTGTAGTAGGTAAAACCAGGCTCATAACGAAAGCCGCAATATAACCGGCAATAATGCCGCACAAAATGGAAGAATAGCTGAGAAAGCCTTTGGTGCCATGCTTAAAGAACAGGATAACAGCCAGTACGAAAGCTGCCAAAAAGACATTTTCCATGGAACCAAAATCTTTAGCGCCGACGCCGCCGCCAAAAGAATTGATGCCTACTGCAATCAAAGACAGACCGATGGACAAAACAACCGTACCGGTAACTACGGCCGGAAAGAAGCGTCGCAGCGGCTTTAAAAAGAAGCCCAGTACGCCTTCAAACAACCCGCCGATAATGGAAGCGCCCATCATGGCACCATAAGCGGTAACACCGCTGCCCATAGTTGCAGCAACACCGTTAAACACACCGATAAAGCCGGAGCTGGTGCCCATAATGATTGGCACCTTGCCGCCGCAGGGACCAATAGCATACAGCTGCACCAACGTAACGATGCCTGCAATAATCATCGCATTCTGCAGCAGACTGATCTGTAAATCGGCCAGATCACTGCCGCCCACAATGCCGCAGGCACCGGTAATAATCAGCAGCGGTGTCAGGTTACCGACAAACATTGCCAAAACGTGCTGCAATCCTAAGGGAATTGCCCGCAATAAGGGCATTTCAGCTTCAAACTGATATGCTGCATCCAAAGCATTAATTTTTTCTTTCATTCAACATACCTCTGCACTCTAAATTTTTTCACCCTATTATTTTAATGAATACAGATAAACTTGTAAAGTTTTTTACTCTTTACCATACCTTGCCGCTCTTACCTGAATGAGCTGGGCAGCAATACTGACAGCAATTTCTGCCGGTGTCTCACTGCCGATATCCAGACCAACAGGCGTAATAATTCTGTCCAGCTGCTGCTCGCTATAGCCTTCTGACAACAGTGTTGCACGAGTCAGCTGCGCTTTTCTGCGGCTGCCGACGACACCGATATACCCTGCAGCAGTATGCAGCAGAAAACGCTCCACATCTGCATCATGCAGGTGTCCACGCGTCATTACTGCTGCATAATCATTCTGCTGCAAACTGAGCTGCTCGGTCAGCCGTTTAAAATCAAGCTGCAGCACCTCTGCCGCACCGGGAAAAAGTTCCGGTCTGCTGAATTCTTCCCTGTCATCAATAACTACACAGGTAAAATCAAGATGAGTAAGAAGCGGCACAACTTCCTGAGCCAGATGGCCGCCGCCAAAGATATATACTCTGCCGTCATAGGCAAACTGCTCTGCATAATAAGTTTGACCGTCAATTACAACCTGACCGGATTTCCCCTGCATCTCAAGCCGGTCTGCAACTGCCAGCGGCCCTGCAGCAAAAGGCAGAAGCAGCCAGTAAGGTTTCTGCCTTTTGGCAGCTGCCACAGCCTGAGCCACAGATTGCCGCACAGCTTCACTTCCAGCCTCCAGATAACAGAATAAAACTTTGCAGCTGCCGCCGCAAATCATCCCCAGATTAGCAACTCGTTCCGCTGTCAGTACATATTCAAACAAAAAATTTTTTCGCTGCGCAAGCTGCTGCTGACCTTTTAAAATAGCCTGATACTCCAGATTACCACCGCCAATGGTGCCATAAATACGTCCCTGACTGCCTACAAGCATATACGCCCCCGCACTGCGCGGTGTGGAACCGCTGCTGGCAATAACCGTAGCCAGCAGGCAATCATTACCTTCCGCCAGTGTCTGTGCCAATACTTCCAGTAATTTCAGCATTTTTCTTTCTCCCGTGCATAGCGGCAGACCAGCTCCAATACACTGCCGGCAATGCAGCGGGCCTTGTCAGAAACAGTAAAGCAGTTGGCAAGCTCTTCACGGCGGGGATCAATATCAGCTATTTTAAAACCTCTGGTAACATGATAACCTTCGCGAATCATGCCGCGGATGATACCGGGAATTGTTGCAGTAACCGGAATTCTGCTGTCATCAGCAACTATCTCGGCTATAACTTCTCCCTGTTCAACGATTGTGCCAATGCCGCGCACCACATGTATCGTTCCTGCTGCCTGTGCATGCAGTACACGTTCTGCAGTATAACCACCGATATTGCCCGGCACGCCGCTGTTCGGTGCAGCACTGCCGCTTCTGATAATGCGTCCCAGATTATGTCCGCGTTTAGTTTCAACTATGCAGTCCACATCCTTACCGGCAGTAAAACCAGGTCCCAAGGCTACAGTCAGCGGGGCCATTTTTTTATGCGTACCAAGATTTTTCTTGGCAATGATAGCATCAATGACAATATCAGGTTTAAAAGCTTCAATACAGCTGCCTGCCTCATCTACCAGCAGTGGCACTTTCTCCTGCCGCCACACAGTTTCTGCCTCCTGCCAGTTGTTTATCAGGACGCATTCCATACCTTCAACTGTTGCCTTGCCTTCATAAACTGCCTCACAAACGGCAACCTGCCTGCGTATGGCAGCGGGAGCGGCGCATTCAAGCACTAAGACCTTAAAGCCCGCCCCCCACAGTCGATGAATCGTACCGGTAGCAAGGTCGCCACCGCCGCGTACAATTATTCTGCATTCCTTTTGCATCTTCTCACTCCGTCTTAACTACATCATTATTTCTCTGCTTGCTTCTATGATAAAGCTCCATTTATCGTGCAGCTGCTCCAAAAGAAGAAAATCTTCCGGCGCCATCCGCCAGGCCAGCCCGCAGCCTGCAGAAATCTCCTGCGGCACAGGTATCAGCCTGCCGCCGATACCATTATCCAGACAGAATTTTTCTGCCGCCATGGCATCGGTCGTTGTAGCAAAAGTCAGAATCATATACAGTCTTTTTAATCTCATTTGCTTAGTCCCTGCTTTCCTGCGCATACTGCAGGACAATTTCCTTTACCGCTTTTACAGCGATATCTACTTCCGCTTCCGTGTTAAAACAGCCGAAACTGAAGCGTACTGCTCCCTGCTGCTCTGTACCGAAATGGTGATGCAGCAGCGGCGCACAGTGCGCGCCAGCCCGCACACAGATTTTGTAATCTTCCCACAGCATATCGCTTACAGCACCGGAATCCATCGCTCCGATATTCAAGGAAACAATGGC
The DNA here is from genome assembly GCA_949285135.1 of uncultured Phascolarctobacterium sp. Lineage (GTDB taxonomy): Bacteria > Bacillota > Negativicutes > Acidaminococcales > Acidaminococcaceae > URXU01. Next base: position 41,813 of record CASDXO010000007.1, read on the forward strand.
CGCTCTTTCAGCTGCCTGATAGTCTCCGTATAACTTAACCTCAGGAAAATGCTGCACGCCCTGAACAAAGCGACGCATAAGTTTATCTTCATGGGTATGTATAGTTTCAATTCCCGTTGCCAGCAGAAAATCAAGTGCTGCATTCAGCCCGGCAATCCCGTGCCCGTTCAGTGTCCCTGCTTCCAGTACTGTGGGCATCTCGGCGGGATGGGTCGTCAGAAAACTGTGCACACCACTGCCGCCTACCTTGAACGGACGCGGCGTAAGACCCTGACGTACATAAACGCCGCCCGTCCCCTGAGGCCCCATCAAACCTTTATGCCCGGTAAAGCAAAGTATATCAATCCCGGTTTTAACTGCATCAATCGGCAAACTGCCAGCAGTCTGAGAAGCATCTACCACCAGCAGCAGTCCATGCTTATGAGTAAATTCAGACACCCGCTGTAAATCAGTCACATTACCTGTCAGATTGGAAGCATGAGTAATAACTACTGCTTTCGTCTGCGGACGCAGATTCTTTTCCAGATCAGCATAATCAATCCGACCTAAAGTATCAGCCTGCAGATGCGTTACCTCTATTCCGTTAGCTTCCGCCAAATACAGAGGACGCAGCACAGAATTATGCTCGCATACCGTCGTAAGCACATGGTCTCCCGGCGCAAACAGTCTCTGCAGTACGCTGTTGAGAGCCTCCGTTGCATTACAGGTAAACGCAATACGCGAAGGAACAGCTCCCAATAATTTAGCCAGTTTTACTCTGGCATCGTAAATCACCCGCGCTGCCTTTAAAGTTGGTTCATGGGCTCCCCTGCCGGCGTTGCCCAAAGACTGCAGCGCTTCAAGCACAGCCGCCCCCACAGCAGGCGGCTTTTGCAGCGTTGTCGCTGCATTGTCAAAATAAATCATGGCCGGATAACCGCAGATGCCTGCAGCATTTTTTCAGTAATCACATACATATTGGTTACAGAGCCGACCTGCAGCTTTTCAGTTAAGCCGTAATGATTCAGGCAGGTGCCGCAGGTCAGGATTTCTACACCCTGAGCTTCCAGCGATTTAAAGTCCTCCAGCGCCGGTGAATTTTCACAGGTCAGTTTGGCACCGCCGTTATACAGTAAAATTGTTTTTGGCAGTTCATCCTGCTGGGTCAGTGCAAAAATAAAGCCTTTCATCAGCAGAGCCCCCAGTACATCGTCGCCGCTGCCCATTTTATCAGAAGAAATGACAACGACTTTATTTTTTCTGCCGTCAGGAATGCACAGCTCCGGCACTTCTTCTGCTTTCTGCTCTTCAGCAGCCTCACCTATTGTCAGAACGACCTGATATTTTCTTTCTTCCAGTTTTTCACTTTTAACGCCGTAACCTTTCTGATTAGCCATCTTGGTCAAATTCTGTACGGCTATTTCATTATCTACCAGCACGCACACCTGCCCGCTGCCATTTAATTCTTTTATCGCATTTTTTGTTTTCACTACCGGAATCGGGCACGCATCTCCCAAAGCATTTACCTGCAGCATCTTTCTCTCTCCTTTTTACACTACATAGATTTCTTTTGCACGTTTTTCGGTTATCTCTCCGACTACAGCCGCAGGCATACCTGCCTGACGCAGCTCCTGCAGCAGCTCCTGCGCACATTCCGGTGCCACCGCCGCCAGCAGTCCGCCGGAAGTTTGCGGATCAAACAGAACTTCTTCCATTGCAAAAGGTATATTTTCAAACTGTACAAATTTTTCTGTATGGTTTCTGTTGCGCTGGGCTGCTGCCGTCAGCAAAAATTCATCGGCATAGGCCAGCGCCGCCTCCATCACCGGAACCTGCCCGGACTGGATAACGCAGCTCAGTCTACCGTCCATCATTTCATGCAGATGACCCAGAAAACTGAAACCGGTTACATCCGTGCAGGCGTGTACTGTATATTTGCGCAGAATCTCTGCGGCGTATTTATTGAGCTTAGTCATGGAAGCAACCGCTTCCGCCAAAGCCTCTTCAGAAGCTTCGCCAACCCGGTTGGCCGTACAGATAATGCCCACACCCAGCTTTTTGGTCAGAATCAGTTTATCACCGGGCCGACCGCTGTTATTGGTATATATCCGACGCGGGTCGATAAGCCCCATCACGGAAAGTCCGTATTTAACATCGCTGTCCGCAATGGAATGTCCGCCAGCCAGTGTACCGCCTGCTTCCATAACCTTTTCTGCTCCGCCGCGCATAATCTCGCCCAAAATATTTAAATCCATGGCTTCCGGAAAGCAGACAATATTCAGAGCCGTTCTGACTTCGCCCCCCATGGCATAAATATCGCTTAAAGCATTAGCTGCGGCTATCTGTCCAAAGGTATAAGGATCATCGACCATGGGCGGAAAAAAGTCCAGTGTCTGCACCACTGCTAAATCGTCTGCCACTTTATAAACAGCCGCGTCATCCTTGCTGTCATAACCAACTAACAGAGCCGGATCAGCAGGTCCCTTAGGCAACTTTTCCAGAATATGGCTCAATATTCCGGCTCCTAATTTTGCCGTACAGCCGCCGCCTTTGCAAAAAACTATTTTTTCCTGTTCACTCACGCTGCCACACTCCTCTTACCCAGATATCATCTTTCTTTATGCCCTGTTGCTGCAGCAGAGCACATATTGCAGCAGCCTTTGCTGCTGCAACTACTGTATCACATTTATTCAGGACAGGATAAAATTTTCTCCCGGCAACATTCTTTCTGAGGCCAAACTCAGAAGTCATAATATACGTCAAATCATTCACTGTCAGTAAATGGCTGCCATCACAGCCAAGCAGCTTCTGCACCAGCTCCGCCCGCAGGCAAGCCTGCTCTACTGCCTGTCCCAACGCATCAAGTCCCAAAACACCAATTACAATATCACATTGCGGCAAAATCACCGGCTCATGCGCGGCAGGTATTTTACACGGTCTGCCTTTGGCGCCGTCAGCCTCCAGCAAAGTAATATCCGCTAACTGCATATATTTTGCCAATACGTCAGGCTCCGGCATCCGCAGTTTCCCTGCATCCTCTGCCTGTCTGCCGCAAACGGCATAGCTGCCGCGCTGCCATAAATACTCCAGCTGCTGCAAGTTTGCCGCATACACCGCTTCCGGCGGCTTATAAATATGCGTCGTTGTCGACACCAGCACTTTTTTGCCCTTGCCGCTTAAACAGGCTGCAAGCTCGTACATTATTGTTGTCTTACCGCCGGCACCGACAATGGCTGCCGCATGCTGCCTGCCGTCCAGCAAATTCCATACCTTAATCTGCATCTTCAACCTTTTTATTTAACTGTATTTTCCAGTCTGCCAATCTTTTCAATCTCACATACTACAGTATCGCCGCTGCGCAGGAATGTTGGCGGCTGCATCCCCATGCCGACACCTGCCGGAGTACCGGTAGCTATAATCGTACCAGCCTGCAGCGTCATGCCCTGCGAAAGCTCGGCAACAGCACCTGCCACAGTCTGCATCATATATTTGGTATTACTGGACTGGCGCAGTTGACCATTTACATAACAGCGAATATCCAGATTCTGCACGTCTGCAATCTCATCTGCAGTAACAATACACGGGCCCATGGGCGTAAAACCATCCAGACTCTTGCCGCGATACCATTGTTTATGTCGGGTCTGTAAATTTCTGGCACTGATATCGTTGATAATCGTATAACCAAAAATATAATCTTCCGCTTCTTCCATGCTTACATCTTTAGCGTCTTTGCCCAGGATAACGCCCAGTTCTGCTTCATAGTCCAAACTGTCCACCAGGCCTTCATAGGCAGGGATAAAATTGCCAGAACCTGTTGCAGTATTCACGCGCTTGGAAAAATAAATCGTATAAGGACGCTCGCCGCCAAAAGCTTCATCAGAAAACCTGCCTGCTTCCTGCGCATGCGCGTCATAATTGATACCCAGACAGATAACGTCCTGTCGCGGATGTACAACAGGAGCGCACAGCTTTACGTCAGCAAGTACTACTTGTGCTCCCTGCAGAGCATCGGCATTTTTAGCCAACAGCTGCAGCTGTGCCTGTACATCTTGATTCCACGCGCATATCAGCTCGTTCATGTCCCGGTACGCCAGTCTGCCGCTCAGCTTCTGTAGCATCTTTAGCCTGTAAGCTGCACCGTCATCGGCAAAGGCAACAAGTATTTCCTGTATTCCCTTGATTTCTGCCGTATAAAATTTCATAAGCCATCCCCCATTTACTTTATCTGTTTCACTGTACTTTCCTGTGCAGACTGCCATCTGCTTACAATTATACTATATTTTTTGTCAGCAGATAAATATATCGACCGGTAATTTCTTTACTTGCGCCTCTAACTATACCCAAGCTACGTGAATTGTGATAAAATGCTGTCGACGTATTTTTTACAGTATGCCCGTTTTCCCGGGCAATAATCTCTGGAGGCTTTTATGAAATATCTGCAGTCACTGCTTCTTATTACTATTGGTAATTTTATCTGTGCTTTTGCCATCAATACCTTTATCATACATAATAATTTCATCATCGGCGGTGTTACCGGTTCTTCCATTATTATCAACCATTTTTTTGGGCTCAATATTTCTACCGTTATGTACCTGATTAACGGCGTGCTGTTCCTGCTGGGACTGTTTTTCCTCGGTAAAAAATTTGCTTTATCGACACTGCTTTCCAGCCTGCTGCTGCCGTTTTTTATCTCTCTTTTTGAACAAATGCACTGGCAGGAACAATTGCTGCTTGACCCCTTTCTGGCCTGCGTGCTGGGCGGTATGCTTACCGGCGCAGGTAACGGTCTTATTATCCGTCAGGACGCCTCTACCGGGGGCTTCGATATTTTGGCGCTGATTCTTAAAAAGTTCTTCGCCATTCCCGTCCATATTACTGTTTATGTTATTGATACATCTCTTATTCTCTGTATGCTGACCTTCTCCAATCTTACCCATCTGGTTTACGGTCTCATTACCACCTTCCTGCTTTCCTATGCCATGAACAGGGTGCTGACCATGGGTAAGTCACAGCTGCAGGTTATTATCATCTCCGCTCATTACGACGCCATACGTCAGGCGCTGCTGCAAAAGCTTGATACCGGCGTTACCCTGCTGCACAGCCAGACAGGTTTGCAAACACAGGAGCTGGAAGTCATCCTGTCCATCATTCCCAACTATAAATTATCGTTGCTGAAAAAAACAGTTACGAGTATTGATCCGGCAGCTTTTATCACCGTTGCAGCAATCACCGATGTAGGCGGACGCGGTTACACACTGGCACGTAAGCCAATACCTCTTGAAGATACTATCTGAAAGCATCGAACTTGACTTAAAGCTTACTTTAGACTGTACAATAAAAATATATTCTTTCATTTTTTAACTAAGGAGCAAAATCCATGCGTGTTGTCTTTTTTATTGGTTCTGTAGGCATCATTCTCAGTTTAATTTCTTATATCTACTACAGACAAAATTTCGGTTTTGCCAGAACATTACCTTTTGCCCTTGCCTATCTGGCACTGGCAGCCAACACTGTTATCTCTCGCCTGTTGTGCGAAAGCACACCGGCACTGCTGTTAAAACTTTCCGCCTGGCTAAGCGGCCTCTGGATAGCCTTTATCTATTATTCTTCTCTGCTGGCAATCCTCCATCTGCTGTTTTGGATTATCAGCAAACTTACTGCCTGGCAGCTTCCGTCAGACAAACTGGCTGCTGCAGGATTCATTTTTATTATTGCCTTTATCGGCTGTGGCACTTATCGCGCTTTCCATCCCGTTATCCGCACCGAACATATTGTAACAGACAAATTACCTGCCGGTCAGCACACTAAAATAGTCCTGCTCAGCGACATCCATCTGGGACGCATTCTGGGACGCGACTACGCCGAACGGCTTGCAGCCCGAGTGAATGAACAAAATCCTGACCTTGTGCTCATCGCCGGTGATATTCTTGATGAACGTATCGCCTATGTATTACAGGAAGACTCTCTGTCTCCTTTCAAAAAAATATCTTCCCCGCTCGGTATCTGGGCGGCCTATGGCAACCATGATTATCTGGACAGGCCTTCTGCATGGAAGGAGCTCTTAACAGCCAGTAATATCAATGTACTGCAGGATGAAAGTCACTATATCGGCCAGCTCAAGCTTACCGGTCTGAACGATTACAGCAGAAGCAGCACCAGCAAAGTACTGACAGCACTCAGTAAAGACAATGCTTCCTATTACAGCATTCTGCTGGACCATCAGCCGCGACGCATTCAATCAGCTGCCGCAGCTGGCTATGACCTGTATCTTGCCGGACACACCCATACAGGACAGCTCTTTCCTAATCGTCTGGTAACACAGAAAATGTACCTGCTGGACTACGGACGTAAAGACTTCGGCAGCCTTACTGCTATTACCAGCAATGGCTACGGCTTCTGGGGCCCGCCGGTCCGTACTGAGCTTGCACCGGAAATCGTCGTCATCTACTTACAAAGCAGCCAATCATAAATATGCAAAGCCTTTGTCAAACGGCAAAGGCTTTTACTTTTCCATTTACATTTGTAGCGGTATTTTACAAATGCAAGCATATCTGCTATAATAATAAATATACAATATAGCTAAATTAAAATTCCTTCGGGAATTTTTTTATTTTTACTCTGCAGCCGGGCTGTAGTTTTTATTTTTTAAGGGGGAATTATATGACACAAGCACACGCAAAGCAACATTTAAAACCACGCATTATTATGTTTCTGTCGGGAATTTTTCTGATGACCTTCGGAATTGCACTTTCCTGCAAAGCTGATCTTGGTACTTCACCTATTTCCAGCGTCCCCTGGGTTCTGAGCATGTTCCTGCCGCAAAGCGTCGGCAATCTTACTATTATAATGAATATTATCATGATTCTGCTGCAGCCTTTAATTCTGCGGGCTCTCTATATACGCGAACTCATTGGTCAAATCATTACGACCCTGTTCTTCGGCACCAGTATAGATTTTTCCATGCATCTTTTAGACTGGTTTACGCCTGATAATACCATTGAAAAATGGCTGGCCTGTTTATTAAGCATCGTCATCCTTGCTTTCGGCGTTTTTCTGGAAGTGCACGCCAACATCTTCCTTGTTGCCGGCGAAGGGGTGGTAAAAGTACTTTCTTTCGTTACCCGTAAAAAATTCAGTTTGATTAAAAACTGCTTCGATATTACACTGGTAGCCATCAGCATCGTTATCTCGCTCTGTGAATTCCATGGTCTGAAAGGTATCGGTGCCGGTACTATCGCCGCAGCCATCCTCGTGGGCCGCATGGTCTATATTTACGAAAAAAATCTACATTTCGTCAAAAAGTGGAAAGCAGAAAGCTGATAAACAAAATCCCGTACTGCCATAAAACAGTACGGGATTTTTTATTTCATTTCCAAATAAGTTGCATCAATTTTTTGTATTCACTATTCAGATTTCTGATAATTACCTCAAACATAGTGTAGAGCAAATCGCCATCAACTGTTCCATCCTTCAATAATACACAGCAATCTACCACTAAGGAGCCGTCGTCATCAAAATAGTACTTAAAGGATTTATAGGTTTTATTGAGAATATTCACTTCTTTCAATAATTCTGTTTCATTTTTATCGTTCAGTACCTTTGGTGCAACTAAAACTCGGATCATACCGTAAATACTACTGTCAAGTACAACGATAGTAGGTAACTGCTGTCCGTTAATTTCAATATTGGAACGGAAAACAACACTGTTTAACGTATCACCTTTAATTTCATCAATAACGAAACAGGTAATATTTTTTTCTTCTAAATAAGCTTTAAAAGCTTCTGCTTTACTGTTCATTTTATATCCTCCATTTTTGGCAGGTGTAGAATAATTTATCCTACACCTGCATTTTTTATTAAACTTCCACTACGATTTCATCTTCATCGGCACTTTTTACAGTATTATTATAATCTGATAAATCATACAAGTTATAACGATTGCCAAAGACAACATAAGGAGTGTAAGTTAAATCATAATAATCAACTGCATCTTCTCCAAGTAAGAAACGTAAATGATTTTCACCACTGAAGCGCTGATCATATACATAATTATATTCAGTAAGTCTTAACAGCACGCCATTACTTTCCTGAACATTTTCTTTCTCAGTAAATCTAAGATACATCCATTGTCCATTATTCTCCTCATTACGCCATGCATCAAGATTACCTTTAGGATTAATCTTTCCTGTATTATACCAGAAAATACTGTCGCTTCCGTCACGCAGAGGCGGAGTACCATATACAGAAGTCGCCATTACATTATTACTGAAATATGCCACATCTTCTACAGCTAATTTATCAAACCATAACTGTCCATCATCCACATGGATATCAGCATTGTTTACCCACAGATAATCAAAGCGGAGGCCGCTGCCTTCATTAGTAGAAATACCACCTATTTCAAAATTATCTATCGGTTCATCATCATTAACACCATCGGGGGTTATAATGAGCATACCATCAGCATCTGGACGCTGCGTGATTTGATCCAGTGTTAAATCATCACCTTTTAATATAATATGAGTACCGGCAATTAGTTCACCAACGTCAAGAGTTTTTTCCTTCGTACGAAGCTGAATAGCTACCAGTTGTCCATTAATCTTGTGCAATGTTAAATCACCGTTAGCTACATCCACTCTGGCATCATTAGTAGCATACAGATCATACAAATCAAGATCGCCGATTCCTTGAAGTTTAATGTTGATATTGCCTTTTTCTTTATTACCGTCAGGAGACAACGCAGTCAAAGAATTATCTTTATTATCTGCATCTTTTAAGTTGCCATCTCCAGTAATCGTAATATTGATGTTACCACCACTACCTTTCGGATCTGCCGCCGTCGGGTTATAACCGCTCTGTATATTACCACCCAAAACGACATCGCCAGTGTGTACATTCAGGTTTACATCTTCATCAGAAGCAAGATTATTCCCAGTAATGATACTACCAATGTTAGTAGTAAAATTGATATTTGTACCATTTACTTCAGATTTTTCTACTGTTGTAATATCACCCTCACCACTTACACTCGCTTTTACATCACCAGCAGCATTTACATTACCTGCAAATTGAATATTGCCATCACCCATTACCGTTGCATAAACATTCTGAGTTTCGGATTCTGTCGTACCATTAACCGTAATATTGCCATCTACGCTGCTCAAAATTACATCCTGCTTACTGCTTATTTGTCCTTTTGTATTGATATAACCTTTTCCAGTTTCAACGTCAACATGCCCTTCAACCGTATTTATGCTGCCACCAAGCTCAATATTACCTTCGACAGTTTTAATATCAACATATGTTTTTGCATTTACTGTTCCAAGAGTACTAATTTTGCCTCCACCAGTATTTACATTAACAAAACCACCATCTGCATCTATATTGCCACCAAGCTCAATATTACCTTTTCCAGTATCCACATTGACATTATTGCCACCAGTAATATATCCAGTTGTGCTAATATGGCCGTCAGCAGTGGTTATTTCTACATTGCCGGACTCTGCATCTATACTGCCGCCAATATTGATAGCTCCTGTGGTAGTTTTAATACCTACATTATCAGCAGCTTGTAAATTACCTTTATTCGTAATGGCACCTTTAGCCTGCACAGTAATATCTTTTGCACTCGTTATAGTACTATCAGTACTAATACCACCATTACTAATAAATGCTACATTACCAGCATTTTCACCATCTGTAGTAATATCACCTTTAACAGAAAGCTCACCTTGCAAATTCTCAATATATACTACTCCATTTTTAACAGTAATATCATCAAAATCAGCAACAAGACCCTCTGCATGGTTAGTAACAAATTCGATACTTCCTTCTATCGTACTGTCATTAAGACCAGCAACACTAAATTGGTGTACACTATTATTTTGGCTGTTCAGAGTCTGTTCTTCATTACTATAAGTCTTCAAGGTTTCAGCTTTAATGCCTTGAGAACCTTCTGCCTGCCAAATAGCACTTTCAGAACTGATAGTTACACTACCATTGCCATTATTGGAAGTTATATCTTTAAGAACAATAGCTTCATTAGCAATAGAGTCCTGTGCTGTTACACCTTCAAGACTAATATTACCCTCCGCAGTAGCACTTACTTCTGCTGCATTAGCCAGGATATTCAATCCGTTATCATCTTCACCAATATTACCACCAGCATCTAGGGTAATTGTTCCCTGATCACTTCTGATATAGCCAACCGCACTGCCTGCAGAAGTTATATCAGCATCAGTAATATTCTTTACTGCCTGCAAAACAATATCCTGACCTGCACCTATAGAAACTATCTGCAAATCATTTTGTCCCTGTTGAGCAAGATATATATTTCCACTGGATTGAGCCTGTAATGTACCGGAAATATCTGTAGTCATTATTGCATCTTTTGTTCCAATAGACCCAGAACCAGCCTGAATTAACAGATTATCCCCTTTAATAGCAGTCTGCCCATTACCTGCAACATTGTACACGCCATTCTGAACTTGCAAACGAATATTGCCTTCACTGGTAATCTTTTCAATATTCATTACATTTTCAATGTTGGCATTATCCTCTGTACGACCAGCAAAATAAACATTATCAGCAGCATTTACATTAAGTTTACCGTCTGTACCAACCATCTGGATGCCTATCGGCAATTTTTCTGTAATAGTAGCTTTGCCTGCTTCGCTATCCCAAATAACATTAGAAGCATCTGCTGTTGCAAGTTTCTTTAATTGGTCAATATTATCTAACAAGTTGCTAAGAGAAACCTCAGTTACATTATCACTATTAAGACCGGCACTGCCAGACTTAATAGTGATTGTAATATTCTTACCTTTAACATTCGGATCTTTAACAACATTATCAGTTGCACCACTGTCCGGATTGATAATAGCATCAGAAATAGCATAAAGCAGTAAATCCTGATTCCAATACTGTTTACCCTCTTCTGAAAGTTTCGCTATCTTTTCTTGCGCTTCGCTTCCTGCAAGGTAATCATCTACATTATTATACTTACCATAAGTTTTTAACATTTGCTGATAATTAGTATCTTCTTCAGCTTCATCAGAATGTTCATCATAGTATGCTTTGGCGTTTTGATATAAAGCATACTCCTCTTCGATACCAGCTTTATAATCAGCAATATCCTGAGCTATTTTATCCTGATAATCTCCTTCGCCTTCAAGTAAACCAAGGTCTTTCCACTTCTGAATCATTTCAGCAGTGTTACCTCTGTCTACAATCTCACCACTCGGCAAAGCATCAATAAGGTCACCATTATTTACAGTAACAGCAACACTGCCACCGTTAGAATATACCCTACCAATACGCATATCACCATCAGCTTGCGTAAGATAAATATCATTATTAGCCTGAGCATTTACACTTGCCGAAAGTGTATCTGCAGCATTAACAATATTCTGCCCGCCATTGACCATAACAGCTTGCTTACTCGATCCGATACCACCAATTCTGCTGGTAAGATCAATGCGATTACCACTTACAGAAACATCTGTTCCACTCTGAGTAATATTTCCAGTTGAGGTAAGAGCTACATCGCCCTTTTGTGCACTTGCAGAACCTGCAAACAGATTACCGATAACTACATTACCCTGTGTACCGTAAGCAGCATTAACTTCTATATCTACATTACCATTGCCGCTATTAACAGCATTAAGAGCAACATTATCACCTATAGAAGTAATATTAATATTATTTATGCCATTTACAGCATTCAGTTTAATATTATCACCAATAATCGAACCGCCATTTTGGTTAATTGCACCGCCAGTAGTAGTAATATCAATTAACGAACCACTACCACCATTAGCAGATGCAATATTATTGGTTAAATTAATATTACCAGCTGCATCAACATCTATGGTACTATTACCAGCTGCATTGCCAATAAATCCGATACTGATAGGTTTATCCGCTTTAACACTGGCAACATACTGTTGAGTTGTACCTGTAGTTACAGACCAAGTATATTTTTCCCACTTAAACCATCCAAGGAAACCAGTGCTCCAACGTTCCGGTTCACCGGGACCAACACGTTTTTGCTCCAATTTATCGTTTTCATAAATAACAACAAAATTGGTGTCGTTATACTTATCGTCAATCTTACCAATATATTCACCATTGGGTTTGACTTTCTGTGATTCCGTCGGCGGATTGGTCGGTTTATGCTCCTGCTCAAACTCTTCTAATTTAGCTTGATCAAGAGTCGTTACTGCTCCCCATAATCCAGCTTTAATAGTATGTGAATATTTTTCTTCTGTTGTTGTTCCCTGACCAGTAGTCCAGTTATAACGCAAGCCTTCTTCGGGATTATACACATTAGAAGCACCCGACGTTTGCTCTACTTTATAGCTGCCATCTTCACCTACAACGCTCATATCTCTGACAACAGTCTTATCACGTGTGAACTCAGTTAACTTTTTAGTTCCTGTGTCGGCAATACTGATAAGTCCGGATACATCATTGCTTACAAGTTTACCCAGCTGTAAATCTGTAGCGGTCTTATTATTTACAGTAATATCGTAGGCTCCATCCAAAACATTGATTTTACCGCTGCCGGTACTGCTGATACGTCCAGTCAGATAAACCTGCCCGCCGCTTGCATCAACATCAGGAACAATAATCTGCCCGGTAAACGGATTATAGTATACATCCAGCTGACGAGAATAGATACCGTTATCTCCTGCTATATCCTTACCTTCTACGATACGGTAAGCAGTACCTGTGGTAACCATTGCATCAGTAAGTACACCACCGCCATTATTCTTCCAGTTATTCTGGATTTCATCAATTTTGTTCTGAACAGACTGGTCAATATTTACAATATAGTCTGCATAACCACTCTGGATGTAGCCATTTACATTGATATCTGCAGCATTAATATAAACATTTTCACCTACGATCATGTTACCCTGAGATGCTATAGCCGTATTGGATCGCTGACTATCATCTTTTACATCATCATGAGTATATCCATATTGATTATTGTACCAGTTTTTAGCGTTGTTATATAAGCCAGCATACTGATCCTGCACGTTACCACCAATGCTGACGATACCTTCCTGGAATCCCTGAGTTACAGAACCTTTACTTGCACTGAGTTTTACAGTCTGTCCTTTTACTGCAGCACTTTCAGAAGCACCTGCTCCCTGGATAACGATATTATTTGCCGCACTGGTAATTGCAACAGTGCCACCTTCACTGTTAACAATGCCGTTAATCTCAATATCTGCACGCGGAGTAGTCTGTATTTGCTGTTCTGCTCCATCAATAACCACAGCCGCTATTACAGCATTGCCATTATAATTGCCATTGATAACGAGGTTTCCGCCTTTGCCAGCTTCTGCGTCAGGAGATATGGTAACTCCATATTTATCTTTATCAGCTGAAGTCAGCCCGATATTATTAAAGTTAATTTCACCACCAGGCTCGCTAACAGTAATATTATTAACCTTTAAGTACAGATTGGTATTGTTATTAACAACTACTTCAGGCGCACCTTGTGCTTTCAGCTCGCCACTGCCTTTAAGGCTGTCAGACTGGATATTGATATTACCACCGCTGGCTACGATATCAGGCAATTCAATATAGTCTATCTTCATACCTTCAACTGCAGCATAATATGGCTCCAGGTTCTTATCGTCAGGAATTATTTGTTCTACTAACCCCATAACTTTCAGCTGTTCCAAAATACGGTCACGCTCAGTCTTATAGCCAACATATGCTGTCGAAGTAGTATCTTCAGAATACTCGCGCATAAGTTCGCCAAGTTCATTATAACGTTCAAACAAAGTAGTGCCATAATCCAGCGTACCCAGTACAATACCATCTACATCTACACCTTCAGATGCCGAAATATCAGGGTTATCAGTTGCATATTTATCATTCTTATAATACTTGTTAACCGCATCTAATGTGTCTTTATTAAAGAATACTAACTGAGAACCACTTGTAGTCCCTGTAGCAGGATCATAAGTACCACCAATAGTGATATACTGTTTATTCTGCACGCCAGCTGTTAACTTGCCATCTGCCTGTACATAGTTATTAGCCTTTTTGTTTTCAGGCGCCTTATCTCCAATAGTGGAACTGGTATAATTTTCACCTTTATCAGAATATACCCAGGTATACATTAATGTAGTATCACGGATAGTTTCTTTGCCAGCGTCAGCATATATATTAATATTACGCACGCTGTCAACATTACCTGTACTGTTAACTACTACCTGATTATTTTGATTAATAGCATCATCTAATTTGGGGCTGGCAATAGGCAATGCCGCATAATTGTAAGTTTCAGACTCTACTACCAGATCAAGTTTACCGTCATTACCATTGCTATCTCTGCCGGCATACAAATTAACATCATTCAAGGCATAAAGATCACCACTTACCGTAATCTTATTATTACGGTTTAAAACATTGGCAACATCAGAAGATGCTCCACCTACAGCAGCACCTTGTACGTCAGCTACTCCAGAAGCCGTAATATTCATATTATCTACCGCTGAGAGTACAAGATCAGTACCCTCCTGTTTAGTACGCAACAAAGAACCATCTCCAACAACAACATTGTTATTAGATGTTACCTTATTATCCATATCAACCCAAGTAAATGCCCCTGCACCTGCAGCTTTAATATAAGCACCTGCGTTGATATCTCCAGTGGTTTTAGCTTCACTGACCTGCATACCAAGAGTTTCTATTTGAGCCTTATTAAAATTGATTTCTGCAGTTTTATTTATAGTATTGTCAAAAACTGCTCCCTGTACATTTACACCACCATAACCGCTGCCTTCAACCGCATACTTTTCAGTATTGCCAAATGTAACGGTATTATTAGCAGTAGTAACTAGTTTTCCATCACTTACAATATCTGCATTTTTAAACTCAACGCTGGTAGTCCCACCAATTTCATTAACAGCCTTAGTAGCACTTGCACCAACAACAGTGGCTTTCAAAGCATCAGCATTAACATTAGCAGTATCACTTTGCAAAGCGGAAACATTCACATCACCCTCGACATGCAATTTGCCGCTTACACTGACCTTCGTTGCAGAAGTCATGCTATTTTCTACATAAGCCGCCAAATCACCACTGATAAGAGCTCCGCCACTGCCATCAGCTTTAGCTGTATTGTCACCAGCACCAGAAGCTATAATATTCATACTGCCTAACAGAGTATTATCAGTGCCACTATTAAGAGTTACGTTTGTCGCTGACGTGTTAGAAGTTACTGCCTCGTTATTGCCACTGGAGAAAACACCGCCAATAGATATACCTTTGGCATCAGCAGCAATTTTAGCATTGTTACTTCCCTTTATTGTCAGTTCTGTAGCACCTACAGTTACATCTTTATAAATTTCTTCACGTTCACCAGTAGTGCTGCCAGCCTTATCTTGATAGCCAACAAACTCTTTAACAGTTTTAGTTTTATAATCTACATCATATACAAACGCTTCAACATCCATATCAGCATTTGCAGTAGCCGTATTAGCGCCGATATTAACCAAACCGGAACCGCTATTTCCTTCTACGGCCGCTTCAGCTGTATTTTTGCCGTCCTGCGTTAAAACAGATGCCTCTATATCTACAGTATCTCCATACAGCTTATTATTGTTATAAACGCCAACACTTACCTTACCATTAGCTGTCGCAGTTGCCTCTGCTACACCGGCAGTCCCTATAATACTTACTGCCAGACTGTCAGCCACAGCCTTCACCACCGGTTTAGCAACAGCATTGATATCTATCTTCTGGGCTGTAAAAGTATTGCCGTCTTGTACATTTTGCGAACCAATTTTAATAGCACTTTCACCACTGTCCGCAGCAGTAGCAACAACACCTTGCCCAGCAAGAGCACCACCAGCTCCACCTGTAGCATGTGCATCGACAACATTCGCTTTTTCCGTGCTGATTACAACATTATCAGCAGTCATATTACTGCCAGTTACGCTAATATCGGTACTGCTCTCATTTGCAGCATTTCCGATAATCGCACCTGCAGCAACGGCGCCAAAACCTATACCTAATACATCAATGTCTGTAATTCCATGATCAGCAGCCAAAACATCTATATTCTGACTGTTAACAGTTACCTTACCGATGTTTATTTTATTATTGCCATTAGTATGAACTTTGCCGATTGCTGCATTTACACCAATGGCGCCTACAGAACCCTGGTATACTTCCAGTGATGCGCCTTCACCTTTAATATCAGTAGCAATATCAACATCATTGGCCTTAATACTACCGCCAGAAATATTAACTCCCACATTACGATAAACATTAAGCACACCGACACCGGCACTTGCCGCTACGGCACCGGCACTGCCGCTGCCTAAGATCATGCTGATATTATCAGTTTCCGTAGCTTTTGCAGTTACATTTCCATTTGCACTAAGATTACTGCCAGTAAGATTTACAGTAATCTGCGAATCTTTACCGCCGCCCATTTCTGCACCAACATTCAATGCAGTATCAATTCCATTCTCATTAAGAATGCCGCTGCCTACATCGCCAAGGTTCTTTTCTGAATCCTGATCATAAACATCATTAAACTCATTAACAACATCCGTAATACCAGCTACAGTATTATCATCAGTAACCTTCCTGCCTACCGAAGTAACAGCAACATTCGCACCAATTGCAGCGCCACCGACAGTCGCATTAGTAGCAAGCTGCTCAATATCACGCTGTTCTTGAGCTGTCATGCTGATATCTTTCTGAGCGGTCAAATTACTGTAATTAACATTGGTCTGTACAGTGCTGTCGATAGTATTAACTGTTACACTTGCGCCAACACTTCCAAAAGCAGATGCTGCATTACCGCCAATATAAGCATCAACTTCAAGCTTATTATCAGCATCAGCACTAATAATTCCACCAGCATTAGCTGCCACATTATTTACATTAGTTTTAACAGAGCTGTTAAGGTTATTAACAGAAATTGCACCTGCAACAGCTCCTGCGCCTGCACCTACAGCTGTAAGGATGGGTTTTACAATAGTAGTATTGGCAGCAGCGATAGTGATGTCATTCTTTGCTATAATATTTGTTTTATCATTGGAAGATGCAGAATCCTGACTGCCTACAGTCACTTCAGTTTCGGAATTATCTTTAAGTACGCCTACAGATGCACCTGCACCTACACCAACAATACCTGCGCTCACGCTTACGTTGCCTGCATTTACTATGCCTTTATGAGTTGCTTTGACAGCTACGGAATCTGCATTAACAGTACTGTTAAGAAGCGCTGCTTTGGTAGCATTTTTCAGTTCGGTAACGGTTACAGCACCTGTTACACCGCCGCCAATGCCCGTAACACCTGCACCAACAGCAAAGGAAGATACACCCTGAGCGGATTCAGCATCAACTTCAAACTTTTTAGCCTGCACGTTGCTGTCTTCAACAACAGCAGAAACTTCACGACTCACAGTGTTAGTATCGCTGCCAAGTCCTACACCAGCACCAATCCCTGTACCGCCAACAGTACCAACAAAACCGGAACTGTTAGTGTAATCACCAGCGTTAACAAATACATCATTGGCATATACATCATTATTTACAGATGTATTGGTAACAGCTGCATTAGTAGCACCGTCAATCATATTTACATTGACTGTACCTGTAATGCCTGCCCCTTCTCCAGCCACTGCTGCATTAAGCAGGAACGATTTCATATCGCGGGTAGAAGAAGCATCAACAATTAAGCCCTTGCGAGCTTCATCATCTCTGTCAATTTTAGAATTGATTTCAACAGTTTCTTCGTCAATTAAAGTATTATTTATTTCTTTATCTTTATCAATCTTAGTAGCAGTAGTCAGAGAAGTATTTCCCTTCGCAATCAACGTAGTTTCATCTTCATTCTGACCACCAACAGTAGCACTGGTACTACCTTCGATCTGATTAACGCTTACAGATACACCTACAGCTGCACCAGTACCTGCCACAGAAGCAGTACCGGCGTAATTGGCAATCTGTTCATCACTGGTTGCCACAACGCCAATGCTGCCATTAGCAATAATATGAGCACCGCTGCCAAGATGCGCATTAACATCATTATCAATCATGTTAACAGCTACAGAACCAGTAACAGCTGCACCGCTGCCTGCACCGCTGCCGCCGACGCCAATATTTTCAATACGAGGAGTGCCGCTTGCTTTAACCAAAAGATTACCGATAACATCCATCTTACCGCCATTTACAGTAGCATTAGTCTGCTGCAAAATACGATTTACAGCAACGCCTGCACCTACGGAAGCGGTACCGCTTACTGCCGCTACATCAGCAGAGGTAGTTACATCACTGTTATTATCTGCAGTTACCGCAACGCTGGAAGCATCATTTGCATTAACACCCATCATGGAAGCTTCTACCTGCTTGTTAATTAAAGCAGTTGCTGCAGCACCTTGAACAGCGACATTACCGCTGCCGCCAACACCGACTGCGATAGTTTTCAGTTTAGACTGATCATCAGCCGTAACATCGATTGCAACAGAATTTTTACGAATCTTATTAATATCAGTATTATTGATTGCAGCCACAGTACGCTGGCTGGATGTTTCCGTATCGGCAGAAGAACCGCCAATATCGTTATAAGCAATCGCTCCGCCTGCAGCAACTTTACCGCTGCCAGTTACGCTGCCAACTACCGCCAGCCGATAAGTAGTATCTTCAGCAGTTACATCAATATTAGTTACATCACTAATTTCAGTACGTTTTTCAGTGCCGCTTTCATTGATATATTCATCAATAACAGCTTCAGTATTAGTTTCTCCCTGGTTGATGGCCACACTTCCACTAACCGCAGCAGTTCCGGCACTGGCAGCAACACCGGCACCAATGCCATAAACATTGCCTTCATTAGCTGCCTTCAAGCTTACATCAGACGCGGTAACACTGCTGCCTTTCAGATAAGCACCGACATTATTATCAAGACCATTATACGCCAGAGCAGCTCCAATACCGGCGGTTTTGCCAATAGCCACAGAGCCTGCTACATTGACAGTCTGAGTCTTATTAAGCGCAGCAATATCCACATCATTACTGGTCAAATCAGAATTAATAACCTGCGCTGTTACATCATTATCAATATCCTGCCAGGTTACGCTGCCCATTCCGCCAAATTGTTTTGCACCAACTGCAATACCGCCGGAAACATCTACCAGTAAGGTGTCTGCTTCAGCATTAGCTGTAACAGTATCAGCTTTAATAGCAGCATTTTCAATAGAAGCAGCAAAAGAATTATTAATGTCAGCCACATTTACAGCAGCACCTGTAGCATTGCCATTAGTACCAGCTACAACCATAGCTGCTCCGACAATAGTGCTGCCTCCATTAGCAGTATAGTCAATATTTTCATCTGCTGTATCAGCATCTGCATAATATGCTTTGCCGTCAGTATCGATGCCTCTTTCTTCAGCAAATACTTTATGCTCATCATAATCGCCTAACAAATCCTGATAGGGTTTCGCTTCAGCAGAAGACGCACTTATATCGCTTGTCTGAACAGTTACACTGGATGCATTATTTCCAGATGCATTCTCTATAAAAGTGTCAGCAATACCGACTTGCACATTATTAGTTAAGCCATTATATACTACCGCACCGCTAAATGCATTACTGCTGCCTTGTCCACCTGCAGCAATACCTGCAGACACAGCCGCTGTTACCTGGGTAACTGCGGAGAGTCCCTGTACATCTACGGTATCAACATTGGTATACGAACCACCGCTGATACCTGCATCAATATTATTTTCAATATCCGCAACAGTTACAGCGCCGCCAACCATATTGCCTCCGCCAACAGCTATATCCGCACTTACGCCGCCAGTAACCTGGATATCGCTTTCATAAGCGGTTACATCAACATCAGCACCATCAACAGCACCAGTCAAGGATACATCTTCCATGTTGGCATTGACGTCTTTGTCTATCAAATTAACGGAGACAGAAGCACCGCCGCCATAGTTTTTCCCTTGAGAAGAGTCTATAGTCAGAGCAGCTTCAATACCAGCAGCAACAGCAGTACCGCCACTTACAGCAGTTACATCAACATCTTTAGCGCCAGTAACAGTGCTGTCTTTGATTAAAGCAGTTACTTCATTAGCAATATCATTAACGCCTACTGCACCGGAAACAGCAACACTGGTAGAATTATTCATACCTTTACGATAGGATACTGCTGCACCACCGCTCCAGGCACCAATGAATGCACTGTCACGTGCACCGACAGTCAATTGCCCATCATCCTTCAAATTTATATTGGCACCATCAATAACGGCTTTAGTTGTATCCTCAACCATATTCAAAGATACACTGCCCGCACCGGCAAAAGTAAACCCTGGCAGTCCTGCTTCCGCTCCGGCAGTATTTACAGCCTTACCGCCGCCTTGCGCTGCGCTTCCGGAATCCATACTCCTGATAACATCCTGCAATTTATTGGAAACTGCATTAACTTTACCAAGGGCATTAGTTTTAACTGTTTCCATTTTTTTGAAAGGAGCTTTTAATTTGTCAAGGAACCCTTCTTTACCATCATCACCGCTCTTGGTAATGCCGCCGGCAATGCTGATTGTATTGATTAAGCCGGTAGTTTCCGCAGTAACATTTAATTCTGCAGCAGAAATTTCTCCGGTCAGCTGATCTTCTTCACCTTCGGTACCGTCATTATCAATAATCTGCGCAGTATTCTGCACATCAATATTGTTTATAGCAACCCCCATACCAACAGCAGCATTGCTGCCACTGGCAGAAAGCGCCAAAATAGCATTATTAACATTAGTATCATTATTGGCACGAATATCAATCGCCTTAGCTGCCTGCAGCACAGCATCCGTATCAACAATCACATTGTTATAACTGTCGCTGTCAGTCAGAGTCACCATACCGCTAATGCCATTGCCATCACTCATACCAGCAGACAGCATGGCTCCAACGTGGAAGATATCGCTGTCACTGCTCAAAATAATATTGCCCTCAGTTCCAGATGCAGTCAGCTGGGTACCTTCATCAACAACTACCTTAGAATCCGTATCAAAATTCTGATAATTAAAGCTGCCCCCTACACCGGTACCACCCTTAGCCTCAGCAGCACTTTTCCAAAATGTAGTTTTACCGGTAATATTAACATCTTCAATCTTATTCGCAGATTTAACAGTCAAATCTTTACCAGCAGAAATCTTGGTAAATTTGCCAATATTAACAGAACTGTTCGCCGTCGAACTTGTCAAGGCAACAGACCCACTGACACTTAATTTAGTTCCATCACCACTGCGCGCAGAAGCTGCTGCCGCAACATTTGCGTAATTGTTGGGATCCGCAAAAGCTACCGCATTCGTCACTACACCTAAAGCATTAGTTACAAGCGCACCAAAAGGACTGGTGGCATCAGCCATAATACTGTTAAAATCTTGCTGCAATTGCAAAACATCATTATAAATTACAGCTGCACCTGCTGCCATATTGAAAATTTCATTCATCGCAGATTCACCGGTAATGGCATCAGGATTGGAAACAGAATTTATAAAATCATCAGTATAGTTTTTAGCATAATTTTTCAAAGAATCTTTTAAATCATTAAGTTGATCAATAATTTTTGTCTTATTTTCTTCTTCAATATTTTCTAAATTATCAATTGCAGTTATTGCATACTGCAGATTTTCTATACTGCGATCAAGTTCACGTTTAATACGCTCAGGACGATGATATTCCATCTTCGTACTGCTGGTAATCTTAACGTCACCAGTATTTGCAATAATATTGGCACTATCATCTGCATTACTGCCGTCTTCAAAAATAACAGAACTGTCATTATTCATACCAGCATACACTACACCTGCACCAACAGTTGTATCAACAGTAGTGCCGCTAATATCGCTGTTCTTGTAGGAAGTAGTCTTACCAGATGCAGTAATATGAGAATCATAGATTTCTATATTGGCATCGATATTAATATCATTAGTTGCATTAAGCTTGGCTGTATTAGCAAAAGTTACATTCGCAGAATTATTTTCATCAGTTACAGCAACTGCTGCACCAACCGAAAGCTTATCAGCCAGCTGAGCAGTTAACCCAGGACCATCATCAGAACCGCTGCTAATCTTACTTAAAATGCCTTTTACTACCGAATTCTCTTTAACAGCATTGGCTATACCCTTAATATCTGCAGAATTCATAAATTCTGCCTGTAATTTACTCATACCAAGAGCATTGTCAGCCGTTATTGTATTTTCATCTATATAATTAGTAGCATCTACGGTAATGTTTTGGGCAGTAATAGTGCCATCCACATTAATTTGTGCATTGCCATCATGGCTAAATACATTAATTGCCGTTGAACCTACAGTAGTATCAGGAGAAGATGTCACAGCATTCGCTACCAGGGTGTTGAGGGCATCTGCCTGCACAACCGCATCACCATTATTAGCGGTAATAGTGCCGTTGATTTGTACAGTAGCATTATTTTTGCTTTCACTGACAGCAACTGCAGCACCAACTGCAGCAGTTCCAGCTGCAATACCTGATTTATAATTCATAGATGCAGTGTTGCTAAATCTTTCGTCCGCATTTGCCTGTACTTTAACCGCCGGCATACCATCTTCAGCATTCTTGCCTGATGCGTTCAAAGTACCATCAACAGTCACAGCAGCAGCATTTTCCATTTTAGCATAGCTTACAGCAGCGCCAGGAATTGCATCGGGAACTTTTTTAATCAGCTTACGTCCGTTAGCTGCAGCACCTGCTGTACCATCTAAAACAGCATTAGCAGTAATATCAATCTTGTCACCAGCTTTTAAATTAGCGTCTTGACCAATATTTACATTAGCGCTGTTGCTTAAAATTACAACATCAGCATTAATAGGAGCACCCAAAGGTGTTCCTAAAATTGTACTTATAGTATCTGCGACTCCGGAATTATAATCCACATAAGTATTGTCTGCATTAGCTGCTACCTTGATATCTTCACCGGCAGTAATATCTCCCTGCACATCGACTTGTGCTCTTGTCTGCACAAAGCTGCCTGCGTCATCTGCTGGCACCGGCACATAATCAGGATTATTTACTCCGGCAGGTGTATTTTCCACCAGTAACTCTTCTGCCAGATCTTTATTGCCATTGGTTGCTTCTGCAGTAAGTACAGCATCACCTTTAGCATTAATTGTGCCATAGTTTTCTACAGTAGCTTCAATAGTCCTCTGAGTGTTTTCAACTACACCCAGCCCTATATCTGTACCAAAATTATTAAAAGCAGCATCTTGAGTATTAACATATTCTGCTTTGGCCGCCAGAACAATATCGCCATTACCGTCTTCCGTCGCACTAAGGCCGGGCATTAGTCCAGCAGAAATGCCATTGATATTTACAAAGTTAGAAAAATCTTTAATACCAGTTTTTATAGCTGCCTCACGCTCAATACCGTCAACATCGGTATTCAAAACATTTTCCCCGCTGACATTCTTACCAACAGCAATTTTTGCTGCAGCCAATTTCACATCATTTGCCGCATTAATCCTGCCTAAAACACTGATTGTACCACTGGCATTTAACGGAATATTAAGATTCATCATTCTATCCAAGGTATCAGGAATCTTATTTTCCATTCCGTTTGTAAATTGTCCTTTTAACCCTTCATAAGTATAATCAAATTCCTTACTATTCGTACCTACAGTATTATCTATACCAGCCGCAGGCGTCATAACATACAAAGCCCCAGTATTGATAACACCATACTTACCAACAACCATGCCTTCTTTACTCAGGAAAAACAGATTGCCGCCTATCCTACTGTTACGTACAGCATTAACCGTACCGTTAATATCAATACGGCTGTTGACAAAGTTAACAAGGTTTGCAGCATCATTTCCACTACTGCCTTGAACACGAAAATACATATTAGCAATTTTATTGGCATCCAGCTGAAATTTTTCAAATTGATTGATTGCTACATTAGCAACAACTTTATCAGCCCAAATACTAGTTACATCGTTATTACCAAGGTTTGTTCCATCATATTTAATAATATTATTCGCCAAAGCAACAATAGGCTGCATAATAAAACCAACCGCTGTTACTGCAGAAATGATTTGTTGGGGTAAGGAATATTTATTATTATATTTAAATATCTTTTTACTCATCTCTATTCCCTCCTAAAATTGTCCGTTCAGCATAAAATGTATACGTGTACTGTCAATATCATCGTTATTAGGATCACTAATCAAAGGAATACCAAGCGTAAGGCTGGCATATACTTTGTTAGCAATAGTACTTCTGATACCTATACCTGTACCAGCCAACGTATGATCATCAAAAGCGCTGTCACCAAATACACTACCATAATCCAAGAAAGTAAAGACAGAAGTTTTCTTACTCTTATCAATCGGCACACTATATTCTACGCTGGCAGCAAAACCTGAATCACCGCCCAGATAGCTTTCTTCATACCCGCGTACACTGTACATACCGCCGATATAAAACTGTTCAGCACTTGGTAGATAATTATCTGAACTGTATTGACCATCCAACCTCGCACTCAACATCTGCCCACCGGCATAAGCTTTCTGCCAGAAGCCGTTAAAAATGTATTTACTGAAATCTTTAGTATAGTCGGTAATATTTTCAGAACTGCCAACACGATAGCCATGTTTTTGATAGATAACGCTGCTGTTACCATAATTAGTCATACTAAACGAAGCTGTATAGCTATCCGTAGTATCATCTATCCAGTGAATACCCAAAAAATCAGTCTGTGAATTCTGGTGTCCATATTCTAACGCAGCCTCAGTACGCATAGTTTCATTAACAATCAACGGCTGTATTAAAGCAACCCCGTATGCAGTAGATTCGCCTTCGACATCAAGGTCTGCCAATTCACCGTCAGTAATTTCCACATTGTTCATACTGTAATTAAAACTTAATTTAGTACCGCTGCGTCCAATCGGTGTCGTATAAGACGCACTGAAAGATTCAGTTCCATCGCTGCGTATCCCACTAAGCATCAAGCTGTCTCTGTTGCCTGTAAGGCTGCGATCTGTGAAAAACAAACCTTCCCGCCATTCACCACTGCTTTCACTGCCGGCATTATCTACATAAACATTTACTAAAGACTTTTGCGGTTCTGCTACTGAAATCACATAATCTGTAGTACCTGGTTCTTTACCGGCGTGCATCGTAATATGTAACTGTATATCATTCGTCCCGTTAAAAAACAGCAAATCTTTATTTAAATCATTTATATTTATATAATTACCATGCTCTATGCCTATACGATCTGTAATATATGATTGATTAGTCGATTTGTTGCCATCTACATAAACATTGCCGGTCTTACCTTCTACCAGCTGAATATGTACTATACCATTTTTTATTATCTGCGGCGGTAAAAACGCCCTGCAAGTCAAATAACCTTTCGTTGCATATAAATCATTGATTTTATTAACAACAGTATATAAATCCTGTAATACTATTTCCTTGTTAATATAATCTTTTATAATATCGTTTACTTCCTGCTCCTGGAGCACTTCACTTTTATCAACAACTATCTCGTTTATATGGAACTTTACTTCTTCAACAGTTTCCTGCTGTCCTCCCTGCTGCTTTCCCTCAATTCCCGTGCGTTCTTTAGTACGGTCTTCAGCAATCTGCCGCGCTATGCGCTGACGCTCCAAATACTCACGTGTACGGTTTAATTGTACGCCAGGATCATTATATCCAGCCGGCTGACTTTGCGGAGGAGCTGCATAACTTACCGGAAGCACTACTTCTCCTACTAAAAGTATTCCTAATAAAGCCGAAAAGATTTTTGTTTTCTCCATATTGAAACACCTCATTTTGTACACAGTATGCGTATATGTTTTTCTCTCAAATCGCTTTATACTTTTCTAAATTTATTATATCTAAATTTTTTATAACAAAACGCAAATCTTTTTGTTACATTTTATTAATAATTGTCAATTTTACTATATTCATATTACTGCTTATATGGTAGAATATCTACATATTATACTTAACATTCCTCATATATACGTTTATATTAAAGGTGATATTATATGAACACCATAATTATATTGAGTAACAATAATATACTATTTAAAAAATTAACTAAATCTGATATATTATCAGATTATAAATTTATCCTCATTTCCTCTAAAAGAGACTTATTAAATTTTCTCCTTACCAATGAACCTTTAATTTTCTTGGTAGAATGTCAGGATGCTATACAAGAATATTTAAAAACTGTAAAAAGATTATCATCTAAACCTGTTATTGCTTACAGTAAATCACATAATGAAAAAATTGCAGTACAAGCATTTTTAAACGGAGCCGACTATTTTCTGCATATTCCTATTGGCCCCAAAGAGTTCTATTACCGCTTAATGGCATTTCTGAATATCATAAATAAAAATAACATTTATAATGAACAAAACATTATAAATGTGGGGCACCTAAAAATATACCTGCAAAATCAACAAGTCATGGATAGCGGTAAATTAGCCATGCTAACCAACACAGAATATAAATTATTGCTAATTTTAATAAAAAATATCGGCTTATTAGTTTCTAATAACGAGTTATATCAATGTATGTATGACACAAAAGAATTAAAAAACACCAGCAGAGCACTCAGTATGCATATAAGCCGTTTAAGGAAAAAACTGAATTTAAATGCTCCCAATTCAAAGTTAAAATTAATTACTATTCATGGTAAAGGTTTTTGCTTAAAACTAAACGGTAATGGAGCAGCAAAAAATCACCACACACCTTAATAAAAACTGCACTTTAAATGTAATAAAACTTTTAAAGTGCAGTTTTTTATATAACTTTTAATAATCTATTGAAAGTAGAAATTTCTATATACAAATTTAAAACAAAAAGGGCTTGCACTGATAAAATATCAGAACAGCCCTTTAATAAATTATTCTATTTTTATTATTGTTATTCGAACTTAATATGATGCCTTTTCATCTAAGTTAGGCAAATAAACGGCAAAATATATTCTATAAAAAGAAAAGAACGGCTTTACAAGCCGTTCTTCGGATTTTTAGCTATTATTCAAACTCAATTGTTGCAGGCGGTTTGGTAGTATAATCAAACAGCACGCGATTGATATGTTTTACTTCATTAACAATACGATTAGCCGCTGTAGTAATAGTAGCAGGCGGCAGCATGGTAACTTCTGCAGTCATAAAGTCTGTAGTGGTTACAGCACGCAGTGCGATAGCGTAATCATAAGTACGTTCATCGCCCATAACACCTACGCTGCGCATATTGGTCAATGCTGCAAAATACTGGCTGGGACGTTCAGCAGCAGGCAGCTTGTCTACTTCTTCACGATAGATAGCATCAGCATCCTGTACGATAGCAACCTTTTCAGGAGTTACTTCGCCAATAATACGGATAGCAAGGCCCGGTCCCGGGAACGGCTGACGAGCAACCAGATATTCAGGAAGGCCAAGTTCTCTGCCGGCCTGACGCACTTCGTCTTTGAACAGATCGCGCAAAGGCTCAACAATTTCTTTAAAATCAACAAAATCAGGCAGACCGCCTACATTATGATGGCTCTTAATGGTAGCAGATTCACCGCCCAAGCCGCTTTCTACCACGTCAGGATAAATGGTTCCCTGTGCCAGATAGTCAACAGCGCCGATTTTCTTAGCTTCTTCTTCAAAAACGCGGATAAATTCTTCACCGATGATTTTACGTTTGCCTTCAGGAGCGCTTACGCCTTTCAGCTTACCATAGAAGCGTTCACGAGCATCTACACAGATGAAGTTGCTGTCAAACTGGCCGCCTTCACCAAATACTGAGCATACTTCTTCACGTTCATTTTTGCGCAGCAGACCATGGTCAACGAATACGCAGGTCAGCTGTTTGCCGATAGCTTTAGCCAGCATAGCTGCACATACGCTGGAATCTACGCCACCAGACAAAGCGCACAGAACTTTGCCGCTGCCGATTTTTGCCTTCAATGCTTTTACCGTTTCTTCGACAAAAGAGTCCATTTTCCAGGTACCGGCGCAGCCGCATACATTGTATACGAAATTGCTCAGCATCTTGGTGCCGTTATCGGTATGCAGCACTTCCGGGTGGAACTGTACGCAGTAGAGACCACGTGCTTTATCCTGTGCTGCAGCAACCGGGCAGTTAGGAGTATGTGCCACAATTTCAAAGCCGGGAGCAGCAGTTTCGATATAGTCGTTATGGCTCATCCAGCAGACATTCTTATCAGACAGACCGCTGAACATAGGGCTGGTTACATCAAGGTCTACTACAGTTTTGCCATATTCACGTTCCGGAGCTATGCATACATTGCCGCCCAGCATATGCATCATCAGCTGGCTGCCGTAGCAGATGCCCAGTACAGGCACACCCCAGGTGTAGATTTCCGGATCAATAGTAGGTGAATCCTCCAGATAAGCGCTGTTAGGACCGCCGGTAAAAATAATGCCTTTAGGATTTTTAGCTTTAATTTTGTCCAGACTTGCTCTGTAAGAAATAATTTCACAGTATACGCCGCATTCACGTACACGTCTTGCAATCAGCTGGTTATACTGACCGCCGAAGTCGATTACCAGTATCATTTCCTGTTCTTTGGTTTGCATACCTACCGTCACACTCCTTTTTATTTCTGTGCTGCCAATGCAGCAAAATATGTAAAATTTATAACGATTTTATTCTATAAATCTTATCATAATAAGTTGTAAAAATCAATTTTTAACTAAAAAGACCCCGCAGAAAATCTGCGGGGTCTAAATATTTTCAGTTCACTTTACTGAGGCAGGATTACATCATGCCGGGCATACCGCCGCCCATGGGCATACCTGCTGCCGGAGCAGCTTCTTTGGACGGTTTGTCAGCTACAATGGATTCAGTGGTCAGTACCATTGCTGCGATGCTTGCTGCATTTTGCAGTGCGCTTCTGGTTACTTTGGTCGGGTCAACAATGCCTTCGGCAATCATGTCAACATATTTTTCAGTCAGAGCGTTGAAGCCAACACCTTTGCGGCTACGTTTAATGGTATCAACGATAACAGCGCCTTCCAGACCAGCATTGTAAGCGATTTGACGGACAGGTTCTTCGATAGCGCGTTTAACGATATCTACACCGGTCTTTTCATCGCCGGAAACTTTAATCTTGTTCAGTGCGCTTTGTACTTGCAGGAGTGCAGTACCGCCGCCGGCAACAATACCTTCAGCAACAGCTGCGCGAGTAGCGTTCAGAGCGTCTTCGATGCGGAGTTTCTTTTCTTTCAGTTCAACTTCAGTAGCAGCACCAACTTTGATTACTGCAACGCCGCCTGCCAGTTTAGCAAGACGTTCCTGGAGTTTTTCTTTATCGAATTCGGAAGTGGTTTCCGGAATCTGAGCACGGATTTGTGCAACACGAGCAGCGATTTCAGCTTTGTCGCCCATGCCATCAACGATAGTGGTCATTTCTTTGGTTACGCGAACCTGACCAGCCTGGCCGAGGTCTTCCATGGTAGCGCTGTCCAGTTTACGGCCAACTTCTTCACTGATAACGGTTGCACCGGTAAGGATTGCAATATCCTGCAGCATTGCTTTACGACGGTCACCGAAGCCAGGAGCCTTAACAGCTACAGCTTTGAAGGTGCCGCGCAGTTTGTTAACAACCAGGGTTGCCAGTGCTTCGCCTTCGATATCTTCAGCAATAATCAGAAGTTCACGGCCGCCTTGTACAACTTTTTCCAGTACGGGCATAATGTCCTGAATCATGGTGATTTTGCGGTCGGTAATCAGTACCAGCGGATTGTTCAGTACAGCTTCCATTTTATCCGGGTCAGTTGCCATGTACGGAGAAATATAGCCGCGGTCAAATTGCATACCTTCAACAGTTTCCAGACAGGTTTCCATGGTTTTGGACTCTTCAACGGTGATAACGCCATCGTCGCCAACTTTTTCCATAGCGTCTGCAATCAGCTGACCGATTTCTTCATCAGCAGCAGATATGGAAGCAACCTGTGCTTTAGCTTCTTTAGTTTCAACTTTTTGAGAAACAGCTTTCAGTTCGTCAACCAGAACATTAACTGCTTTTTGCATGCCTTTTTTCAGTACCATCGGATTAGCACCGGCAGCAACATTGCGCATGCCTTCGCGAATCATAGCCTGTGCCAGTACGGTAGCGGTAGTAGTACCATCGCCTGCCACATCATTGGTTTTAATGGAAACTTCTTTAACCAGCTGTGCACCCATGTTTTCAAACGGATCTTCCAGTTCGATATCGCGGGCAATGGTAACGCCGTCATTGGTGATGGTCGGTGCGCCGAATTTTTTCTCCAGTACTACATTACGGCCTTTAGGACCAAGGGTTACTTTTACAGCATCAGCAAGTGCGTTAACACCGCGTTCCAGGCTGCGGCGTGCTTCTTCATTAAACAGTATTTCTTTAGCCATTATCAATCGCTCCTTTAATATCTTGTAATCAGTAAAATTTATTTTTCAACTACTGCGAGAATATCGCGTTCAGAAAGAATCAGGTATTCTTTGCCATCCAGTTTTACTTCGGTGCCGCTGTATTTAGCGAAAACAACTTCATCGCCGGCTTTTACTTCCGGAGCAACGCGGGTACCATTATCGGTAACTTTACCTGCGCCTACAGCAACAACTTTACCGGTTTGCGGTTTTTCTTTAGAAGCAGTATCGGGAAGGTAAATACCGCTGGCAGTTTTTTCTTCCTTGGTTACGATTTCAACAACAACGTGATCAGCTAATGGTTTCAACATCTTGGAGAACCCCTTTCAAGAATATGTAATGTAAGAATTATTTAAATTGTTAGCACTCTTTTTATCCGAGTGCTAATTACAATTATTATTATAATCAAGAGTCAAAAAAATGCAATAGCTTATATCTGTTTTTTTACAATTTTTTTGCAAATTTCTGTTTTGAACGGAAAATTTATCCTGACTAAAGCATTTTTTAGCTTTTCAAAGCTGATTTTTGCCATTACGAACGATAATTTTGCACTGCTGAACGCAAAATTTAATTTTGGCAAAAAAATAAGAGCCATAAGGCTCTTATTTTTTATATTTTTCATCGGCAGCTATGATTTCTTCTGCCAGCTTTTTCAAACTGATGCGTTTAGCCATACTGAACTGCTGCATCTTTCTGTATGCTTCCTGCTCCGTCATGTGATGCGCAGCCATCAGAATACCTTTGGCCCGGTCTACCAGCTTTCTGGTTGCAAGGCTTTCTTTCAGCTCGTCCAGCTCACGTCCCAGTTCCTGCCAGGCACGAAAACGGCTTACCGCCACTTCTACGGCAGGAAAAAGCTGCTGTTCGCGCACCGGTTTTACCAGATAGGCAATCACTCCTGCTTCCGTTGCCCTTGCCACAATATCCTGCTGGCTGTAGGCCGTAAGCAAAAGCACCGGCGCTATTTCCGCCTCCGTTATCTGCTGTGCCGCTGCCAAGCCGTCCATGACGGGCATTTTTACGTCCATAATAACAATATCAGGACGCAGCTCCTGCGCTAGGCGCACTGCCTCCTGCCCGTCGGCAGCTTCACCGACTATTTCATGTCCCGCTTCCGTAAGCATCTCACGCAAATCAAGGCGAATGAGTGCCTCGTCATCTGCAAGTACGATTCTCAGTTTCTGTATCATTTTTCCACACCGCCTTTAGGAATAACTACCGAAGCCAATACACCGCCATCAGCCAGCGGCGTCAGCGAAAAACTGCCCTTTAAATCGGCCTCCGCCATGGTTCGGATAATTTTCAGTCCCAAACTGCCGCTCTGCTGCCAGGAAAAACCAGGCGGCAGCCCTACACCGTTATCGGCAATCAAAAGCTCGTAACAACTGCCGCTGTCGTTAAAACGCACCGTCAGTCTGCCGCTCTGTCTGCCTGCAAAAGCGTGCTCAATAGCATTTTGCAACAGCTCATTTAAAATAAGCGCTATACTGGTAGCCTTTTCTGACGGCAGCAGCACATCATCCGTGGCAAAATCTGTTTCCAGTACAAAATCAGAATTCAGCATACTGCTGACAAGCGCCTGATAAATACTTTTGGCCACCTTGCCCACATCAATCATGCCATCTCCCTGCTGCGAAAGATATTCATGTACCACCGCAATGCTGTTGACTCTGCCGATACAGTCCTGCAAAACACTTTTCGCCTCATCACTTACAGTGCGCCGTTCCTGCAGTCGCAGCAGGCTAACAATGGTCTGTAAATTATTCTTTACCCGATGGTGAATTTCCTTAATAACAGCCGACTTAATCAGTAATTCCTCATCCTTTTTGTGCAGCTCGGTAATATCCTGCAGAATGATTATGGCGCAGCTGCTTTTAGGACGCGCTGGTACAGGCAGCACTTTCATAAAAAGCAGCCTGCCATGCATAAAAAACTGCTTGCTTTCGGCAATACCGGTATCGATAACCATCCCTACCAGCGGCCAGTTAATGGCCAGATCATTAGTTCTGCGTCCCTGCACATCGGCTACATGCAGTATCTGGAAAATATGACGCGCCTTATTATTGACCGCAATAATTACCTTTTGCGCGTCAACAACCATCAAACCATCCTCCGGCGAAAGTCTTTCATATTGCTGCACACTGCCGCCCGGCAGGTTCCGCAAAAACTCCCACGCCGTGCGCAGCATAACTTCATCCGGATCATCCGTATCAAAGCTGAGAGCTCCGAAGCATTTTCCGTAACCGTCCCTGAGCGGAAAAACACGGAAGCTGCTGAAAATACCCAGCTTCCATTCTCTTTTGCCGCTTACTGCAATATTCTGCTGCATGGCACGTGCCACCAGCGGTTCCTCCAGACAGCGTACCCGCTGTCCGGTCATATCGGCAGCTGCCTCTCCCAGCAAAGTAAGCGGCTGTATCTGCCTGTAAATATTAAAAAATTTCCTGTCGCTGTCCGGCAGAAAGACTGTTAACTTAGCCCGCGCTATATCGGCCGCTAATCCCAATGCCGGCAGCATATTCTGTAAAATATTTCTCTGTTCTGCCGTTAAATTGTTCAGCATGTTTACCCCTCATCCAGGCAAAATGTCTTTTCCACATTCTGCTGATAAATAATCCACAAATGTTACTCATTATACACAGGCTTATCCACAATACATATGACGTTTTAATGTAATTTTTTCTTTTTTATCCACATTATCCACAGCCTTATGCACAAAGTGTACTTTTGTTTAGCCCAGTTTTAAAGACGGAACAGCGTTCAAATCCAGTGGACTGCTCATCCCTGCCTGAAACATAAAATGCCCGCGGCAGGCAATCATTACTGCATTATCTGTACACAGTATCGGTGTCGGATGTACCAGTCTGGCACCAACCTCGCTTACAGCACGCGCCAATTCTGTCTGCAGTGTTTTATTGGCAGATACGCCGCCGGCCAAAACAATTTCCTTAAGCCCTGTATCCTGCAATGCCTGAACAGCCTTCTTCACCAGTGCATTAACAACAGCCTGCTGGAAAGATGCCGCTACATCAGCATAATTAATTTCTGCACCACGCTGCTTTTGTGTATGCAGATAATTTATCACGGCTGACTTTAAGCCGCTGAAACTGAATTCATAGGGGGCATCCAGCTTTGCCACCGGAAACTCTATTGCCTGCGGATTGCCGTTTAAAGCAAGCTTTTCAATTTCCGGCCCGCCGGGATAAGGCAGCCCCATCACACGGGCAATTTTATCAAAAGCTTCACCTGCAGCATCGTCGCGAGTCTGGCCCAAAAGTTCAAAGCTGTTGTAGCCAGTTACTTTTAATAACGCCGTATGTCCGCCACTCACAACTAAAGCCATGAAAGGCGGCTTTAATTCTGCATCGGACAAAAAATTAGCAAAAACATGCCCTTCCAGATGATTGACACCGATTAAAGGTTTATCCGCCGCCCAGGCCAGCGACTTGGCTGCTGACAAACCTACCAGCAGGGCACCTACCAGACCCGGGCCATAAGTTACTGCTACAGCATCTATATCAGCCAGCGTTTTATCCGCCTGTCGCAACGCCTCGTCGATAACCGGCATAATATTTTCAATATGTTTGCGGGAAGCAATCTCCGGCACAACACCGCCAAATTTGCGGTGAACTACAATTTGTGAAGAAATAATATTGCTCAGAACCTCACGGCCGTTCTTCACTACTGCTGCCGCTGTTTCATCACAGCTGCTTTCTATGCCTAAAATATATATATCTTTATTCTTCATGTGCTGCTCCTTGCCTGTACAGCCACATAATGACCGCATTTTCGTGATTATCTTCATAATAATTGGGCCTTACGCCTTCACTGGCAAAACCGCAGGTCAGATAAGTTTTCTGCGCTGCAATATTGCTTTCTCTTACTTCCAGTGTTACGGCTTCCGCATCAAGTTCCCAGGCCCTGTTGACCAGTGCGGCTGTCAGCCGCACGCCAAAATTCTTGCCGCGTTCTTCCTCAGCAACAGCGACACGGGTAATCTGAGCTTCACCTGCTACCAGCCAAAAGCCGGCATACCCAATCAGCCGCCCAGCATATTCCATTACCAGATAATGTGTAAGGCTGTTATTTATTTCATTTAAAAGCATACTTTCATTCCAGGCATCGTAAAAAGCTTCTGCTTCTATTTTTACTACTGCGGGAATGTCAGCAGCTGTCATTGCTCTGAAGCTGATAATTCTTTCTGCCGTTTCTCCCATAATTCCTCCGCCTCTGATCTGCGTATATAATAAGGCTCAAGCCCAAAAATTTTTCTGTCTGCCTGCGCATCAAAACTGTCAAGTGCTGCCAGCGCCACCGAAGCAGCTTTAGGCAGCCGCAGGTTCTGCGGCGCAACTTTAACCCACTCTGGTAACTCTGCCCCGCTCAGCTTACCGCACTCGCCTAAAAGCAGTGCAGGCGTACCAAATACGGCAATCCGCTCCAACAGGCGTTCCTTATTTACAACTTCCGTATCTGCCAGCTTTTCCAGTCTGCCATTCTGCCACTGAAATAAGGCCTGATAATAATTTCCTTTCTGTGCATCCAGTATCGGCGACAATACCATGCCTTCAAGCGGTATATTATAAGCCAGCCCTTCCAGCGTATCTACCCCGTGCAGGCAGCACTGCCAGCTATAGGCCATGGCCTCCGCAGTAGCCAGCCCAATGCGCAGACCGGTAAAAGAACCCGGCCCCATGCTTACAGCAATAAGCTCTATTTCATTTTTCTGTACTCCGGTACGCTGCAGCAACTGTTCCAGCTGCGGCAGCAGGCCCTCCGAATGGGTCATTCCGGTATTAACATCATAAGCGGCAATAATTTGTCCGTCACGGCATAAAGCCGCACTGCAGACTCTGGTCGCCGTTTCAATGGCTAAAGTCAGCACAGCATTCCACTCCTTTGACAATTTCTTCATAACGGCTGCCATGAGGCTCAAAAATCACTCTGCGTCCTTCACCTTCATGCAGCAGTGTAATCTGCAGATATTCTTCCGGCAGCTGCTCAGGAAACAGCTCCGCCCATTCAATCAGCGTTACGCCATCGCCGCCGCAGTATTCTTCAAAACCGATATCTTCCAGTTCTTCCGGTCTGTTCAGCCGATATAAATCAAAATGCCGTATCTCCAGCGTTCTGCCCTGATACATATTCATAATCGTAAAAGTCGGACTGTTGACAACGGCGGCATCAGCGCCTAATCCTGCGGCAATGCCGCGGCTCATCAGCGTTTTACCGGCACCCAGGTCACCGGTAAAGCAAAAAACATCGCCGCTTTTCGCCAGCGTGCCTAAAACATGACCCAGCCTTTCAGTAGCCTTACTGGTAGGCAGATATATTTGCATAAATATTTCCTCGCTTCTTAAAAAAGCAGTACCGACCTGAGCCGGTACTGCTTGAACTTATTTTGACAGTAAAGTTTTATTGCGTTTCAATGGTTCTTCCAGATCCATATGTCCGCTTAATGTAACAACTTTTTCGCCCTCTACCAGAAACTGCACCTGTTTAATTTCAGGAAATTCTGTCAGCGTGTTGACAATTGCACCGGTCAGCATAAATTCATTATACGACCCTTGTCCGCGTTTGGCAATTTCTTTGCTGAAATCAGCATAAGCAGTACCATCCGCAGCAATTGTCAATCCCAGCAGCCTGGTTCCTTCTGGTACTATATCTGCCATTTTATCACTCTGCGGCTTGCTCTCCACCAGTACCCGCAAGGCATTTTCCGGCAGACTTTTGCCATTATCTGCCATTGTAACTTTTTCAGGCAACAATTTTTCGCTGCCGTCAGCAGTCGGACGATATACTACGAAACTGATTTTTTTCGTTTCCGTCTGGACTGTCTGCCCGTTATTTTTGCTTTCTCCGGCTAAATCACAGCCGGCAACACTCAGCAAACTGCAGAGCATCAATAGCAAAACTATAAATTTTTTCAATAGTTTATCCTCCATACCGCTCTTATTTAAAGTATTCTTCAATACCCTCAGCAATCATTTTAGCTGTCTTATTTTTAAACCAGTTGCTGTTCATCAGTTTTTCTTCCTTAGGATTACTGATAAAGCACAGCTCCAGCAAGGTAGCAGGCATGCTGCAGCGTTTTACAACGTAAAAGTTTGCTTCACGTACACCAAGGTCATCCACACCAAAATTAGATGTCAGCTGATTTTGGATAGCTTTGGCAATTTTCAGGTCATATTTAGTCTTAGGATAATAGTAGCTGCTGAAGCCGCCAATTTTTTTATTGACAGACGAATTGATATGCAGACTGATAAAAAGGTCAGAATTATATTTCTCTGCTACATTCACCCTTGCCTGCAGCTCATCAGCATCTTTGGCATACGGCCCGCATACGTCTTTATCAGTAGTACGGGTCATATAAACCTTAGCGCCTTCTTTTTTCAGCAGTGCTTCCAGTTTTTTGGCAATATCAAGGGTAACATCTTTCTCTCTGGTTCCATCAGCACCTATGGCACCAGGATCACTTCCGCCATGACCGGGGTCAAGAGTAATTACCTTGCCTTTCAGACCACCGTCTGTTTCAAACTTACCGCTGCCCTTAACTGCAGCAGGAGCTGTTGTTTTCTTTTCTTCCTGTTTTTTCTCCGTTTTACTTTCATTGCTTACAACAGGCTTACTTTCCGTCTTTTTGACAGCAGCAGAAGTGTTGCCGCTTACCGGCTTATTACCAACCACAGGTTTGCTGCTGACAACTGTACCGGTGGCAGCAGTCTTACCGGCTGTTGAAACAGCAGCCTTTTTATCACCAGTAATATCCAGCACAACACGATAAGGACGATTAGTTTTAGGATCCTTTTTCAGCGTAAATGATTTATATTCCGCATCTGTCAGTGTTCTGCTGAGATGCACCTTGATAACCGTCCTGTCATCTACAGATACGGTCTG
This sequence comes from uncultured Phascolarctobacterium sp., assembly GCA_949285135.1. Lineage (GTDB taxonomy): Bacteria > Bacillota > Negativicutes > Acidaminococcales > Acidaminococcaceae > URXU01. The sequence continues at coordinate 79,127 of CASDXO010000007.1, forward strand.
CATGGACGGAGCCAGCGTACTTCTGATTTTTTCCGTTTTGTTAATACTGCCTTTATAAGGTGCATTAACAGTCAATGTCAGCGTATTGCCGCCATTTTCTACAGTATAGTCAACAGGCTCGGTTGCATCCACAACAAGCCTTACCACATTTTCGGCATCGACACCCCATTTGGCATCGGTTATCTGTGCCGCTCCGGCTATTGAGCTGATCAGCAGGCAGCACAGCATTACTGCAAATGTAAAAATCCTGCGCAATAAATTCACCTCTCCGAATAGTTTTCACTGATAATATTTTATTTTATCACGTTTAAAGCATAATTGTAAATGTATTCCTCAACGGAACCTTCTTCGGTCAATTTACGAGCCTGAGGCAAAAATTCGCTGATTTGTCCGGCTGCCAGCCCGATACATCCATCGGCTGCCATCTGTCCGGCTAACCCATGCAGATATACGCCGCACAGAGCTGCCTCCTGAAGACTGATTTCCTGCCCTGCCAGTGCGGCAATAATACCCGTCAGCACATCGCCGCTGCCGCCTGTTGCCATGGCATTGCAGCCTGTAGTATTAACATAGACGCTGCCGTCCGGGCAGCCTATTACCGTCGGCGCTCCCTTGATTATCAAGACACAGTTCCAGTCATGGGCATATTTTTCTGCCAGCGCCCACCTCTCTCTGTCCACCTGTTCCGGGGTCATATCCAGCAAGCGCGCCAGTTCCCCCGGATGAGGAGTCAGCACTTTAGGAGCCTGCATCTGCGTCAGAATATCCAGATGACCCTGCAGAGCCGTCAGTGCATCAGCATCAATAACCACCGGCACTTCTGCTTTCTGCAGCACTTCACGTACTACTTCCAGCGTACTCTCAGAGGTGCCAAGACCCGGCCCTATTGCCAGTACATCGGCAGCAGCTGCCCGTTTGATAATATCGGCAGCAGCACCGCCACCAAGAATTCCCGGCATTCTTTCCAGCAGGCCATGCACCATGACCTCCGTAACCTTGATGCTCAGCACTTCACGGCAGCTGAGCGGTGTAACCAGCGACACCAGTCCGCCTCCAGCCTTTACCGCAGCATGAGCGGCCAATGCTGCCGCACCTGTATAGCCCTGACTGCCTGCCGCCACTACAACTCTGCCGGCATCACCTTTATGAGCATTGCCTTTACGCAAAGGCAGCAAACTTCTGACAATTGCATCTGTAAGCAGATATTTTCCGCTGCCGCTTTCCTCCGTAAGCTGCTCTGGCAGGCCTATCTGCGCCAGAACCAGTTCTCCGACATGCTCTTTACCCGGATATAGCAAAAGGCCCGTTTTTACCAGTCCCATTGTTACAGTACAATCTGCCTGCACTGCATCAGCTGCTGCTGCACCATTATCGGCATCAATACCGGTTGGCACGTCTACAGCTACAACATATTTACCACTATTATTGATTATGCGGCACATGTCTTTCATTAAACCGTCCAGTTCACCATAAAAGCCTGTTCCCAAAAGTGCATCTGCCAGTATGTCAGCTTTCAGGCAGATAACCTCTGCCAGCTGCATGTCGTTAGCATCATTTATGCACTGCAACCGTCCGCCAGCTTTTAAAAACATTTCCAGTTCCGCAACTGCATCTCCCTGTAAATCTGCTTCCGCAGCATTCACCAGCAGTACCTGTACCTTCAGGCCGTAAGCAGCCAGCCAGCGAGCAGCACCCAGTCCGTCACCGCCGTTATTTCCCTTACCGCACACAACGACTATTTTGCCAAACCCGCAGTCATCAGCAATATGTCTGATGACATCTGCTATAGCTTTGGACGCATGCTCCATCAGCACAAGGCCGCTGACGGAAAACTCTTCCATGGCCCTCTTATCAATATTACGCATTTCCTGAGCCGTTACCAGCTTCATATTATCCCTCCATTACCACATACGCCGCGGCATTATCTCTGCTGTGCGACAGCGACAAATGACACTTTATCACACCGCATTTTTCCGCAAGCTCCTTATAATACCCGGACAGCCTTATCTCCGGTCTTCCCAATACATCATTGCAAACCTCTATCTCTGTCAGGCTGCCGCCGCGAAAGCCTGTACCAAAAGCTTTCAGCACCGCCTCCTTAGCCGCAAAGCGGGCAGCAAAACTGGCATACTGCTGCTGTCCCCTGCCTGTACAATAAGCAATTTCTCTGTCAGAAAACACCCTTCTTTGAAATGCCTGCCTCTGCACGGCTTTTTTCACTCTTTCAATTTCAATAATGTCACAGCCAATGCCTATAATCATTTTACTTCTCCATTATTTATTATAATTTTAAAATATTCTGCTGTCTTACAGCAAAATCCTTTCAGTTCACATAATTTTCACGCAAGAAAAAAGATACGGCAGCTGCCGTATCTTTTACTATTTATTTACCTGCTATTTTATTTTTTGCCAGCAGCCAACCTGTCAGAATACCTATATCACGGCTTAAAACCCTGCTGTTGCTGCCATGACCCAGCCTACGCAGCAAGCCGTTCAGCACTTCTGCTTTAACAACGTGTTCAGCCGCTTCATATTTCCTTGGTTTGCAGAAAGTTTTGCACAGTTCCTTATCCTGCACACTTTTACAAATGCAAGTCATATTTTCTGCCAGCTGATATTTTCCTGCTGCAGTTTCCTGTTTTTCCAGTGCTTCCTGCCATTCCTGCAACCTGCAGCGAATAGTGCTGCCAGCCTGCAAATATTCTTCATTTTCCCAGGAAATATTATGCAGCCAGCTGATAATATCAAAAACCGCGCTGGTTAGGACACCTTTTGCCGTTGCATCCCTTACAGCATCCACCGCTTCTTTTTCCAGCTCCAGCAATCTTTCAGCCAGGACACTTTTTTCAAAAAGCAGACCATCACCTGTAATTATCTGCTGCCATAATTTTTGTACCTTCCACACTAACAGCAGCTCACGCAGTTTCTGTAAATAAGCTCCGATATCGGCTGCTGCCTTTTTAGCACGTTCATCTTCGGCAAAGATGATGCCAAACTCCAGATAACTGCGCAGATACACAAGCTCTTTGACCAAAGACTTAACTACAGCGCGCTCCACACCTGCACGCAGCCTGTTCTGGCATTCCAACAGTCTGTCACCGTGTACCTGAACAGCCTGCAACATTTCTGCGCGAATATTCTTGTCGGCAGCTATCCTGCATTTAACGTTCTGCATATCCGGCTCTATGCCCAGCAGCGCCAATCCGCGGGCAAATTTGCTGCGTTTTTCGATAAATACGGGTACCACTGCCGCTATACGAGCAGCAAACTCCAGCAATGCTCCCTTGTTGCCTTCCAGCAGTTCAATCTCTATCTCTTCTATTTTGTCCTTATCACGCCCACGGCTGATGCAGCCTCTGTCTATTGCCAGTTCAGCAACAGCTCCCGGCAAATCAAGAATATAGGTAGTTCTTTCAATTTCTGTAGTAAAAAGCTTTTCAACACCTGCCGGAGCAAGTTCCGTCAGTTCAAAACCCAGTCCCAACTCCTTGAATCCCGTCAATACAGCTTCATCGCTATTCAGCGGCATATTAAGCTCTACTCTTTCACTGAGCCCGCTGCTGCTCTTACGGGAGGTTTTGACAGTAGCTTCAAAGCTGCCGTCACCCTTATCTCTTACGCGGTAAGCAATACCATGCTTTTTAAAGTTTAAATCATCGGTATCATAGTAACTGCTGCACAAATGCAGAGTTTTTTCACTGTCCTGCCGGACAACATCCTGCAGCACTTTCGCCGCCAGCAGCTTTTTTAAATCTTTTTTTCCTATAAGCAGCTTGAGCTCTATTTCAACATTTTTCTTCATCATTCTTCTGCCTTTCCGTCATCTTTTTGCTTTCTCCGCAGCTGCGCCACCAAACAAGCGGCACGCCGAATGCCAGTACAGTTACTGCCACTGCCGCATAAAATCTGCCTGTACCAAAAGCATCTGCCAGAAAATTATAGGCAACTGCTCCCGGCAGCATACCCAGTAAAGTGGCGCCTGTGTAAACTTTCCATGGCATTCGCACGCTTCCAGCTACAATACTGACCGGGTCATAGGGAAAAACAGGCACCGTCCGCAGCCACAGCATCCGCACAAAGCCATCGCTGTGCAGCAGGTAATCTTTAACACGCGTGCCTATGCTGCCGCCAAAATTCTGCAGCAGCCAGCTGCCGCCACCAAATCTGCCTAAAAGATAGCAAAAGCTGGCGCAGCCTAAACCGCCCATCAGTAAAAACAATACTCCCCACCACGGACCAAACAGCACCCCGGCACTGAGGTTCAAAAGCAGCGTAGGAAAAAGCAGCAGCGGTCTGAAAGTATAAACAAGCACATACATCAGCGGTGCCCAGGTACCAAAGCCTGCTACCCAGCGGCGGATATCTTCTGCCGATGCGGGATGCGGATTATACGGTGAAACATATGCCCCATACAAGATTGCCCCCAGCACTGCTACATACAGCAGCAACCGGACAAGCAAATATCTGATTTGTTTTTTCTTCATCTGCATTCATTTTACCTGCCATTTCTCTTCTTTTATATCATACTCTGCCTGAGAAAGTTACGCAAGCGGCAGCATCTGCAGCGACTAAAATCTTTCACATTTCACAGCTATTGACTTTTATTTTGAGCAAGTGCATAATTAAAGTATAAGCAGTTAACTCTTTAAGTGTTATAAATATAATTTCCCTTAAATTTATAAGAAAGTGGTGAACCTTATATGTTGTACAAATTTGAAGGACAGTTACCCAAAGTAGACGAAAAAGCCTATGTTTTTAATGCGGCAACTGTTATAGGCAAAGTTGAAATGAAAGAATACAGCAGCGTATGGCCCAACGTAACCGTGCGCGGCGACGTAAACCGTATTGAAATCGGTCGTTATACCAATATTCAGGATAACAGCGTACTTCACGTAGCAGATAATTATGCCTGCATAGTAGGCGACTATGTAACCGTAGGTCACAGCGCTCTGCTGCACGCCTGCACTGTTGAAGATCACTGCCTGATTGGTATGCACGCTACTGTTTTGGACGGTGCTGTTATCGGTACCGGTTCCATCGTAGCAGCCGGTGCAGTAGTTACCAAAGGCACTATTGTGCCGCCTCATTCTTTAGTTGCAGGCATTCCCGCCCGCGTTATCAAGACCCTGGATGAAAGCAACAAAAACAATATTCACGCCCAGGCTATCAAATATAAAGACCTGTGGACCAAACGCTATGGCCTGCTGCCTGACAACGACGGCGAAACCTATCATGGCGAACAAATCGTCTAATAACCAGCTGCCAAAATAATAAATATACCCTTAAAACAGCAGATACTGATGTGTCTGCTATTTTTTTATGTTCTGCAGCTGCTTACGTCTTTCCCGGCGCAGACGGTTGATATGCCGCTCAAATTCGCCGCTGTTGAGTATTTCTGTTAAAACATACTGTTCAAATACCGGTACTGTACAGGAATAAAACCCAACCTTCTGTTGAAACTCAGCCAGTAATGCGGACGGCAGAATCATGTACCCTGCACGAAAAGAAGGTGCAATTGTACGGGAAAAGGTATTCAGATAAATTACCGGTATATCTTTGCCCTGTGCCAGAGCAAAAAGCGTATCTTCATTTTTTCTGGACACAGTAAGCTCCGAATCGTAATTATCCTCGATAATGTACCCGCCACGTTTAGCAGCCCAGCTCAAATATTCATATTTTTTGGACGCGCTGGCACTGCTGCCGCTTGGAAAACTGTTAAAAGGCGTTACATGGAGAACCCCGGCACGGCTATTTGCCAGCTGCCGTGAATCTATGCCGTCCTCATGCAGCCTGAGCATCTCACATTGCAGTCCGTTAGATTGATATACCTGTCTGATCTTATCATAGGAAGGGTCTTCCAGCGCGAATATTTTCTGTTTGCCTAACAACTGCACCAGCAGACCATATAAATACTCGGCACCGGAACCAATGACAATCTGCTCAGGACTCACTATGATATCACTGCTGCGGGCCAGATAAGCAGCTATCGCCATACGCAGTTCGGCACAACCGCAGTTATCTGATTTTACTAAAATATTCTCACCGTAATCTAAAATCACCCGGCGCATAAGCTTTGCCAGTACTGTATAAGGAAATACGCCTTTCTTGCTGTGCTGCAGATATTTATGCCCCACTGCCACTGACAAAACCGGTTTACCGGCAGCAGCAAGGAAATCATCCTGCCGATAAACAACAAAATATCCGCTGCGTTCGCGTGGTTCTACATAGCCCTCATCACATAGCAGTTCATAAGCATGCTCTACGGGAATCACACTTATACCCGTTTCTTCTGCCAGCATCCGCTTAGAAGGCAGTTTTCTTCCATAAGGATAGATACCGGCTAAAATATCTGTTTTTAACTGTTCATATAATTGCAGATAAACCTGCTTTCCTTCACTCTTACTTACGCAGTACCTCATCTGGTTATATATTTTACTCCTGTTCTGGTTATTTTTTAATTATCAGAATCAGTATATGCTATTGCCATATTATTTGTAAAGGAGTAATCATCATGCAGCAATCTCGTTATGAACTTAATAAAGGACTTGCCCAAATGCTTAAAGGCGGCGTTATCATGGATGTTACTAATGCAGAGCAGGCACGTATTGCCGAAGCCGCCGGAGCCTGCGCCGTTATGGCACTGGAACGAATTCCTGCCGACATCAGAGCCGCTGGAGGCGTAGCCCGCATGAGCGACCCCAGACTCATTAAAGAAATTCAAAACGCTGTTTCCATCCCTGTTATGGCAAAATGCCGTATAGGGCATTTTGCTGAAGCACAAATTCTGCAGGCTCTTGATATTGATTACATCGACGAAAGCGAAGTGCTCTCCCCCGCAGATGACAAATACCATATTGACAAGACCAAATTCTCTGTACCCTTTGTCTGCGGTGCCCGCGACCTGGGTGAAGCTTTAAGACGTATCAATGAAGGTGCAGCTATGATTCGTACTAAAGGTGAACCGGGTACAGGCGATATCATCCAGGCTGTACGCCATATGCGCATGATGCAGTCGGAAATCCGCCGCCTGCACAGCATGGCAGCAGACGAACTTTTTGAAGCAGCCAAACAGCTGCAGGTACCTTATGAACTTGCTCTTTATGTACATCAGCAGCAAAAACTTCCCGTAGTCAACTTTGCAGCAGGCGGCATTGCCACCCCTGCCGATGCTGCGCTGATGATGCAGCTGGGAGCAGAAGGCGTTTTCGTAGGCTCCGGCATCTTTAAATCCGGCAATCCAGCGCAAAGAGCTGCCGCCATCGTTCAGGCTGTTACCAATTACAACGATGCCGATATGCTGGCAAAACTCTCCGAAAATCTGGGTGAAGCCATGGTAGGTATCAACGAGCAGGAAATTCAGCTGCTTATGGCAGAACGGGGTAAATAAGATGCGCATAGGAATCTTGTCTTTGCAGGGTGCTTTTGCCGAGCATGAAGCTGTACTGCGCAGACTGAACATCGAATACTTTGAAATCCGTAAATCTCAGGACTGGCAGCAACCTTGTGATGGTCTGATTATTCCCGGCGGTGAAAGCACCGTGATGAACAAGCTGCTGCATACACTGGGATTATTTACGTCAATACAAAAGGCTATTATGGATGGACTGCCGATTTTTGGTACCTGTGCCGGTATGATACTGCTGGCTAAAGAAGTCCGCGGCGGCAGGCCCTGCCTGGCAACAATGGATATCACCGTACAAAGAAATGCTTATGGGCGCCAGTCCGGCAGCTTTACCACCATCGAAAACTTTCAGGACCTGGGCCCGCTGCCCATGACCTTCATCCGTGCCCCTTATATTGAGCAGACAGGGAAAAATGTAGAAATTTTAGCCAAGGTAAACGGCAAAATTATCGCTGCCCGCCAGGCTAACCAGCTGGTAACAGCTTTTCATCCGGAACTGGATGAGGAACCAGCCGTACATAAATATTTTCTTAATATGGTGCAGCAATATCTGCAGCATAAATAATCCTAAACAAAAAGCTGCCGCAGCACATAGCCCGGCAGCTTTTTTGCTATCATTAAATTTTAATACCCTAAATGTTTAAGTAATCCTTTAAGTCCAGCCATAATATCATCATAGGTAGTGTCAAAATCACCTGTATACCAAGGGTCAGCAATACTTTGTCCTTTACGTTCCGCATAATCCAGCAGCAAACTTACTTTTCCCAGTCTGTCACTGCCTATAATTCTGTTGATATTGCGCAAGTTATTGCTATCCATGGCAATGATATAGTCAAATTCTTCATAATCCTTAACAGTCAGCTGACGTGCATATTTACCGGCAACGCTGATGTCGTACTGTGCCAGCTTGTTTTTAGTTCCCCAATGTACGGGATTGCCAATTTCTTCTCTGCTGGTAGCACTGGACTGGATATAAAATTCATCCGCCTTACCTAATTTCTGCACCATATCTTTCATTAAAAACTCTGCCATCGGCGAGCGACAGATATTGCCGTGGCATACGAACATGATTTTCGGCATTTTCTTTAAACTTCTTTGACAAATATTTTTTAAAATAGCGTTGAGTAAGATGAATAATATTCTCAAATATTTTAACTAACAATGAATTTATAAATTACTTTTTTACATATTTTGTTTCTCTATCTTTACTTTCAATCATAACTACGCCTGTTTATTACATATTTGTTGACAACTGCGTAATCCTTTATTTTCCAATCTGTTGTTTTGTTTCATGAATAATAATGTGTATTTCCAAATTTAGTGTTTATACTATCTATTGTACGTACAAATACGCAAAAAACAATCGTAAAATTTTACGATTGTTTTTTTGACTGTTTTTACTTATTGCTTATTAAATTTGATTTTGCAAATATAACAACTATTAACGGCAGATACTACTGTAACACACGAACATGATTTTTTACATTTTGTTTATGACCTGTCAAAAATCAGATTGATTTTATTGCAACTTACAGGCCCTTAGTTTTTTAATTTTTATACTATTTTTCACAAAACACTACAAATTTTCGTAATATGATTTGATAAGTTTCGCCATCAATTTTCTGCGTTCCTGCAAGAAATCCTCATAATTTTCTACAGTCATCTCAAAAATACTATCAGGAATACAATTTTCTTTTAAATTTTCAATCAACATATTTTCTGTTGAGAGGTTACCAAATAATATATTCTTTGTTGTACACTGCTCTTTTGCTTTTGAAAAATAAATAGCTGGAGCATCATCACTGATAGCTTTATTTACCTGTGTATCAAGATAAATATAATTTGCAACCTGATTATATTTTATTTTAGATGTTACGCCATTTTTCTTCAAATATGCTTTAGGAAAAATATGATGTACATCACCAGAAATTGTTACCAAGTCAGAAATTTTCGTTCCATTCATAAACAGAGAATTACAATTTGTCTTAATCTGTGTAGCTAAAAATATATTAAACGCCGGACTATTGATTGATGATGTTTCTAAAGCCTGTGGTAACGTAACGGTCCAAAAACTTTCCGATAACACTGACGCTTCAACTTCTGCAAAAAATTTAGCAAATCCTTTTTCTTCAATACTTCTCATATCCCTATCCATTTGTGTTTCTGGTGAACCAATATATCTTGATGTCAGAGTTGAGAGTACAAACCATTTTTGCACATATCTTTTAATTTGCACATTAGGAATCTCTGGATCACTTAACAATATTAGATATAACGTATATGCAAAATCTAAAGTCATTCTTGAATTAAGCAATTTACTGGATATAAATCCAGCACCTTTTATTGCCATAATAAATTGAGAAAAATTATATTTATTAATAAAATTAATAATCCCATCATCCAATTTTTTATAAGAACTTTCTACAATATCATCACGAAACTCTTTGGTAGCAAAATCTCTACCTGACAGCAAACTTACTAAATCTGATAATTTACCACGTCTGAACTGATGCATAAATGATACTCTTAACATATCTCCATAATCAGGATCATAAATATCGTCATAATCATTTGCTAACCATTTGATTTTATCTGCATATTTGGAATTCTGAAACTCTTTATCATTAAGCAGATAAGCATAAAAATCAGGCTTTACTGCTAAATGACAGAAATAATCTACTGCTTTTCTCATCAAACTACCATTGTGCGCTGAATCAGCCGCCATTTTTGACATAACAAAATCAGACTGACTTAAAGCCGTTCCTTTTGAGTTGATACGAATAAATATCTCCGTTACCTCGTCAATATCAAGCGAAGCATCAAGTTCAATTACACCAATCTGACGATTCGCAATACCCTTTAACTCAGTAATTGCCTTATTGACTATATTAGGCTTAACCTCTTCATTTACTTTACAATAATTAATTGAAAATTCAAAAGGATCAAATTCCGGCTCAAATATTACAGAAATATCTGGTATCCATTTTTTATCTTTTAAATGAGAAGCATCCTGCACTGCAAATCTTTTTGTTTCATCTTCTGCTAAAGGATTAAATGCGATTTTTATGCGTTCTTTATTAAAATCATCATCTAATACTTCTTTTCCAGATATAGCCGCCATTAAAGCAGTAACCCTCTGCTGACCATCAATCAAGACTTTTTTCCCGTTAGCCTTACCACCATCTTTGGTTTTTACATCCGGATTTTTCCATGTAATAATATATCCTGTTGGATATCCATTATATAATGAATCAATTAAATCCCTAACCTGGCTACGTTTCCATACAAAAGGTCTCTGAATTTCAGGTATAACAAAATCTTCCGCTTCAATTAAACCTAAAATTGCATGAATCGAATACTGCATTAATGTAAATTTTTCACCTGTCATCGCCAAACCTCTTATCTAAATATTTTCTAATTAACAATAATATATAAATCTTACCAATATTACAATTTAAATTACCAAATCCTTTAGATTTTTTCAATACTCAATTCAAAATAACCTAAATATACCTCATACTTATCCTGCGCGAAATAGCATGTATCTGTCAGAAAGCTTTTTCCTGTCCCATACTTTTAACCCTCGATAATAAAGCAGCTTTAATTTATCCTCAATAATATATAAAGAGAACAATATTATATTTAAGGCATTTTTTACAAATAATCAGTCTGTCTACGTAATCGTTGCTATCCTAAAACGAGTATATTATTCAAAATTAATTTTTTTGCATTATCTATAATCGCATCAATACAGCGAAAATGATTGGCTGCTTCAATTATATCGTCTACATTAAGCACTTCAATTTTTATACTTATAGTATTATTTTCAAAAATTGACATTGTCTGCTCATGAGTTAAGCGACTGCCTACCATATGGTTTGAGTTATAGGTCAGCTCAATCTGCGTTTTATGATAAATCCTTCATGCATACTTATTCTGTTTTCCACACGCAAAATATCCAGCAGCATAAATGGCTGCTTTTGTCGTTTATTGCTACCTTCAGGCTTCGTGGCGTTTTAGGAATTTATCATAATTTTCCCTCTGTTAGCCACTGAAAGTTATCTTATTTTTGCCTCATTAATTAAAAGTTAAACTTATTCTATTTTATAGTATATTACACTATCGGCAATAATTCTATTATCAGCACAGCAAATCATATATTTTTTGTCGCAATGTATTAACTGATGAGCTATACAAAATAAAAACTGGATTTTACCACATAATGATAAAATCCAGTTTTTATTCTCAATTTTTACTTGTCAGCAAGAACTTGTTTCCCACTTCTAAAACCTTCGTCAGCAATAGCAGTAAACAAAACGTCGGTAGACGAGTTAAGAGCAGTTTCAGTGGAATCCTGCAGAATACCGATGATAAAGCCAACCGCTACAACCTGCATGGAGATATCATCAGAAATACCGAACAGAGAGCATGCCATGGGCACCAAGAGCAGGGAACCGCCGGCAACGCCGGAAGCACCACAGGCACCGATTGTCGCCATAATGCTGAGCAGCAGAGCAGTAGGCATATCTACAGGAATATTCAAAGTATGCACTGCCGACAGCGCCAGAATGGTAATAGTAATAGCCGCACCCATCATATTGATTGTAGCACCCAGAGGGATAGAAACGGCATAAGTATCAGGATTCAGCCCCAGTTTTCTGCACAGGGTCATATTAACCGGAATATTGGCAGCACTGCTGCGAGTGCAGAAAGCATAAATTCCACTTTCTTTCAGACAGGTAAATACCAGCGGAAAAGGATTACGGCGAATCATCAAAAAGACGATAATCGGATTAACAACCAACGCCATAAAGAGCATGGTTCCGAGCAAGACGGTAAGCAGCTTGGCATAGCCAACCAGCGCATACAGACCGTTAGCAGAAATAGAGCTTGCCACCAGACCAAAGATACCAAGCGGTGCAAGATGGATTACCCAGCGAATTATTTTGGAGATGGCTACGGCAAAATGGAAAATTACATCCTTGGCGTTTTCCGGGCTGTTGCGGAAAGCAATACCCAGCAATATGCTCCAGGTCAGGATGCCGATATAATTGGCATTTACCAGCGCGTCAACAGGATTAGCTACCATATTCATAACCAGAGTCAGTAAAACCTCGGCAATGTTTCCGGGCGGTTTTAACGTATCACTGCCCACTGCCAGACTCAGCGTAGTCGGAAAACTGAATGACACAAAAACAGCAGTCAGTGCTGCCAGAAAAGTACCGCTGAGGTACAGCAAAATAATTCTGGTCATATTGGTTTTAGTTCCCTCCTGATGCCGTGAAATAGATGCGATAACCAAGAAAAACACCAGAATAGGAGCAACAGCCTTTAAAGCGCCTACAAACAGACTGCCCAGCAACGTGAAATAAGCAGCCAGCCCAGGAGCCGTCAGCGCCACAATTACACCTAAAACAAAACCAATAAAAATCTGCACAACCAGGCTGACGCTGTTGATAGCATCAAACAGCCCTCGCAACATAAGCAAACACTTCCTTTGTCTTAAATTTCTTCAGCAATATAGTGATAAAAATAAAAAATAAATCATGTATACATGATTTATTTTCTAAAACACTATGTGCACTATTCTAACACCTTAAAATCCATCCTGTAAAGTCTTTTGTTTCATGGCACAGTCCATGCAGAGAGGACATACAAAAGTTTTTATGCGTAGGCAAATAAATTTAATGTTTATGCAGTAATCTCAACAAAAAAGCCGCCAGTAATTATACTGACGGCTGTTAACAGCAATACAGTTGCTTTACACTCGCTGCCAAAGCAGCATATTATCTTTAAAAGTGACAGTAAGCCTGTTATTATCTTTTAGCCACGACAGATAGGAACGTACCGTACTGCCCACAAGTACATACTGCTCAAAATTCATAGTCAGCTTATAATCAGTAAAAACTTTCTGCAAGATTGCTTCAAAACAGAGCGGAGAGACACACAAGTCAAGAATATGTTCTGCAACTTCATGTACTTTGTCGATATTATACTGCGCCAGTTCTGCAATATCTTCCGTTGCTTCGGCATGGGAAGGTACAAAAAGTTTTGCCTGCATCTGTTTTACTTTTGCCAAAGTAGCAAGATAAGCTTCTACATCATAAATAAATCCAATCTGATATTTATCCAAAATTTCCCTGCTCGACAGACAATCTGCCAGATAGACAACATCATCAGGCGTGCGGTAGCCAACCATATCAAAAAAATGCCCCGGTAATTCTATACTTTCAAAGCCAGCCGGCAAGCATTGCCTGTTTAAAGGCTCCGCGTCACTTTCCTGTGCCATAAGAAATTTATGACGCAATTCACGACAGGGATATCCACCGTATAAAAAGGACGGCTCCAGTATCGGTTTTCTGGTAAATGCGCATTCTGCTCCTGGCGCATAAACTTTACAGCCGGTCTGTCCCTGCAGATACCTGCTGCCGCCGATATGGTCGGCATTGGAATGGGTAATATAAATTGCCTTCAGCTGCCAGCCATTTTTATCCAATATCTGTCGTACCTTACGCCCGGCATCTTTGTCATTACCGCTGTCAATGAGGCAGACTTCTTTATCATTCAGCTGTATTAGTCCTATTTTTGCCGGACTTTCAATATAATAACTACGTTCTGCAACCTGTATCAATTCAAACATATCCTGCCTCCTCTGCTCTTATTTCACAACAAGCCTTATCTGCCCTGATTAAAAACTTTCAATCATAAAAGCCTGTTTTATCAATATTGACACATATATACCTAACAGTCTGATTATGCTTTCACTTCATTCCACAAAGTAAAACCTAAAATCAGCAGACCGCCGACAACCTGAGAAGCAGTCATCGTTTCACCCAGGATGGCAACAGAAATCAGTACTGCCACCAGCGGGTCGATATAGCTCAGGATGGCAACTTTCTGTCCGGGCAGCTCTTTAAGCGAAGAAAAGTACATACAGTAAGTTATGCCAGTATGTACCAGCCCTACAATCAGCAAGTTTATCCAGCCCGCTCTGTTCAGATTACCCACTGTAATGCCGCTGGTGCAGATAACATAAGGCGCCAGAGTAATAATGGCTGCAACAAACTGCAGAAAGGTTCTGTGAATGCCTTCTACATTTTTGATAAATTTATTCAGCAAAATAACTGTTGCATAAAAAACAGCTGCACCCAGACCAAAAAGGATGCCTATAATATTTCTGCCGCCTGCCATATCGCCAATGCCGATAATAAGTACCAAACCCAATGTAGACATAATAAAACAGATAATCTGTCTGACAGTCAGCTTTTCCCGAAACAGAAAAGGACAGACGACCGTCACAATAACGGGCGCAAAATAATAGCTCAGCGTAGCTGCAGAAACTGTTGTATATTTATAGGCCTGAAAAAGCAGAATCCAGTTAATACCCATTGCTACTCCCGACGCCAGAAGCAGCGGCACTTCTTTCTTTACCCGTGCAAACGGGATACGCTGTTTACTGACAATAAAAAATACCATGAGCAGCAAAGCAGCCAAAACAGCACGATATAAGGCAAGTTCTCCTGAAGATACGCCAATGTTGCGCACAAATAATCCCAAAGTACCAAAAATAGTCATGGAAGTAACGAGCATCAGTCTGGGATCAAGTAATTTTTGCATAACTAACTCTCACTATCTCTGCATATTTTATCGAATGAATAAAATATAGCATTTTTGACATTTTGAGTCAATTTGCAAGATAAAAAAAGAGCCTGCTGCCCGGCAGACTCTTTATTTTTATTTGCAGAAGGCAGCGGCCGCTGTTTTTTCCGCAGTTACTGACTTACGAATATATAAAATTAACATTGCAGGCACTACCATAACTATGCCGGAAAGCACCACTGCAGATAAATCTGCCTGTTGAATAAATATGCCCCCAACAAAGGTACCAGCTACGCAGCCGATATTGGCCGCCGTTAGAAACAGACCATTGCCAAAATCCGGAGCATCCGCAGTAACCTTTGCTACCAGATACTGATTTATATTAGCATTGATGCCGCCAAGTATACCCCACAAAATAATTCCGCCAGTAATCACCACTATACCATAAGCAGCAGAAGTGTAAAAGAATCCATATAAAGCTGCCACCAGCACAGGAAACAGCATTATTGTTTTCTCGGCACGAAAAGACAGCAAAATACCAGCTACCCAGCTGCCCAGCACATTCATCAGGCCAAAAGCCAAAAGCAGCAATGCTCCCGTCTGATTCTCCACACCGGCAACTTTTTCCAGATATTCTGCCAGATAGTTATACACACCAAAAATGGAACCATTTAAAAACACTACTGCCATCACAGCAAGCCACACCTGCGACCGGCGCAGAACTGTAAATTGCTGACCATAGCTTTTATGTTCTCCGGAATATTTATCCGGTACAAACAGCAGCGTAGCTATAAACATAATACCTGTCACAGCAGCAAAAAAGCTCATGGCTTCACGAAAACCAAACTGTCCGGCCAGAAAATTGCTGACCGGTACGCCGATAACCATGCCTGCCGCAACACCCATGTTGATACGCGCTACAGCTTCAAGGGCCCTTGCTGCTGCCACAGATGTCGCTGCCATACTGAAAGCCATAGCACAGTACACAGGATGGAAAAAAGCCGGTATAACCCGTGCCAGCAACAATACCTCAAAGGACGAAGCAAAAACAGCAGCCAGATTGCAGGCAGTAAAAATACCCAGTACCAGCAGCATAACGGGCTTGCGTCTGAAACGGGAGCATAAGAGCGGCATCGTCGGCCCGGCTACGGCAACACACAGAGCAAACATGCTGATAAGCAGCCCGGCCTGCACGATATCAATACCATAATATTCTGCCACTGCCGGCAAAAGCCCGATAATGCCCATTTCAGTGTTTAAAATACTGAATACTCCGCCTGCCAGAATAAAGACTAATAACTGTGATTTTTCCATATTTTTCCTTTCTGCAGCATGAGAATACTTATTTAAAGTAAAAGCGAATTAATGGAGATTTTGATTAAAAAATTCCACAATCTTTACAAACGGTATTTTGTCCATCTGGTCATAAAGGTCTGTATGCGTTGCCCCTGCCACCACTATCTTTTCTTTTGGCTCGGCAGCTTTCTCATAAACAGCGTCAGTAAAATATTTGGAATGAGCTTTCTCTCCTGTTATGAGCAGCAGCGGTCTCGGTGCCAGTTCTTTAATATTTTCCATTAGGGAAAAATTGAAAAATCCGTATGGCATAGTAGCATCCCAGGCCAAAGTATTGGAGTTAATGGCACGAGGATGATATGCTCTTTGCACATAATAAGCATAAAATTCCCTTGTCACCGCATCTGCATTGTCCGGCAGCTTATCTGGAAACATGGTTGTATATGTCTGTACCTGCCCGTCCGCATTAACAGCAATTTCATGCGGGCCGCTGATTTCACCGCCCCTGCGCGCTTCTTCATTGCGCATCCGGGCAAGATATTTTTTAACCGTTTCTCTTTGCTGCGGCGTATAATATGCTCCCTTATAATGGTCGCTGATGCTTTCAGACATATCGTACATAGCCGCTGTTACCACTGCCTTGATGCGTGTATCGTTCGCAGCTGCTGTTATGGCCATGCCTGACAGACCGCAAATACCTGCTGCCCCTATCTGTTCCGGATTGACAAAATCCAGCTGACTGAGGAAATCTACTGCTGCGCTGTAATCTTCCGTAAAAATATCAGGCGAGCCCATATTCCGGCGCACGCCGCTGCTTTCTCCTGTCATGGACTGATCAAAAGCCAGTGCTACAAAACCGTTTTTAGCCAGTTCCTGAGCATAAAGTCCAGACGCCTGTTCCTTGACTGCACCAAAAGGTCCGCTCACCACTACAGCCTTATAACTGCCCTGCCTGTCAAAATCATGCGGCAGATACAGATGTCCTGCTACATCGAAACCATACCGATTCTGAAAACTTACCTGTTTTATTTCTATGCTGCTATCAAGAGAAAATACTCTGCTGTCATCCTGCAGTTCACTGATTTTTGATTGTTTCATATGTGAAGCTTCTGCAAGTGTTTGTGCAGTAACAGCCGCTGATGCACTGCCTCCGCCCAATGCCAGTAATCCCATAAGTACAGCTGCAGCCATTATTTTTTTCTTTTTACTGTTTTTATACATAAAAAACACCTCCGTTTTATTATTTACCGATATTATTTCGATAACTAATTATAAAACGAAGGCATTTACAATTACCAATACTTAGTTTTTATCATTTTTCATGCTTTTAAGGCATTATTTTTACACTATGGTAAGCTTATCAAAGCAGTCTTTGATAAGCCGTCCCGCTTTTGAAAAAACCTGCTCCTTTTTCCAGATAATATAATTGGAAGAATACAGCGGCGGCATCAGAGGCCGAAAAACCAGATCGGCACAGTTATTTTCGCTGACAATGCGGTCAAAGCACAGTACGCTGCCAAAATCCTGTTCCACCAGAAAAACTGTATTGTGCAGCAGATTATAAGAAGCCACAAGCTCCAGTTCTTCCGCCGGTTTATCCAGCCAGTGATCAAACTCTTTACTGTCCAGCAGCTGCCGAGAAATAATTAACGGCTCATGCAGCAAATCTTCTCGGGTAACAGCATCTTTCTGCGCAAGAGGATTAGTGCTTTTCATCAGCAGCCCCCATGTATCTTGATGCTGCAAGCGGCGATACACATATTCTACGGGAGGCGTTTTGCGGCATACCAGTCCAAAATCAAGCAGTCCCTTTTTCAGCTTTTCCGTTATCGAAGCCTCATTGCCGCTTATAAGGTGCAGGCGGATATCCGGATATTTTTGCCTGAGCGGAGCAACAGCAGCGATAACTTCACGCATTGCTTCTGTTTCGCCGCATCCGATAAAGATATCACCGGAAACTTGTTCTTCCTGTGACAGCGCAGCAACAGTACTGTCTGACAATGCAATAATTTCTTTTGCACGTGCTTTCAGAAATTCACCTTCTTCAGTAAGCATTACCTTGCGTTTACCCCTGATAAAAAGCTGCCGTCCCAGTTCATTTTCCAGTTCGTTTAACTGACGTGACAAGGTAGGCTGCGTCAGATGCAGTTCTTCTGCTGCTCTGGTTATATTGCCATATCTGGCTACTGCCAGAAAATACTTTAATACTCTTATTTCCATATTTTCACCGGTTATGCAGAAAAGTTATTCCTTATTTTTCCATGTACAGATAAGCTGCGTCATCGTGCCCATAGGGCAATATACACACCAGCCGCGAGGTTTTGTAAAAAGCAGCGTAGTAATACCCATAATATTAGACGTCAGCATAATGCTGTAAAAGCCAAAAGCAAACTGTGCCATCCATGGCTCAGCACTGCCGCTGTAAGCCCATTGCCAGGGCACCTGCAGCATCCACAGAATATTTACAGTCTGTCGCAGAGAGTGCGCCCCATCAAAAACCAGCCAGGTAGTAAAAAGCATATTGGCAAACATCAACATGAAAAAAGTCAGGAACCCATAACGAAAGGTTCTGCTGTGCAGCCATAACGGAACCGGTTTATCGGCAGACAGCTTCAGATTCCTGCCCAGAATATCAGACAGCTGGCTGCGGCCGCAGTATTTATTGCAGTAATGCTTATTGCCGCCGATAACAGCAAATAATAACGGTATCATAAAACACAGCATTCCCAGCCAGGCAAACATAATATTAAAAAAGCCCAGAATAAAATACAGCAGTGAAGCCAGCCACAGATAATCATACCAACGTTTTTTCTTATTCATCAGCAGTCACCACCGTTATTACCGACGCCGGACAGGTTTTGGCACATAATCCGCAGCCTACACATCTTTCTCTGGTTACTTTTGCATACATCCCTTTATAAACAGCAATAGCGCTGCGCGGGCACACTTTGGCGCAGGCTCCGCAGGAAACACACAGCCTGATATCAACAACAGCTGTTCTTTTCATAATCTACCTCCAAATTATATTTCTTCCATTATACCCCATACATCATAAAGAGCAATATTTTTCTAAAACAGCCGTTCTAATATTTTCTTCTGCCTGCCTTCATGCTACAATTACAATAGCAAGATTTGGGGAGATGAAGTTTTGAAACAGGAAAGCAAGCTTATGACACCGTCACAGATACAGCAATATCTGCACAAACTGCAGCTTGGGGATCTGCAGCTGACGGCTGATCTTAAAACGCTGCAAAAACTGCAGGATGCTCATTTAAAATATGTACCGTACGAAAATTTTGACTGTCTCAATGGCAGAATAACATCGTTAAAACACGAAGACATGTTCCGCAAGATTATTTTGCATAACAGAGGCGGTATCTGTTTTGAGCTGAACGGTTTATATAACTGGCTTTTAGAATCGCTGGGCTACAATGTAACCAGCTTTGCCGGACGCTTTATTGATAAACTGGATGTATATCAGCTGCGCCGTCATCGTAATATGTGTATTACACTGGACGGCAAGCGATATATCACCGACGTAGGTGTAAACAGCGAAAGTCCGCGTCTGCCACTGGAGCTGACGGAAAACCTTATTCAAAGCGACGGCATCAGCCAGTATAAATTTACTCGGGATGAATTCTGGGGCTGGCTGCTGTGGCAGAAGGAAAAGGGAAAACCCTGGAAAAGAATGCTCGGCTTTACGGAAGAACCGCAGCTGGACAAGGATTATATCCTGCCCTCCTTCTGGTGCGACGCCCATCCTGATTCTCCTTTCAACAAAAATAAAAATCTTTCCATTTTCCGGGAAGACTGTAATATTACAATACGTAAAAACTATTTAAAATTCTATCTGAGCGGCAGAGTAAAATACCGTTACAATATCCGCACAGGTGCTGAGCTTAAAGAAATCCTCTGGGAATATTTCGGCATTAACGTAGAATATCCATTGAAAGATGAAGGTATAGATTTTGACTAAAGGCAGCTATGATGACAGCATTCCAGCACATATCAGGAAAATAATGCAGTCCCTGCTTGAAGCAGGCTATCAGGCCTATATTGTCGGCGGTGCAGTACGCGATCTTTTGCTGGGCATCCAACCTGGTGACTTTGATATCGCTACCGATGCATTACCGGAAAACACTCTTGCCGTCTGCCGCAGCCACAACTGGAAAACGGTAGACAAACTGGGCAGTAACTACGGCTGTGTGGTCGCCGTCGTTGATCACATGGCAGTAGAAATAACTACTTTCCGCGGTGAAGGTTATGGCAGCGATGCCCATCGTCCGGAAAAAGTCTGGTATTGCGCCACCCTGCAGCAAGACCTTAGCCGCCGTGATTTTACTGTCAACGCTATGGCTATGGATATTGACGGTAACATTTATGATTATTTCGGTGGTAAGCAGGACCTGAAAGATAAATTGCTGCGTACTGTCGGCACTGCCTGGCAGCGCTACGAAGAAGACGCTCTGCGTATGTGGCGCGCCTGCCGTTTTGTCGGTCAGCTTGGTTTTACCTATGTTCAGACGGAAAGCCTGCAGCAAGATTTTGGTCAGCAGCATACTCCTTATTATATGCCTGCCAATTTTGCTTTTCCTGTCCACCGCTGCAGCGGTCTCTCTTTAGAACGTGTCAGGAAAGAGCTGGACAAACTGCTGCTTACTGAAAATGCCGGACACGGACTGATGCTGCTTATGGCAACCGGTCTTGCTGATACCGTTTGCCGCGTAAAAGAAAACGGCAGCTTTACGGAAATCGCCATTTTACCGGAATTGCGTCATCTTGTCGGTCTTAATCAAAATACACGTTTTCATTGCTATGACGTATGGGAACATACACTTCAGGCCGTAGATAACAGCCCCCGTGAACTTACCGTCCGCTGGGCCCTGCTGCTGCATGATATCGGAAAAGGCCTGCCAGGCATCCGCTGCATCAATAAAGAAGGGCAGCCAGGCGATCACGGCCATGAAGGAAAAAGTGCTCAAATGGCCGAAACCATACTGAAACGGCTGCGTTATCCCGAAAAATTCATCAGAGAAGTTGTCTGGCTTGTTGCTCAGCACATGCGTTTTGCTCCCATGCTTATCACAGGTCATAAAACCCTGCTGCACTGGGTACGCGGTGAAGCTGCCTCCGGACAGTTCAGAACACGCTGTGACATGGAAGCCTCCTTTAGCAGGTTGGTAGATGTTTTTCTGGCTGATATGGGAGCGACTCATGCCGCCAAAAATCCTGAACTTATGCAGGCAGGGCGCCAGTTAGGACAACAGGTAATAGCCATTGCCGCCAGTTTTCCGGTGCATACATCTGACCTTGCTGTCTGCGGTAAAGAAATTCTGCAGGTTTTTCCTCAGCATAAAGATACAGGCAAATTACTTCATTATCTGCTGCAGCGCATACAAAGCGGTAATCTTATCAATGATAAAGGTACCTTGCTTACTGCCCTGCGCAAATATCTTGACAAACAACAGGAGGATTTATGAAAAATCTTAAAACCGTCTTGCTCGTCGCTCTTTGTGGTGCATTACTGACAGGTGTCTGGACGCTCAAGGAAACTTTTTCTTCTTCCATCAACACTGACAACGCCTCCATGTCGTCCGGCGGCGGTGCCGCTCAGTTTATCGGCAAGCATGATATTCCCGGCTCTCCCTATTTCGCTCATCCTGATATTTATAATATGCAGCCTGGCGAACATCTGCTGCTTCTCACAAAATTTAAGACTATGCAGCAAAGTACGGAGTATACCTGCGGTCCCGTTGCAGCCAATATGGTAGTGAATCACTTTCTTGGCAAGTCGCTGCATACGGAAATGCAAATAGCTGAAATCATGGATACCAGCTCCTACAAAGGTACTGATACAGAAGGTATGTGCCGCTATTTTAAAAAGATTGGCTGGCAGGTAAAATCCTCTGAAGATACATCTACACCCAAAAATTACGAGTCTTTCCTGCAATTTGTCCAGAAAAATCTCTCTGACGGCATTCCCATCATTGTTGAAAATGTCGACTGGGGTGGTCATTGGCGCGTCATTATCGGCTATGATACTATGGGTACGGAATATTCAGGCGACGACGTACTGCTCATGGCTGATCCTTATGACCTTGCCGACCAGCTGCAGGACGGCTATAATATTGTACCTGCTGAAAAATTTTTCTATATGTGGTTTGACGCGCAGCTTTTTGATAAAGGCAAGCAGCAGCGTCAGTGGCTGACAGCCAGACCCGCTCAGAAATAGAGGCCTGACCATGCTGAATCTACTCTTTGCCTGCTTTCTCTTCGGTCTGCTCTGTGCCGTTTGTATCCGCGGTCTGTATCGGGCCGTAAGGTTTCGACAAGGCTTTACTGCCAAAGAATACGCCCTGCTGACAGCGCTCTTTACCGGCACGCTGCTGTCTGCCTATATGGCACTGAAAAATTAAAAGCATCTTACACATATGTGTAAGATGCTTTTTGTCTTTAATAACCAATATGAGCGGCTTTACCACGTACTCTGGTAAAAAAAGTGTACAAAGACACGGTAATGAGGATGCAGCCGGTAGTTACCAGCACAAACCTTGTAGGCAGATGGTTGCCCAGTACACCGCCCAGTAACGGCCCAACTACGCCACCAAACTGCTGCGCTGATGTCACTAAGCCAAAAGCCTTACCACGCATGGACTGATCCGTCACCTCAACCAGATTGGCATTAATATTGGGAATAGCTCCCGCCAGGAACAAACCGTAGACAAACTGAATCCCTGCAAACTGCCATACATCCTGTACAAACATCTGGAACAGATTAACAAAGCCTGCACCAAAAGATACCAGACAGAAAATACGGATATAACCAAAACGCTGTCCCCGTTTGCCCCAGAAAGGTGCAGCAATAATGCCCGCTATTCCGGCCAGTGAGAAGATAATACCGGCCGTCTTAACCGTATCATCATTCATTACGCCCATCAACTTGCTTACATACATGGTAATCAACGGCTGGATAATCATAACACAAACCTGAATAAGGAAAAACATGCACATAATATAAAGCAGATTTTTATTGGAAAGAGCACCTTTTAAATCACGAATCAAATTAATTTCTGCTTTCTGCCGTTCGGCACTGATGGGAACGTCATGCACAAAGAAAACAACCAATAATGCGCCTAAAAACAAACAGCCGCTGCTGACGAAAAACGACATGCGCATACCAAACCAGCTGCTGAGATAACCGCCCAGCAAAGGACCTAAAATACTGCCGCTGGCTACAGCCGTCTGCATCAGTCCCATGCCCCAGCCCATACGCCTTTCCGGCAGCGTAGACGATATCAATGACATGGAAGCCGGCACAAAACCGCTGATCAAACCCGTTAAGGAACGCACTACCAACAGCTGCATGGCACTTTGCGAAACCCCGGCCAGCCAGTAGGTCATGGCCAGACCCAATCCGGCACGGATAGCCATTTTACGCTGTCCGACCTTATCAGCACGAGCACCCCAGTAAGGTGCCATAATTGCTGCACCCAGAAAAGTGACCGAATATACCAGACCGCTCCAGAAATTAACGTTATCCTGAGGTACGTGTAATTCATGCAGCAGATAGATAGGAAGAAACGGCACTACCATGGTATAGCTGGCGCAGGCAAAGAAAACTCCAACCC
Source organism: uncultured Phascolarctobacterium sp. (assembly GCA_949285135.1). Classification (GTDB taxonomy): domain Bacteria; phylum Bacillota; class Negativicutes; order Acidaminococcales; family Acidaminococcaceae; genus URXU01. The sequence goes on from CASDXO010000007.1 coordinate 103,052, forward strand.
ATAAAACTGCCAGATTAACTTTCCAGTTTACTTTTTTCTCTCCGTGTTCGTCAAAAAGAGCCATACTATCATCTCCTGTATCTATCGGCTGCCTCTGCTTAATTTTTGCAGATATATTTATTATATTATGTAATTTTATAATTTCAGACATGTACAGAAAAAACTCCTATATCGTCCAAAACACTCTTACAGTCTGCCCCTGCAGTCAGTAAACCTATATATGTTACATAATAATTATATCATATTCATGGCTCTGTTTTTTGTTACAAATCAGCCTGACAAAGTCAGTTTACATTTTCTGTATTTTTATAAATTTATTAAAGTGTATTAGGCAATAAAATGTATAATATTGCTTTTTTATAATATAAATTCACATATTATTCACAATAAGCTTTTATTGATAAATTCACCTGCAAAATATCAGCAAGACAAGATTCTTGTTTCTGTCTTATTTTTTTACGACTGCATCTTTATGTCACAAAAATTTTACTGTATAATAAAAATAATATTGTAATTAAAGGATGTGTTCGCTTGAAACCGTATGTTCCACAAGAAATAAAATCCTGCGGATTTTTTTCCAAACTGATAAACGGCAAACCCACAGAAAATGCCTGGGCTGAAATAAATAACATCCTGGCAGAAGCAGAAAATGTACAGGCACTGACTGCAGCCAAAGTACAGGCCGCTCTGAAAAAATGGGGCGGCAAATTTGACGAAAGCAGTTTTGAACCGCGTTCTGCCTTATACCGCAAATTTGCTGATATTGCCTATGCGGAAGCACAGAGCTGCGAAGACAGCCTGCTGAAAGACTGTGATTATCTGGCAGAAATCCTTCAGCTGCCGGCTCACCTTCGCAAACTGGCGGATAAAGGTGCCAAACAGTCTGCCTATTTTATTCGCTGTGATAAATTATTAAAGCAGCAGGAGTCCATTGATATTGCAGCCATCAATAAGATTTTCGGCTATGATTACGAAGACGGTCTGAATATTCGCAAACAGGTATTTAAGGGGCACTTCAATGTTCTCTTTGACGGCATCAGCGCTCGTCAGCGTTTCACTCCTGATGAAGAAGCGTCTCTGCGTCAGGACTGCGCTACTCTTGATATCCCCTATGAATTCAAAAACAATATTGTCAATGCACTCAAACGCTATCGTGATCTCTGGAATGCCGAACATAACAAACTCGGTAATATCCAGGTAGATATCCCGCTGCAGCAGGATGAAATCTGCCACGCAGCAGCGCAGGCAGGTCTGTGCCAGCACAAAGTAGTAGAAAAAGAAGACAATTATTTTGAGCTTACCCGTAAGTTCAATATCGACGAAACTGTCACCTTTAAAGGTGAAAAACTGGAACACCCTAAAACAAAAGAAGAAATAACCGCTCTGCTTGATATTGGTTATTTTTTCCTAACGAATCAGCGTATTATTTATTTAAGCAAAAAAACTGCTCAGACAGTCGAATTGGAACAAATTACTGCTGCTGATTTAGACGTTAATATCATTACTTTCCATACCAAAAACAATGGTGATTTTATGTATAAGTTCAGTGATGAGGCTGCAGGTGTGATGTATATTCTCTTTAACCGTACCCATCAGGAAAATGTAAAATAATCTAAAATTATAAAAATAAAAACCGGCTGTATAGACAGCCGGTTTTTATTTTTATTTTACATACATTCTTTAATTGCTTTAGCCATGCGCTTAATGCCTTCAATAATTCTGTCATCAGGCATATTGGAATAATTGATACGCATGCTGCGGTCAGTCTTCTGATTAGGATAGAAAGCGTCACCGATAACGGCAGCAACTTTCATCTCGATGCATTTGGTAAATACCTTTCTTGCACTTACTCCTTCAGGGAGAGTCAGCCACAGGAACAGACCGCCTTCAGGGTGCGTCCATTCCACACCTGCCGGGAATTCTTCCTGCATGCATTGCAGAATCAAATCACGACGATGTTTATAGAGAGCAACAATTTGTCTTACATGTTCGTCAAGGTCGCAGCTGTCCATATAGGCATCAGCAACACCCTGGTCAAAATTGGAAGTATGCAGATCTGCACTTTGTTTGATTTTTACAAATTCACCCAGCAAGTTCTTTTCTGCCGCTACCCAGCCAAGGCGCAGACCAGGGCAGAAGATTTTAGAGAAAGTACCCAGGAACATTACCAGACCTTTGGTATCCAGAGATTTTAAAGACGGCAGAATGGTTCCTTCATAACGCAGTTCACCATAAGGATTATCTTCCAGTACGGGTAAATCATATTTATTGACTACTTCCATAAATTTTTTACGGCGTTCCAGAGACCAGGTACGACCAGTCGGATTCTGAAAGTCAGGAATAACGTAGATAAATTTGCATTTAGGCGTGGTTGCCAGAATCTTATCCAGTTCTTCTGGAATCAGACCGCCTTCGTCTGTCGGTACTTCTACAAATTCCGGTTCATAGGCATTAAACGCATTCAATGCTCCCAGATAGGACGGGCTTTCACACAAAACAACATCACCGGGATCAAGGAACAGTTTGCCTGCAAAATCGAGGCACTGCTGAGAGCCGGTAGTAATCAGAATTTCATCTGCATCAACATTTGCATGATATTTTTCAGCCATACGTTTGGCAATCTTGGCACGCAGAGACGGACGGCCTTCAGTAGTAGCATATTGCAGCAGCTGACGCCCTTCCTTTAATACCAGGTCGTGAGATACTTTAGCAATTTCTTCTACCGGGAACAGTTCCGGTGCCGGCAGGCCGCCTGCAAAAGAAATAATGTCAGGCTGTGCAGTAAGCTTTAAAAGCTCACGGATTTCAGATGCCTGCATGCGTTCCATACGTTTTGAAAATTTCATAAACAAATCATCTCTCCCTCATTTGCTGTACACATTAGCTTATTTTTGTATGATTTTTAATTGTACCACTTTGACATACAGTGTACAAGCAAATCGTGACACTTTCAGACTGTTATTTTATTTTTTTGCAATAAGTGTTAATATATTTACGCTTTTATCAATCCTTTTTCTTCCAGATATACAGCCAGCAGCTGGGCAATCCTGTTAGTAAGTTTCAGACAGTTTTTCAGATGCTCCCTGGTATCAAATTCATAGGGCATCAAATCCTTGCAAATGGTAGAACCAAATTCCTGTGCAAATCTGTCATGAAATTCCTTGCTTACAGGATAAATCTCCTTCAAAGGTTTTTCGGAAGGATGATTACGTCCTGCCAATGTACTGATTACCATGGTGCAGCCTACCAGCGCACCACAAATATTAGCTGCATGGCCAATGCCGCCGCCAAAGCCGGAGCACATACGGAAAGCGTTATCGTCTATTTCGACGCCTGCTTCTTTTCTGAATGTTTCTACTATTGCTTCACAGCAGTTAAACCCCTGTTTAAAATTATTGCCTGCTGCCATACCCATTCTTTCGCTAAATTCACTCATAATTATGCCTCCTTTTACCATTCTCTTTCCCGGACTGCAGTTTCCACCGGTATATTAATCTTAAACCAGTGCAGAATGTAATCCAGAGAAGTCATTATGCTTTCGCGAGCAACAGTTTCTATCTCACTGTCCTGCTCTGCAAATTCCTGCTGCATACTGTTGACGAACAAAGTAAACTCATCAAGTTTTTCCTGCAAAATCTGCACATCACGTTCATCTGTTTCCAAAAACTCAATAAACCTGATCAGCTGCCATTTTATCTTATCTACCAGATAATGCGGAAAATAACTGTCCTCATACATTGTCTGCAGCAGGATATATCGGTCATCAAATTTATCCATCAGTTATTCTTGCTCCTATTTTTCCCGATCGCTTTCAGTTTCGTAAGGCCATGCACTCATACCGCCTTCCAGGCTGTGAACATCCTTGCAGCCAGCGCTGCGCAAAATTACCTCTGCTTCATAGCCACGCAAATCTATCTGACAGGAAGTAATAATTCTGCCTTCTCTGTCTGCCAGCGCAGCACCTTTGGCACGCAATTCGCCAAGCGGCATATTAACGATATTTTTGATACCGGCAATCCTGTTTCTTTTAAATTCTGCCGGAGTACGTACATCCACAAATAAATAATCTTCCTGTTGCTTCTGTGCCTCAAAATCACCGGGATTGATACCCCGCATCTGACCTGTCAGCTTATTATGCAGTACATTGGCAGCAGTAGCAATATTGTCGATGGGCCCGTTAAACGGAGGTGCATAGGCAATATCTAAATTGGACAAATCTTCCAGGGTAGCACCCAGAGAAATTGCAGCTACAAGCGTATCAATACGCTTATCAACGCCGCCGCGGCCAACAGCCTGAACACCAAGTACTCTTTCCGTACCTTCTTCAGCCAGTAATTTTAAGATAATACTTTTTACTCCCGGCATATATCCCAGTCTGTCGTTGCCGGGAACAATGACGCTTTTAAATTTAAAACCTGCAGCAGCAGCCGTACGCTCATTTAAACCTGTGCTGCCAGCCTGCCAGTCCAAAATCTGGCAGATGCCGGTAGTAAGCACGCCGGGATATTTGATTCTGTCACCGCAGATATTATCAGCAATCACACGTCCATGCTTATTGGCGGTGGAACCCATAGGCGTAAAGAGCTTGGCACCACTGACGCGGTGCGTATTTTCTGCACAGTCACCACCGGCATAAATTGCAGGGTCACTGGTCTGCAAATACTCGTTAACGGCAATAGCTCCGCTGGGCCCAATCTCAAGCCCTGCAGCACATGCCAGTTCCACATTAGGACGCACACCTACAGCCACAATGACAAGCTGAGCCGGAATAACTCTCTTATCCGTCGTAACTGCAGTAACAATGCCATCAGCTGCTTCAAAGCCAAGTGTTTTTTCCTCCAGATAGAGCTGTATGCCTGCCTTTAAAAGCGGTTTTTTAATAATATCTGCCATCTCTTTATCAAGCATCTGCGGCAATACTCTGTTTTGCATTTCAACGATACTGGTCTTTAAGCCACGTTTATGAAAAGCTTCTGCCAATTCCATACCGATAAAACCGGCACCGATAATTACCACATCAGTAACCTTACGCTCTTTTATCTCTCTGTCTACAGCTTCTACATCCCAGGGGAACCAGAAGCTGTGAATGCCTGCAGCATCTGCATTGGGAAGCGGCAGCCTGACAGGTGTGGAGCCAGTACCCAAGACCAGCACGTCATAAGATAAGGCCTGCTCTTTGCCCGTAGCCAGCTCCGTGTAGGTAACTTTTTTGGCTGCACGGTCAATAGCAGTTACATTGCAGCCTGTACGCGCATCAATGGCCTTATAATTCTTAAAATATTCTGCATCACGCGCCACTCCTTGCGGCGTATGGTCAAATTCTGCAAAATCTTTTACATCGCCGCCAATAAAATATGGAAATCCACAGGCACCGTAACTTAGCTGCGGACCACGCTCCAGAACAATAATCTCAGCTTCTTTATCACGACGGCGCAGACGTGCTGCTGTCTTCATTCCTGTTGCGACACCACCGATAATCACTACTTTTTTCCCCATATTCTCACATCCCTTACGCATTTTTCAGTTATTACCTGTTGCCAAAACAACTATTTTTATGCTTACAAGTCTTTTGCCCATATCACTGAACAAAAAACTGTTATGTTATATTTCTGTATATAATAAAAAAAACCTGCTTGCCTGCACGCAAATAAATTGCTAAACAAAAAGACTACCTGCATCCGCAGATAGTCTTTTCTTTTACTGTTTTTTAAACATACTCTTAGGCTGCTTGCATACCGGGCAGACAAAACTGTCAGGTTCCTGCTGCAGATTGCCTTCATATACATAGCCGCAAATACCGCAAACCCATTTTTCCTTTTCGCCTGTTTCGGCTTTGGGAGCCTGATAGGTAGGTGCATTTTTAGGAGCACGTCCTTTAATTACCTCGTGATAATATTTATACGTCATGGGCTGCGCATCACTGAATACATCAGCATCAAGCACACGTGCCAAAATGACAAAATGCGTTTCCATCTCATAACTGCCTAATACTTCTGCCGTAATAAAGGCACTGGCATTATCAGTAATCACCGGCAATCCGCCGCGCATTTCCCATTTGAAATCAGTACCGGCAAATTTGTCAGTATCACGTCCTGAACAGAACCCAAGTCTGGCAATAACATTCTGTGATGTCTGTTCAGAAAGAACTGACAGAGCAAATTTACCGGACTGTTTAATAACATCATAGGTATAGTTATCCCTGTTCAGACTGACAGCAATCGTAGGATTCTGGCTGGTTACCTGTACAGCCGTATTAATAATACAGCCCGTCGGACGGTTTCCATCCATTGCAGTCAGAGCATACATTCCATAGCTTATCTTCCATAAAGCTGATATATTCATTGAGCACCCCTCCGTTTTTAATTATTCTCTGTTACTTAATTATAACAAAAAATAATTTTTCCTGCATCATTTATACAACAAATAAGGGCTTACTTCCCGCTCAAAAGCCTCAGTTTCCTGCCGCCAGCGTGTAAAAGCCTTTTCAGGTGCTTCGTTCAGCCTGAGACTTGCTTCCCCAAGGGCAATATCTGCCTTATAGCCATCCACATACCCGCGTTCCGGAAACTGTACCTGTTCAGGATAAAGCTGCCTCAAAGTATAAACAATAAGATAGCCAAGCTCGGCAGTATTTACCTTGTCCGGCTCTGTAAGATAGATTTCTACCCCTTTCACCAGCTTGCCTTCATACTTGCCATAGCGAGGAATAAAGGCCGTAGCACGAAAACGTACATACGGCAGCCGCAATTTGCTCAGCGCTGCATATACCTCCCGCTCATCAGCAAAAGGAGCACCTACATAATAAAATGGCTTGGCTGTACCCACACCTACTGAAAGACTTGTATCTCCAATTACGCCTGTAACAGCATATAAAAATGCTGTATCGGCAGACGGTATCAGCGGCGAGGTACCTACCCACAGCAAATTTGTGTCATGCCATCGCATACTGCGACGCCAATTCTTCATAGGAATAACAGTCAGCTGACAGCCTATTTTGTATTTATCATTTATGTAGGCAGCATATTCTCCGATAGTCAGGCCATGCCGCAGCGGTATATGATACAGACCGATAAAGCTTTCATACCCTGTCTTCAGTACCGGCCCTTCCACTTTTCCGCCCAGAGGATTAGGCCGGTCAAATACTATGACTGGCTTTCCTTCAGTAGCACAGGCTTCCATAACATACGCCATTGATGACACATAGGTATAGTGACGCACTCCCACATCCTGCAAATCAACACATAAAACATCTATTTCTTGCAGCATCTCAGCAGACGGGCGTTTACTGTCACCATATAAACTAAAAACCTTCAGCCCGTCAAAGCTGTCATTACTGAACTCTTCACCGGCTTTTATTGCACCATAAAAACCGTGTTCAGGTACAAAAAGCGCTGCCAGATTATATCTTGTACGCAAAATTTCTACAGTACTGCGTAAATTACTGTCCACACCTGTCTGATTCGTAAGCAAACCTACACGCTTTCCCTGCAGCAGCCCGTCATATTCTGCTACACGCTCTACTCCCAGAATTGTGTGCTGTGCCGCATGCACAGTCAATATTCCTCCTGTCAGCAGCAAAGCAGTCATCGCTGACAGTATAACCTTTATTATAATATTTTTCATTTACTTTCCTCTTTTTTACGTAAGCTTACTATCGCTATTTTGCAGATACAGACACATGAAAAAAGGCTCCGTTAAAGGAGCCTTAAATACTTATAATCCTTCTGCCTGCCATTCCGCTTCTTTAAAACCTACCAGTACAAAATTTTCTGTTATTACAAGCGGCCTTTTTACCAGCATCCCATCAGAAGCAAGCAATCTGAGCTGTTCCTGTTCAGACATCTGCGGCAGTTTATCCTTCAGCTGCATAGTTTTATACAGGTTACCGCTGGTATTAAAAAATCTTTTCAGCGGCAGACCGCTTTTACTGTACCATTCAGTCAGCTCCTTTAAAGAAGGCTTATCTGTTTTGATATCGCGCTTTGTAAAAGCAATACCTTGTTCCAGCAAATATTTTTCTGCTTTTCTGCAGGTACCACATTTTTCATAACATATAAAAAGCATTCTTTTCTCCTATTCCTGGCGCAATTTCTGCTGCAGATATTCTTCTGCAGACTGCAGCTGTACATCCGTTGTTGCTCCCTCTGGCAGCTCTACATTCACATCCGGCTCAATACCAACATTATGAATGGAAACTCCCGAAGGCGTATAGTAACGCGCCGTGGTTATTTTAACAGCAGTATCATTATCAATACGATAAACTCCCTGCACGCTGCCTTTACCAAAAGTCTTGACTCCAAACAGCCGTCCGGCACCGGTATCTTTCACTGCACCGGCTACTATCTCGGCAGCACTGGCGGTTCCATGATCAACAAGCACAGCCAGAGGATATTTTACCTGTTCCAAAGAAGAATTTTCTACATATTTATCACCGTTTCGATAAACCAGCGATACTATGGGACCTTTGGGAACAAGCATTCGCGCCACAGCTACGCCACCATCCAGGATACCGCCTGGATTACCACGCAAATCAAGAATAGTAGCCTGCATTCCTTCGGCCTGCAGCTGCTCATAGGTCTTTTTAAAATCAGCGCCGGTTTCTTCATTAAAAACGGTTATTCTGATATAACCAATTTTGCTGTCCGGCAGCATTTGTCCGCCCACAGACGGTGTCTTAATATCGCGGCGCACTACTTTGACGTCTTTCTTACTGCCATCGTTTGTCTGCAGCTGCAATACTACCTCTGTACCCTGCTTGCCACGAATTTTATTGGCAACCTCAGTCATATTCATGCTTCTGGTTTCCACACCGTCTACGGCCAGAATAATATCGCCGCTTTTAATACCGGCAATAGCTCCAGGGTTATCCGGCAGCGCAGAAATCACCACATAGTCATCACCGCGCTTGCCAAAAACAATTCCAATCCCGCCAAAGCTACCCTCTGTCATTTCGCTAAGTTTAGCAAAATTCTCTTTATCAAGATAGGCGGAATAGGGATCACCAAGCGACCGCACCATACCGTCAATGGCACCGTCAAACAATATGCTGTTATCAACTTTACCGTCAAAATTATTTTTCACAATACTCATGGTACGCAAAAAACGCAGCGTTCCGGCAGCGTCACCGGTTATCTCCTGCACTTTCCATGTTACCGCACCAAGAGTAACTGCTACAGATAAAAGGCAGCAAGTCACAAGCTGTAAATTTTTTCTGCTAAACAAAATCCTACTGCCTCCATACATCAGGGTAAATAATCCAAAGGCTCTGTCACATCACCATGCAGACGCACTTCAAAATGACAGTGGGGGCCTGTAGACCAACCAGTACTGCCGGCATAGGCAATAACTGTTCCCTTGCTTACATACTGACCTTCGCTTACATTCAACGACTGATTGTGTCCATACAGTGTTACAAGTCCTCCGCCATGGTCAATCATTACCGCATTGCCGTAGCCACCCAGCCATCCGCTGTAAATAACCGTTCCTGAATCTGCCGCATGAATAGGCGTACCATAATCAACGGCAATATCCATACCTGAGTGATATCTGGTAGTACCAAAGACTGGATGCGTACGCCAGCCGTAATACGAAGTTATTTCACCACTGCAAGGCCACATAAATCTGCCTGTACCACCGCCGCCGGCAGGTGCATACCCGCCGCCGCTTTCCATATTACGAAGCATGGCAGCAATATTTTCAGAAATTGCCAGTAAACGGTCATATTCTTCTTCACTGTCGTGCTTGGCTTCCTCAGCCTTATACAGTATCTGCGCCCTTCTCTCACGTACTTCGTCAACTTTTGCCTTCTTGGCATCAAGCTCAGCTCTGGTAATCTGGATTTCTTTCATTTCCTTATCCAAAACTTCCTGCCTTGCCTGAATTTCCTCAGTTGATTTTTTGATGTCTTCCAGCATTGCCACATCTCGGGCAATGATTTTCTGCAGCAAATACATACGTGAGGAAAATTCCGTAAAATCTGTTGCACCTAAAAGAATATCAAGATAGTTCAGCTGTCCGTTCATGTAGATATTACGCAATCTTCTGCCATAAATCTGCATACGTTCATCCAGCTCTCTTTTTTTAGCATCCAGCTGTGCCTGATTATTATCAATACTGCTCTGCAAAGCATCACTTTTTCTTGTCAGTTCATCAGACTGAGCCTGCAGCTCCCGCAGGCGTCCCATAACCTCATCCAGACTGGCACTGGCTGCTTCAGCTTCTTCTCTGGCAGCATCCCTGCGTGTCTCCATTTCCTGCATCTTCTGCTGTACTTCGCTGAGTTCTGCCCGCTTATCGTCAATCTCACTGGCAAAGCCAAAATTCATAAACACAGGCAGCAGCACCAGCCATAAAGCCAGCAGACTGCTTATAAAATTTTTCTGTCTCATATTGCCGCCACCTTATACACGCAAAAACTTACGCAGCGAAATATAACTGCCCAAAGCACCTATGCCCGTTCCGGCAACCAGCAAAAATAATGATACATAAGTAAGCAGCGGATACGCCGGCAAAAGAGGAAGAAAAGCTAAAGTAGCATAAATCTTTGTCTGCAGTCCACTGTAAATAATATTAATCAGCAAGGCAGCAACTATTGCGCCAAAAAATCCCAGCGTCATACCTTCCAGCAGGAATGGCCAGCGAATAAACCAGTCAGTAGCGCCTACGTATTTCATAATTACTACTTCCTTGCGTCTGGCAAAAACTGTCAATCTAATGGTGTTGGAAATAATAAACAAAGTTGCCATAGACAGGAATACTACCAGCATTATACCGCCAAAACGCAGTATTCTTGTGAGCTGGAACAGATTTTCCACTACTTCCTGCCCAAATTTTGCTGTTTCCACTTTCGGCAGTTCACTGATTTGCGGAGTAAGCTGCTGGATACGCTCAGGACTGTCCACCTGCACATCAAAATAATTAGGAAAGGGATTATCACTGCCCAGCGAATCCAAAAGCTGCTGCTGATCTCCAAGGCGTTCGCGGAATTTTTCCAGCGCTTCATCTTTACTGATGAAAGTAACTTTTTCCACACCTTCCAGTTCTCTGAGCTGTTTGCCGACAGAATCCAGCACCTCATTATCTGCTTCATCAAGCATATAAACAGAAATCTGCACCTGACTTTCCAGATACTTTGCCAGATTATTGGTGTTTAAAAAAATCAGCAGGAACATCCCCAGCACCAGCAACGAAACTGCTACTGTAGAAATCGAGGCAAAACTCATAAAGCCATTACGGCGTATAGATTTATACGTTTCGCGGATAAAATATTCTTTCGTACTAAAGCTCATATCCATATACCCCGTTTTTCTCGTCTCGCACAATCCTGCCTTTTTCAATGGCAATAACACGTTTGCCCATGGCATCCACAATTTCTTTATCATGCGTTGCCATAACAATCGTAGTACCCGTAGCATTTATTTCCTTAAAAATTTCCATTATATCCCAGCTGGTTTCCGGGTCCAGGTTACCTGTAGGTTCATCGGCAATCACCAGCAATGGGTCGTTGACTATTGCCCGGGCAATAGCAATACGCTGCTGCTCGCCGCCGCTTAGTTCGTTTGGATAGGAGTTGCAGCGGTTACGCAGACCTACAAGCTCCAAAACATTCATTACCCGCCTTTTTATTTTACGGTGCGGCGCTTCGATTACCTGCATGGCAAAAGCAACATTTTCGTATACTGTCCTGTCAGGGAGCAGCCGATAATCCTGAAAAATGATGCCCAGTTGCCTGCGCATATACGGTATTTCTTTCTCCTGCAGCCGCAAAATATCAATACCATTGACAAAAATGCTGCCCGTTGTAGGAATAACTTCACGGAACAGCATTTTAATAAAAGTAGATTTGCCTGCACCGCTTGGGCCAACTACGAAGACAAATTCACCTGGTTCGATATGAATATTAACATCCTGTAAAGCAGCTGATCCTCCGGGATAAATTTTGCTTACATTTGACATCAAAAGCATAATCTTCACTCTCCCTTCAGATGCTTTTGGGAATCAGGCAACAGGGAAAAAGCCATACTTATATTTTCCATTGCCTTATTACATAAAACTTCCAGCCTGCGCCAGCTTCCTGCATCGCTGTTGAGCGCCTTTGCGGCAGCGGCAACTACTTCCTGTGCCGTAAGTCCGTTTATCTGGCCGGCACTAACGCCGCCCACTTCCTTGATAAATCCATCTATTTTAGGATCATATGATACTCCCACAAAAGGTATGCGCATAACCGCCGCAAAAATAAGTGCGTGCAAACGCATGCCTATAAGCAAAGAAAAATTACCTGTCAAAGATAAAAACATTTCCGTATCACAAGCTGCATCCAGTACAGTACATCTGTCTGTCTTTTTAACATACTGGTACATTTTTCTGCATGCATCCACATCAACAGGATACTGCAAAGGCAGCAATACCACATGCGCATCATATTTTTCTATCAGTACATCGGCAGCTGCAGCAAGCTCCTGAAGATATTTCTCCTCTTCCTGCCATTTACGTACAGAAACAGCTATCAGGCGTTGATTATCCGGTATATCAAAACTCTGCAGCAGCAATCTTCCCTGCCTGATATCTGCCTGAGGCAGCGTCAATACTGCATCTGCTGTAAGCAGCACTTTTTGTTCCGGAATACCAATACGTCTGAGTTCTTCCAGAGAGTCAGCATCACGAACAGTTATCAAATCGGCATTACTGCAAACAAAACGTGTCAACCTGCGTAAGAACGCTGAATTTATAGGTCCAATACCTTGCGCGAACAGCATTACTTTTTTTCCAAACCATCTTCCCAGTGCCAAAACAGAAAGATAATACAACAAACTCTTTCTGCTGGTCACATCCTGGAGAAGACTGCCACCGCCGCTCAGCAGAAGGTCACTTTCCCGAACAGCATTTATAATGGCCAGTGGATTAAATCTATGAATAGAAACAACGTTATGTCTTGCTGCCGTCGCTGCCGGATTACCGGAGATAACCGTTAATTCTGCTGATGCATCCCTGCTTCGCAGGGATTTGACAATCGCAGTAAGCATTGCTTCATCTCCGGCATTAGCAAAGCCATAATATCCGGAAATTACTATTTTACTCATTACTCAAGGTATCTCCTTCTTAATCTTTCCCAATAAGGCAGCAGCAGATATACAAGTGCCACGGCAACAATACCAAGCGCTGCACCGGCTACATAACCATCAACTGCACGCATTACGCTCATCCAGACCGGTGTACGCATATGACAGAACGTCTGTACTAACGATCCCTGTCCAATAACAGCCGCACATGCCAGTACAAACTGCAAAAGCCTCGGTGCTCCCTTATACGCTGCCAAAACTGCCAGGAAAAAGGCCGGATGACCTACAAGAAACTCCTTGCCACGAGGACGGGCATACATTACCTGTTCCAGCAGGGCACGCATCTTCAATTCGGCCGCAGTTACAGGAACACCGTCTGTGTGTCCGCTGCGTCCTACAAAATAGTAAACCACAAAAAGCAAAATTCCCAAAACAAGCAGGTGCTTTAAAGTGATATCAGTATTGACAAAATTTCTGATTTTCCAGATAACCGCTCTGATACCGCGCCCCATAATCTGCAGCATGTCATATTTTTTGATATACAGCAAAATGGTCATCAGTACCGGAAGAATAAAAGTAATCTTAACTCCGCGATAAATATCTATTTCCAGCAGGAAACGGCTGTCTGTAAGAATAGCGGAAAGCAGCATGGCGCCAACCAGTGACATTATAATGGCAAATGCCAGCTGCCACAGCGCATTACCGATAATACTGCTTAAATTCTTTGCTTTATCATGACAATTATCCCAGATATTAAAGATAACACTCATAGACAGTACCGGGAAAGTAACAGCCGCAGCTAAAGCCAGCAGTTGTCTGGTCAGCAATCCGCGTCCCAACATAAGCACTATTGCTGCAGCAAAGCTCAGTGCAGCCCATAACAGCAGTTGTCTGCGCCGCGTAATATTAAACAGCAAAGATACATACAGCACTACTGCTGCCATTACACCAGCAATAAGCGGCAGATAAGCCATCTTATCAGGGAAGTAAGGTCCGACAAAAATACTGCCGTCATTATTTACCGGGTTTTCAAAAACTCCGGCCTCTCCAATCTTAAAACCACGTGCTTTAACACTTTTTACAATATTATGCACATATTCAAGGTTCATGCTCATCAGGTCTTTGCCGTCCTTCGGCATCATAAATGGCCTGATGTAGTTAACACGAATATTGCGTTCTTCATCAGTCAGTGCCCAACGCCGCAAAGCTTCACCAACAGAGATTTTTTTCTGTTCGGTCGGGTCAATCACATAAGAACGGGCAGCATCGTATTCGACACCTGCAGCAAGTGGCAGTAACCCGTCAATTTTAGCAAACTGCAGCTGCGTGTAGTGCTCGAGCATGATCAGCTTCATACCCTGTTCTTTCATTTTGGCGGCCATATAATCCAGCATGTCAGGATATCCCACAGCTTGTGTGCCACAGGGCATATAAGCTGTAACCTTAACATTCGCTTTTTTTATACGTTTAAAAATACCTTCCACCTGCTCGGCGCTAATATCAGTATAATTTTGCGGACGCACAATCACATGAAAACCCATGGCAGATACTTTACGCATATCGTTAACGGCAAGACCCAGCGGTGCCTGCAGCAAACCAAGCGGCTCGTCATATTTGTCTTCAGGCACAAGTGCCGTGCTTCCCAGCACTTCTACAATGCGCTGCCTGTCATCCAGCACTCTGATACGTTCGCTGCCATAGCGCAGACGCAGATCTTCCATGACATCATTAAAGGCTTCTTTATCATTGCCTTCGGCCACATATACAGCATTGGTCTGCAGCTTTTTCTGCTTCAGCACAGGTTTAAAAACACCTGCATCACCGCCAAGTGCTGCGGCCTTACGCAACTCTTCACCTGTAGCTACTGTAACAACACCATTTTTGTTCAGGCGCTCCAATGTAGTATCAAAAACCATCAGGGACGTAATCCCCGCAGCTTTGAAGCGTTCCAGAACGGTTTCCTCAGGAAGGCCTTCCAGGGCAGCCAGTTTGCGCAGATTTTCATATTCCATAGCCATTTCTACGGTATCGTTTTTCTGTTCTATTTCGTGACGTACCACATTCAGCCACAGTGCACAGCAAAAACCAACCAGCACTATGGCCAAAAGAATAGGATTATAACGGCTCTTCATTGATTTCACCTTTCTTACAAGCTTATAGGCACATTAAATTTTCTTTTGCAGACTGCGCAGATAGCTTTCTACAAAACTCATCAGGTCGCCATCCATTACAGCCTGAATATTACCTGTCTCCGTACCGGTACGATGATCCTTGACCATAGTATAAGGCTGGAATACATAGGAACGTATCTGACTGCCCCATTCAATAGCCTGATAATCTCCGGCCAGATCACTGATCATGGCATCCTGCTTCTGCTTTTCGTACTCATACAGTTTGGCACGCAACAGCTGCAGGCAGCGTTCCCTGTTTTGAATCTGAGAACGTTCATTCTGGCATTGTACAACGATGCCTGTCGGTTCATGGGTCATACGTACAGCGGATGATGTCTTGTTAACGTGCTGTCCGCCGGCTCCGCTGGCACGATAAGTATCGACGCGTACTTCATCCATATTGATATTGACTTCAATATTATCGTCAATTTCCGGCATCACGTCTACTGCCGCAAAGGAAGTATGTCTGCGGGCATTAGCATCAAAAGGAGAAATACGCACCAGGCGATGTACACCTTTTTCAGATTTCATAAAGCCGTAGGCGTTATGTCCATTAATCTGGATGGTAGCACTTTTCACCCCTGCTTCATCGCCGGGCTGAAAATCCAATGTTTCTACAGCAAAATTATTCTTTTCGGCAAAACGTACAAACATGCGCAGCAGCATGGAAGTCCAATCCTGTGCTTCCGTTCCGCCAGCACCGGCATGTAATGTGAGGATGGCATTGTTTGCATCAAACTCACCGCTAAGCAGCATGCCAAGTTCCAGATGCTCCAATTCTTCACGACTGCGCTGCAGTAATTCTTCCATTTCCGGCAGCAGGCTTTCATCGTTTTCTTCCGTAGCCATTTCCCACAAGGCTTCCAAATCATCAATATTGGCAGACAGCTTATGGAAACCGTCAACTTCTTCTTTAAGTGCATTTACATCCTGCGCCGTCTTCTGCGCTTTTTCCGGGTCATCCCAAAAAGTAGGATCGCCCATTTTATGTTCTAATTCTGCAATACGGTCCTCTTTGACGGCAATGTCAAAGAGATCCCCTCATTTCCTCTAATTTTGCCTGCAGATTAGTTATTTCCGGTTTAAATTCTTCAATCAGCAAATCATTCACAACCTTTCATAAGCAAATTTAGTTATTTTCGGATATTATTTATCCTTACCGCAGCAATTTTTATATTTTTTGCCACTGCCGCAGGGACATGGTTCATTACGGCCGATTTCATCCTTTTTAACTGTCGGCTGCTGCGGACCGTCATCTCCGGCAGGATTGTTCATGGAAGCATTTTCCAGATGATCTTCTACTTTAGGCTGAGTAATAACATTTACTCTGTAAATATAACGTACCACATCGTCCTGAATAGCATCTATCATCGCTTCAAACATATCATATGCTTCAAACTTATATTCTACCAGAGGATCTTTCTGCCCATATGCACGCAGACCAACGCCTTCACGCAGCATGTCCATGGCATCCAGATGTTCCATCCAGTGATTATCCACAACCTTGAGCATAACCAGATTTTCCAGCTCACGCATCAGGTCAGGTCCGATAGCCTCTTCACGCTGTTTATAATGTTCAACAGCTACTTTATGCAGGAACTCATCCAGTTCTTCACGGCTCAGATTCTGCAGATATTCTACAGTCAGAAGGCCTCTGGGAGCATAGAATTCCTCTGCATAATTAATCAAAGATTTCAGATCCCAATCTTCAGAATATACTTCCGGCGGCGCATACATGGCCATGGTACGGTCTACAACCTTTTCTACCATTTCCATAATATTATCACGCAGATTTGCCTGATGCAGAATCTTTTTACGCTGAGCATAAATGACTTCACGCTGCTGATTCATAACATCGTCATATTCCAGCACGTGTTTACGAATACTGAAGTTACGCGCTTCTACCTTCTTTTGAGCGTTTTCAATAGACTTTGTTACCAGAGAATGTTCGATAGGCTCGTCGTCATCCATACCCAGCTTATCCATAATACCGGCAATATTATCACTGCCAAAAAGGCGCATTAAATCATCTTCCAGGGACAGGAAGAATTTGGAAGAACCAGGATCGCCCTGACGCGCGCAGCGTCCGCGCAGCTGATTATCGATGCGGCGGCTTTCATGGCGTTCCGTACCGATAATATGCAGACCGCCAAGTTCAGGCACACCTTCACCAAGGACGATATCAGTACCACGACCAGCCATATTGGTAGCAATGGTTACAGCACCGTACTGCCCGGCACCGGAAATAATTTCTGCTTCCTTTTCATGGTATTTGGCATTCAGTACATTATGGGGAATACCGCGTCGTTTCAGCATTGCCGACAGTTCTTCAGACTGAGAAATAGAGGTTGTACCAACAAGTACAGGACGCCCGGATTTATGACATTCTTCAATCTCGTTAACAGCTGCTTTATACTTTGCCAGCTTAGTCTTATAAATAACATCCGGCGCATCAACACGAATCATGGGTTTATTGGTAGGAATAACTACTACGCTGAGATTATATATTTTCTGGAATTCCTGTTCTTCCGTTTTGGCAGTACCGGTCATACCGGACAGCTTCTGATACATGCGGAAGTAGTTCTGGAAGGTAATAGTTGCCAAAGTCTGGCTTTCACGCTCAACCTTCACGCCTTCTTTAGCTTCAATAGCCTGGTGCAGGCCTTCGGAGAAACGACGGCCAAACATCAGACGTCCGGTAAATTCATCAACGATGATTACCTGACCATCTTTAACCACATAATCGCGGTCACGATGCATCAACGCTTTAGCTTTCAGAGCACACATCAGTTGGTGCGAGAAATCCACGCCGTGTTCATTATCATACATATTGCTGATGCCCAGCATTTTTTCCGCCTTGGCAATACCAGCTTCCGTCGGCGCAACCTGTTTCTGTTTTTCATCTACAGTATAGTCTTCGCCTTCAGTCATATTGGCCACAACATGAGCCAGAACCCTGTATAAATCAGTAGATTTTTCACCAGGGCCGGAAATAATCAGCGGAGTACGCGCTTCATCGATCAGGATACTGTCCACTTCGTCGACAATACAGTAATTCAGTTCGCGCTGTACCATCTGATCTTCACTGACAACCATATTATCGCGCAGATAGTCAAAGCCAAACTCATTATTAGTACCATAGGTAATATCGGCAGCATAAGCAGCGCGGCGGGCAGGAAAATCCATATCATGGACAATCAGGCCAACAGACAGCCCCAGAAATTTATAAACACGACCCATCTCTTCACTGTCACGTTTTGCCAGATAATCGTTGACGGTAACTACATGTACACCTTTACCGGTCAAAGCATTCAGATATGCCGGCAGCGTAGCTACCAGTGTTTTACCTTCACCGGTACGCATCTCAGCAATTTTGCCACGGTGCAGCACGCAGCCGCCAATCAGCTGCACATCAAAATGGCGCATACCCAGCACACGCCTGGAAGCTTCACGCACAACAGCAAATGCTTCCGGCAGGATATCATCCAGCGTTTCACCTTTCTGCAGGCGTACTTTGAATTCACCGGTCTTGGCTGCCAGATTGGCAGAACTTAATCCTTCTACACTTTTCTCCAGACTGTTTATCTTATCTACAATAACACGAATCTGCTTTAATTCTTTTTCATTGGGATCTCCGAAAATTTTCTTTAAAATGTTTTCGAGCAAAATCATCACTCCTTAAAAATATGGTGCGCACAAACACTGCACCTAACATACAATTATAGCAGAAATATTTTTGAAAATCAAAAAGCACAGAACCAAAGTCCTGTGCTTTTTGTGAAGTTTGAGTAAAACTTATGCTTATTTAAATTCGGGAGAAAGCAGACCATATTTGCCGTCTTTACGACGATATACAACATTGGTGCTGCCCAAGTCAGGATCATAGAATACAAAGAAATCATGATTCAGCAAATTCATCTGCAGAATTGCTTCTTCAACATTCATCGGATGCAGAACGAATTTTTTGTTTTTAATAATTTCAAATTCGCCATCATCTTCAGCAGGTGCTGCAGCCGGAGCTGGCGGTACATCAGCAAAATTACTGTATTTTCTCTTCATGAGACGAGTTTTATATTTATGAATCTGGCGTTCGATTTTTTCAACAACCAGATCAATGGAAGAATACATATCTTTCGTGGTTTCCTGAGCTCTCAGTAAGATACCGCTTGCCGGAACAGTAATTTCTACAATATGATTACCCTTTTCAACTTTCAGTACTGCAGAAATATCGCCTACTGTTTTAAACTGTCTGGTAACTTTCGTAATTTTCTTTTCGACATACTCTTTGAGAGCCGGAGTTACATCGATGTTTCTACCTTTTACATTAACGTTCATAAATCATTCCTCCTTGATGCTTCAAGGTATTTGGTATTACTACCTTTGTTGCAATTAGATTTCGCCATTTAGAGGAGTTTCTCCTGCTAAACTTTGCATTTTGCTGTTATTTTTTTATTTTACAGACAAAAATGTAACATTCTTACAGAATCTTGGAAAGGAAGCTTCTTGTTCTTTCCTCTTTTGCATTACTGAAAATTTCTTCCGGCGTACCTTCTTCCAGAATATTGCCGCCATCGACAAAGATTACCCTGTCGCCAACTTCACGGGCAAAACCCATTTCATGAGTTACTACGACCATTGTCATCCCTTCATTGGCCAGACTTTTCATAACGTCCAGTACCTCATTAATCATTTCCGGATCAAGCGCGGAAGTAGGTTCGTCAAACAGCAGAGCCTTCGGCTTCATACACAAAGCACGGGCAATCGCTACACGCTGCTGCTGTCCCCCGGAGAGCTGCTCAGGATAAGCCGAAGCTTTATCTGCCAGTCCTACTTTGGTCAGATATGTTTTTGCGGTCTGTTCTGCTTCTTCTTTTTTGATACCGCGCACCTTCATCGGCGCCAACATCAGATTTTCCAGCACGGTCATATGCGGAAAAAGATTGAAACGCTGGAAAACCATCCCGACTTCTTTACGTATTTCATTGATGTTAGCCTCGCTGTTCAACGGTATACCATCAATAATTATGCTGCCGCTGGTTGGTTCTTCCAAATAGTTCATGCACCGCAGCAAGGTGCTCTTACCGCTGCCGGAAGGCCCGATGATAACAACGACTTCCTTTTCGGCAACAGACAGATTGACACCTTTAAGCACCTGCAGTTCGCCGAAGCTTTTTTTTACATCAGTGAGTTTTATCATTTCCTTTGTCATTTCGTATCATACCTCCGCTCCAGCATACCAACAAATCTTGCTACGGCAAAAGTCATTACCAGATAGATAACTGCTACTGCCATCCAGATTTCAAAAGAAGCATAGGTGCGGGCAATAATTAACTGGCCGCGGCGGGTAAGTTCTTCAAACCCAATAACAGATACCAGTGAAGAATCCTTCAGCATGGCAATAAACTCATTGCCCAGAGGCGGAATAATACGTTTAAAAGCCTGCGGCATAATAATATACCGCATAGTCTGAGCCCAGCTCATACCCAAGCTGCGTCCGGCTTCCATCTGCCCTTTGTCTATGGACTGAATACCGGCACGGAAGATCTCAGCAATATAGGCACCACTGTTAATGGAGCAGGCGGAAATTGCTGCAAAGAAAGGATCGACACGCTCACCAATCAGCCCCGGTAAAGCAAAGTATACCAGAAAGATCTGTACCAAAAGCGGTGTGCCGCGGATAAAGTCCACATAAACGTTAGCCAGATACCGCAGCGGTTTAATATTACATAAACGTGCAATGCCTATCAGGCAGCCTATCAGGAGACCAAAGCTCACGCTTAATGCTGTAATTTCCACAGTAATGGCAGCGCCTGCCAGCAGCAGGGGAAACGAATCCGCCATCAGACTAAAATTAAAATCCATTGTTTCCATCCCTTCTATGATGTTGGGTCATATACGAAAAAACTGTCTGGAATTATTTATCTTCACCAAACCAGGTTTTATAAATTTTATCAAATGCACCGTTCTTTTTCAGTTCTGCCATGGCTTTATTAATTTCAGCAGCCAGCTTGGCATTGTCTTTTTTTACTGCAATGCCATAATCTTCTGCTTCCATTTTCTCGCCTACAGTCTTGGCAGATTCGCTGCCGCCCTGCTGCAGATAGTAAGCCACAACCGGAGCATCGTTAATAACTGCATCAGCACCGCCGTTTTTCAGTTCCAGAGAAGCCTCACTCTGAGTATTAAAAGCAGTAACCTGAGCTCCCGGAACAGAACGGGATTTCTTTTCACCGGTAGTACCAATCTGGCAGGCAATACGTTTGCCTTCAAGGTCTTTCAGTGTCTTAATATCATTATTATCCTTATTTACCATAATGATCAGCCCGGAAGTATAATACGGATCAGAAAACTCTACAACCTTTTTGCGTTCATCAGTAATGCTCATACCGGCAATGGCAACATCAATGTTACCGGCATTCAGAGCAGGAATCAGAGCGTCAAAACCCATGTTCTGTACTTCTACCTTATAGCCCATCTGTTTGCCTATGGCACGGATTAAGTCAATATCAAAACCGGTAAACTCCTTGCTGCCTTCTTTCTGAAATTCAAACGGCGCAAAGCTCGGTTCAGTGCCAACACGCAGCACTTTTTCTGCTGCTTCCTTCTTTTCGCCGCCACAACCCGCCAACAGCATCGCGCAGGCAGTCATTACCATCATTACCAACATCAGAATTTTTTTCATTACTAATCCCCCTCATTACTATAAATCTTATAAAATAAATACGGAGCACAGGCTATTTCCAGCGCATTGTGCCCCGCAAGCAAAACCCGAAAAATTATTTTTTCACTTCGCCAAACCAAGTTTTATAGATTTTATCATATTCACCGTTCTTTTTCAGTTCGGCAAGAGCTTTGTTAATATCAGCAGCCAGTTTGTCATTACCTTTCTTAACAGCAAGA
This sequence comes from uncultured Phascolarctobacterium sp., assembly GCA_949285135.1. Classification (GTDB taxonomy): domain Bacteria; phylum Bacillota; class Negativicutes; order Acidaminococcales; family Acidaminococcaceae; genus URXU01. The sequence continues at coordinate 125,181 of CASDXO010000007.1, forward strand.
CCATACTGTTCAGCTTCCATAACTTCGCCAACTGTCTTGGCAGTCTTATTGCCGCCCTGGGCCAGATAATAACCTACAACTGGACTGTCGTTGATAACTGCGTCTACACCATGATTGGTAAGCTCCATAGCAGCTTCTGTATTGGTATTAAATGCTGTTACCTTCGCACCGGCAACACTTCTTGCTTTGCCTTCGCCGGTAGTACCGATCTGGCAGGCAATGCGTTTGCCTTCAAGATCTTTCAGACTCTTGATATCATTATTATCTTTATTCACCATGATAATCAGGCCGGAAGTATAATACGGTTCAGAGAAAGTAACTGCCTGTTTACGTTCATCAGTAATGCTCATACCTGCAGCTACAACATCAATATTGCCTGCATTTAAAGCCGGAATCAAAGCATCGAAACCCATATTCTGGATTTCAACCTTATAACCCATCTGTTTGCCTACAGCACGAATAAGATCCATATCGAAGCCATCGTATTCCTTGCTGCCTTCCTTTTGGAATTCAAACGGAGCAAAGGTAGGTTCCGTACCAACACGCAGCACTTTTTCAGCTGCTTCCTTCTTATCTCCGCCACAGCCTGCAACCAGCAGCGCAGCTGCTGCCATCAAAGCCATGATCATAATTAGTATTCTTTTCACTTCATACAGCTCCCTTCTTTTTTTAAACACTAATCCTGCATAAAATTTACATTTATTATATAACTATTTATTTGAAACAGCAATATAAAATCCATGTATTTTTTTGAATATTTTCTTCGCAAGATTATGCAGTCCAGCTGACCTGGTCTTCGCCCCCACACTCGCCTGCTGGGAGGTTCGCTCCTAAGCTTACGCGCTCCCCACTACTGCTCCTCTCGCTTTTTGCGGCAGGACTTACTCCTAAGCTGCACCGTGCTCACAGCCACTTTGGGCTGCTTACGTGGATCGTTTTGCCTGCAACTGGCATCGACTTGCAACCACAGACCTGAACTGCATTCCTAATTATATTCCTTTAGAAATTTTTGCGCAAGCCGCTATTTAATATTTGACAAGAAAGTGATATACTATTGACACCACTTCTGAACGGACGGATTTTTATGATTGCCATACCTCAATGTCTTGATTTCGCTGATGATGATCTGACCAGAGAAATCTGCGACTTTTACCTGAAAATTTTAGAACGCAAAAACAAAGACCTGTATCTGCACAGTCAGCAGGTTGCCAACTACTCAGCCAGTACGGCCGCAAAATTAGGCTTGCCGTATTCTGAAGTTGCAACTGTTAAAACGGCTGCTTTGCTTCACGATATTGGTCATCTTTCTGTGCCCAATTTAATCCTGTATAAAGTTCCTTTCCTTACCACCCGGGAGCTTTCCATTTACAAACGTCACTGCATCGCTGGTGCAAGTATGCTGGAAAACATTCCTGAATTCAACAGCATCATCGAAATCATTAAAGCACATCATGAACAGTGGGATGGAAAAGGATATCCCAAACGTCTGAAAGGACAGAATATTCCTTTGGGGGCACGCATTATCGCCGTTGCCAATTATTACGACAGATTTCTTAACCCCTGCACGCAGCACTGGCAGAAAACTCACGATGACGCTATTATCGAACTGAAAAATAAAGCAGGACTTGATTTCGACCCTGCGGTAGTCAAAGCTTTTATTGAATCTGTTGTCCCTCAATCTCCCGTACAATTAAAAAATAAGCTCTGAAAAACATAGTGAATTATAATCACGATTTTCAGAGCTTTTTATTTTTTATCTTAAAATTATACCGAAATACAAAAAAGCACTCCAATTTAACTGGAGTGCTGAATTTCGTGGTGGGCGCTAACGGGATCGAACCGCTGACATTCTGCTTGTAAGGCAGACGCTCTCCCAGCTGAGCTAAGCGCCCGAATGGTGACCGGTGGGGGAATCGAACCCCCGATACCGCCGTGAAAGGGCGGTGTCTTAACCGCTTGACCAACCGGCCAGGTGGCTCCCCGAGTAGGACTCGAACCTACGACGCCCTGATTAACAGTCAGGTGTTCTACCGGCTGAACTATCGGGGAATTTTTTGTGGTGTTTTGTATTGCTCAACATCACGAATGTTATTATATATATTTTTTACCTTATTGTCAACACTTTTTTTGCATTTTTTCTTTTTTTATTCTGCCAGTACTTTTACTACTATTTTTTGTACCTTTTCAGGCTGTTTCTGACTGCAGCCGGGGCGATGCAGCTCCCATGGAAAGAAAATGGCAAAATCGCCTGCTGTAAGATTTACGCAGTCCTTTTCTTCTGCTGCCGCATAAAAAAGCAAATCCTCTGCTGAACGGTCTTCACTTACAATATGCTTTGCATCTTTTGGCATATACCATATAGTCTCGCTGCCACTGCCCAAAAACTGCACATCAATATAAGCATTATGACTCTCCGGTTTCTTTTGCTCCCTGGGTTCAGTTACATAAGTATTCACGCGCACAAATACATTGCGGCCGTCAATTTCATATTCGCCGTTGCCGATAGCAGAAAAATCAGTTGTTTCTATATACCGCAAAGCCGTACGCAGTCTTTCATTAACATAAGGAAGAACTTTCGCTATATCCTTTTTATTGCCGCTAATCATATAAATCACCTTTTCTTCAAATAGATTTTTATATTATATTCTACATTGGCAAAAAATAACCTGCCAGCCTTTACAAAAGCCGGGCAGCATAATAAAATTACTATATAAATTTTTAAAATGAGGTACAAAATGAGCTATTTAAATGTTACTGATGTATCCCACTCCTTTGGCGGTCGTCAGATTCTGGAAAATGTTTCTTTTAAACTGCTGCGTGGCGAACATGTGGGCCTTGTCGGTGCCAACGGCGAAGGCAAATCAACCTTTTTAAATATTGTTACCGGCCACCTGCAGCCTGACGAAGGCAAGGTTGAATGGCCCGGACGCGTTACTGTTGGTTATCTTGACCAGCAAAGTACTCTTGAACAGGGCATGACCATCCGTGAGGTATTGCGCACAGCTTTTAACGATATGTATGCTATGGAACAGCAGATGCTTGATCTGTACGACAAAATGGGTGACGCTACCCCTGAAGAACTTGATAAAATGATGAACACTGTCGGTGAAATCCAGTCTGAACTTGAACACAGCGGCTTTTACTCTTTGGACAGTAAGATAGAAGAAGTAGCCAATGGACTCGGCCTTGGCAGCATAGGTCTGGACAGAGATGTTGCGGAGCTTTCCGGCGGTCAGCGCAGTAAAGTACTTTTAACCAAGCTGCTGCTGCAAAATTCATCCATTCTGTTACTGGACGAACCTACCAACTACCTGGACGTAGAACATATCGAATGGCTGACAAAATTTTTGCAGAATTATGAACACGCCTTTATCCTGATATCTCACGATATACCTTTCCTTAACAAGGTAGTAAACGTTATTTATCATCTGGAAAACTGTGAACTGACACGCTACAGCGGCAACTATGACAAATTCCAGGAAATGTACGCTATCTACAAGGCACAGAAAGAAAGCGCCTATGAACGTCAGCAGCAGGAGGTAGCAAAACTGGAAGACTTTATTGCCCGTAATAAAGCAAGAGTAGCCACTACCAATATGGCAAAAAGCCGTCAGCGTAAACTTGACAAAATGGAAATGATTGAAAAACCACGTGAGAAAATCAAACCTACCTTTAAGTTCCGCGAAGCACGCACGCCCAGCCGCTTTATTGTCGAAGCAAAAGACCTCGTACTCGGATATGATACCCCACTGACACGCCCCGTAACATTCAATCTGGAACGCGGTCAGAAAATAGCCATCCGGGGTGTAAACGGTCTCGGTAAAACGACTTTACTGAAAACTATCCTCGGCATCATTCCTCCCTTCAGCGGCAGTGTTGAACTGGGCGAATTCCTTGAACCAGGCTATTTCGAGCAGGAAGAACGTGAGAAAAATGAAAACACAGCTCTGGAAGACGTCTGGAATGAATATCCCGGTCTGACCAATTACGAAGTTCGCGCCGCTTTGGCAGCCTGCGGCCTTACCAATGAGCATATTACCAGTAAGGTATTTGTATTAAGCGGCGGTGAAGCAGCAAAAGTACGCCTGTGCAAACTGATGCTCAGGGATATAAACTGGCTGGTTCTGGACGAACCTACTAATCATCTTGATGTTGACGCCAAAGAAGAGCTGAAAAAAGCTATCAGAGAGTTTAAGGGCAGTGTACTTCTGGTTTCCCATGAGCCAGAATTTTACGAAGACCTTGTTGACAAAGTCTGGAATATCGAAGACTGGACCACAAAGATAATTTAATACATAAGCAAAAAACTGCTGAGAGTTTGCTCTCAGCAGTTTTTTTACCACTAAAATTCAGTTTTTAAGCTTTTGCCATCCAAAGACCATGCAGATTGCAATATGCGTAAGCAGCTACAGGTTTATCATCTACCAGAGCAAATTTAACTTCCGGTGCTTCACCTGCGTGAAGAACTTTGCGCTGGCCCCCTTTTTCAGTTTCCAGATATACCCAGGTAATCAGATGTGCTTCCGTCATCGGATGTGGAGCACTGCCGATTTTTACTGTTACCAGATTACCGTCTACGCTGATAACCGGCACATGTTTCTCCTGTGCTGCATCTGTAGTATTGGGCACCAGTTCAGTCATTTTTTCACCACAGCACATCATCGGCACTTTGGCATCAAAAACCATTCCTACGATATTACCGCAATGTTTGCAGATAAAAAATTTCCTTTCAGCCATTTTTCTCACTCCTGTTTATATATTTGCATCTTACCACTACACTAATTATACCTTACTTTATATCAAACACCAAGAATTTAAACTTATTCCGATTTAATTCTTTTGGGATAAAGTTTAAAAAGATCTGTTTTTTCCTCCGACATAAACTGATACCCAGGAGCAAGTTCTTCCGCACGCTTGCGCGCATTTTCCAGGTCATGGAATACATCCCATTTGCATTCTACAAGCCGCTTGCCGAACTGACGCAGCAAAAATGCCGGATGATAAGTAGCAATACAGTCAAAACCCTGTTTCGTTCTGAACCACTGCCCTCTGTCTCTGGTAATGCGCATATCCGGATTACCCAGATAATGCAGCGCTACACCACCCAGCGCCACGATAACCTTAGGCTGCAAGATTTCCAGTTCCTTATCCAGCCAGATTTTGGCACAAAAGTCTGCTTCAGCGATATCAGGAGTCCTGTTGCCTTTAGGTCGACATTTGATTACATTGGTGGTCAGTACTCTGTCACGTGTCATCTTGGCTGCCCAGAGAGCTTTATCAAGCAGTTGCCCTGACGGGCCGATAAGCGGGCAGCCATATTCATCCTCCACGCCTCCGGGCCCTTCACCGACAAACACTATCGGACTCCGGGGATTGCCAAACCAACCAACCGGCGCCAAAGCATCACCCCTCAGTTTACAGCTGTTGCACTGCTGTAATTGCAGCCCCAATTCCTGCAAATCCATTGTATTACCTCCTATAAACCGCTCAAAGTCATCTGATATTCAGTAACAACGAAAGGCAAATGTTTTTCCAGCTCGCTGCGCGCCTGCAAAATACTTTCGCCGGCTGCCTGAATATTACCAGAAGCAGGGTCTACTTTTTTAGCAAAAGTACTGATACTCATCAGTCTTCCGTCTGCAGCAAAAAGCGCCTGATTAAGAGCTATATACCAGTATCCTTTATCCGGGGGCCTGTTGCCGTCAATACCACAGATAATAACGTACTCTGCTCCGGCATCCTGGCTCAGCCGCATAATATCACTGTGGGTATATTTGCTTTTATCGTCCAGAGATTTCTCCAATACAATATACGACGGCAGCATCATTTTGTATTCGTTAATCAGCAGTCTCTTCATATCAGGTACATACTTCATTTTTCTGATACCCGGCGAACTGTTTATCCATAATGCTACCATGGGTATTCCTTCTGTAATTTTTTTATCTGGCAATGGCTTTACCAGACCAGCAGCTGCAGCCTTATCAAAAGTTTTGAAATATTCACTGACGCTGTGGTCAAAATACATGGCTATATCATGTTGAAAATTACTCATTTTCATGGAAAGATGGTATTTATAATTATACCCAAACTGCTTATAGCCACCGAATACCGTCTGTAAGCTGCCTGGAACCGGGTCGGCAGTATTGGTTATACGCATCAGGTCAATTTTGTCCCCATATTTTTCAGCAAAAGCATCATTACCTACAGCAGGAGCACCAAAAGTAATAACAACAAACTTATCTTTGGGCACGCCAAGGCTTACCAGTCTTTCTCCGAGCAGAGTTGCTGCCGCACCGCCGAGACTATGTCCTGTCAGAATAAGATAAGCGTCAGGATCATCATATACTTCGCGGAAGATACCTTTAAAATTTCTGTTTTCGTCAATAACAGAAGCCATCAGCATAGTATCAGTATAGCTGATAAACCCTTCATGTACCGCAGGTGTCCCTTCAGGCATATTTTCCTGCGGCTGTGCCGGAATTACGCCATCTTTATAAGGTACCTGCCTTGTCTGCAGATTGATGCGCCAGTCGCCCTTATCCGCACTGCCGCGGAAGGTTACCAGATAAATATGTTTATTAATATCAGGAAAATAATTATGTGCCAGAGAAAAATTAGCAGCCACATTGCCACTGCTTTCATGGTAAGGCATGATCTGCCAGCCATAGTCACGCAGATAGCTGAATTCAGAAGAATTTTCCGGTCTGTAGATACCGGCACAGGAAGCAGCTGCAATAGAGATAAAATAAGAATGATTATATTCTTCCTGTAAATTTTTTGGAGCTGCTGCTTTGGCAATACCAGCACAATTGCCAAACAGGCACAACAAACATAAAATCAGCAAAATCTTGCGCATACTGCATCCTCCATAATAAATGATAAATTTATTATAAGATACTTTTGCCAAAATTACAAAGTGTTGCCATGAATAATACTACACAGATATCAAAACAAAAAACGGGACAGATATCCGTCCCGTTTTCTTAATTCCATATATATTGCAGTAAAAGCCAGCCTGCAAGCAGTATTCCTACGGGCAGCATTTCATCACCGCCTTATGCTTCACTTTTCTTTGCTTCCAATCTGTACTGTCTGCGCAGATTACTGATATGTTCTTCCAGCTCTGCTGCCGACGCAAAGCCACAGCTATATTCAAAAACCTGCACGGATTTCGGTGCAAACTTTTTAACTGCAGAAAAATAACCCTTCCAATCAATATTTCCCTCGCCAACCGGCAGGTGAGCATCCGCATCGCCATTATTATCATGTACATGGCAGCCAATTAGTCTTCCCTGCAAAGATTCTATAACAGAAGGAAGTGCCCAGCCATTGACATGTGCATGTCCGGTATCAAGCAAAGCATAGGCATCAGGAAAAATATCAAACAAAGCCACATACTCATGTAAATCAAACAGGATATTTCCCTTGGTGCGCAGACCTACATTCTCTATGGTCAGCCGCACACCGTAACTTTTGGCAAGGCTGAGCAGCTGACGTAATCTTTTAATAACTAAAGCCTGCACTTTTTCTCTGTCACCCTGCCATGTTTCATTGGTATGCACGACTACAAACTCAGCTTTACTCTTCTGCGCATAAGCAAAAGTTTTTCCAAAAACTTTATCATAATTAGTCTGATTCTTATCAGCAAGATTGACGGCCACACAGGGAGCGTGGATGGAAAAACTGCGTGCTCCCCAGCTGGCAGTCTCCTCGTTCCAATAATAATCTTTTCCGAATTCATAAAAAAATTCTATCCCGTATTCACTGCTTAAATCCCGCAGCGGATATTTCTGAAAGCCGGGAAACAGCAAATCACTTACAGAAAAACGCATTTATCTTACCTCACATAACCAATATTTATGCCCGTAGCAGCGTCAAACAGATTAACACTGCTCCAGTCAAAATCAAAACCTCTGACAGCCTGCAGCTCAAGCTTGGGATCACTGGCCTGGATAAAGAAGCTTTCGCCGCTGCCCAGACGCAGACTGGCAGTTTTCAGATTACCTGTATTTTCCATAAATTCTACCTGCCCTTTAATCATGGCACTGTCAAATTTAGGAATACATGCTTCAGGACGCAGCCCAAACAACAGCTCTTTTCTGTAACCGATAATGCGGCACCATGTTTCCGGTACATCCAGACAGCATTTGCCCACTGCCAGTTTTTTATTATCAAAGTACCCTTTAATAATATTCATAGCCGGAGAACCGATAAAGGATGCTACAAAGGTATTAGCCGGATGATGATAAATATTTTCAGGCGTATCAATCTGCTGCAGCGCACCTTTATTCATTACGGCAATCCTGTCAGCCACTGTCATTGCTTCAATCTGGTCATGGGTAACATAAATCATGGTCGGCTTAAACATTTCATGCAGTTTTACCAGCTCCGTCCTTGCTTTCTGGCGCAGCTGCGCATCCAGATTAGACAGCGGCTCATCCAGCAAAAAGTAGGGGGAGTGCTTTACAATAGCGCGGCAGAGTGCTACCCTTTGCTTCTGACCGCCGCTCAGTTCATGTGTCTTTTTATGTTCATAGCCTTTAAGATGCAAAATTTCCAAAGCGGCTTCCGTTCTTGTGCGAATTTCTTCTTCCGGCAGCTTTTGCAGCTGCAAACCGAAAGTAATATTATCCCAGACACTAAGATGCGGAAAGAGTGCATAGCTTTGAAAAACCATGGCGATATTGCGTTCTCCCGGCGGCAAGTCATTAACTACCTTGCCGTTCATATAAAGCTCGCCGCCGCTTATTTCTTCAAAGCCGGCAATCATTCTGAGCGTAGTGGTCTTGCCGCAGCCCGACGGCCCTAACAATATCAGCCGCTCACCTTCACGGATTTCCAGATTCAAATCTTCAATAACGGCAGTCTTACCATAGGATTTATTTACATGTGAAAAAACAATACTGTTTTGCATTAACCTTTAACCCCCGATTGCATAAATGTATTGATGATAAACTTCTGACAGAAACAGTATAAAAGCAGCGGCGGCAGGCTCGTCAAAGTAGCAACTGCCATGGCGATGCCCCACTCACTGCCGCCTTCGGCACTGATAAACATCTGCAGTGCCAGCGGCAAAGTATAATTATCCTTATCCTGTAATATAAGGAGCGGCCAAAAATACTCATTCCATGAGTTAATAAAAAACAGAATGGAAATTGCCAGTACAGACGGTTTAATCAGCGGCAAAATAACTTTCCACAAAATCTGGTGCGGAAGGGCTCCGTCTAAAATGGCCGCTTCCAGCAGCGGCTTCGGAATACTGCGCATGGTCTGACGCATCAGAAAGACCCCCATACCGTCAACCAGACATGGCAGGATAACGCCCCAGGGCGTATCAAGTAAATCTAATCTGGCCATCATCAGATAATTAGGCATGATAAGGACAGTTATAGGAATAAAAAAGGTCAGCAGCATACCGTTAAAAACAGTTTCCTTATATTTAAAATCATAATAAACAAAAGCGAACGCTGCCAAAACACTGGTCGCTGCCTTGCAGACAGTAACTACTGCCGCAATGAAGAAAGTATTCCAAATATACGTCAGCAGCGGAAAGCTTTCCAATACCGACAGGTAATTATTAAAAGTAGGCGGCCAGGGCAGCGGATTAAGCGTAGACTCAAACACCTGATTCAAATCTTTAAAAGAAGTGGAAATCATGAACAAAATAGGCCACAGCATTAAAAATACCGCTGCTACAAGCAGCACATGCCAGATTAATTCTTTGCTAAAATCAGTTTTCATAATATACTTTTTTCTCCAGATATTTATTTTTGACATACAGGAATACCAGATAGCATACCATGGTTATAACCGCATAAGCAGCAGACTTGCCTGTCTGGAAGAAGGTAAAAGCGTACTGATAAATAATGTACACCAGATTGGAGCTGCCCTGATCCGGCCCGCCCTGCGTCAGCATATTGACAGGCACCAGCACATACTGCAGACCAAATACTACGGTTATGGTAAATACATAAATCGCTGTTGACGAAGTCATGGGCAGGATAATTTTTTTAAAGATAACCCAGTTAGACGCATTTTCCAGTTTAGCCGCTTCAATCATTTCACGCGGCACTGCTACCATAGCCGCCAGCATAATAATCAGATTATAGCCAAAAACTTTCCAGCCAATAATGGTACAAATAGCGAAAATAACCAGATAGTTTTCCTTAAACCAGCGCGGCGACTCCATATCGAACCAGCCCAGCACAATACTCAGCGGCCCTGCCAGCGGATTATAAATCCATAAAAACAGGATGCTTGCTACCGCCAGAGATAATGTTGAAGGTAAAAATAAAGCAGAACGATAAAAAGCTGTCCACCTGTGAACCAGGTGTCCTAACACGAAGGAATAAATATAGGGCAGTACAAAATTAAGTACCAGCATAATCCCCACAAATAAAACCGTATTTAACAATATTTTCAGTAACTCGGCACTGGCAAAAAGGTCAGTAAAATTTTCAATACCAACAAATTTCATGGTCGGGCTGACCATATTCCAAGAAAAAAAGCTCAGATAAATATTTTGCAGCAGCGGCCAATAGAAAAAAATCAGAAATAATGCGGCTGCCGGAAAGATATATAACAAAGCTTCTCTGCTGTTTTTACTCATAGAAAACTCCTTTGAACACTTAGATAAATAATGCCGCCTTAACAGCGGCATTATCAGAATTTATGCAATTTACAGCAAGTTATTGATTTTTTCCGCAGTTTGATGCAGAGCATCTGCAGCACTTTGCTTGCCACTGAGAATGATATCACGGGCATCAATCAGCAGCTGTTCAGCCTGCAAACCATTAGCACCTGGGAAGCTTGCCCATTTTACAACTTTAGGCATCATGGCCAGGGCTGTCTGGATATTTTTATTTTCATCAACAATCTTCTTAAATCCCTTGGGGTCTTCGGCAACACCTTTACGCGGCGGCAGATAACCGGTACCGGTACTCCATTTTGCCAGTGCTTCAGGAGATTCCAGATATTTGATAAATTCAACAGCCGCTTTTTCCTTTTCCTTATCCTTGGAGAAAATCATCAGGAAGTTGCCGCCAGCCGGAACCTTAAGCTCTTTGCCTTCAAATACAGGGAACGGAGCAGCTTTTACAGGGAATTTAGCACTCTTTTCAAAATTGGCGCGTTTACCGATAGTGGTGCAAACCATGCCCAGTTTACCGCTCAGATATGCCTGGAAACCTTCTTCATTGGTTGCATGCAGACCGCTGCCGTCTTTAACCATATCAGCAATTACTTGATAAGCTTCTGCAGCTTCCGGAGTATCAAAAGCAGCCACAGTTTTGCCGTCAACTTTTTTCAGCATGGCGCCACCATTAGATTCAATCAAAGCCTGCTGAGTCCAGTTATCAGCATATTCCTGCATGAAGAAGCCCATATTACCGGTTTTTTCTTTGATAACCTTCGCAGCTTCTGCAACTTCTTTCCAGTTTTTAGGCGGGTTTTCCGGATCAAGTCCTGCGGCAGCAAAGATTTCCGGGTTGTAATAAAGTACCGGTACACTTACAGAATAAGGTAAACCAATCTGTTTGCCATCGTCGGTCTGTGCCAGCTCCAACACGTTAGGCAGGAAATTATCTTGCATAAACTTAGGATCTCCCGCCTGCTTGAAAGCATCGTTCAAATCAGTATATTTAAAATTTTCTGCTGCATAGTTCAGATAAGAGTAACCCATCTGCACTACATCAGGATTTTTTCCGGACGCTATGGCAGCCTGCAGATTCTGAGTCAGCCCTTTGTACATGTCCGGGTTATATTTGGCAACAACTTCGATATTGGGATGGGTCTTGTTAAAATCAGCAACAAGTTCCTTTACTGTAGCACCGCCAAAACTTTCAGCAGCAACATGCCAGTATTCAATCTGCACCTTTTTACCGGAATCAGCCTGTTTGCTTTCGTTTCCGCAGCCAGTAAGAGCAGCCACAGCCAGCAAAGATACCATTGCTCCGGCTAACATTTTTTTCAAATTCATACACAATTCCTCCATTAATATTTTACTTTTGAACTTGTTATTATTGTACTCAGGCAATGTAAAATCTGCTGCATACCTTTGTAAAATGCACGTAAAAAAGGCACTTCCTTTTGGAAGTGCCTTTTCAGGTTCATTAACAATATAAAATTAAACGTTTAAATTCTATATGTATTACAGACGAACAACGTTAGTAGCCTGTTCGCCGCGATCACCTTGTACAACATCAAATTCTACAGTCTGACCTTCTTCAAGAGTTCTGTAGCCGTCAGCCTGGATAGCAGTGAAATGTACGAATACATCGCCGCCGTCTTCACGTTCGATAAAGCCATAACCTTTTTCTGCATTAAACCATTTTACTTTGCCAGTCATATTTCTGGGCCTCCTAAAAAATAAAACTTGAACTGCTTCTTCAAACAAGTTCACTTGTTTATTATATCCTATAACAATTATAAAAGCAATGAATTTTCTAAATCTTGCAAATTCTGTCTTTTGGCATCCTGCTGCTGGCATAAAAGCAATTTTTCACTGCGCTTCAACTGCTTAATGGCATATTCCCGTTTTAAAGCACTGGCTTTATCCGGCAACTCCTCTCTGTACACCAGTTCCAAAGGTCCACGCCCTCTGGTATATTTGGCACCTTTCCCCTTCTGATGCATTTTCAGACGATGCTGCAGGTCGTCTGTCCAGCCCGTATATAAGCTTCCATCTTTACAACGCAGCATATATACGAATGCAGACACTTATTTTACCACCTCAACCTTTTCCATGATAACAGGATCTTTCGGACGATCACGGAAATCAGTAGGAACAACGCCAATCAGACGTACTACTTCCATACCTTCGACAATGCGTCCGAAAACAGCATGATGTCCGTCCAGCCATGGAGTAGGAGCCAATGTAATGAAAAACTGACTGCCGCCGGTGTTGGGACCTGCATTAGCCATGGAAAGGATGCCTTCATCATCATGTTTCAGTCCTTCACCAAATTCGTCTTTAATTTTATAGCCTGGGCCACCCATACCGGTACCGGTCGGATCGCCACCCTGAATCATAAAGTCTTCGATAACACGGTGGAAGATAACGCCGTCATAAAAGCCTTTTTCTGTCAGCTCAATAAAATTCTTAGTGGTCAGCGGAGCTTTATCCTCAAACATTTCTGCCACAAAGACACCTTTATTAGTGGTAAATCTTATTTTTCTGTTTTCACTCATGGTACATAGCCTCCTGAATATATTTTTTATTCTGTAAAATTATTTGATTTTCTTCTGCAGCAAGTCAACAAAAAGATAGCAGCCGCACCCAATAGCCGCCATAAAAGCAGGCATTAACGCCAATGCCTGGGCATCTCCATGGAAATAGGGCATAAAGAAACCAATAAACAGGAACATGCCCTGTGCCACCTGCAGTCTGCGTGAACTGATGCGCTTACCGCTCTTATCTGCCTTAAACTGCGTAAAAGCTGCCACACGTATTTCCGGTAAAAACAAAATGAACGTAAGACACATAATATAAACATAAATAACTGAAAGTACCGGAGCCGCACTGTCATAATTAGCCACAGCTGCACCGGCCATTGCTACACCTGCAAGATACAGGCTGCGGAAATAACCGCCGGTTATCTGGCTCTCCACAGCATATACTGCACCTGTCATTAACGGATACAGCCATGCACCGTCAATACCTAACCAGACAGCTGAACCAATAATGATAACATTATCACCGATACGATGACGGTCACCGGAGGTACGGTTTAACATGCGCAATACAAAAAGCAGCCACAACATAACAAGGATATTGCCCTCGCCCAAATACAGTGAAGCAATAAGCGTCAGACCGCCGCCGACGATACCGCCCAGTTTTCTGTCCGGGTCAAGTTCCTGCGCTATCATGAAAGAAAACAGAAATCCCAGTGCTGCACCAATGCCTGCCATAGCGGCATCATACGAGGGCACGCCTTCTATTGTTTTCCAGATAGTTACAGCAACTGCCGAAAGTATTGTACATAGCATGGCAATCCTTGTCACACCATCATACAAATCAATGGGGCGTCCCAGTCCAAGATACTGACTGGCGCCAACAAGTTCCGGCTTAGGCTGGTCGCCGGCATATTTGTTACCTTTTTTTGACATCTTATCATCCCTTATTCAAAATTTATTATCTTTTCTATTATACCATAAATTATGCCATAAAAAACAGGCGGTATTCACCGCCTGCTAAAAATCAGAATACTTTTGTCAGTTCTGCCAGAGTAAGAGCAAAAGCTGCTGTTCTGGGAACTGCCGTTTTTAAATCTACAGACTCATGATCCGTATGCTCATCATAGTTTTCTACACCCAGAGCATCCAGCGTAGGAATGTATTTGGCCGTTCTGTTGCCGTCAGTCAGACCACCGGCCACCCATTCGGAAACCTCGCCGTTAAATTCATCCTTAACAATCTTTTTATAGACATCTACCATTTTCTGCACCTGTGGCGTCTTTTCCATAGGCCCGGTAACGATACCGCCGCTCACTTTCACACTGGTACCATCGATAACGATTTTATTTTCCAGCGCTTTAATTGCAGCATCCAGACGCTGCTGCTCAGCTACGGAGAAACAACGTACATTTACTTCACAGTATGCATCACCGGGAATAACGCTGATTTTATCATTGGCAGAACCTATAACACCGACATTAACAGTATTTTGCGGGATAAACTGGCCTGCATCAACAATACCGCGCGCTTTTAATGCTTCAGCAGTAAAATCTTCCGGTTTGCCCGGCATGGGGCTTGCCAGCTTATGCAGCTCAGTAATCGTATAAGCAAGCTGATGAATTGCATTGGCACAATGCTGTGAAGCATTGCCGTGATGCCCGCCAATGCCGGTAACCTCAATACGGTATTTGGCATTGCCTTTGCGCTGCGTTACAATACCCCAGTTAGGACGGGCAACATCCATAATGATAGCAAAATCTGACTGCTGAGAAAGTTCTGCCACAATAGCTTCCGCAGTTTTTGAACCGCCTTCTTCTTCACCGTTGGTATAGTAAATGATTTCCTTGAAGTCATCAAAGCCCGCCGCCTTCAATGCCTGCAAGCCATAAATAACTTCTACTACCGTTGCTTTATCATCACCTACACCCGGTCCCCATGCAAAGCCGTTTTCATCAAGACGGAAGGGACGTTTTGCCGCTTCGCCACGATTAAAAACTGTATCTACATGGGCAACCAAAAGCACGGTAAGTTTGCCTTTGCCTTCCAGTCTGGAAATAAGGTGGCAGGCGCGATCATTATATCTGAATTCAGTAACAGCACCAAGCGCCTCCATTTTTTCAGCAACAAACTTGTTGGCTGCCTCAGTACCTTCCCTGTCACCGTTACCGGAATCAATATTGGTCAAAATTTCTAAATCTCTGACATAATCATCATAATGCTCAGCCAAATAATTTTTAATGAATTCTTTCATGCAGTGTACTCCCTTCTTAAACAAAAATATTAACAAGCACAGTAATAATATACTTCTGTAAGCACGGCAGTTTTTCCTGCTGCATGGAATAATGTAATTATTTTCAAGTCAGACTTTATCTTTCTGCTCTGTTGATAGCACAAATAATACCCAGTAAAGCTGCTACGTTAATATTAGCATGGATACCGGCACCGAAAATATGTCCTCCGTCCGGTTTCTTCAGTTCAATGTAGCAGATGCCCAGTGCATCACTGCCACGGGAAATGGCATGTTCATGGTAATTGACAAATTCATAACCAACAATACCTACACCATTCAACGCCTGGAAGAAAGAGTCGATAGGGCCGTTACCAATACCGACGATAGTCTTTTCCCCATCCGGTGTCATAAGAGCACCCTCAAAACGGCTGTGCACGCTGCCGTCCGCATCATTAAGCTCCGTAAAGCGGTGACGCAGCAGGCGGTATCTTCCTGTAAAATCAATATATTCACGCTGGAACAGTGCTACAATCTGCTCACTGCTGAGCTCATCGCCATAATCATCGGCCGCTGCCTTAACGATATTGCCAAACTCCGGATGCATCTCCTTGGGAAGATTATACCCCATAGCATGCTGTAGTACATATGCTGCACCACCCTTGCCAGACTGACTGTTGATACGGATTACAGGCTCATATTCCCTGTGCAGGTCTGCCGGATTAATTGGCAGATAGGGCACTTCCCACCACGGAGTACCGCTGTTTTCCATATATTCATAGCCTTTCCTGATAGCATCCTGATGAGAGCCGGAAAAAGCAGTGAAAGCAAGCTCACCTGCATACGGCTGACGCTCCGGCACTTTCATGCGGGTGCAGCTTTCATAAATCTTCTTGATATCCAGAATATTGGAAAAATCAAGCTGTGGATCAATACCCTGAGTAAACATGTTCAACGCTACCGTAACAATATCAAGGTTGCCGGTACGTTCACCATTGCCAAACAAAGTACCTTCAATACGCTCCGCACCTGCCAAGAGCGCCAGCTCTGCCGAAGCTACGCCGGTGCCGCGGTCGTTGTGAGGATGGATACTGATAATAGCCGCTTCTCTGTTATGCATATGTCTGCAGAAGTATTCAATCTGATCCGCATAGGTATTTGGCGTAGACATTTCTACTGTAGAGGGCAGATTGAGGATAATCGGGTTTTCTTTAGTTGCACCCATTGCCTCCATGACTGCTTCACAAATACGTATGGAAAAATCAATTTCTGTTCCAGTAAAACTTTCCGGAGAATACTCATATCTGATATTCATGCCGCTGCGGGCAGTTTCTTCTTCCGTCAGCTGGCGTATCAGTTTTGCTCCATTGACAGCGATGTCGATGATGCCGTCCATATCCTTGCCAAATACTACTTTACGCTGCAATGTTGATGTTGAATTATAAAAATGAATAATTACGTTTTTGGCACCACGCACAGCATCAAAGGTCTTGCGAATCAGTTCTTCTCTGGCCTGCACCAGCACCTGTACGGTAACGTCATCGGGAATATGGCCGTCTTCAATCAAAGTACGCAAAATCTCATATTCTGTTTCCGAAGCCGATGGAAAACCAACTTCGATTTCCTTAAAGCCGCAGCTGACAAGAGTATGGAAAAATTTTAATTTTTCTTCAATACCCATGGGCGTAACCAGAGCCTGATTACCATCACGCAAATCAACGCTGCACCAGATGGGCGCTTTTTCAATAACTTTTTCCGGCCACTGACGGTCAGGCAATTTTACGGGATTAAAAGGAACATACTGTTTAGCAAATTTCATAAGCTTCCTCCGTATCTGGGGCAATAAAAAACCCGCCCCAATATTTTTCATATTAGGGGCGGGGAATAAACCACGCTGTACCACCCTATTTCAGCTGCCGCACAGCAGCCCTCTCAACCTCCAACAAGGCTTAAGCCAGTAACGCGGCCAGACGTTCTGCCCTACCTGTCAGGCAGACGACTCAGGGATGAGTATACATATGTACTCCGGCGTTGCCTTGCACCACCCGGCAACTCTCTGCAGCCTTCTGAACATATCTTCTTCCCTTCAATGTCTTTCAGGTGAATAAATTCAGTTGATGTATATTATTATAACAACAAAATGTAAAATTCGTCAAATATTATTTTCTTATTGTTTTAAAACTGTAAAGAGTTTTAAAATTCAGTCAATATAAAAACTCTCTTGCTTTATTTAAGAAAAACATTCAATAGCACGCGGCGAACTGAAATTACTTTCCAGCCAGGCAGCAATTTTGGTATTATCAAAACTTCTTGCACCGGTACGGCAGTATTTCACGCAGCGCATACAGCTGATACAGATTTTATCATCACAGGCAAGCGTTACTGCATCAATAGCCTGCACAGGGCACAAAGCAGCACAGGTTCCGCACATATTGCACTGCTTCAGCTGCAACGTTTTGGGCACCATCACGGGTGCTTTAATTTCCGGAGCAGGGTTTCCAGGTAACTGCAGCTTTTCTGTTTTACCTTGCTGCAGTTTGGCAGCTATTCTGTCAGCAAATTCTGCCAGAACGCTTGCATCAGCATCATTGGGTCTGTTGCTGCCCAGCACATCAGAAAAAATATGCGGAATGACTACAGCGGCTGCGCCAATCACTTTAAAGCCCTGCGCTTCCAGAAGTGACTGCATCTGCGCCAGCGTATCATCGTAATGACGATTGCCGTAACATGCAAGCAATACGCAAGGCGTATCATGTCCCTGTAAATTACGCCATAAACCGCTTACCTGCGGCATCTGTCCCGCATAAACGGGGTTAGCGACGATAACCAGTTCATCCGCCTCAAAAACAAGCTGCTTTGTTCTCTGCTGCGGCAAGGTATTATCTACCAGCACAGTATCAATAAAATTTTCCGCAAAACGCTGTACTGCCAGCTTCGTTCCTCCCGTAGGACTGAAATACACTGCAGTAACTTTATTCTTCATCTTCCTGCGCCTCCCTGGCTTCTTCTGTTTTGCTCACCATAATTTTATCAACGCGTGCTCCGTCCATATCGACTACTTCCATAAGCAATCCTGAACAGCTTACCTTATCACCAGTCTTGGGAATATAGCCTAAAATGGCAACGACCAGTCCGCCTACAGTATTGTAAGCTTCCTTAGTATTCTCAACCATGTTCTCATCCAGTCCAAAATACTCGCTGAAATCATTGATGGAAAGCAGACCGTCCACCAGCCAGCTGTTATTGTCGCGCTGAGTAATCTGCGGTTCATACTCCTCATCAAAAGAAGGTACATCACCCAGCAGATGTTCAACAACATCTCTAAACGTTACCATACCTGCCAGCGAACCAAATTCATCAACGACAAGCGCAACCTTGATGCGTTCTTCCTTAAACATATTCAAAAGATTCTGTGTACGCATATTTTCAGGCACATACAGCGGCTGCTGCACAGCTTCCTGAACAGAGTATTTGTTGTTTTTAAGCCTCTGCAATAAAAAACGTTTGGTGTAGATGATGCCCAGCACATGGTCAAGATCATCGTCTGCTACGACAAAGCAGGAATATCTTTTCTCAGTAATCTGAGCCAGATGACTTTTTTCATCATCCTTAATATCCAGCCAGCTAATCTTGGTACGCGGCGTCATAATCTCACGTACTCGTAAATCATCCAGTTCAAAAGCATTTTCAATAATTTTCTGCTCATCCGGATTGAATACGCCGCTGGCAGTACCCTGCTTAATCAGCAGCTTCACTTCATCCTCCGTTACTGGCGGTTCCTGGCTTGCCTTGCCCATCCCCAGCATTTTCAGGAGATATTTAGTTGAATAACTTAACAGCAGCGTTAATGGTTTGAATACCTTGACCAATATTTTTATCAAAGCAGCAAACCCGGTAATCATTCTTTCCGGTTCACTGATAGCGATACGCTTGGGTATAAGCTCACCTAAAATAATACTCAGATACGTAACTATTGCAACAATCAGGCCGTAAGCCAACGGTCCGGCATACTTATCCAGCACAGGTATATGATGAAAAACCACAGCCAAAGGAGCAGCCAGCGCTGCACCACTGTACACACCCGTACCAATACCGACCAGCGTTATGCCAATTTGCACAGTAGACAAAAATTCTGTCGGATCATCCACCAGCTTTAAAATATAACCTGCCTTTTTATTGCCTTCTCCCAGCATCTGTTCCAATCTCGTCTTACGTGAAGAAACCAGCGCCATCTCCAGCATTGCAAGAATGCCATTGGCTCCTATAAGTATTAAAACAACAATTAACTCTTCAAGATACCCGAAAGGGTCCATAAAATCACTCTCACATTTCTTTTGTAATATTACTGTTCAGTTTGCTCGCCGCGTCCCAGCAGCTTGCAGCAGGCTTTACGCAGCAGGTCCACTACTATGATGGACAGGGCAAAGACGGCAACAACCATCCATTCCCTGGCTGTTAAAGGCGCTGTACGTAAAATACGCCCACCTATATAGGTCAGCAGAACCTGAATGACCACGATAAGAGCCATAACATGAAGAAAGCCCTTATTCAGACTGATATTTTCCAGCAAATTCAGGCCTGTCACACGAACGTTGAAACCATTAGCTACCGCCATCAGAATGTATGCGCAGAAAAATCCCGTATATGTATAAATATGATCCGGGGCATCGCGGAATAAATGATCTACCCAGCTGCTTTTGTAGAATGCTACTGCCACAATCGTCATATAAATACCACCCAGACAAATTGTAGAAAGCATCTTTTTGCTGACAATAGCTGCACCACGATCCTTAGGACGTTCCGCCAGATATTTTTCCAGAGCAGGCTCACCGCCAAAGGCTAATGCAGCCAATGTATCCATAATCAGATTAATCCACAGAATCTGTGTAATAGTAAGCGGCTTATCGATGCCAATAAACGGAGCAATAAAATTGATAGCCACCGCTGAAAAATTAATAGTCAGCTGAAAAACAATAAATTTGCAAATAGAATTATAAATCGTTCGTCCATACAGAATAGCTTTCTTGATACTGAGAAAATTATCCTCAAGAATAACTATATCTCCTGCTTCCTTGGCTACTTCTGTCCCGCTGCCCATAGCAAAGCCTACATCTGCTTTTTTCAGCGCCGGCGAGTCATTAACCCCGTCACCAGTCATACCCACCACCAGATTCAGTTCCTGTGACAATCTTACCAGACGTGATTTGTCCATGGGTAATGCTCTTGCTACAACTCTCAGCTTAGGCAATTGCAATTTTACCTCAGTGTCGCTCATGGCCGCCAGCTCTGCAGAAGTCCAGACCAATTCATCCGGATGACGCAGCAGTCCCGCGTCTTTGGCAATTGCCACTGCCGTTTCTTTGCGGTCGCCTGTAATCATAACGACCTGTACACCGGCTCCCTGTACAGCAGCGATAGCTTCAACAGCTTCGGGGCGTACATCATCGCGAATACCTACGATGCCAATCAGTGTCAGTCCCTGCTCAGGCAGCGCATCATCAGCAGAACCTTCATAACTGCACAAAGCCAGCATGCGGATAGCATCTCCTGCCAGCTGTACCATTCTTTCATCCAACGCTGCTTTCATCGCTTCGGTCAGTTGTTGTCTGCACCCGTGCTCATCCCAGTAATACCCTGTCTGCAGAATCAGCTTTTCCGGTGCTCCTTTAATCAGGCAATAAGTTACTCCTGCATTTTCCACCATTGCCCAGGAATATTTATCTGCGCTGTTAAATGGTACAAACCGCAGCCGCCGCACTTCGCCCTCCATCCTGTAAGCACCTATATATTTACTCAAGGCCATTTCGGTCATATTACCGCCGATAATCTTACCTTCAGTTACAGAAGCGGAAGTATTGAGTACTACATTTTGATATGTCAGTGCCCGGATTTTTTCCGGCAGCTGCGAAAAATCTGTCAGCTCATACATATCACCGGTAATAAACCTTACTACTTCCAGTTTACCTTTCGTAATGGTACCTGTCTTATCAGTAAACAGCATATTCAGGCTGCCTGCTGTCTCAATACCGGCAAGTTTGCGCACCAGCACGTTATCATTCAGCATCTTACGCATATTCAGTGAAGATACTATGGCAATCATCAGCGGCAAACCTTCAGGCACTGCCATGACGATAATAATTATAGCCAGGATAACTGCCTGCACCAGATCTCCCAAAACAGCCGTCATGTTATTAAGATAAGCAGATAAGCCGCCTGCCAGCAGCATTTTATGCAGCATAACCGCAACGGCTATCAGCACGCCGCCAGCATACCCAAACTTACTGATGCTCCTTGCCAACCCTTTAAGTTTAAGCTTCAGCGGACTGTCGCGCTCATCATCTTTAAGCTCCTGGGTAAGCTGTCCGTACACTGAAGCATCACCAATCTTAACCGCCTGCATGATGCCGTTGCCTTCGACAACGACACTGCCGCGGAACAATCTGTATTCATCCAGAAAGTCTGTCTCAGCCTCATTCCATTGATAACCCTCAGAAGCCGGCAGTTTATGAGCTTCTTCACTTTCGCCGTTTAACGCAGCCTGATCAAGCTTAACATCGCCTTCCAGCAAAATTCCGTCCACAGGCACCTTGTCCCCAGCTTCCAGAATTACAGCATCACCGGTAACAATATCGTCGATATGTATTTCTGCCGGCTCACCATTACGCCACACCTTGCAGCGAATTCGGCTGGCTTCCTCCTGCAGTTTCTGAAAAGCATTCTCATTGCTGTACTCAGAATAAGTGGCTACAAAAGTAGCAAGGATAATAGCCAGAAAAATACCTGCGGTCTCAATCCAGTCGCCATGCCCCATATAAACAAAAACGACATTGACCAGTAAAGCTAAAATCAAGATGCGGATAATCGGGTCTTGAAAATTATCCCACAGCTTGTCCCAAAAAGTTTCCCTCGGTGGCTGGGACAAAGCATTATTACCGTACTTTGCAAGGGCTTCATTTACCTGCTGATCATTAAGACCGTATTTTTTCAAAACGATACCTCCCCGGTATAATTACTGACAACAATTAAACAAAAGCTGTGCAGCAAAGACTGCACAGCCTAAAAGCTTAATTCGACCAGACAATCTTCATTATCTGCGGATATTCTTCAATAAGATGTTTAAGCACTACTTCGATTACGGCATTGACAATACCGGGTACGAATTCATCTTCAGTTGTGGGAATGCAGCTTTCAATAACGATATCACCATTACTGTTTACATAATATTTAAACACTTTATATTTTTCATTTAATTTATTCAGATGCTCCATAACAGCAGCTCTGTTGGCTTCCTTTACCACACCGGCAGCAACGCGCACCTGCAACATAGCATAGATACTGTCATCCAAAATAACCATGGTAGGCAGATTTTGACCGCTTACTTCCATAAAGGAACGATACAAAACAGTATGTACTTCATTGCCAAGATCCTGAGCATTAAAGCAGGTAATATTATGCTCTTTCATAAATGCATTAAATTTTTCAGCTTTTTTATTCATCATTCATTATCCTTCCTGTTTACAGATATAATATATTTTTATCATAGCATTAATAACTGTCTTTAGTCAAAATTAAACTAATTACTAAACTATCTTTCACACTGGCACTCAAGATTCTGGGCAAATTCATAACCAAACTTCTCTGCTGTTTCCAGTTCAGCGGCCTGCGGTTTCCATTTACAGGTATATCCGTCAAACACATTGAACCCGGCTTTGTTTAAAAATTCTTCCATATCCTTCTGTGCACCGCCTGCCCAGCCAAAAGTACCAAAAGCAGCCGCTTTTTTATGCGCCGGTTTCAGCCCTTTAACATAGGTCAGCAACGAACCTATAGATGGCAGCATTCCGTAATTCAGCGTAGAAGAACCTACCAGAAAACCTGATGCCGTAAAAAGCTCAGCAGCAATACTGCTGTTTTCCGTGCAGCTTACCTTGAACAGCTTGACACCAACACCGGCCTTGGCAATACCTTTGGCAATAGCACGCGCTATTTTTTCCGTGCCGCCCCACATACTGTCATAGGCTACAACTATACTGCCGTCCTTTACGCCGCTGCCCCATTTTTTGTACATTTCAACAATATCACCCAGATGACTGCGCCAGATGACACCGTGCGAAGGCGCTATCATATCAAAATCAAGTGCTCCCAGCTTTTCAACAGCCTTATCAATTAATTTGGCATAAGGCCAGAGAATATTGGCAAAATATTTTTTGGCCTCATAATACAGTATATCCAGCTCTACTTCGTCGTCAAAACGTCTGCTGGTAGCATAATGCTGACCAAAAGCGTCATTGGAAAAAAGGATTTTATCATAGGCACTGTAAGTAGCCATACTGTCAGGCCAGTGCAGCATGGGCATAGTGGCAAACTGCAGTGTACGTTGTCCCAGTTCCAGCGTATCACCGTCTTTAACAACGATAAAGTCAAAAATATCTCCATAATGCTGGATTGCTTCTGTCCTGCCCTGCATGGTAATAATAAATTTGGCCTTAGGACACATTTTTGCCAGTACCGGCATAGCACCGGAATGGTCGGGTTCAACATGGTTGATAACGATATAATCTATCTGCGCCGGATCAGTAACACTGCAGATATTACTGAGAAATTCTTCAGTAAAGGGAGCCTTTACCGTATCTATCAGACAAATTTTTTCGTCCACAATCAGGTACGAATTGTAGGTTGCGCCGCGTTCCGTCTTATAACCATGAAAATCACGCACATCCCAGTCCTGAATGCTTACATCATAAATATTTTCCTTAATTTGCAAGGGTAACACTTTAATCACTCCTTATAGCTGTTCTTTAAGTATCATAACGTATTTTACAGGCTTTGTATAGCATCGCCCGTGAAAATCTACATAGCACTTAACGTCAGGCTCTGACTGTCTTTATCCAGTCTCAGCTGCAGCGAATGGTATTTGTTCAGCGTGCTGCGATGACCTACACTGACAATAGTTGTTTTTGGCAGCCTTTCGGCAGCAAGCAGATACATTTTTGCTTCTGTTTCTTCATCCAGTGCAGAAGTAGCCTCATCCAGAAACAGCCACACCGGCTGCTGCAAATGCGCTCTTACAAACGCCAGCCGCTGCTGCTCACCAACGGAAAGTACATGGCTCCAGTCAGCAACTATATCCAGCTTATCACGCAGATAACCAATCTGGCAGGTCTCCATTAAAGCAATCAGCTCGCTGTCACCAACCTCTTTTCCGCCTGGATACAGCAGCGCTGCGCGTAATGTTCCAAGAGGCAGATACGGTTTTTGCGGAATAAACATCAATTTATCAGGCGCAGGCATCCTTATCTTGCCGTCAACATACGGCCAAATACCTGCAATGGCACGCAACAGCGTACTTTTACCGCTGCCGCTGACACCTTTGATAAGCACATTACTGCCCGGATGCAGCACAAATCTGATATCCCGCAGTAAGGGTGTTCCGTCCGGTAAATTTACCTGCATGGCTTCAGCTTCCACTTCCTGTGAGACAACAAAACGTTCCAGATGAAATTTTTCGGCATCAGCAGAAACTTCATGCATATGCCTGCCAAAAAAAGTTAAACGCATAACAACTGCCTGCCACTGGGCAATACTGGTATACATATCAATAAAATATGACAACGCTCCCTGCACATTGCCAAAAGCACTGGAAACCTGCATCAGACCGCCTAAAGTAATCTCTTTGGCCAGATATCGGTTCATTGCTGCTACAAAGGGAAAAATAATGGCAATCTGTGAATACCCGGAATTAAGCCATACCAGCTGCTTCTGTTTGTTGACCAACTTCCAGAAATTATCCAAAAGCAGCGTAAAGCGTTCGCGAAAGATACCGCTTTCCTGTTTTTCACCTCTGTAAAAAGCTACGCTTTCAGCACTTTCACGCAGGCGAATCATACTAAAACGAAAATCTGCTTCATAACGCTGCTGTATGAAATTCAGCTTTACCAGTTTTCGGCCTACAATATGGGTAATATACGTGCCGATAATGGAATACACCAAAGCCGCCCAAAACAAATAGCCTTCTATCGCCCATTCCTGTCCGAAAGCACTGAAATGCAGCGTACCGGATAATTTATAGAGAATAAAAACAAAAGATATGAAAGTGCACAAAGACCTTAAAATCCCGACGCCAAAACTTAGCGTCATTTCAACAAACAAACGAACATCTTCACTGATACGCTGGTCAGGATTATCCGTATCTTTGCCGAACATCTGCAGCTGATAATAGGTTCTGTTTTTCATCCAGATATCGAGAAAGCGTACCGTCATCCAGCGTCGCCAGTTGAGAATCAATGTCTGCTGCAAATAGTAGGAATATACGGACAAAATAATGTATACGGCTGCTAAACCTGAAAACCTCAGCAAACCGTCAAAAATCTTATCTGTCTGATAATTCTGCAGTGCATTATAAAAACTGTTATTCCATTCGTTGAGCAGCACCAACATATACACTATTCCAAGCGTAAGTGCAATAATAACGCCCAACAGACCAAAAGCCTTCAGTTTTTCTTCCGAAGACCAGTAGCTTTTGGTCAGATACCAGACATCCTGAAAAAACTGTTTGGTCAGAGCAAATCTGTGCAAACCGTTCCCCCCTCTGTTTATTGTAATCTTATTTATTATACAATATAAATTACGATATTTGTGTAAAAAAAATGCTCTGCACAAGCAGAGCATTTTTAGTGATTACTGTTCGGACTGTTCAGTTTTTTTCTTCCTGCTGAAGAAACGTTCCACAACTACAAACAGAACCGGAATTAAGAATACACCCAGTAACGTATTGATAAACATACCGCCAACAACGGCATTACCCATGGAAACACGGGCACCTGCGCCAGGACCGGTAGCAATAGCCAAAGGTACGCAGCCGAGAATGAACGCAAAGGATGTCATCAGAATAGGACGAAGACGTACACGAGCTGCTTCGATTGCAGCATGCACAACATCCATGCCGTTTTCCATATTCATCTTGGCGTATTCGACGATAAGTATCGCATTCTTGGCAGCCAGACCAATCAGGGTAATCAGGCCTATCTGCATATATACGTCGTTATTCTGTCCACGCAGATACTGTGCCAGGAAGCAACCGAATACTGCCGTAGGAACAGACATCAGTACTGCCAGAGGAATGGTCCAGCTTTCATAAAGTGCAGCCAGACACAGGAATACGAAAATCAGAGAAATGATGAAAATCTGAGTAGAGCGACCGCCTGCCTCAACTTCGTCACGGCTCTGGTCAACCCATTCATAAGTATATGTTGTCGGCAATACCTCTGCCGCAACTTCTTCCAGTGCAGCCATGGCCTGACCGGTAGAATAGCCATCTGCCGGGTCACCTGCAATCTTAATTGCACTGGTACCATTATAACGGGTCATAATTACAGAAGTATTTTCATTCTTTGCCTTAACCAAAGTATTCAGCGGCACCATACTGCCTTCATTGCTGCGTACAAAGAAGAAGCGCATATCGTCAGCAGTGGTACGATGAGCAGGATCTGCCTGCATAACTACTTTCCATACACGACCGAAACTGTTGATATCGTTTATTTCAGTACCGCCGAGGAAAGCCTGCAGCGCCGTAAATACACTTGATACCGGTACATTGAGAGATTCTGCCTTTTCACGGTCAACCTCAAACTGATAGGTAGGCGTATTGGTATTTAAAGTAGTATAAATCATACCTATTTCAGGACGCTGACGCGCTTTGGCAAGGAACTCATTGGCACGGCTGCTCATGGTATTAACATCTTCACCGGCAAGATTCATGATGTACATACTCAAAGAACCTGTGTTGGAAGCACCGGGCAGAGAAGGCGGCTGGAATGCCATAACCGAAGCATCAGTAATCTGTGAGCCCTCTTTCAAAATCATGGGAATAACATCCTGAATGGTGTTATCGCGCTTGTCAAAATCATCCATGGCAACAACAGCCAAGCCTGCACTGGCTTTCTGCGCATTGGACAGAATATCGACACCGCTTACAGTAAGCACATTTTTAACACCGGGAAGTTTTCTCAGTTTATCATCCAATTCGGCCAAAATCTGCAAAGTACGATTAGCAGAAGCGCCTTCAGGCAAAGATACAGAAATAGCACTCATGCCCTGGTCTTCATTAGGTACGAAGCCTGTAGGCGTAGCTTTCGCCAAAGCACCGATACAGATTACCATGACTACCAGGCAACACAGAATAATTTTAGATTTACGGATACATTTTTCCACATTGGTAACATATTTACTCAAAGTATTGGTAAACCATCTGTTGAAACCTGCAACCATTTTACCGATAAAGCCTTTAGGAGTTTCCTCTTCACCCTTTTTCACCAGCAGCAGTGCGCACAGTGCCGGAGTAAGAGACAAAGCAACGATAGCAGAAAGCATCATGGATACAGAAACGGTAATAGCAAACTGTTTATACAATTCACCTACGGTACCGCCGGTAAACGCAACAGGGATAAATACCGCACTCAGTACGAAAGCAATAGCCACAACCGGGCCGGAAACCTCATTCATCGCACGATAGGTAGCTTCACGCGGCGACATGCCGTTATCCTGAATATGATGTTCTACTGCTTCAACAACAACGATGGCGTCATCGACAACCAGACCGATGGCCAGGATCATAGCGAATGCCGTCAGGGTATTAATGGTAAAACCTAAAAGTACAAAAGATGCCAGGGTACCTACCAAAGATACAGGAACAGCCAGCAGCGGAATCAAAGTTGCACGCCAGCTGCCCAAGAAGATAAATACTACAAAGATAACCAGTACCAGAGCTTCAAAAAAGGTATGTGCAACTTTGCTTAATGATTCAGTAATGAACTGAGTATTATCCTGAACAACGATAAGTTCCATATCACTTGGGAAACGTGTCTGAGCATCAGTCAGAACTTCCCTGATATTTGCTACTGTTTCCAGAGAGTTAGCATCAGAGGTAAGTGAAACCGGGAAAATAACGGCGTCACCACCATTCAGCTGACTGGCAACAAGGTCACTGCGGGCACCCGGTTTAATTTCGGCAATATCGCGTAATTTCAGGTTATCACCTTTACTGGAACGGATAATAACATTGCCAAATTCTTCCGGAGTATTCAAACGACCCTGTGCGCTGGCAGAATAAGCCTTTTCCTGTTCTTCAGTCGTCGGACGGTTACCGATAGAACCTACAGGCGCCTGGATATTCTGACTTTTGATTGCACTGGAAATATCATCAACTGTTACTCCCAGCTGCGCCATCTTTTCCGGATTCAGCCAGATACGCATCGAATACTCAGGACCATATTCGTCTATTCTCGAAACGCCTTTAACACGTTTTACCGCGTCGATAAAGTTAGCGTCGGCATAAGTTCTGAGAAACATTGAGTCATAGGTCTTATTGGGAGAATACAGACCGAAATACATGATAGTCTCGGCAGATTCCTTTGAGGTAGTAATACCGTAGCTTGTTACCTCACTCGGCATGGAGCTGTTAGCCTGAGAAACACGGTTCTGTACTTCTACAGAGCCAATATCAGCATTTTTGTCCAGGTTAAACTGAACATTAAGTTTGTACTGACCGGAGCTGGTACTGGTAGAAGTCATATCCAGCATGTTCTCTACGCCCATTACCTTCTGCTCAATTGCCTGTGCAACAGATTTTTCAACCGTGTCGGCACTGGCGCCTACATAGGTAGTATCTACGGCAATACGAGGTTTAGTTATTTGCGGGTATTGAGCGATAGGCAGGCTAAAACCGGCAATGGTACCCAGCAAGGTAATGATAATAGCCAGCACTATCGCAAAAACCGGACGGTCAATAAAAAAACGTGCCATTTAGCCTGCCTCCTTATTGCTGCCCATTCTGATTTTCGGCAGTATTCAAATCTGCTTCCGTCATAGGCTCTGCTTTAACCTCACTGCCCTGACGAAGCTTGCCTGTACCTTCAACAACAAGATTTTCGCTGCCGTCCAGACCGCTTTCAACCATGTACATGCGTCCTACAACAGGACCAACAGTGATTTCTTTCATATTAACCTTATTATCGTCGCCGATAACATAAACAAATTTTTTGTACATCAGTTCAACAACAGAACGCTGAGGAATCAGCAGAGCATTTTCTCTTATGCCGCCAATTGCCTGTACATGGGCAAACATGCCCGGTAAAAGTCTGCGCTGAGGATTGTCAAACAATGCTCTGATAGTCAAAGTACCGGTATTATCACTCATTCCGCGGTTTACTTCAGCAACTCTGCCTTTTAAATCATAGGTGCTGCCATCGCTGAGTATAATGGACAGATTCTCAAGGGATGCCTGTCCATTATTATCATGAGCTGCAGATAATTTCAGATATTCCGGTTCAGCAACACTAAATTTGACAAAGACAGGATTAGTATTGGAAATAGTGGCAAGAACAGTCTGTCCTGCAACAGCGTAGTTACCAACTTCCAAAGCCGTGGTGTCGATACGCCCCGTAAAAGGTGCAACCACATTGGTTTCCTGCATATCAATCTCGGCATTGCGCAGCAGGGCTTCCATAGCATTTACAGATGCCTGGGCCTGGTCACGCTGCATGATGGCGTTATCCAGGGTCTGCTTGGATACGGCAGCCTGTTCATAAAGTCTGGTATAACGTTCAGCATCCATGGAAGCGTTTGCCAAGGTTGCTCTTGCATTGGCAAGATTTGCCTGCGCATTAAGCATATTGGCCTGATAAGTGCGCGGATCAATAGAATAAAGCACCTGTCCGGCCTGTACAGTATCACCGCCGTTAAAGAACTTGCCGGTAATCTGTCCGGAAACCTGTGATACAAGATTCATTTCCTGCTGAGCTTCAACAAACCCGGTATAATCATATACCAGTGGCGTATCACGTTTGATTACCTGCATGGATTTAACTGCTACTGCAGCAGACTGCGGCTGCTCCTTTTTGCCGCACCCCGCTATGCTTATCATCAGCCCGAGAGCCAGTGCTGCCGCAACAGCCTTTTTGGCTTTGCAGGAGCCGATAAAATCAAACATACAAAATCCTCCTTTTTTTGTTTTATTTAGAAACGTAACTTCCTAACAATTAAAGATATTTAGCCAGTTTCAGAATAATATCATTATAAAATACGCTTACAAGAAAAGCAAATACTATTTTAAAAGATTAGCGCTATTTTTCGCCAGTTTTCTAATTTTTTCTATGTTTTTCAGTTTTTGCTGACTGACCAGTCAGTCAAGCCATTTTTTATCGCGTAAAAATTTATGCAAATTCCCTATAGCATAACAGGAAACTTCATCCTGACCGCATACATTAACGACCAGACACAGCCTCCTGTCGGCCAGATACCACTCTGTCGGCAATCCTTCCGTAAACTCAATTTTATCATTTGTATTCAGCAGGTTTAAAAGCGGCAGCAAATCAGGATCGTCAGTACGCAGAATGTCTTCCAGCCTGATGAAGTTCCCCGTCTGAGGATCAAGATTTACGTGATGGTGTACAAAGCTTTTTTTACCGCTGATTAGCTGGATACTGAGCAAATCTTTATCAGCTCTGAGCACATTAAAAGCTGAGTCGGCT
Source organism: uncultured Phascolarctobacterium sp. (assembly GCA_949285135.1). Lineage (GTDB taxonomy): Bacteria > Bacillota > Negativicutes > Acidaminococcales > Acidaminococcaceae > URXU01. Next base: position 156,108 of record CASDXO010000007.1, read on the forward strand.
TCTCCGCTGATAAATTTTTGCAGGTAAGCTTCATTTTCCTCTTGCAGAACCTTATTCACTTTATTCTGCAGCAACACATCATCCTTATACGCCACTACAGGATAAGTCGCTTCGCCTCCTGGCGCCACAATTTTGCGTGGCAATACCGTATACCCTTCACCTTCACGGCCATCATTAATCGTATTTTCTTTTGCCGTATCTCCAGCAACCAATATGGTAAAACCACTGCTGTTCCATGCTCCGTCTGCATCCAGCTTCCAGACTGCACCAATATCTGCCAGAACATTTTTATCAGCAGAAATCTTCTGCACAGTCAGTACTTCCTGTCGTCCATCGTTATCTACATCCACGGCTGCAAGAGAAGTTATTTTTTCTGTATGTGCCTGTCTCCTTTCTGCAGGTATTTGCTCCAGCAAGCCGGCATCAACCTGCATGGAACTGCTGCTGCCATCACTCATGGTTACTGTCAGCCGATCTTTTTGCATTACTGCCTCTTGTACCACGCCGTAATTATCTGCCGCAGTAAATACTTCCCTGATGTCTTTATAATCCTTAAAATCAATTATCCGATATTCTGTCGGACGCTGCCAGTTACCCTGCGCTGCTGACAATAAAAGCTGATTGCCTTCGCTGCCGACACTTACCATATCCAGCAAACAATTATAGCCACCTTTTACTGTAGGATTATAGGCGGCTTTTATCATTCCGTCTTTGTTTCTGAACAGAAGCAGCAAATTGTCAGCATAACCATTGGCTAATCTGTCTCCCCATAATTCTGCCCGTACTTCCGGAGCAGTATCCGGCACTTCTACCACGGCAAGGCATGCATTCTCAGCTGCTGCCACTGCATTCATACAAAATGATAAGGCACAAACAGCCAACAGTTGTTTTATTTTTACGTTCATCATCACACGTTCACATCCCTTTAAAGTCACTTGTTCCATTATACCATGATAATGACCGGCAATATATACATTCTTGTTACAGATGTTATATTTTACATTCCCGACAAAAATATTTTTGATTATTTTATCAGCATTAATGCAAAGTTACACTGAATAGTGTAGAATAATCTACAAATATTTAATTACTGGAAAGGACTGTCTTTATGAAAAAACTTCTTGCTCTTCTCATGCTGCTGTGCATGGTTATAACAGCTGCAGGCTGTTCCTCTGAAAAAAAAGAGGAGCCCGCCAAGGCCACTCCTGTAAGTCTCGGCATGCTCCGCCTGACAAGCAGCGCGCCTCTTTTTATTGCCCTGGAAAAAGGTTATTTTGCTGAGGAAGGTCTGAAAATTGAACCTCAATGGTTTGATGCCGCTCACCCCATCGCCGTTGCCACTGCTTCCTCCAAAATAGATGTAGGTGCAACCGGCATAACCGCCAGTCTGTTTAATATGGCTGCCAGCGGTCAGAAACTTGCTATTGTCGCTGACAAAGGACGCGAACAGAAAGGATTTCCTTCTTCCGCCCTCCTTGTCACAACAGACAATTATAACAACGGTATTCAAGACCTTGCTGCACTGAAAGGCAAACGTATCGGTATTACCCAAAAAGGCTCTACCTTCCATTATATGCTGGGACGCCTGCTGGAATCACAGGGCTTGTCCCTTGATGACGTTCAGCTGGTACCGCTGAATAAATTAAGTGCCGTTATGGCTGCACTGGAAAGCAAACAGATTGATGCAGCTATTCTTAACGAGCCCAATATTACCAAAGTGGAAAAAGCTGGTTATGGTAAAACTATTGTCCAGGTCGGAGATGTCATTCCCTACCAGACTTCCGCTATTTTCTATTCTCCGGAATTCGGCAAAAACGAAGCTGCCGGTATACGTTTCATGAAAGCCTACAGCAAAGCCTGCAATTATTATTATGATGCTGTTATCGACAAAAAAGACCAGAAGAAATTTGATGAAGTAATCGGCATCATTGCCAAATATGTCAACGCACCTGTCGAAGATATTAAGCTTGGACTGCCTTACATTGACCGTGATGGCAAGCTGTTGAGCAGCGATATAACCACCCAGATTAACTGGTATACTGCTAACGGACTTTTAAACGGCACACTTGCAGCAGACCAGATTGTCAATAATCAGTTTCTGGAAAAAGCACTGACAAAATAACTGAAGGGCAGAAGCTTCTGCCCTTCTTTATTTGAGGAGAAATATATGAAATTAGTAATAGATAATATCTGTAAAAATTTTACCGGCAGGAACGGTCAAATCCTGCCCGTACTGGAAAATATCAATCTGACAGTCAGAGAACAGGAATTTATTGCTATCGTCGGCCCGTCCGGCTGCGGTAAATCCACCCTGCTGAATTTAACCGCCGGCTTGTTGGAACCTACATCCGGCAGCGTCAGATTTACTGATATCCAGCCCGGCTATCAGCCTCATATGAGTATTGTTTTTCAGGAAACAGGCTTATTTCCCTGGCGCAGCGTTTATGACAATGTAGCTTTCGGTCTGGAAGCCAAAAACATACCGGAGGCTGAGCAGAAACAGCGCGTACAGAAATATATAGAACTGGTCGGCCTCAAAGGCTTTGAAAACGCCTATCCTCATCAATTAAGCGGCGGAATGCGTCAGCGCGCCGGTATCGCCAGAGCCATGTCCATAGAGCCTGACCTGCTGCTGATGGACGAGCCTTTTTCCGCACTGGACGCCCAGACGCGTACTATCATGCAGGAAGAACTTGTAACACTATGGGAAAAAACCAGACTGACTACATTGTATGTTACTCATAATATTCAGGAGGCTGTCATGCTGGCAGACCGTATCGTTCTGCTGTCACGCCGCCCCGGCAGAATCAGCCAGATTATCATCGTCGATGTACCAAGAGCCGAACGCAGCCTGCCGCAGCATACGGAAAAAATAGCCGGCTACACCCGTACTATCTGGGAGCACATCAGCAAAGACGCGCGCGCCGCTTTGATGGAGGTGGAAGAAAGTGAATGAATTTGTCGTTACTAACAGAATGAAACACTGGCAGAAAACCTATCCGCACTGGTATTCTTTATGCTTTGTCTTTCTGCTGCTGTGCCTGTGGGAAGTTATCTGCCGTTCCGGTATTATTTCCTCACTATTTCTGCCTGCACCAACACAAATTCTCAGTGCCCTGGTTACTATGACCGCAAACGGCGAAATAGCTGTCAGTCTGGCTGCCAGTCTGGTGCGCATAGGCCTCGGCTTTCTGATTGGCGCCTTCTTAGGACTTGCGGCAGGCCTCATTACCGGTACTTCTGCACTGGCAGACCGTTTATGTACACCGGTAATCAATGCGCTTTACCCCATCCCTAAAATTGCTCTGCTGCCGCTGTTTATTCTCTGGCTTGGCATTGGAGAACTTTCTAAAATCACCATTATCGCTACCGGCGTCTTTTTTCCGGTAGCCATGAATACCTTTGCCGGTGTGAAAAATGTTGACCCATTGCTTTTAAAAGTTGCTGCCAGTTTTAACGCCAGTCGTTGGCTGACGATGAAGGCCATTATCCTTCCGAATGCTTTACCTATGATTTTCACCGGCTTGCGTCTGGCCGCCGGAACTTCACTGCTTTTGCTTGTCGCTGCAGAAATGATTGCAGCCCAGACCGGTATTGGCGCTCTCATTCTGCATTACGGTGATTTGATGATTACTGACCGCTTAATGGCAGGCGTAATCATCCTGTCGCTTTTGGGAGTAGTTTTCAACTTCATCTTACTGTGGTGCGAAAAGAAAGCTGTTCCCTGGAAAAATTAAACAGCCAAAAATAAAAACAGCAGTCAAATGACTGCTGTTTTTATTTTAAAACGTTGCCAGCCCAAAGGCTTCCAAAAGCAACATAATATTAAGTGCCACTACAATAGCACCAATAACTCCTAAAGTGATTTTTAATCTGCTGCTATTGACATATTTACCCATAACTTTTTTAGATGAAGTAAGATAGATAAGCAAACCGATAGTCAACGGCAGCTGCACACTTAGCGCCATCTGCGAATAAATCAGCCCCGTAAACGGGTCATCAACAAAAAGAATTATCAATACTGCCAGCCAGTAAGTTATCAATACCCCATGCCATGAATGATAATCGCGTATATCGTAGCTTTCCCGGAAAATACCGGCATAAATACTGCCGCCAGCCATACCGGCAGTAACAGTAGAAGAAATGCCTGCAAAAAGCAGCGCCACTGCAAAAATCACAGCCGCACTGCTGCCCAGTAAAGGCTCCAGCATTTCCGTAGCCTGCCCCAGATCATCAACCTGGATACCATTGGCAAAAAAGACAGCTGCCGCCATTAAAATCATAGCACTGTTAATTGCCCAGCCAATGCCCATGGACAGAATAGTATCCAAAAATTCAAACTTCAGCTGTTTTTGGATAACTGCGTCATTTTCCAGATTCCACTGCCTGCTCTGAATAACCTCCGAATGCAAAAACAGGTTATGCGGCATTACAACCGCTCCCAGAACACTCATAATAACCAGCAGTGAACCTTGCGGCACGGACGGTGTAACCCAGCCAGCAGCTGCTGCACCCCAATCCAAAGGCACCATGATAATTTCAACCAAAAAAGACAGGCCTATTAATGAAACAAAACCAATAATAAGATTTTCCATCTTACTGTAGGAATTGGACCGCAACAGCCACGAGCACAATGCTGCCATCAAGATACTGCCCAGCCATAAGGGCAGCTTAAACAACAGATTAAGCGCAATAGCACCGCCAAGTATCTCAGCCATGGACGTGGCAACGGCTGCCAGTACCCCTGAAAAAAGGAGTGGACGTGACACCCATTGAGGCAGATATTGCGTGGCTGCTTCTGACAGGCATAAGCCTGTCGCTATACCCAAATGTGCAGCATTGTGCTGCAATACAATGAGCATGATAGTAGACAAGGTCACCATCCACAACAGTACATAACCGTATTCCGCCCCGGCAGCAAGATTTGAAGCCCAGTTACCGGGATCGATAAATCCCACTGTAATCAGCAGGCCCGGCCCCAGATAACGCAGTAATTCTCTTGCTTTTTCACTGGTCGTATGCTTTTTCTCATATTCATGCAGATTCATTATTCCTCCTCATTGAATTTCTTTAACAGAGCTGCCACCTTTTCAGGATCCTGTCCACCAAACGATTGGGGCGGCTGCGGATTGTCACAATAACAGCCAATTGTTTTTTCCATCCAGACAACATCCTGCCAGGCTCCTGATTTAAAACCTGCATGATGAAAAGTTCCCACCAGCCGATAGCCTGCCCTGGCATGAAATTTTATACTTGCTTCATTGGATGCAGTTATACAGGCATAGAGATTAATAATCCCCTGTTGCTGCAGCAACTGTTCCAAAGCATTGTACAGCCTTGCTGCAACACCTGTACCGCGCACAGCATCTGACAGATAGATAGTTACTTCCACATCCCACTGATAAGCAGCTCTTTCAAGATAACGGTGCGCATAAGCATATCCTTCAATCCGTCCCTTCTTTTCATAAACAAGATACGGATATTCCGAAACAATACTGCGTATTCTTGCACTAAATTCTGTCAGAGACGGAACTGCATATTCAAATGATATCGCCGTATCCGTGATAAAAGGCCGATAGACATCTAATATGGCTGCCGCATCTTCCTGACACGCCAGCCTTATCCCCTCATACATAAAATACCTCCTTACTTAAAACGGCTGCCATAAGGCAGCCGTTTTACTGTTTTATTTTTCTGCTACATAAACTTCAAACATGCGCTGCCACGGCAGTGTAAAACGATAATTTTGCACGCTGTCTCCCATCAGCGGTTCAGCCAGTTCCCTGATATCCTTTGTAATGCGTTTTTCAGCAGCTTCTGTCTGCTGTACATCAAGCCCACTGTTAGGCCAGTGCTGCGGCCAAATCAATTCCTGATAAACACGCATCCTGACATTAGCCTGATAAGCCCAGTCATCCAGGTACCTCACACTAAGAAGCTCATTTTTCGCACCCGGCGCGTACATATCCGTAAGCAGCCCTTGCGCAAGCGCAAACCCCAGAGAATTACCTGCAGTATTCCAGCCACTGTATGCAGCCAGCCGATATGCATTTCCATGTTCAAACAAAGTGCTTACCAGCGCGTTATCGGCACCGTTACCATATTTAATATCAGCTACAGCTACATTTTTTCCAGCATCAAGCAAATTTTGCAGAGTCTCGGTGAATTTTTCTGTTTCCGGCGTCAGAGTATAATCGTTAACTGCGCTGGAGGCTTCCAGTGTTACGCCGTCATAAGGTGTATTAAGTGCCAGTGTCAGCTCAGCATCTTTATTCCGTGCTACAGGAATTGCACCGGCAGCATAAATATGATGTTTGGCACTTACTGCCACTGCATCGTCTTCATAAGAAGGAATGGTTTTTCCACCTTTGCCCGGAGCATATACAGTATTGACAAAAGGCAAATGGTACTGCAGCCTGGTAGAGGCTCTGCTTAAAAGCAGCAAGCCAAGCTGGTCGGCGCCGGCAAAAAAGCGAATACGTTCTTTGGGCAGTTCATTGACCAGTATGTCAAGCTCTCTTGCCTCTCTGTGAGCCTGAGAATAAGTTGCCGTATCATCGCGTCCTATCAGCATATAGTCAAAATCACCGCTTTCGACACCATGCATCAAAAGCTCAGTAGCTTTGATATTGCTGTGGCGACGACTGTACATGTCCTCCAGAACATCCTTCGGAATGGCATAACGCAGTTCTGCCAGTTCTCTGACCTCTCTGCGATTTATTTCCTTGGCTTCCAGCTTATCCTCAAGCGCCCCTAACCTGAACAGCTTACTGCCCCACTGCTCATAATATGCGGGTTCTACCGGTGCTCCGCTCATTTTGGGAGAACGCATAATGGTAGTAAAGACGTAGACCAGCTTATTGCCATAATCTTTTTTCAAATCCAGCAGTTTCTGAGCACGTTCTTTGATAACCTCCGGCAGAATCTCATGGGTTCTTGATGCTACCAGTCCACCATACAGCAGTGCATCTGACGACGCTACTACAGCCAGTGACTCCGGCATATTATCTTCCAGCCACATAAACATTTTCTCCGGATTGCCATTTTTATCAGCATCGGCAATAAATTCTCGCGGCGGTACTTTCACATCCCAGCCTGCCGCACGCATTGTCTGGACGCTGTAATCCAGACATACAGGTCTGTTATCCATAGGAATATATAAAATGGTACCTTTATTTGCAGCTGCTGCCGGCTGGCAGTACATCATTACTGCCATCAAAAACATCAGCAATACTTTTTTCACCTTAAGCCCTTCTTTCGTCAGGAAATAAAAAACTCTGGCTGTATAATTCTACAGCCAGAGCATATTATCCTGCTATTAATTTTGAAAACGTTTCAGGAAGTCTTTGGTACGCTGATTCTGCGGATTATTAAACAGCTCGTCAGGCGGAGCATCTTCTGCCACAACACCCTGATCGATAAAAATAACCCTGCTGGACACATCGCGGGCAAAAGCCATTTCATGAGTTACAATCACCATGGTAAGGCCTTCCTGCGCCAAATCACGCATAACGTGCAGTACCTCTCCTACCATTTCCGGATCCAGTGCGGAAGTAGGCTCGTCCATGAGCAGCACCTCAGGTTCCAGTGCCAATGCACGTGCAATCGCTACACGCTGTTTCTGACCGCCGGAGAGCTGATGCGGTTTGGCATTGATATAACTATCCATACCAACATGCTTCAGGTATTTAATAGCCGTTGTCCTGGCAACTTCCTTATTTTTGCCCAGCACCTTAATTTGTCCCACCGTGCAATTCTCCAGCACGGTCATATTATTAAACAAATTGAAAGACTGAAATACCATGCCTACTTTAGTACGATACAACGTCAGCTTTTTGAAGGCATTTTTCAGACTCTCACCGCGGTACAGTATTTCACCGCCGCTGGGCTGTTCCAGATGGTTAATGCAGCGTATCAAAGTAGACTTGCCGCTGCCGGAAGGTCCAATAATGCAGACAACATCGCCGCGATAAATATCAAAACTGATATCTTTGAGTATCTCTCTTTCACCAAAACTCTTTTTAAGACCTTTTACAGATACTAAAAGTTCCTTATTTTCCATAACTTAATACCGCCCTTTCTGTTTTTTCGTAGGCAGCGGTACATGCCCGCAGGGATCCATCATGGGATCATATTCCACTAACTGATAATCCTTCGGTCCATCCATCTTGCTTTCCACCCAGCGCAGCAGCCTGGAAGCAGTAAAGGTCATGATGAAATAAATTACACAGGTGATAAAGAAGATTTCAAAATACTTATAGTAAACACCCGCAGCAGATTTAGAGGCAAAATAAAGTTCAGTAACAGAGATAACATTCAATACAGAAGTATCTTTAATGTTAATAATCAGGTTATTGCCAAGCTGCGGCATAACATTACGCAACGCCTGTGGCAAAATTACGCAACGCATAATCTGGAAATGATCCATTCCGATAGCAACAGCTGCTTCTTTCTGGCCAATATCTACAGACTCAATACCTCCACGCACAGTTTCTGCCATATAAGCACCGGTATTAATGGAAACTACCAGGAAGCCGGCAAACATCGGCGACATATCAATATTAAACACACTCATAGCACCATAATAAACTACCATTGCCTGAACAATCATAGGTGTTCCGCGGAAGATTTCCACATAGGCATCCAGCAGCCACTGCAGCGCTTTTACAACAGATTTTTTTACCTGACCGTCATTTTCATCTAAAGGAATAGTTTGGATAATACCCACTACCAGACCAATCAGACAGCCAATAAAGGTACCAACTATAGCCAGTAACAAAGTTACTACAGCACCTTTTATTAAAACAGTTCCATACTGATCCAGTAAAAATGCTACCCAACCAAAAAATGTTTCCGGCATAGGAGGCACCACCTTCTTTTAATCTTTTTTAATAATACAATAAGGGCGGCACTACCTGCCGCCCTAAAAATTACAGGCTCTTATTTTGCCAGAGGTTGTTTTTGAATAGCTTCATCCATAATCTTGTTGAAGTCAGCTTCGGTCATACCGCCAAGTACTTTATTCATAGCGTCAACCAGTTCTTTGTTGCCTTTTTTAACAGCAATACCGATTTCAACATCTTCTCTGGAAGTCTTGAAGCCTTTGCCTTCCGGGAAAGTAACCATTACCAATTCAGGGTTTGCATAAGCAGCAGCTTTAGCAGTCGGAATATCGGTAACGATGAGGTTGCATTTGCCGGATTTCAGAGCAACTACCATACCGGGGACAGTATCAATTGCCGGCAGTTTGGTAACTTCAGGCACCTGGTCAATCTGATCATACCAGATAGTGTTCAGCTGAGAAGTTGCTACGGAGCCTTTCAGGTCTTCTACACTCTTGGCCTGAGCTTGCGGAGAATCTTTTTTCACCAGAGCAACTACATTTGCATAGTAGTAAGGTTTAGTAAAATCTACGGTTTCTTTACGTTTGGAGGTAATGGACATACCAGCAATAGCTGCATCAATCTTACCGCTTACAACAGCCGGAGCAAGTCCGTCCCATTCAATTTTATGAATTTGCAGTTCCGCACCCATGGAGTCAGCCAGTTTTTTAGCAATGATTACGTCATAGCCGTAAGCATATTCACTGGTACCTTCAATTTTAACAGCGCCGCCGTCAGCAGAAGTCTGAGACCAGTTATAGGGAGCATAAGCACATTCCATACCAACCTTCAGCACTTTTTTGCCGTCAGCTTTTTTATCGCTGTCACCGCAGCCTGCAGTAACGGCAAGAGCTGCAATCATAGCACCGCATACAGCAGCTTTCAAGAATTTTTTCAAGTTCATCAACAACACGCCTTTCCTTATTTACTGTAATAATTTCCTGCTGTCAGCCTGAAAGTAATACTTCTGCCGCGCAGTCTCCGGGAATTTTTTACCAGAATATTTATTGCGTAATACTTCAAAAGCACCAACAATAGTTAACAGCATGATGTAAGTATCATTTTTACCGATACTTTGTAACATTTTACTATAAAATAATATTCATTACAACAAAAATATTTCATAGATTTTAGTCAAGAAAAATATGTTAATTTTGAAACATATTTTTACGAGCTTTCACCCAGTATCCACTTGTAGTTTCCAAAGCCTTAATTAAGTATCTTCAAGCAAAAGCACCCATACACAAGTATGGGTGCTCCGCATATACCAAAATCACTTTAAGCCTGATAAGGGTTATTTTACATAGTTATTACTGGTATTATCCTTCAGAATAACGTCATGTGCGCCGCCTTCCACAATGGAAGTTGCAGAAACAAGGGTCAGTTTGGCTTTTTCCTGCAGTTCAGGAATATTCAGCGCACCACAATTGCACATGGTAGAACGTACTTTGTTCAATGTCAGGGTAACATTATCTTTCAGCGGACCTGCATACGGAACATAGGAGTCAACACCTTCCTCGAAGGAAAGTTTTGCTGCGCCGCCCATGTCATAACGCTGCCAGTTACGTGCACGGTTGGAACCTTCACCCCAGTATTCTTTCATGTAGTTACCATTGATATTAACCTTGTTGGTCGGGCTTTCATCAAAGCGGGCAAAATAACGACCCAGCATCAAAAAGTCTGCGCCCATAGCCAGAGCCAAAGTCATATGATAATCGTATACGATACCGCCGTCAGAGCAGATAGGCACATAAACGCCGGTTTCTTTATAGTATTCATCACGAGCTTTGGCAACCTCAATTAAAGCAGTAGCCTGACCACGGCCAATGCCCTTTTGTTCACGGGTAATGCAGATAGAACCGCCGCCGATACCTACTTTAACAAAGTCAGCGCCTGCTTCAGCCAGGAAACGGAAGCCTTCAGCATCAACTACGTTGCCTGCACCAACCTTCACACTGTCACCGTAATGTTCGCGGATCCAGTCAAGAGTAATTTTCTGCCATGCACTGTAACCTTCAGAAGAGTCAATGCACAATACGTCTACACCTGCATCAATAAGTGCCGGAACACGTTCTGCATAGTCGCGGGTATTGATACCGGCACCGACAACGTGACGTTTTTTGCTGTCTAAAAGTTCCAAAGGATATTCTTTATGAGAAGCATAGTCTTTACGGAATACCATGTATAACAGACGGCCTTCATCGTCCAGAATCGGCAGAGTATTCAGTTTGTGCTCCCAGATAATGTCGTTAGCTTCCTGCAGGGAAGTATTTTTGCCGGCAACAATCATCTGATTAATCGGAGTCATGAATTCTTTTACTTTGGTATCAAGGCTCATACGGCTTACACGATAGTCACGGCTGGTAACGATACCTTCCAGTTTACCGTTAACGGTACCGTCAGAAGTAACTGCAACAGTAGAGTGGCCGGTACGCTCCTTTAAAGCAAGGATATCGGCCAGAGTGCTGTCAGGACGGATATTGGAATCGCTGCTGACAAAACCTGCACGATGGCTTTTTACGCGGGCAACCATTGCGGCTTCGTCCTCAATGGACTGAGAACCGTAGATAAAGGAAATGCCGCCTTCTTTAGAAAGGGCAATAGCCAGCTTTTCACCGGATACAGACTGCATGATGGCAGAAACCAGCGGAATATTCATAGTGATAGCTGAGGTTTCGCCCTTTTTGAATTTTACCAGCGGAGTACGCAGGTCAACATTAGTCGGAATGCATTTTTCAGAAGAATAACCGGGAACCAGAAGATACTCGCTAAAAGTATGTGCCGGTTCATCATAATAAAAAGCCATCGTTCATCATCCTTTTCTCAAATTTATATTTTATATATTTTATCTTTTTAAAGCTCTCCATGCAATATCTTTTCTGTAAAAAGCGCCGTCAAATTTAATATTTTCTACGGCTTCATAGGCACGGTCACGAGCTGCGCGGATATTATCGTCCACAGCAGTTACGCCCAGTACACGTCCGCCGGCAGTAACAATATCATTACCGGCTTTTTTAGTTCCGGCATGGAACACAACAGTATGCTCACGGGCACCTGCCTCCGACAGACCGGTAATAACCTTGCCTGTTTCATAACTTTCCGGATAACCGCCGGAAGCCATTACAACACAGACAGCTGCTTTATCGGACCAGGATACGTCAGCCTGATCAAGCGTTCCGGTTGCGCAGGCCAGCATGATATCTGCCAGATCACTTTCCAGTAGCGGCAGTACCACCTGGGTTTCCGGATCACCGAAACGGCAGTTAAATTCTACTACCTTAATAATATCATCTTTAATCATCAGTCCGGCATACAGGCACCCCTGATAAGGTGTACCTTCAGCAGCCATAGCAGCCACTACCGGTTTTAAAATTCTTTCCGTTGCTTTCAGACGCAGGATATCAGTCATTACCGGCGCTGGAGCATATGTGCCCATACCGCCGGTATTAGGCCCTTTATCATTATCATAAATGCGTTTGTGATCCTGTGCAGCCAGCATGGGAACAACGGTTTTTCCATCGGTAAAAGCCAGCAGAGAAGCTTCTTCGCCTTCCATATATTCTTCCAGTACTATGCGGGCACCGGCATTACCGAATTTATGGTCAGCCATCATCTCGTCAATAGCTTCCAGTGCTTCAGCTTCAGTCATGGCTACGACTACACCCTTACCGGCAGCCAGACCGTCAGCCTTTACTACAATAGGAGCTCCTTTTTCCTTAACATAAGCCTTGGCAGTTTCCATATCTTCACAAATCTTAAAAAATGCGGTAGGAATGTTATATTTAGCCATAAGCTCTTTGGAAAACGCCTTACTGCCTTCCAGCTGTGCTGCAGCCTTGGAAGGCCCAAATACCGGCAAGCCGCGGCGTTTGAACACGTCCGCAATACCTGCAACCAATGTTGCTTCCGGTCCGACAACAGTCAGGTCGATGCTTTCTTCCTCTGCATAATCGGCAACCTTCTCCAGATCATCTAACTTCAAATCAATACAGCTGCATTTTTTTATCAGGCCGATGCCGGGATTGCCCGGAGCGGCGAATATTTTCTCTACTTTATCACTCTGGGCCAGCTTCCATGCCAGAGCATGTTCTCTGCCGCCACCGCCAATAAGTAATATTCTCATGCTTTTCCAGCCTTTCTTATTCAGCTAAGGATTTTTTCAGATATTCGCTGATCATTGCATCATATTCTGCAGTATGGGTAAATGCTTCCAGTGCCAGTTCCTTACGGGTTCTTGCATCAACATCGCCAGTTTCGCTGAGCATCTTCATGAGCCCTTCATAACGGCGGGGATAGGTAACAATGACAACATCCTTGAAATTTTTCGCAGAAGCACGTACCATGGCGGGTCCGCCAATATCGATATTTTCAATGGCTTCAGCTTCGGTAACACCGGGTTTGGCAATAGTTTCACGGAAAGGATAGAGATTTACCACTACCAGATCGATAGGAGTGATGCCATGCTCAGCCAGTGCTGCCATATGCTCAGGATTGCTGCGTACGGCAAGGATAGCACCATGAATCTTGGGATTCAGGGTCTTTACACGGCCATCCATAATTTCCGGAAAACCGGTTACATCACTTACATAGGTTACAGGGATACCTGCGTCTTTGATGGCTTTCATGGTACCGCCGGTAGAAATGATTTCTACGCCGTTTTCATGGAGGAAACGTGCCAGTTCCACAATACCAGTTTTATCAGAAACACTCAGTAACGCTCTTTTTATTTTCATTTATCTGCACCTCTTCAGTCCAATACTCTTACACGACGTCCGTTGATCTGCAGCCTGTTCTCAGACCACAGCTTCAGCGCCTCCGGCATAGCCTTATGTTCCTGCTCCAATATTCTGGCAGCCAGTGTCTCTTCGGTATCATCATCTAATACCGTCACGGCTTTTTGCAGGATGATAGGGCCGCTGTCCGTACCCTCGTCAACAAAATGCACGGTGCAGCCGGAAATTTTTACGCCATAATCCACCGCCTGTCCCTGTGCATCAAGGCCTGGGAAACTGGGCAATAAAGCCGGATGAATGTTAACAATCTTATGCTGCCATCTGTTGACAAAACTGCCGCTTAAAATTCTCATAAAGCCAGCCAGTACCACCAGCTCACAACCCGCTGCTGCCAAAGCGTTATGAATTCTGTCTTCAAATTCTTCTTTAGAAGCACATTCTTTTCGGGCAACTACAACTGTCGGAATACCGGCATCCTCTGCACGTTTCAACGCCAGCGCATCAGCCTTGTCACTGATGACAACGGTTATTTCAAGCTGCAGATAACCGTCAGCAATACGGTCCATTATTGCCTGCAGATTACTTCCGCGTCCGCTTACCAGTACGCCAATTTTACGCTTATTCACCGAACACTCCGCCTTTCATGACGGTCTGACGGCTGCCGGGAACTACGCTGCCGAGTTCGTAATAAACTTCACCGGCAGCACGCAGATGTTCACGTACCGCGTCAGCTTCTTCACCGCTTACTACCAGAACCATGCCTACGCCCATGTTGAAGGTACGATACATTTCTTTCCAAGGCACATTACCCCATTCCTGCAGTTTTTTGAAAACAACAGGGACTTCCCAGGCATCAGCATTGATTTGCGCATCACAGTTTTCCGGCAGGATGCGGGGAATATTATCATAAAAACCGCCGCCTGTAATATGTACCATGCCGTGCAGGTCAAATTTTTCAATCAGGGGCAGGCAGGTTTTAGGATACAGTCTGGTAGGAGTCAGCAGCTTTTCACCTAAAGTACAGCCAAATTCTTCAATCATGGTATCCATGGTAAAGCCCATAGCTTCAAAGCAGATTTTACGTACCAAAGAATAACCATTGGAATGTACACCGCTGGAGGGCAGACCTAAAAGTACATCACCCGGCTGTACTTTTTCACCGGTAATCATCTTGCTGCGGTCAACAACACCTACACAGAAACCAGCAATATCATATTCATTCTTTGCGTAAAAGCCAGCCATTTCAGCAGTTTCACCGCCAATTAAAGCACAGCCGGATTCCTTGCAGGCATCCGCAACGCCTTTAACAATATTGGCAACTTTCTGAGAATCAACTTTGTCAACTGCAATATAGTCCAGGAAAAACAGCGGTTCAGCACCCTGTACCAGAATATCGTTAACACACATGGCAACAGCATCCTGACCGATAGTATCATGTTTATCGGCCATAAACGCCAGTTTCAGCTTCGTACCTACACCATCGGTACCGGAAACCAGTACGGGTTCCTTGTATTTGCCTGTATTTAAGGCAAACAGACCGCCAAAGCCTCCCAAATCGCCAATGACTTCAGAACGATAGGTCGCGCGTACGCTGTCTTTCATCAATTCAACAGCTTTATTGCCGGCGTCAATATCCACACCGGCATCTGCATAGGTAAACTGTTTCTTTTCTTCGCTCATGACTGCCTCCTGTTATTCCACTGTATTTTTAGGTTCGCGGCTGATTACTTCATCAGCACCGTCGGGATATTTAGCATTAAAGCAAGCGCAGCACAATCCATCCGGCTCGATAGCGCTGATAGCACGTTTCATGCCTTCCATGGAAATATAATGCAGGCTGTCAGCGCCAATGTATTCACAGATTTCAGCTTCGCTGCAGCGTGCTGCAATCAGTTCCTTACGTTCGGAAGTATCAATACCGTAGTAGCAGGAATCGGTTACCGGAGGAGAAGTAATGCATACATGAACTTCTCTTGCTCCTGCCTCTTTCAGAAGTTTAACTATTTTACCACTGGTAGTACCACGTACAATGGAGTCGTCTACCATTACTACAGATTTGCCTTTTACTACGCTGCGCACCGGATTGAGTTTCAAGCGAACCGCATTCTGTCTTTGCTTCTGGGTAGGCTGGATAAAGGTACGGCCAACATAACGATTCTTGGTCAAACCCTCCATAAAGGGAATACCTGCTTCCAGAGCATAGCCTACTGCTGCCGGAGTACCGGAGTCAGGTACAGAAATAACAATATCAGGATTGATATCCCTGGTTTCCTTAGCCAGCTCGCGACCCATCTGGATACGTGCACCATAAACATCCTGTTTGTCGATAATACTGTCATTACGGGCAAAATACACATATTCAAATACGCAGTGAGCTGTATGCTGCGGCATCTTATCCGGCCACATAATGCTTCTGGGCACCTGGGTAGCGCTGTCGATAACCAGCATTTCACCAGGTTTGACATCACGAATCATTTCTGCGCCCACAAGGTCAAAGGCACAAGATTCAGAAGCTACACACCAGCCTTCACTCATTTTGCCCAGGCAAAGAGGACGGAAGCCGTAAGGATCACGCACAGCGATGATTTTATCATCAGTCATAATCAGGATAGCATAAGCACCCTGAATCTGGTTAACAGCTTCTGCCACACGTTCTTCAATAGTAGCTTTACGGCTGCGGGCCAGCAGACTCAGAACCACTTCAGTATCAACAGTAGTCTGGAAGACCACGCCATCTTTAGCCAGCTGTTCACGCAGCTGCCCCGCATTGGTCAGGTTACCGTTATGGCTCAGCGCCAGATTGCCGCCATCAAAATAAACTTTAAGCGGCTGGGTATTATAAGCCATGCTGGCACCTGTTGTAGAATAACGCACATGTCCGATAGCCATATGGCCTTTCAGTTCGGAAACTCCATCCTTAAAGACATCGGCAACAAGTCCCATGCCTTTTTTCACCTGCATATGCTGGCCGTCGGCAACAACAATACCCGTGCTTTCCTGACCGCGGTGCTGCAAGGCATAAAGTCCCCAGTAAGTATTTAAAGCGACATCCTCGGTGTGACTGTAAATACCGAATACGCCACATTCTTCATGCAGCTTGTCATCCTGAAAAAATTTTTCCACAGTAACTCTCCTTTGCCTATTTACTTTCAGCACGAAGTTTAGCCAGTTTTTCGCCCTTGGCTTTTACTTCTTCCTGCATTTTAACTCTGTTGTCAGCCAGTTTTTGTACCAGCTCAGGATATTTAACAGCCAGAATCTGTACGGCAAACAAAGCTGCATTCTTCGCTCCGTTGATGGCCATGGTAGCAACGGGAATGCCAGAAGGCATCTGTACAAAACTCAGCAGCGCATCCATACCATTCAGGGGTGTGGCATTGATAGGAATACCGATAACCGGAACAGTGGTGTAAGCTGCGATAACGCCGCCAAGATGAGCAGCAGCGCCTGCAGCGGCAATGATTACTTCCACCCCGCGGTCACGGGCACCGGCAGCAAATTCGTGTACTACGTCCGGCGTGCGGTGAGCTGATGCTACTACGACTTCTACTTCCACGCCAAATTCTTTCAGTGTTTTTTCTGCCGGCTCTAAAATAGGCCAGTCAGAATTACTGCCCATAATAATTGCTACTTTCATTTCAATATACCTCCCTTAAATACCCTGCATGTAAAAAACAAAGCCCAAGTAAATTTATTAACTTGCAGAACAGTAAATAAAAATCTATCTCGGGCTTTAAATATCATCTGAATAATAATCTGATACACTTTAATTTTACCAATAGCCAGCGGTGGTGTCAAATAAATTGTGAACTTTTTAACACTTTTGCAGAAAAATGTTCGGAAGATGATTTTTTAAAGAAAAACCTGCCTGTCACAATGACAGGCAGGTAATAATTATTTTATACTGATGTCAATTTTATCGTTATTCAGGATAACTTCCACATTATCACCGTTTTTTATTTCTCCGGCAACAATCTTGCGTCCCAGTAAATTTTCTACTGTATGAACAATAAGACGTTTCAGCGGTCTTGCACCGAAAGCAGGATCAAATCCTGCAGCTGCCAGATGTGCAACTGCTTCATCAGTTGCAGTCAGTTTGATTTCCAGCTGTCTGCTCAGACGTTCGGACAGTTCGCCCAAAACAAGTTTGACAATATCTTTAATCTGCTGTGCCTGCAGCGGTTTGAAGACAACTATATCATCTACCCTGTTCAGGAATTCAGGACGGAAGAAATTCATCAGCATTTTCTGAATCTCTTCTCTTTCCATGCTGCCCTGGTGCTTCATAATCTCGCTGCTGCCCAGATTACTGGTCATAATAATCAGAGTGTTTTTAAAATCTACGCTGCGGCCCTGACCGTCAGTCAGACGACCGTCATCCAATACCTGCAGCAGTACATTAAATACGTCGGCATGAGCTTTTTCGATTTCATCCAGCAAAATAACGCTGTAAGGATGACGTCGTACAGCCTCAGTCAGCTGACCGCCTTCATCATAACCTACATAGCCGGGAGGCGCACCAATCAGACGGGAAACCGTGTGTTTCTCCATATATTCACTCATATCGATACGCACCATATTGCGTTCATCATCAAAAAGAACTTCAGCCAAAGTCTTGGCCAGCTCAGTTTTGCCAACGCCGGTGGGCCCGAGGAAGATAAAGGAACCGATAGGACGATTAGGATCTTTAATACCGGCACGGGCACGAATGACAGCTTCGCTGACTGCTTTTACTGCCTCGTCCTGTCCGATGACTCTCTGATGCAGGATTTCTTCCAGATGCACCAGCTTATCGCGTTCGCCGCTGCCCAGTCTGGAAACCGGAATACCGGTCCAGGTGCTGACAACCTTGGCAATATCTTCTTCATCTACTTCTTCTTTCAGCAGAACATTTTCATTGCCTTCTTTGTCTTTAACGGAAAGGGCAGCCAGCTCTTTCTGCAAAGCAGGCAGGCGTCCATATTTCAGCTCTGCCAGTTTATTCAGGTCATAGCTGTGTTCAGCCTGTTCCATTTCCTGTTTAACGGCATCAATTTCCTTTTTGACTTCACGAACACGGGCAATGGAAGCTTTTTCAGCATCCCAGCGTTTCACAAGTTCGTCGTTTTCCTTACGAAGTTTTGCCAGTTCTTCCTCAATCTTAGCCTGACGCTCTTTGGACTGGTCATCATCTTCCTTGCTCAAAGCCTGCGCTTCAATTTCCAGCTGCAGAATGCGGCGCTTACTTTCGTCCAGCTCCGTAGGCAGCGAATCAATCTCAGTACGAAGACGTGCAGCAGCTTCATCTACGAGATCAATAGCCTTATCCGGCAGGAATCTGTCGTTAATATAACGATTGGACAGTACTGCCGCAGCAACCAAGGCCGCATCTTTAATCCGCACGCCATGATGTACTTCATAACGTTCTCTCAAGCCACGCAGGATGGAAATAGTATCTTCTACGCCTGGCTGTTTTACCAATACCGGCTGGAAACGGCGCTCCAGGGCACTGTCTTTTTCAATATATTTGCGATATTCATTCAAAGTAGTTGCACCAATGCAGCGCAGTTCGCCTCTTGCCAGCATAGGTTTGAGAATATTGCCTGCGTCCATGGCACCTTCTGCTGCGCCTGCTCCTACAACGGTGTGCAGCTCATCAATAAACATGATAATCTGTCCGGCACTGTCAGAAACGGCTTTCAGTACTTTTTTCAGACGTTCCTCAAACTCACCGCGGAATTTAGCACCAGCTACTAATGCCGCCAAATCAAGAGCATATAAAGTCTTATTTTTCAGGCTTTCCGGCACATCTCCGGCTACGATGCGTCGAGCCAGTCCTTCTACAATGGCAGTCTTACCAACACCAGGTTCGCCTATGAGTACCGGATTATTTTTCTTTCTGCGGGACAGAATTTCTACTACACGGCGAATTTCTTCGTCACGACCAATAACCGGATCAAGTTTGCCTTCCCTGGCTTTAGCCGTCAAATCCTGACCATATTTTTCCAAAGTTTTCTTTGTTTCTTCATCGGCAGCACTGTTTTGATACTGCATATAGGCTGCCTCTGCCTTTTTACGGTCGATACCGTATTTTTTAAACAGAGCAACAACATCGCTGTCGCCATCACTTATAATAGTAGCAACCAGCTGACCAATATTTACTTCACTGCCGCTTTGACCCAAAAGGGCCATTACACGGGCAAAGCCCGTTCCCATCATCAGCTGACGGTCCTGACCTTTGACACCGGGAATCTTGCTTACCAGCGCTTTTGCATCTCTGGTAAAATCATCTGCATTGACCTTTAAGCCCTGCAGTAAAAATTTAAAGAAACCGTCGCTGCCGCACAAAGCTGCCACTACATGAGCAGTAGTCAATTCCTGATGATAATTCATCACGGCCTGCTGCTGCGCTGCTTCTAAAATGGATTTTACTTCTTCACTGTAGCGTTCTTCCATTATCGCTACACCTCCTCTATCTCTTGTCAACTATAAAATAAATATCTTTATTTTGCTTTTTATGGTCTGAGAAAGCCTGTGCCGCTTCCGTAAGTCTTATTATAACAGCAAAAGTCAAAAAGTCAAACATTTTTATTTGATTTTTGCGAATTTTTCTTATTGCATTGACAACATGATATAAGTGTGTAAAAATGTAGCTATTCTTTTTTATTTCATTATTTATTTAAAGAGGGTCTTAATATGTCATCACAATCACTGCTGCATGGTCTTGCCATTCTGCTTTTTCTGCAATGGATAAGCACGCTGATAATCTCTTTCCTGCAAATACCTTTTCCGCCTGCCTTGCTTGGCATGCTGCTGCTTACGCTGCTGCTCGGCACCGGTATAATCCATATCTCCTATATTGAAGATATCTGTAATCTGCTCATTGAAAAAATGGGCATGCTGTTTTTACCTGCAGGTGTCAGCATGCTGCTTTATCTGGACGTTATTAAAGCAGAATTTTCTGCTATCGCCCTGACCATCATTATCAGCAGTTTTGCAGTACTTCTGGCAACTTCACTGTTTTTGGAATTTATTTTAAAAAGACAGACAAAAAAAGGAGGTAAATCCTGATGTTTCCCGACCTTTTATTAAATTCTCCTCTCTTTGGTATCGGACTTACAATCATCGTTTACTGCGTATGTGAAATTATTGTAGAACGCCTTGAACTGAACATCGTCCCACCTTTTGTACTGGCCTGCCCGCTGATCATTGGCCTGCTGTTATTTAATCCGCAAATCAAATATGAACAATATGCCGCAGGCGGTAATTTCATCAATTTTATGCTGGGACCAGCCACTATTGCGCTGGCACTGCCACTGATTCGTAACCGCAAAATTATTAAACAACATGCCGGTATTATGCTCGGCGGTATCACGATTGCTACTCTCACAGCGATTATTTCCATTTATATCTGCGGCAGACTTTTCGGCACCAGCGAACAGGTACTGTTATCCTTACTACCAAAATCAGTAACCACGCCAATCGCCATTGAAATTTCTCATACCATAGGAGGTATTCCTCCTCTGACAGCAGCCGCTGTTATCTTTACCGGCATGCTGGGAGCAACCTTTAATCACAAGATTCTCAGTCTGTTCGGTATTAAGAACGATTTGGCAGCCGGTCTTGCCATCGGTGCATCCAGTCATGGCCTCGGTACCAGTGTCTGTGCCAGTGTCAGTCCAGTACAGCTGGCTATCGGCGGTGTAGCTATTGCGCTTACCGGTATTTCCACTTCTATTCTGGCGCCTTTATTACTGCCTCTGCTGAAAAGCATTTTCGGTTGATAAAAAAGCTATACATACAAAGAAAAGGAAGATGAACATTATGTTCATCTTCCTTTTTTGCTTTTTATAAGTGCTGGATGGCACCGCGCAGCTCTGTAAAAACTACTGCTGTCTTATCCGCAGGATAAACCTTGCAGGGCAATGCTTTCAAATCTTCGGGACGCCAGCCCTTTTTTTCTGCTGCCAGCTTTTCCACCGCCTGTTCCAGACTGTCTGCCAGTACAATGGCAATAGCATCAAGATAAAATTCACTGTTCACACATGGTTCTTCAATCATACTGTGACTATGGTAAGTCTTATTATGTCGCCAAACATAAACATTCATCCTGCAGCACCTCCTGCCTCATCTTTCAGACCAAAATTTTATTGGCATAATTTACTGCACTTACTGCATTGGGTGCATATCCGTCTGCACCTATGGAAGCAGCATATTCTTCCGTAAGCACGGCGCCGCCTACCAGGACACGGCAATCAGAAACTCTGCGCAGCTCCCTGATGGTCGCTTCCATGGCGCTGACAGTCGTCGTCATCAGTGCAGATAAGCCAACCAGTTTGGCTTTATGCTCCACTGCAGCCTGCACAATGCGTTCTGCCGGAACATCTTTGCCCAGGTCGATAACCCTGTAGCCATAATTTTCCAGCAGCACTTTAACAATATTCTTGCCTATATCATGAATATCTCCGTGCACTGTCGCTATTATTATTACTTCGCCGTTGCTGCTGCCGCTTCCTCCCACAGCCTCGCGAATAACGTCAAAAGCAGCCTTGGCAGCATCAGCGCTCATTAAAAGCTGCGGCAGGAACATGGTCTTCTTTTCAAAACCATCACCCACATAATCCAGAGCAGGTATCATATATTTATTAATGACTTCCAGCGGAGCTTCCGTCTGCAGCGCCGCAGCAGCAGCTTTGGCACTTTCTCCGGCAAGCCCGCGTACAATTGCATCATAGAGATTCATCTCACTCAGCACAAAAGCTGCAGTTTTTGGTGCATCTGCATATCTGGTCACATATTCCTTACAGCCTTCGTCAAGACCCATCAAAGCTCTGTAACCAAAATAAACATCCATCATCACTTTGCTCTGCGGGTTGATGATGCCGCAAGAAAGCCCGGCCTGCAGCGCCATAGCAAAAAAGGCACCATTGACAGCATCACGTCCCGGCAAACCGAAAGAAATATTGGAAACACCCATAACCGTAGCAATGTTTCTTCCATGCATTTCGCTGATTATCTGCAGCGCCGCCTGCGCATTGCCGCTGCCGGTACTGATAGTCATTGCCAGAGGATCAACAAGAATATTTTTTGCTTCAATACCATATTCTGCTGCCTTCCGGATAATTTTTTCCGCTACAGCAATGCGTTCTGCCGCTGTTATCCCGATACCATCATCATCCAGAGTCAGTGCAACCAGTACAGCACCATATTTTTTCGCCAGCGGCAGCACCTTTTCCAAACTTTCTCTCTTACCGCTGACCGAATTTAGCAGCGGTCTGCCATTATACAGGCGCAATGCTTTTTCCATGGCTGCGTAATTAGAAGTATCTATCTGCAGCGGCGTATCCGTCACTGCCTGCAAAGCCAGTACAGCTCTGGCAGCCATTTCCGTCTCATCTACCCCGGCAGCCCCCACATTAACATCCAGTATATGCGCACCAGCGTTTATCTGTTCCAAACCCAGTCTGCAGACATAATCAAGATTTCCCTGCTGCAAAGCTTCCTTTAAGCGCGGTTTACCCGTTGGATTAATACGTTCGCCGATAATGACAGGCTCCCGCCCTATCTCAACCACTTTGCCATAAGAAGATACAGCGGTCAGAGTGCATTTTCTCCGTCCACCAGCAGGCAGATTATGACATTTATCCGTCAACGCTCTGATATGCTGCGGCGTAGTTCCGCAGCAACCACCGGCAATACTTACTCCCTGGCAGACAAGTTCATACATTAAATCGGCAAATTCTTCCGGCCCCACATCAAAGCATGTTTTACCCTCGCGCTCTACCGGCAGTCCTGCATTGGGATTAAATACCAACGGCAGCTCAGTATAGCGCAACAGCTGCGGCATGATACGCAGCATCTGGGCAGGACCCAAACCACAGTTACAGCCGATAGCATCTGCACCCAGCCCCTCCAGCATCAATGCAGCAGCTGCTGCATCGCCGCCGGTCAGCAGCTTGCCGTTTTCGTCGAAGGTCATTGTTACCACGACCGGCAAATCACTGTTTTCCTTAGCAGCCAAAAGCGCCGCCTTGGCTTCATAGGTGTCGCTCATGGTCTCAATCAGAATCAGATCTGCCCCTGCATCACGTCCGCAGCGCACAATTTCAGCATAAATATCTACCGCTTCCTCAAACGGAAGGTCTCCATAAGGAGCCAGCAACTTGCCTGTAGGCCCTAAATCTAAAGCGACAAAGGCTTTTTCCCTGCCGTCGCAGGCTGCTTTTGCATTCCTTACTGCCGCGCCTACTACTTCTTCAGTTTTAATATCAGTACCGGCAAATTTCAGTCTGTTGGCGCCAAAAGTATTGGTCTTAATAATATTAGCCCCGGCATCCAGATAAGCTTCATGTACCCTTTGAATAATATCTGCATGACTGAAATTCCACAGCTCCGGCAATTCACCCGGCTGCAGCCCCTGTGCCTGCAGCATAGTACCCATAGCACCATCAAAAAACAACAATTCTTTTCCCAGTAAACTTTTAAATTCCATCTCTATTCCTCTCTGAACGGGCAGTTAATATTACCGCAGTTCATACATTTATTCCATTCACATACGGCATCTGCTGCAAGCCCTATGATCGCCGTAACCGATTTTGTCGGTGCCATCATCATACCGTCCGTCAGTGTCAGACCGATTTTCCTGCCGCAGTCAAGCATGTCAAACAGCTTACGCTGTTCTTCCAGTGCCCAATCACCATATCCCGGTGAAAAGCGCGGACGCTGCGCCAGAGTTCCAACATCGACATGACTCTGCACTTCGTCACAATAACTTTCAATCAAAGCAGCAGCAACAGCCTGGGCTGCAGCCCCTTCTGCTACGCTTGTTAATGCCAGACGCCTTACGGCGATATCCACCTTACTGCCCAATGTTGCCGCTAAAAGCAGTACCTCGCTGCAGCCATGCAGGTGACGAGCCAAATCGGCCGACAGCAGTTTTACGCCATTTGCCAGTCTTACGCCGTCAGCCTCAACGCGGCATGTGCAGCGTTTCAGCACATGCCGCGCCTGCACTTCATTGCG
Source organism: uncultured Phascolarctobacterium sp. (assembly GCA_949285135.1). Lineage (GTDB taxonomy): Bacteria > Bacillota > Negativicutes > Acidaminococcales > Acidaminococcaceae > URXU01. The sequence goes on from CASDXO010000007.1 coordinate 180,724, forward strand.
CAGCTTCAGATACACCATATCTGCTAAAACTCCGGCAGCAGTGTCGTTCTTTTGTGCTCCCAGGTAGCGCAGTGCTTCCTCACGTCTGTATTTCATTTCGTTATCTCCGAAAGATTGCGCATGATACCACCGATAATTTCCGGTTTATTCATAGTATAAATATGTACATTAGTAAAGCCGTTAGCCACAAGGTCAATAATCTGCCCCGTAGCATAAGCAATCCCCGCCTGTTTCAGTGCTTCAGGCTTATCGGCAAATTTCTCCACAATTGCACGGAACTGCGGCGGCAATTTGGTATCACTCAGCTGACAGATACGCGTTATTTGTTTGGCATTGGTTACAGGCATAATACCGGGAACTACAGGTACATTGATTCCGGCAGAAAGCAGACGGAACATATAGTTATATAGTACATTGTTATCAAAAATCATCTGTGTAACAAGAAAGTCTACGCCTGCATCAATCTTATATTTAGTATTTTCTATATCTTTATCCAGCGCTCCGGCTTCCGGATGGCCTTCCGGATAAGCCGCCCCGCCAACACAAAAATCTCCCTGCAGCTTGATAAAAGCAGCCAGATCACTGGCATGATGGAACTCGCCCACCTCACTGCCCTGCGGCAAATCTCCGCGCAGCGCCAGAATATTTTCAATACCGCCACTTTTCAAATCCATGAGGACATCCATAATCTTTGCTGCATCGGACTGCACACAGGTAAGATGTGCCAGCGCAGGGATGCCGTTAGCCTGTACAGCTCGCGCCACCGCAGCCGTATGACCTACCGTTGAGCCGCCTGCGCCATAGGTTACGCTCATATATGCAGGCTGTACGTCTGCTATCTTGTTTACTATTTCTAATGCGTTCTGCAGCTCCGTGCCCTGTTTAGGCGGAAATAATTCGCAGGAAATACATATTTTTTCACTTCTAAGTAAATCAATTATTTTCATCTTTCACCCTCATTTTTTAAACATTTCTGATTATTTTATAAAAAATGTTCAGCAAAAGCAAATTATTTTCTTTGCGTAACTTATAAATGTTCACAGCTGATAAGAATGTTACAAAAATAAAACGCCCGCCAATTGACGGACGTTAATTTTTCACTGGCGGAGACGGTGGGATTCGAACCCACGTGCCGCGCAAACGGCAAACTGATTTCGAGTCAGCCTCGTTATGACCACTTCGATACGTCTCCTTATTTATTTGTAACATTTTTATTATACAGGATTATCCTCATTTTGCAAAGATACAGAAGCTAATAATTCCTGCTGTTTCTTTTTTGCCTCTTTATTTTCCTGTCGACGGCGACGAAAAAAGTTTCGCATCACGGAGGCGCATTCTTCCTCACAAATACCGCCGAGGACTTCTACCTGGTGGTTAAGACTGGCATTAGTAAGAATATTAAAGATAGATTCTACCCCGCCAGCTTTAACATCCGGACAGCCGTACACAACACGGTCAATACGACTGTTGACGATAGCGCCGCTGCACATGGAACAGGGCTCCACCGTTACATAAAGCGTGCAGCCGCTGAGGCGCCATCGCTGCAGTCTGAAACAGGCTGCACGTATTGCCAGTATTTCAGCATGAGCTGTCGCATCCGGCAGCATCTCCCGCTGATTATGTGCCGCAGCGATAACTTCACCGTCACATACCAGCACCGCCCCTATAGGTATTTCACCCAGTGCAGCTGCTTTTTTAGCCTGTACTAAAGCCAGCTGCATATAATCGTGATCACTCATCATGCTTCCTCTGCAGCCTCCATCAGCAACTCCCATTTTTCCATAAGTTCTGCTATCTTCTGCTCATAGGCATCATGTTCAGCTGCCATTGCCGCACTGTGCGCCGGGTCTTCATGATTGGCAGGGTCTGCCATCTGCGCTTCCAGCAGCTTCATCATGGCTTCCTGCTCACGTATGCTCAGTTCTACCCTGGGCAGCAGTTTTGCAGCTTCTTCCGGGCTGTAACGCGGTTTTCTGTCAACAGTTTTAGTCTGCACCTGGGGCTGCACGACATCCTTCTTCTCCACATCAGTCTGCACTGCAGCAGCTTCTGCCTTTATTGCGGCTGTTCTGGCTTTTTCTTCCAGATAAAAATCATAATTACCTTTATAATCTTTCAGCTCTGCGTTTTCAATCTCCCAGATTCTATCTGCCACTTCGTTAATAAAATAACGGTCATGGCTAACTACCAGTACCGTGCCGTCAAAAGCTGTCAGGGCGGCTTCCACTGCTTCTCTGGCCATGATGTCAAGATGGTTGGTCGGTTCGTCCAGTACCAGACAGTTAGCTCCGTCCAGTACCAGCTTCAGCAGCACCAGTCTGGCTTTTTGTCCGCCGCTTAAAGTACCGATTTCCTTGAAAACATCGTCACCATGAAACAACATGCCGCCAAGCAAAGACCTTGTCCTTTCTTCCGTAAAGCCATATTCCATAACAAAATTTTCCAGCAGCGTCTGTTTAGGCTCAAGTCTTTCATAGCTTTGTGAAAAATAGCCAATCTGCACACGATTACCAATCTTAGCCTTGCCTTTCAGTGGCTGTACTTCACCCAAAATAGTTTTCAGCAGCGTTGTCTTGCCCGTACCGTTAGCACCCAGCAGTGCCGCCTTCTCACCGCGGCGCAGCGTGATATTTATGCCCTGAGCCAACACCTTGTCGCCATAGCCGATAGTAAGGTCTTCCATAATCAGGACGCGGTCGGCACATTCTGTTGCCGCAGGCAGCCGCAGTTCAAACTCCTCGTGCCTTACCGGAGCATCCAGCCGCTCCAACCTGTTCAGCTGGGACTGACGTCCGCGAGCCATCTTGCTCTTAATACCGGCCTTAAAACGGCGGATATATGCTTCGGTGCGGGCGATATAATTCTGCTGAGCTGCATAGGCCGCTTCCAGTGTCGCAGTCTGGATGGCTTTCTGCTCCAGATAACGGGAATAATTACCTTTGAAAGACTGCAGTCTGCCGCCCTCCATTTCCAGAATACGCACTGCCACATTATCCAGAAAAGCACGGTCATGGCTGACTACAAGCAGCCCGCCCTGAAATTCTCGCAGATAAGTTTCCAGCCACTGAGTCATAACTATATCCAAATGGTTAGTCGGTTCATCCAGAATCAGAAAATCTGGGTTGCGTACCAGTGCTGCTGCCAGCATGAGGCGTGTTTTTTGTCCGCCGCTTAATGTGGCAGCATCCTGCTCCCACCAGTTTTCCGTATAACCAAGACCAATCAGCACTCTTTTGATTCTGTTTTCATACTGATACCCATCCAGATATTCATACCTTTTAGTAACATGGGTATATTCATCCATTAATGCTTCCAAAGTATCACCGGCAGCATCGCTTACTTCTGTTTCCAGCCGCTGCAGTTTTTCACGCAGATGCAGTATTTCCGGGCAGCTCTGCAGCATAAACTCCCAGATACTGCCTTTGATATCCGTAAACCCCTGCTGCACGTAACCGACGCTGATACCCTGTTCAAAACGGATACTGCCGCTGTCTATATAAGCAGGCTCCAGCAGGCAATGCAGCAACGTCGTCTTACCGCTGCCGTTAACACCTACCAAGCCTATATGTTCTCCTTTTTCCACCATAAAGCTGACGTCCTTAAAAACCTCATGTACGCCGAAGCTTTTGGCAATTTTATCCACTACAAGCTGCATATTTCTACCCTCTGCAAAATTTATTTCTAAAACAGTATTGTAGCAAAAAAACTCCACAAAAGCAAAAGACTGCCTGCACAGCAGACAGTCTTTATTTTTTATCCTTCGTATCCGTGCGGATGCTGTTTGTGCCAGTTCCAGGCGGTAGCCATTACTTCTTCCACACTGCTGTGCTCCGGCTGCCAGCCAAGCTCCTGCCTGATTTTTGCCGAAGATGCAATAAGTACTGCCGGATCGCCGGCACGACGTGCTTCTTCCACTACGGTAAAATCAACGCCGGTAATCTTTTTGGCGCTGTCGATAATCTGACGCACACTGAAACCGTTTTCGCTGCCCAGATTATAGACACGGCTCGCACCGCCTTTAAGCAGATGCTGCAACGCCAACACATGCGCTTTTGCCAGATCGCAGACATGAATATAATCACGCACGCAAGTACCGTCAGCAGTCGGATAATCGGTACCAAACACTGCAACCTGACGACGCACGCCCTGAGCCGTCTTTAACACCAACGGAATCAGATGGCTTTCAGGATTGTGATCCTCGCCGATATTACCGGCCAGCGAAGCTCCTGCAGCATTAAAATAACGCAATGCCACATACTTCATTTCATAGGCCCTATCATAATCGGCCAGCATATTTTCAATCATCAGTTTACTGCGTCCGTAAACATTAGTAGGCAATAACTTACTGTCCTCACAGATAGGTACCTGCTCCGGCTCGCCATAGACTGCTGCTGTAGAAGAAAATACCATTCTGTCCACGCCGGCACCACGCATTGCTTCCAAAAGATGCAGCGTGCCTTCCACATTATTAAAATAATACTTAGCCGGATTCTCCATGGACTCGCCTACCAAACTGCTGGCAGCAAAATGCATTACTGCATCAATGAAAAACTGTTCCATAATGTGACGTGCAAAAGCTACGTCATGGATATCTCCTTCTACCAGCTGAACATCTTCCGGCACAGCAGCTGCATGCCCCGTAGAAAGATTATCATAAACAATAGGCGTAAAGCCGCTTTTTTTCAGCTCTTCCACTACATGGGAACCAATATAGCCGGCACCGCCTGTAACAAGTATGTTCATCTTAACGCCTCTTTATCAAATTATTTGTTGCTTTCCTTATCGACAATATTCTGCAGATAAGCAAGGAATTTATCACGGAGATCCGTACGTTTCAGAGCCATTTCTACCGTTGCTTCGAGGAATCCCTGCTTATCACCTACATCGTAACGACGACCCTCGAAATTATAAGCATACATAGGCTGCTCTTTAGCCAGCACTTTCAAGGCATCCGTCAGCTGGATTTCATTGCCGCGTCCGGGAGCCGTATGCTCCAAAATTGGAAAAATTTCCGGGTTAATGACATAGCGTCCCAGTACGGCCAGCCGCGACGGCGCTTCTTCTTTCTTTGGTTTTTCCACCATATCCTGCACCGTAAAAGTACGTTTTTCGCCGGTCGGCTGAGATGCCACGATACCATAGGCAGATACCTTATCCTGCGGCACTTCCTGTACTCCCAGCACACTCGCACCGGTACGTTCATAAACATCAATCAGCTGCTTTAGAGCAGGTACTCTGCTGTCTACCACGTCATCACCTAAAAGCACGGCAAAAGGCTCGTCACCAATGAATTGCTGCGCGCATAAAATAGCATGGCCCAAGCCGCGCGGCTCTTTCTGGCGGATATAATGGATACGGATATCAGAAATTTTTCTGACCATTTCCAGCTCATGCTCTTTATGAGCAGCTTCCAGATTAAGCTCCAGTTCTATGCTGCGGTCAAAATGGTCTTCAATAGCTCGTTTGCTGCGTCCGGTAATAATCAAAATATCTTCAATACCGGAAGCCAGTGCCTCCTCAATAATGTATTGAATAGTCGGTTTATCAACTATGGGCAGCATTTCCTTCGGTGTAGCCTTAGTTGCCGGCAAAAAACGAGTTCCAAGACCTGCAGCCGGAATAACTGCCTTACGAACTTTCTTAATCATTTATTCATCAATACTCCTTCAATTTTATGCTTCTTCGCCGCCGATAACGGACAGTATTTCTGCTGTTTTTGCTGCCAGCAGCTCTTTGTTGCCTTTTGTTTCCACATTAAGTCGCATTACCGGCTCCGTATTGGAAGTTCTGACATTAAAGCGCCAGTCTTCATAGGCTACGCTCAGACCATCCATATGATCCTGCTGCCCGTCAGCATATCTGCGTCCCAGTTCTGCCAAAATTTCCGGAGCATTATCAACTTTCCTGTTAATCTCGCCACTGCAGGGGAATAATGTTACTCTTTCTTCTACCAGCTCCGAAAGTTTTTTGCCGCTGCGGCACATAAGCTCCGTTACCAAAAGCCAGGGAATCATGCCGCTGTCACAATAGGAAAAATCGCGGAAATAATGGTGAGCAGACATCTCTCCGCCATATAAGACGCCATTGGCACGCATACATTCTTTCATAAAGGCGTGACCGCTCTTACAGCGCACCGGCACACCGCCATCACGCTGCAAAATAGCTTCTGTATTCCAAGTCAGCCGTGGATCGTACATAATCTTTGCGCCCGGTTCTTTTTTAAGGAAAGCTTCGGCCAGCAGTCCTACGATATAATAACCCTCAATAAATTCAGCTTTTTCGTCAAATAAAAAGCATCTGTCAAAATCACCGTCCCAAGCAATACCAAGGTCGGCTTTTTCCCTGCGTACCACCTCTGCCGTTGCTTCGCGATTGGGCAGCAGCAAAGGATTGGGCACACCATTAGGAAAACTGCCGTCCGGTATTTCATTGATGGTCACAAATTCAAAGGGCAAATGCTTTGCCAGTTCCTGCAGTATCGGTCCGGCTCCGCCATTACCTGGATTAGCCACAATCTTCATGGGCTTCAGCGCTGTTGTATCCACATAAGTCAGCAAATGTTCGATATAGGCAGGCACAATATCAATTTTTTCTGCTGCACCCATAGTCTTACCTGCTACCAGACAATGAGTAAAATTAGCGGCCGCTGCCATTTCCCCAATTTCTTTGAGGCCGGTATCGCCGGATACGGGACGTGCTCCTTTACGTACCAGTTTCATACCATTATATTCCTTAGGATTATGGCTGGCAGTAACCATGATGCCGCCATCAGCATCAAGATGCGCTGTGGCAAAATAAATCATCTCCGTACCACACTGCCCGATATCAAGTACTTTAGTTCCACCATGACGCAGTCCTTCCGTCAGTGCATCCACAAGGCTGCGCCCACTGAGGCGGATATCGTGTCCCACAACTACAGTTTCTGCCGCAAACATGGCAGAAAAAATACGGCCCACCCTGTAAGCTAATTCTTCATTAACTTCTTCCGGATATACGCCGCGTACGTCATAGGCTTTAAAGGCTTTATTTGTTATCTCCATCATTTTAACGCTCCCTTGCATACTAAATAAGCTTCCGACTAAACTGTTAATTATGTTATTATTCGCGCAGAAAAGAAAAAATCCTGCCTGAGCCCATACTCAGGCAGAATCCAGCTCAAATTTTATAATCTATTGCTGCCAGCACTCTTTCTGCAGCACCTCCCAGGTACCAACGCACCACTGTAAAAAATGGTACCGTCCTGCCTGCCGCATCCGGCAACAGCAGGGTTTCTGCCAAAAACTGTACTATTTCATCCAGTTCACCGCCGTTTTCTATATTATGAGAAATCTCATCTTCCAGTGACTGAATAACCATTTTACGCATCCGCATCAGTCGCGGTGCATTAAGATTTAATTCCTTAATTGTGTTGCGCGCTTTTTTCCTTAAATGCTCAGGACAGCATTCTTCGTCAACATACATTCTGCCGGTATGCTCGGCATAACGAAATAATCTGTGCTCTGCCGGAATCAGACTGGGATTAAGGATGCGTTTGGTAATTTCCTTGCCGCCTTTTGGTACATCGCAGCTTCTGTCTTTTTTATAATTGGAAAAACGCAGCTGCGGATTAGGTACATCCGGCTGACTGCCGCCATGACAGACACCTAAAAGGTTTTTCCAGTCCAGATGGTAATTATGTTTTTCCTCATTAGTACCGGCCTTGGGGTAGAAATGTTCTACCCGGAAATCATCCACTTCATTTTCATTTTCCGCAAACTTAATACTTATTTCGCAATAAGCACACAGACCATGCTGATCTTCCAGAATAGCCCGTTTGACTTCCCGATAACCTTTGCGGCAGCGACGACGAAAATGCTCCCAAATTTCATCGGGAAACTGTGTACGATACGCTTTTAACAGCTCCGGCTCCTGCAAACGTTTATAAATACGCTTCATTTGCTTTTTCTCCTGAACTGCCGCATCCTGATGTCCATATCTGCACGTACCAGAGCCGGCTCATGGCCTCTGGCCCATTCATCCAGATGCCTGCGTAAACTTTTGGCTTCCTCGCTGTCCCATTTATCCTGACTGACCAGCTCAAGATATCGCTTCAAATCCTGCACAATAGGCAAAGCCTGCGGACGAGTATCGACATTCTGGATATCGCGGAGCAGCTGATAGCTTTCGGCTCCTAACGAAAATTCCGGCTGATATACGCCTTCAAACTGTTTGTTCCATTTCAGTATACGGATACATTCTGCAGGAACTGTACTTAAAACCTGTGGGCTGTGCGTAGTAACAATAAACTGCACTTTAGGAAAAGCTTTCTGCAGATCATACAAAACTGTCTGCTGCCAGGAAGGATGCAAATGCATATCTACTTCATCTATCAGCACAATACCGGGAGTATCGATAACTGCACGACAGCCAAGGTCAGGATTAAGCCTTACCATGCGATAGGCAAGATCTGCTGCCATACTGATAATACTGCGTGCACCATCACTTAATGCTTCCAAAGTCAATTCGCCCAAATCAGGATGACAGATAACAAAATCCTGCAACGCAAAACTATAGTCAATATTGTTCCAGCCCATACTTTGCAGACAGGTAGTTACTGCCTGACGCACAGCTCTCAGAACCATCTCATAGGGATTTTCTTTCTGTTCGCCTGTTTCCTGAATATAACGGGCAAATTCAGCAGCACTGAGTACTGCATATTTAAACCAATGTCCGAAAGTATTATAGGAAGACGATGGTTCCAGACATTCCTCATACCCCACATATCTTTCCAAATCAACTATTTTGCGCTGTCCAAACAATTTACTGTCATTCCACATTCTGGAAGTGCCGTAGTAAGCAAGTACAGGCAGTACTACCTTTTCATCCTCATTACCGTTAACTACATCCCACAGTTTCCGGCCATAATCCGACAGCTGTTTGGCATGAACAGAAGTCGTCCGCCCACGGCTTGATTTCAGTTCACGCTTCCAGCTGATACCGACATTTTCGTCAACTTCTCCCTCTACTGTTATTTCTACAGGATATTTACTTTTCATGCGCAATATTCTTAAAGCTTCCAAACAACCGGCATCTTTAATTTTCCGCACATCTTTTTCCGTCATATTGCGGCCTCTGATACTGAACGCATTCAGATATGGAGCCAAAGAAATTGCCAGTGCATCCAGAATGGCCGTCTTACCTTTGCCATTCTCACCCACAATAACTGTCATTTTTTTATTGAAATCTATTGCCAAATCATCATAACACCGGAAATTTTGTAAATGCAATTTACTGATACGCATGTAATTCCCTCCGTTTATGTTTATATATTTACATTATACCTCTAAAAATAACTGCTTAGAAACTATTTGCAGGCAAAAATTTTCTTTTTGCACCAAACAGTGTATAATAAAAAAACATTCTTATAATTTATTGTAAATATTTAAAGTAAAGGAGTCCTGTTTTATGAATATCTTTTTACTGCTGATTATCAGCATGTCCATAATACTGCTGCTGCTCCGACGGCATATACCCATTGGGCCATGTATGCTGGCCGGCGGTCTTTTTATCTGGATTGTCAAAAGCGCACAACCGGTATTTCTTGGTCAGGCACTGCTGGAAACTGTGACTATGAGCCGTACCTATGATATTATTTTTGCTCTGTATTTTGTTATGTGCCTAGAAATAGAGCTGCGTACCAGCGGCGCACTCTCCGGCATGGTCAAGGCATTGCAGCGCATTTTCTCAAGCGCAAAATTTACTCTGGCTATCATGCCAGCCTTTCTTGGCCTGCTGCCTTCATTAGGCGGAGCACGCTTTTCTGCCCCAATCGTTGACGAAGCCAGCACTGATTTTGCACTTACTCAGGAGCATAAAGCTACCATCAATTTCTGGTTCAGACATATTTTTGAATACTCAAGTCCTATTATTCCTGGTATGATTATGGCATGCAGCATCGCCGGTGTTGCTTTCAGCGATTTTCTTGTCCATCTCAGCTGGCTGACCTTACTCTCCTTTGCTGCTGGCTGGCTGGTACTAATTACGCCGATCAAAAATACGGCAGTAAAACAAGTACAGCCCATACAAACCGAATACCGCAGAAATATGTTTGATATGTATCTTTCTCTGTCTCCCGTTATTCTGACTTTCCTGCTGGTAGTCTTTCTTGATCTTAATGCTTCTCTGGCCATGGGACTTGTAACTGCAGGAATGTTCTTCGTCCTGCAGCATACCAATCGTTTCGTTAACGGCAGAGAAGTCATCTTCGGCGCCTGTGACTGGAAAATGTTTCTCAATGTTATCTGCATTCTCTATTTTATCCAGATTCTGACAGTTACCAACGTACTGAACGAAATAGTCGTTGCCTTCCAGTCTTCACCGCTGCCCGTACCAGTCATCATTGCTGCCGTATCTTTCATTATCGGCGTTCTGACAGGTATGTCACAGGGGCATGTAGCTATCGTTATGCCCATCGTAGCGGCTATGGGGACCGGCGACCTCAATCTTGCCGGTGTAGCTATGGCTTTCGGCGTTGCCGGACAAATGCTTACTCCTACGCATATGTGTCTGGTTGTTACATTGGATTATTTTAAGGCTAACTTTTTTAAAACACTGCAGCCAATTTTATTAATTGAGGCTATCGTTCTTTCAGTCTTCAGTATTTATACTTATTTTACCTGGTAAAAAACAATACCCCGCATCATAAACCGATGCGGGGTATTATTTTTTATCCTACTTTAATACCACGGCTGTGCCTGATACACTGACCATCAGCATGCCATTTTCTTTACCCAAAACTTCGTAATCAACGTCTACTCCGATAACGGCGTTAGCGCCCATTCTGGCAGCACGGCTGCACATTTCTTCCAGAGCCTTTTCCCGCGCTTCCTGCAGTTCATTTTCATAAGTACCGCTGCGCCCGCCTAAAATATCGGTAATTCCGGAAAACATATCCTTAATAAAGTTTACACCGGAAACAACTTCACCAAAAACAATACCTTTATATTCCACAATCTCTTTACCTGCCACAACAGGAGTTGTCGTTACTAACATCGCAGTACCTCCTTGATTTATTTTGCTGTACTATTTCGCCTCCAGCCAGCAACTTCCTGCTGCAGGCAAAATTTTATTCTTATGGAAATAATGCTCAAACCTTTAATAAATAAACAAATATCCCAAAAGCAGCAATATTATTTCTCAGTATGCAGAAAATAAAAAAACTCAAGATAAAAATCTTGAGTTAAAATTTCTGGTGCGGTCGGTGGGATTTGAACCCACACGGGGTCTCCCCCACTACCCCCTCAAAGTAGCGTGTCTGCCGTTCCACCACGACCGCATTGTGAAGATAAAAAAAAATGGTGCGGTAGAGAGGATTTGAACCTCCACGGGGTTGCCCCCACTAGCTCCTGAGGCTAGCGCGTCTGCCGTTCCGCCACTACCGCATTTCTTTTTATTCAGTTGTCATCAGCAACAATGTTATAATACCACATGCCCGTAAGTCTGTCAACAACTTTTTCTAAAATTTTATATTTTTTATAAGCGATCTTTGTAAAGCAGATAATACCGGTCACGATCATGCAACACCTTTGCAACATATTCCTTGGTATCCGGATATGGTATGGCCTCAAGATTGGTAAAATCGTAATTCCAGCCATTTTCTGCCATCCATTCCTTTGTCTGTCCGCGTCCCGCATTATAAGCTATCATAATCAGAGTCAGATTACGCTGGAATTCATGTTCCAGTTCTCCTATATACCAACAGCCCATACGGATATTCTTTCTGGTCTGATACAAATCATTATCCTGATAATTTTTTAACCCCATCTGCTCTGCAATCCAGCGTCCTGTTTCAGGCATAATCTGCATTAAGCCAACTGCACCTGCATCAGAAACAGCCTTAGGGTCAAAGCCACTTTCATTTTTGATAATGGCAGCTATCAAAAATGGGTCAATATTGTTTTTTTCGCTGTATTCTAATATATCCTGCTGATACGGCCACATATAAACAAAGCGCATCTGAACGGCATCACTGTTCCATAGCTTCCAGCCGCCGCAACCTAACAGCAATATCAGCAGGCAGACAAGAATATGCATATATTTTTTTATCTTGTCTGCTGATGTTTTCTTAGTTCTTTTTTTCCTGCCTGCCAAAATCTTCTCCTAAAATCCTCTTTACCTCTCTGCGTACTGCCTCCAGAGTATCCTGCAGTTCACCGCTGTTATCAAAAATTACTCCGGCATACTGTTTCTTGGCTTCCAAAGACATCTGCGCCGCAATACGGTTTCTTACGTCTGCCTCAGCCATACCACTGCGCAGCATAGCTCTTTTTATCTGTTCCTGTACGCTTACTGCTACCAGCCAGACTACATCAACTTTTTTATGCCAGCCGCATTCAATCAGCAGCGGTACATCCAATACGGCTGCCGGATAATTCTGCTGCCTGCATGTCGCCAGAAAAAGCTCTGCTTCTTGCAATACTATTTGATGAATAATTGTTTCCAGTTTTTTTAAAGCTTCTTTATCATTAAAAACCAGCGCCGCAACTTTTTCTCTGTCAAGCTCGCCAGCTTCCGTAAGATACCCGTCACCTAAAGCCTGCCGCACCAATCGCAATCCTTCACTGCCGGCGGCAACAGCCTGCCTGCTGACCTCATCAGCATCAAATACAGGCAATCCTAAGCGGCGCAGTTCCGCTGATACCGTACTTTTCCCTGACGCTATGCCACCTGTTAATCCTATCACTACCATGGTAAACTCCTATTTCTGACAAAACTCACAATACGTTGTTCCTCTGCCGCCAACCTTTGCAGAAGTCAGCGGCCTGCCGCAGCATTTGCATGGCTTACCACCCCGTCCGTATACCAGCAGATATTTCTGGTTTTCGCCGCTGTTTCCCTCTCCATCTTTGTAATCACGGAAAGTAGTACCACGATTTTTAATACCCTGTGCAATAACTGTATTTACAGCGCAACACAGCTCCTCAATTTCGACAGCAGAAAGAGAAGCTGCCGTGCGCATGGGATTGATTTTAGACAGAGCAAGGCATTCATCAGCATAAATATTGCCTAATCCGGCAATAACCGTCTGGTCTAAAATAAAGCTCTTTACTGCTCTGCGGCTGCGTGCAGCCAGCGGACGCAGATAATCTGCCGTAAAACCGCTGCTTAACGGTTCAGGGCCTAAAGTTTCATAGCCTTCGATATAATAATCGTTGTCAGTTACCAGATACAACGTACCAAAAGTGCGAATATCAGTAAACCACATAGTAACACCATCAGTAAGTACAAATTTTATTTTGGCATAATGCGGTTCTTCTTTATTGCTTGCCTGAGCGATAAGAGCGCCTGTCATACGCAGATGCACAATCATTTTGCTGTTACTGTCTATATGCAGCACCAGATACTTGCCCTTGCGGCCAACCTCAGTAATCGTCCTGCCCGCCAGTCTGCTGGCAAATTCTTCTGCTGACGGATATTTAATCAGCCTTGGCAGTCTTACTTCTACTGATACTATTTTCTTACCCGTAATATGAGGAGCAAGAGTTTTGCGTACCTGCTCCACCTCCGGCATCTCCGGCATCTGTATCACTCCATTTCCTATTTCGTCTGTGCCCAGTTACGTCCAAACTTTACCTCAGCAGCCAGCGGTATTTCCAGCTGTACGGCACTTTCCATTGCCTGACGTACCAATACTGCAGCCGCTTCTTTTTCTTCTTCCGGTACTTCCAGTACCAGTTCGTCATGTACCTGCAGCAGAATACGCGTCCGCAGCCCCTGTTCTTTTAATGCAGTAGCAACTCTGAGCATCGCCAGCTTCATAATATCAGCTGCAGTACCCTGAATAGGCATATTGATTGCCGTACGCTCCGCAAAGCTGCGCAGATTGAAATTACTGTTGCGTATATCCGGCAGATATCTGCGGCGTCCCATTAAGGTAGCAACATATCCCTGCGTACGCGCAGTCTGCACAATATTATCCATATATTCCTTAACACCGGTATAGCGCTCAAAATAACTGCTGATATATCCGGCAGCTTCCTTACGTGTTATCCCCAGCTGCTTGGCCAGACCAAAGTCACTGATTCCATATACTATACCGAAGTTTACAGCCTTGGCTCTGGTACGCATCTGTCCGGTTACTTCATCTATCGGCAGGCCGAACACCTCGGCAGCTGTACGGGCGTGTACATCCTGTCCGTGACGGAAAGATTCCAGCAGCAGCCTGTCTTTGGCAATGCAGGCCAGTATCCTCAGCTCTACCTGGGAATAGTCGCAGCTCATAAGACAGTCATAGCCTTCTCCCGGCACAAATATTTCTCTGATCTGCCTGCCTTCTTCCGTTCTGGCAGGAATATTCTGCAGATTAGGATCCGTACTGGACAGCCTGCCTGTTACGGTAACAGTCTGCTGAAAATGTGTATGTATGCGACCAGTAGCCGGATTGACCAACGGCCTTAGTCCATCAAGATAGGTAGACTGCAGCTTGGCCAGTTTCCTGTGTTCCAGTATAGTGCTGATAATAGGATGTTTGCCTTCTAACTCTTCCAATACTTTAACATCAGTAGAATAGCCTGTCTTGGTCTTTTTAATAACAGGCAGCTGCAGCTTTTCAAATAATACTGTTCCCAGCTGTTTGGGAGATTTCAGATTAAAATCTTCTCCTGCCTGTTCTCTGGCCTGCTTTTCCAGCTTATCTATCCTGAAGGACATATCCTCAGAAAGCTGCTCCAGCATTTCCATATCCGGCTTAATACCGTTATACTCCATCTCTGCGAGTACTGCTGCCAGCGGCAGTTCCAGTGAGGTATACAGCTCCAGCTGCTGATGGTCCCGCAGCCTGTCCTGCAACAACTCAGACAGCAGGGCAATGGCTTCACTCTCATTTTCATATTTCTGACCCAGATATCTTACTGCCAATGCTTCTAATTCATAGGACGTGTGTCCCGGTTCATCCAGATAAGCAGCCAGAGCTACATCACCGACAATTCCCTGCGGCATAAGATGCATACAGCGTCCTATTTTATAGATTTCCTTGCTGTTGCAGGTAATTTTTTTCTGCTCTGCATCCTGAAGCCAGTCATAAAACTGCTGCCAGCAACTGCTGCGCTCTTCAAGCACGTACACTGTTCCGTTATGGAATATTTCTGCACTCGTAAAATATTCATTTGGCAGCGAACCTCCACCGGTAACATAAAAACTTACCGTACTGCCTTTCATCTGCGCCAACAGCAGAGAAGCCTCCTGCGGCTGCTGCAAAATGTGGCGTTCTGCCTTCCCGCCCACAACTTCTCCGAACATGGTAAAATCACCAGTATCATTACTGAGCACAGCAGCAAAACGCTCATACATATTTCTGAATTCCAAATCCTGCATAATCCCGCGGGCGTCTTCACGCATTCCGCCAAGTTCATAAGCAGCCATATCAAGCTCAACCGGTACATCCGTAAAAATAGTCGCCAGTTTTTTTGACAGCAGCGCCTGTTCCTTGTTTTCACTGAGCCTGGATTTCAGCGCCTTACCGCTGATTTTATCTATATTCTCCAATACTCCTTCGACACTGCCGTATTCCTTAATCAGCTTCAGCGCTGTTTTTGGCCCCACGCCCGGCACACCAGGAATATTATCGGAAGTATCGCCCATCAGCCCTTTAAGCTCGATTAGCTGAACCGGTACAAGTCCTTCATAATCATCGGTAAAGACAGCTTCATCATACACCTTGATATCGCTGATGCCTTTCTTCGTATAAAACACTCTGGTACGTTTATCCAGCAGCTGCAGTTCATCCCTGTCGCCGGTAACGATGATGACCTCTATCTCCTGCGGAGCGTGCACGGCAAAAGTACCGATAATATCATCTGCTTCGTAATTATCCAGCTCCAGAACCCGGATATTCATTGCCTCCAAAACTTTAGCTGCCAGCGGAAACTGTTCAGAAAGCTCACTGGGAGTAGGCTTGCGCTGACCTTTATAATCAGCATACATTTCCGTACGAAAGGTTTTACGTGATTTATCAAATGCTACGGCCATATACTTTGGCTGCACTTCCTCCAGCAGCCGCAGCAGCATATTGCATAACCCGTATACTGCACCAGTATGCACGCCACGTTTATTCATCAGCGGCGGCAGAGCAAAAAAAGCTCTGTGAATAAGACTGCTGCCATCTATAACCAAAAATTTATCTGCCATGATATCTCCTCATTGCCTTAAAAGCTAAAATAATATTATTTTTTTATTATAACATATAAATGAGTACTGATTTACAGGCTGCAGTTAATTTTTCCCAATAAAAAAGAATGTACGGACTCAGCCGTACATTCCGTTAAAACTTATTTCTGTTCCTGAGCAGCGTCTTCTTTGGGAGGCAAAGCAAGCGCAAATTTTGCCAGCAGGGGTTTTTCATTTTCTACTTTAAACATGAAGACAAACTGAGCTTCCGGCACCAGTGCAAAGCTGCTCTGATATCTGAGCACATCAACATCTTTACCTTTCTCTACCAGGAAAAGCTGTTTTTCATTTAATTTACCAAAATTCTTATCCAGTTGTTCTCTGAAATTATTAAAGGTTTCTTCGTTGAAATCCTTCTGCATATCTTCCGTCATCATCGAAGCTATGGCAGAATATTTGGTAGCAGACAAAAATTTATTGATGATTGTCTCTTCGGCATCCAGCACCTTACCGTTGCTGGCACTGCAAACAGCACTGAACGCCAGCATAAATACCATGGTCAGCATAAGCACAATTTTCTTCATAATCAAATCCTCCTAAATACAATTAAAGATTTCTCATAATTATAAGCTTTTTATACTAATTAAGCAACATAAAGCTTTGCATTCTTACATAAATATCACAATTGTAGCTAAAATGTAAGCATCTGTTCAAGCATATATCTTCTATGATATAATATTATATACTGCAAGAGCAG
Organism: uncultured Phascolarctobacterium sp.; assembly: GCA_949285135.1. GTDB lineage: Bacteria > Bacillota > Negativicutes > Acidaminococcales > Acidaminococcaceae > URXU01. The sequence continues at coordinate 197,624 of CASDXO010000007.1, forward strand.
TTACCGGCCGCAGAAGCGGCTTTATCAAACTGATAATCACAGTAAAATAATAAATTCTGCTTAGCTATGAAGGCTCAGTCATCCCTGTACGGGATATTGATTTTTCATGGCTTTTTTTATGTCAGGAGGAAAAATGAAAAAATGTCTGCTGCAGCAGTGCCTCTCCATGCTGCCTGTACTGCTGGGCGTTACTCTGCTTACCTTTATGCTGCTGCATTTTTCCGGTGAAGATGCAGCTGATATGCTTTACCGCCAGCACAGCGCCGTATCAGACGCTGTCCTGACGCAGACACGTGCACGACTCGGACTTGACCGCCCGCTGCCAGTACAATACTTTTCCTGGCTTGGTGTCCTGCTTACGGGCGACGCCGGCACTTCCTATATTTCCGGGCAGCCAGTAAGCGCTATATTTTTTGACAGGCTTCCCAACACTCTGCTGCTGGCATCAGCCTCACTTGCATCTGCATTGTGCCTTGCTCTGCCGGCAGGTATTTACTGCGCTCTTCACCATAACAGAAAAGCAGACTATCTGCTGCAAGTGCTTTCCTTTGCCGGCAGTTCCGTCCCCTGCTTTTTGCTGGCGCTGCTTTTAATTTACTTTTTTTCTGTACGTTTCCAGACTGCGTCCATTCTTAATCATTCCGGCGGTTTCCCTGCTTTTATCCTTCCGGTTATTACTTTGACAATACCGGTAGCAGCCAAATATACTCGTTACATTCGCGGTGAAGTACTGCGGGCCATGCAGCAGCCGTATATTTACGGCGCTCTGCTGCGCGGTATCTCCAAAACTGTTATTTTAAGGCATTACATCCTGCATACTGTCAGTCTGAATATGATAACTGTCATTGCCATGTCCTTTGGCTCTCTGCTGGGAGGTACGGCTATCATTGAAAACATTTTTATGATTAATGGCATCGGCAGTCTTACCGTGCAGGCTATTTTGATGAAAGATTATCCTCTGCTGCAGGCCTGTATTATCTGGAGTACACTTATCTTCACCATTATCAATACGGCAGCCGAGCTGCTTTGCAGTCTGCTTGATCCCAGAAACAGCTTTTCTGTACAGGAGTGACCTATGGCTTCAAAAAAATCTTCCTACCTGTTTGCCGCTCTCCCGCTACTGATATTACTGCTGATAAGCCTTACCGGCAGCTTCTTTACTCTTCATGACCCTTATCAGCAGCAGCTGCAGAATGCACTGCTGCCTCCCGGCTGTGAATATCCCTGCGGTACAGATCGTTATGGACGCTGCATTTTTTCCAGGTTACTTGCAGGTGCTCCTGTTTCTATTCTGACAGCACTGCTCTTAACAGCAGCTGCTGCACTGTCCGGTACTGCAGCAGGTTTATATGCCGGTTATTACCAGGGCAGCTTTTTTGACAAAATACTGCAGCAGCTTACTAATGTCATTCTGGCTTTTCCCGGACTGCTACTGGCGCTTGCTATTGCCGGTATTGCAGGCAGTGGGATGCTTAATGCCGCTGCTGCACTGCTATGCTCTGCCTGGGCCCCTTATGCCCGTCTTGTACGACGTCAGACCATCTCCGTAAGGCAGGCGCCTTACCTGGAAGCAGCAAAACTCAGCGGCTGCAGTGATACGGAAATCCTCCTGTGCTATCTGCTGCCCATAGCTGTCAAGCCGGCACTTATCATGGCAGCTGCCAACATGGGTACCATGCTGCTTACACTGTCCGGGCTCTCCTTTCTCGGGCTTGGTGCCCAGCCACCCAGCGCTGAATGGGGATTAATGATCAGCAGTAATCGCAGCCTGCTGCAGACAGCACCCTGGACAGTATTTGCTCCTGGGATGGCCTTATTCATAGCAGTATGCTGCTGCAACTTTTCTGGCAATGCCATTCACGACCTGCTGGAACCGGAGCAAAATAATTTGATGAAGGAATCAAAATATGTATAAACTGCTTTTTTTCATACTCACCACTGCGCTGTTTATCGGTGGCTGCAGTAACAAGACTGCCGATCAAAAAGATATTTTTCGTTATGGAACCACTGCCTACGGTACTTCCATGGACAATGCCGGCATCGACCCTCATATAAATTATCAGGGCTGGTCTGCCATCCGTTACGGTGTGGGCGAAACTTTATTCCGACTGGATACCCAGATGCAGCCACAGCCATGGCTTGCAACAAAATATGAATATCTTGATGCCAAAACCTGTAAAATAACGCTGCGCGATAATATCAATTTCAGCAGCGGCCGTAAACTTACGGCAGAAGCTGCCAAAGAATGTCTGGAACATCTTATTTCTGTTCATGACCGTGCCGCAGAAGACCTGAAAATCAGCCGGATTACTGCATCCGGGCAGGAACTGATCATCCGTACTGCAGAACCGCTGCCGGCCTTGCTCAACTATCTTTGCGACCCTTACGCCTGCATCATAGATATGCAGAGCAAAACATCGGACGGCAGCCCTGTTGCCGGTACCGGTCCTTTTGTCGCGCAACGGGTTACCCCCCAGGAAATACTGCTGCAGCGCAACTCCAATTACTGGGATGGCCCTGTTAAGACAGCTTCCATACTTATAAAAAGCATACCCGACGGTGATACCCTCACCATGGCACTGCAAAGTGGTGAAATAGATGCTGCACAGGGTCTTTCTTACGCCAGTCTGAAACTGTTTCGTGATAACCCTTCCTTTACAATCAGCAGCACTGATACTTCACGAGTTTTTCAGGCTGCCTTAAATTATGATTCACCTGCATTGCAGGATGCCCGTGTCCGCGCTGCTGTTGCACTTGCAGTTGACAGGGAAGCATTTTGCAAAGTACTGCTTGACGGCAACGGTACACCTGCATCCGGTCCGTTTCCGGCCAGTCTGCCTTACGGCACTGCCTGGCAGCCATCATTCTATGACATAGCTGCTGCCCGCCGCCTTCTATCCGAAGCTGGCTGGCGTGACAGCGACAACGATGGCTACGTTGATAAGGACGGCAGGCCGCTTACCCTGCGCTGGCTGACATATCCTGCCCGTCAGGAACTGCCGCTGCTGGCAGAGGCAGCCCAGCAATATCTGAAAAACATAGGTATTAAAACCGAGGTCAATATAACTGATAACTATGCTGCCTTCCTAAAAAACGGTCAGTGGGATATTTATGCCAAGGCTTTTGTCAGTGCACCTACAGGTGAGCCGGAATATTATTTTACTACTCATGTTCCTGCCAACTCTGCCTATAACTCCGGGCATTACCGCAACCCGCAGGCAGAAGCATTGCTGCAGACTTTGCGCAGCGAAATACAGCCTGCCAAACGTACACAGCTGGCTCATCAGCTTTCACAGCTTTTAACAGAAGATAATGCCTATATTTATTATGCTCATCTGAAAATGTCTCTAATAATGAAAAATAATGTTCATGGGCTTACCGCCCACCCCTCAGATTATTATGAAATTACAGCTTCTCTTGCAAAGGAATAATTATGTTGTCTTTACAATTAACAGTTAAAAATCTGTCCGTAAACTATAACGACCAGCAAATACTGCATGATATTAACTTTTCCGTAACTGCCGGACAAAGCATAGGTATCCTTGGCGGCAGCGGCAACGGCAAAACAACCCTGCTCAAAACTCTGGCCTGTTCTTTACCTGCCGGAGCTACGGTATCAGGCAGCATCAGCTGGAATGGCAGCGAAATTATCCATAAAAAGCTGCATGAAAAATTACGTGGCAGCCAGATAACCATGCTTCCGCAACAGCCTGGCGATACGCTGTTTCCTTTGCATACCATCAAAAAGCATTTCTATCTGCTGCTGCAAGCATACAGTCGCAGCGATAAAGAAGCAGCTGACCAGAAAGCAGCTTCTTTGCTTGCCAGACTGCAGCTTGATAATCCTCGGCAGATTCTTAACAGCTATCCGTACCAGCTTTCCGGCGGGATAAAACAGCGCATCTGTCTTGCGCTCTGCCTCCTGCCGCAGCCGCAACTGCTGCTGGCAGATGAGCCAACCGCCGGACTGGATGTTGTTGCTCAGGCTGAACTGTTAAAATTATTGCTGTCCCTGCGACAAACACGTAATATGTCCATGATAATTACGTCCCACAATCCAGGCTTTTTGTTGCAGGCAGTCGATAATATTATTATCCTGCATCGGGGAAGCATCATAGAAATTAATACACCTAAGCAGCTGTATCGTCAACCGCAGACCGAATACACACGGCAACTGCTCAATGCCGCTGATTGTTACAGATTATAAAGGAGGTTTTTCATGTTTCTGCGTGTCAGCAATCTTTGCAAATATTATCAAAAAGATGGACACAGTTTCGCGGCTGCAGACAGGATAAACTTTTCTCTTGCTGCGGGTGAAATCGTTGGGCTTTTAGGCATCAGCGGCAGCGGTAAAAGTACGCTGGCCCGGCTGCTTACAGGGCTTACTCCCGCAGACAGCGGCACAGTCCTCCTTGATGAAAGACCAGTTAATTTTTTCAGCCAGTCTGACAGACGCAATTATTACAGACAGATTCAATACATCTTTCAGGAGCCAGCTTCGGCTTTTCATCCTTCACATACTATTGGCAGTGCTATTATGGAGCCATTGCTGCACAATGGTTACAACAAAGCTCAGGCAAAGACAGAACTTACTCATTTACTGCAGCAAACAGGATTAGATACGGCTTATGCCGACAGGTTCATTTACCAGCTCAGCGGCGGCGAAGCTCAGCGTGCAGCTATTGCCCGGGCAATAAGCATTCGCCCGCGTCTGCTTATCTGCGACGAAATAACCAGTGCCCTTGATACTCTTACACAGCGTCAAATTCTTAACCTGCTGCTGCACTTACAGCAGCAATATCAAACGACCATATTATTTATTACCCACGATATCGCTCTTGCTGCAGGCTTCTGTCACCGCCTGCTGGTAATGTCACAGGGCAGTATCGTAGAAGAAGGCCTATGCTCAGATATTCTGCAAAATCCGCACCATCATTCAACCCGTCAGCTGCTGCAGGCAGCACATGAACTCACATTTATCTGAAACGGAGTGCTATCCTATGACCTATATTTCTCCTGCAACTGTCACCCCTGACAGAAATTCCAAAGAATATATCGTAAACTACTGGCATAAACGTGCAGCTGATTTTTCTCAGCTGCGACAGCATGAACTGCACAGCCAAAAAGCCCTGCTTTGGCAGCAGGAAATCAACCGTCGCCTTCCAGTCAGCAATAAACCTTTGCGCATCCTCGATACAGGCTGCGGCGCAGGCTTTTTCAGCATTCTGCTCAGCCGCCTGCAGCATCATGTGACCGGCATCGACCTTACACCGGAAATGATTACTGCAGCCCGCCAGCTGGCTGCCAGCGAGCACGTAAAAGCAGACTTTTATATCATGGATGCCGAACAAACAACATTTCCTGACAGTACCTTTGATGTAGTCATCACCCGTAATCTGATGTGGAATCTGCCCCATCCGGAAAAGGCCTATACTGAATGGCTGCGTGTTTTAAAGCAAGGCGGACTGCTGCTGAATTATGATGCAGAATATGCCAAAAATCATCATAGTACAGCAGCTGCAAGCGCACATGCTTCGCTTGACCCTTCTCTTCTGGCAGAATGTCATAATATCTACCATATGTTGCCTATAAGCTGCTATACTCGCCCACAATGGGATAAAAAATTACTGTCTGAACTGGGCTGCAAAAATATATCCATAGATTTTACCGTTAACGACACAATCTATAATGAATATGATGCATTTTCCATTTCCGTTCCCATGTTCTGTGTCTGCGCTTTTAAAGGCTGATATAATTTCTTGACCGCCTCTGCCAGGCCACGTATAATAAAACTATCAGCGAGGTGAAAGTCATGTTTATATTAGTTTTAGATGGACAGGGAGGCGGCATAGGTCGTACTTTAGTAGAAACACTTGTGAAAACCTATCCGCAGCACGAAATAGCTGCTGTAGGAACTAATTCCGCAGCAACCGCTAATATGCTCAAAGGCAGTCCCGCTTTTGCTGCAACTGGCGAAAATGCAGCTATATTCAACAGTTCCCGTGCAGACATTATTATCGGTCCTACCGGTATCGTCATGGCTAACGCCATGCACGGCGAAATAAGTCCGCAGATAGCAGCAGCCGTTACCTCCAGCCGCGCAGAAATAATTCTTATTCCCATGAATCACTGCCGGGCTCACATAGCAGGAGTGGAAGACAAAAAAGTTTCCGAATATTTAAAAGAAGCGCTGCAGATACTTGACGACCTGCTGCAGCCAAAATAAAAAATCCGTATTTTACCGCAGGAATACTCCTCAGTAAAATACGGATTTATTTTATTTATTTATCTTTTACAGACCGTTGACTATTCTTTCCATAGCTTCAATAGTATTTTCACGGCTGCCAAAAGCAGTCAGGCGGAAATAGCCTTCACCCATCTTGCCAAAGCCTGCACCGGGAGTACCGACAACGGCAAGTTTTTCCAGCAGAAAATCAAAGAATTCCCAGGAAGTCATACCATTGGGGCATTGCAGCCAGATATACGGTGAATGTACGCCGCCATAGAATTTAATGCCTTTCTTAGTAAAACCTTCCATCATAATACGGGCATTTTCCTGATAATAAGCAATATTTTCACGGCACTGCTTCTGGCCTTCTTCACTGAACACAGCTTCTGCACCACGCTGGATGATATAAGGCACACCGTTAAACTTGGTAGTCTGACGACGCAGCCACATCTTGTTCAGCTCCATGTCCTTGCCGTCAGCAGTCTTACGTACCAGAGCATGAGGTACTACTGTATAGCCGCAGCGTGTACCGGTAAAGCCGGCAGTTTTGGACAGTGAGCATAATTCGATAGCGCACTTTTTAGCGTCTTCAATAACAAAGATACTGCGAGGGATAGCAGGATCAGTTACAAATGCTTCATATGCAGCATCATAGAGAATTACGGCATCATTTTTCAGTGCGTAAGCAACCCATTCTTCTAACTGTTCTTTAGTATAAGCAGCACCAGTCGGGTTATTCGGAGAGCAAAGATAAATGACATCCGCTTTAACACTATCATCCGGCATCGGCAGGAAATTATTTTCCGGTTTGCCTTCCATATAGATGATATTGCGGCCGCACATTACATTAGTATCCAGATATACGGGATAAACCGGATCAGGAATTAAAATAGTATTGGCATTGCTGAAAATATCAGTAATATTGCCACAATCACTTTTTGCGCCGTCACTAATGAAGATTTCATCGCTGGCTAATGTTACACCGAAAGAAGCATAATATTTTACCAGCGCATCATGCAGAAAACCATAACCCTGTTCAGGACCATAGCCGCGGAAGGTTTCCTTTACGCCCATTTCCTGCACTGCCTTTTCCATTGCTTCTACTACGCAGGGTGCCAGCGGCAGTGTCACGTCACCAATGCCCAAACGAATGATTTTCTTATCCGGATGTACCTGAGCATAAGCATTTACCTTATGCGCAATATCCGCAAACAAATAACTTTCTTTCAGATTACAATAATTCTCGTTTACAAAAGCCATGTATTAACCCCCATAAAATAAAATATAAAAAATTTATTTATTGATTACCTCATCAGGTACGTCAATAACACCTTCAAAAGCTGTAACAGCAGGTCCCTGCAAAATTACGTGATCATCTTTGCCATAAGTCACCTTCAATACGCCGCCTTTGGCAATAACAGTGATTTCTTCACCTTTTTTCCCGGCATTGCCCAACAGTACACAGGCAACACCTACAGCACTGGCCCCTGTACCGCAAGCCCAGGTTTCACCACTTCCACGTTCCCAGACACGGAATTTAACTGTTTTTTTATCAATTACCTGTACAAACTCAGTATTAACTCCTTCAGGGAACAGTTTATGATGCTCGAACTGTGGTCCCAGTTTTTCCAAATCAAGACTGTCCACGTCCTCAACAAAGGTTACAAAATGCGGATTGCCCATAGAGATGGCAGTCCCGTTATACACAACTTTTTCTTCACCATAATTGTCGCTCAGTACCAATCCCTGATCAACAAACATAAAATGGTCACTAATCATTGGTATATCAGTGCATTTGAAGACAGGCTTACCCATATCGACTTTAGCCTCTACTACCTTACCGTCTTGGACCACCATGTCAATAGTTTTAATTCCGGCTAAAGTTTCCAGAGTTATCGTCGTCTTATCAGTCAGACCTTTATCATAAACAAATTTTGCTACGCAGCGAACGCCATTACCGCACATTTTACCTTCTGAAGCATCAGCATTGAACATGCGCATTTTAAAATCAGCAACATCAGAATGACAGATCATAATCAATCCATCGCTGCCGATACCGAAACGTCTGTGACTCACATATTCGGAAATTGCACCAGGATTAGGTAATTCTCCTTTAGTACAATCTACATAAACATAGTCATTACCGGCACCATGCATTTTAGTAAATTCAATTTTCATAGCACAGCCTCCTTTACAGCATAAGTTTATTATAACAAAAATATGTCTCTTTGACATCCAAAAAATCATTTCTTCCCTCAATAGATGTCTAAAAAAAGCTGTATTCTGCATCTGACAGCAAAATACAGCTTAATCAAGATTACTTTAATTCTTCACAGTTGCCCGCTGCATAAGAAACTGCATGCATATCTTTGATACGGAATACAGCAAAGACCTCATTATCCGCAGATTTAAAAATATTAACCAAAACAGGGCATTCCTGAAGCATTTTTTCTTTTATGGATAATTCACTTACTTCTTCGGCAATACCACTGATTCTCAGCCAGTCTAAAGTACCAGCCTTAGTTGCAGCCAGCTGTACATTTTTTTCGGTAATAAGCTGTTTATATACATCTTTAAAATTAGCTGTTGCAATATAAAGCTCGCCATTATATTCCATAACAGCACCAAACGGACGTACAGCAGGCATTCCATCTTTAACAGTAGCTACATAAAAAACCCCGTACTCTTTTAAAAGTTCAAAAACCTTACTCATATTACGCACCTCACATTCAGTTTGAGCAGTAAAAATTTCTTTGTATTTTTACAAGCTCATACTAAAATTTTATACCTTTTCTCAGTAAAATCAATAAATAGTCTTATCTTTTTTCTCAGCAAATTTTTTAAAAGTTATCTGCGCTGTAGCACGGTCACAAGAGTACAATGCAAGTACTTTTTCATCACTGCAATCACTCTTAATAAAATCGTAAATAAAATCATCTCTAAAGCCGATAGCAGCAGCGTCCTCCGCTGTATTACCGTAATATACCGTCTTAATATTTGCCCAAATAATTGCTGATAAACACATGGGACAAGGATAGCAGGAAGTATACAGCTCGCAGCCATTTAAGTCAAAAGTTCCCAAAGCCTTGCAGGCAGCTCTGATAGCCTGAATTTCAGCATGGCAGGTCGGATCATTATTCTTTAATACTTCATTATGTCCCCTGGCGATAATTATGCCCTCTCTGACAATTACCGCTCCAAAAGGACCGCCTTCATTAGTTATAATATTATTTTCTGCTTCCAGTATCGCAGCCTGCATAAACTTTATTTTCTGTATTTCAGTCGCCATGTTTATCACCTTCCATATCGAATAACTTTATTATATATCATACCAAAATATAAAAATATACAACATAAAAAAAGAACAACACCTGTAAAACAGGTGCTGTTCTTCTTCAAACCGGCAGCTTTCTATCCTCCCAGGCCGCTTCCAGCCAAGTACTTTCGACGTTTAAGGGCTTAACTACTGTGTTCGGGATGGGAACAGGTGGATCCCCTTAGCCATCACCACCGGATTTTTCTTTTTGAGGTTGTACCCT